>JAFXRC010000072.1 GCA_017526585.1 Fibrobacter sp. | reverse complement strand
TGCCCCGCACCCTTTTTTTATAATTGGACTGCGAAAAACAATTAGGATTAGACCATGGTTCAGGAATCTTTTGAATTTGTCGTGTATATGATTCACGCTTGCGCAAACAAGTGGAATCGTTTGCCGTCTTTTGTGTATCGAAAGCTGGCTGAATCAGGCTGTATTCAGAAATTCCTTGTTCCCAATTACGAAATTTTGCATACGCAGAGCACTGATTTCGTCGTCAGCGATATTGAAGAATATCTGAACGTCCGTAAGGTGGCCATATGATCGTCTATCATGGTTCGAACGTTGTTGTTGACAAGCCGGATGTTGAGCATTCTTTTCGACCGCTTGATTTCGGAAAGGGATTCTATGTCACGACGGTGCGTGAACAGGCTGTCCGTTGGGCGCACAGGAAAATCGATATTCTAAAGGATGGGAACCTGAAGCCGATATTGAATGTCTATGACATGGACGATGTCCCTGCCGCACTCTCCGTTAAGACGTTCCCCGATGATTTAGAGGAATGGATTGATTTCGTGTGCAAATGCCGCGATGGTTCCTTGGAATATGCCCAATACGATGTAATTATGGGCAAGGTCGCAAATGACAAGGTTTTCCGTGTTGTGGATATGTATCACTCCGGTATCTGGGATATGTTGCGGGCATTGAAGGAAATAAAGGCTTATCCGACTTACGACCAGATCGCCTTTATCACGCAAAAGGCTATTGATGCGGTCCTGAAATACAAGGGTTGCGAAGAGGTGTAAAATGGTAGACGAAGATGTTCTTGAAAAAGTCTATCAGGAACGCCTGGAAGAGCGCATTATTGCACATCTTGCGCAGGTGAAGAACTGTTCGCTAGAACAGGCGATGGATATGTATTATAACAGCGAACTGGCTGACAAAATCCATCAAGGGAAAGATGGAATCCAGTATCTGGACTATAAGGTCTTGGTGCAGATACTTGTTGATATGGGAGGTTAAGCCATCTTGGAGATAATCTCTGCGAATCCGTCATTGTCTGCCAGGGCAATTTCGGAAAGAATGTCGGAAAAGGTGTCGGATAGCACGCTCGGGTACCTGAGCCCGGTAGAGTATAGGTTGAAAAGGCTGGCCGAGTAAGGAGCCTGCTTAGGCTAGACTTCGAGTTGAGTCAGTTTCCCGTTTTCCTGTTCCGCCTTGAATATGTCGTAGACATAGGGAGAACTTTCAAGGTAAAGTCCGGTTTCCAGGTCAACCAACTTGGCGAATGTTTCAGAAGCGTAGAACCTACGCATAGCCTCGATGAGAGAGAGTTTCTGGTCTTCCATCACATACGAGATGATGTCTCCCGTTATGAGTTCAGCAAGCATTTTGGGCTTAGACATGGGCCGACTCCTTCTTTTTCAACAGCGCAATCGCTTTTTCTGAGAGGAAGAGAATCACTGTATCTTCCCTCCGTTCTGCTGGCTGACTAGCGTTAGGTCGTTGATGGCGTCTTCAAATGAAAGCGTATGCTCCACATCGTAGAATTCGACAAGGAAATCCATCGCTCCGTGATTGCATAGATAATCAAAAGCCTGCTTTTCGGTGAGGCTCTTGTTCGCGGCGAACTCGTTGACGCATGCAACGGTATATCTGATCAGTTTCTTGTCCATTTCTTATGATAATATACATAAAGGTTAGAGTGTGGGTTCGGTTTATCAGCGATTTTGAGAAAAAAATCGGGATTCTACGGTGCGTGTCGAATGTAAAAGACGATATGGAGAAAAATGCGTAAGGGGGCCGGACATAATAGATATGTGGAAAAGATATTTTAAGGAAAAATATGTGGCTGAACCAAAGTTGAAACGATAATTGTAAAGACGCTTAAAATAGAGATTTTTCGAGGAATGCGGAACCTTGACTTGGATTTTGGTGAATCTAGGATGGTTGCGGTTATTCCAGGTTTAATACTCAAAAGACCATTCTAACAGCATGGTTGAAATGCTGAAATTATTTAGCAGAAATAATATTTCTTATTAAGTATTTATTCAAAATAAAACTTTTTGCAATAGCCAAGGTGCCATGAGTTAGGCTTGCCTTTCCCGTAAAAAAAATATATATTGATGATGGAGGCCCCCTATGGAAATGACAACAGTGCAGCTTAAGGTTCCCGTGGCTATGGAACCGTATATTGCTACGAAGCCAGATGGCGAACTTGTCCAGTTGGCCTTGTTGTTGCATCCGTTCGTGAAGAACGAGACCATTTCGCATGGTCGTGCTGCAGAAATCCTCGGTATCACGAAGTGGCAACTTATCGAACTTTACGCCAACGAGGGGTTCGCCTATTTCGATATGGACTGGAGCGAGGTGGAAGAGGATGTGGCGACTTATGAACGCCTGAAAGCCTTTTTGGGGCTGTCCATATTCCGCAGGGCGTTTTCGACGAACTGACTGCCAACCCTGATTTTGCGGAAGAGGCGTCCGAAATCCAGGAATGCGAATTCATCAGGATTTAGGATGTCAACCCACAAGAAGTGTCCCTTTTTAGGAGAACAAGTGGGCTTGACCTTGGCGAGAGCGAGGCGCTAGTCCTTACCGACAGGTTGAAAGCCGACCTGTTGCTCGTGGACGAGATACGCGCGAGACATGTCGCAAAGTCCATCGGTTTCAACATAATGGGAACGATTGGCATTTTTAGTGCTGCCTACAAAGAAGGGTTCCTTTCTGCCGATGAAATCCGTGAGGCAGTGGAAATCCTGCGTTCCAGCGGGCGGCATATTGGCGAGCGACTTTTCAAGAAGTTGCTCGAATCTCTGTAAATATGAATGAAAAATTGTCCCAGCAGCATCTGCGTTAGGCCTCCAGCCACTTGCAGTTTTACTGCTTAGTGGCTATGGTCCCCTTTAGGGGAGATAGTGACCCCTTGGGGCCGAGACTCGCGTAGCGAGGCTTGGTTCTGGGAGGTGAGCGGCAAGCGTAAGCGAAGCCGATTGCCCCCAGAATATAGCCCGACCCACACGGTAGTGTGGGGAACGCCTAAATCCAGCTACAAAAAACAATGGAACCGAATACAATGGTTACTCTCGCTACCGTGAGCCAGAAAGCGACTCCGCGTAAGCGAGTCGTGCTGGCGAGAGGACCAGCAACAAGGGCATTTTTTTAATGTGCATTTAGCTGGTCCGGTCGCTTGGGGTGCTCGGTATCGTGGAAACCGTGGCCCTGTTCGTTCTCGTGTTCTCCATGATGCTCGTGTCGTAGCGAAACTTCGAGTAGGAAGTAGACAGGAATGTCATTCCGGCCTTTGTGCCGAAATTTCCTCTTCATCGAAAAAAACACTCTGCAACGCAGAGTGTTTTTTTGCTGTATATAGGCTTAAGCTGTAACTTACTTCACACCAATGAGGGAAAGGTCACGCACGGCACCCTTGTCAGCGCTGGATGCCATGGCGGCGTATGCCTGCAGAGCCTTGGATACCACGCGGTCGCGATGTTCCGGCTTCCAAGCCTTGGCGCCGCGGGCTTCCATTTCCTTGCGGCGTTCGGCGAGTTCTTCGTCGGTGAGCTGCACGTTGATGCTGCGGTTCGGGATGTCGATTTCGATGACGTCGCCCGTGTGCACGAGGCCGATGTTACCCTTGTTGGCGGCTTCCGGAGAAGCGTGGCCGATGGAGAGGCCGCTCGTACCGCCGGAGAAGCGACCGTCGGTGAGGAGGGCGCAGGACTTGCCGAGGTGACGGCTCTTGAGGTAAGAGGTCGGGTAGAGCATTTCCTGCATGCCGGGGCCACCCTTCGGGCCTTCGTAGCGGATAACGACCACGTCGCCAGCCTTCACTACCTTCGGGTCGAGAATGCCCTTCACGGCATCTTCCTGGCTTTCGAACACCACGGCGGGGCCGGTGAACTTGAAGATGGATTCGTCCACACCGGCGGTCTTCACGATGCAGCCGTCCACGGCGAGGTTACCGTACAGAACTGCGAGGCCGCCGTCCTTGGTGTAGGCGTGTTCGCCGTCGCGGATAGCGCCGTTTGCGCGGTCGAGGTCGTGATCCGGGTACATGAAGTTCTGAGAGAAGGCTTCGATGTTGTACTTGCGGCCCGGACCTGCGAGGTAGCGCTGCTTGGCTTCAGCAGTCGGATTGCGCTTGAGGTCGTTCATTTCAAGAGCGTCGCCCATCGTGGCGGCGTGAACAGTCTTTGCGCTCTTGTGGATGAGGCCCATGCGGTCAAGTTCACCGAGGATGCCCATGATACCGCCTGCGCGGTTCACGTTTTCGACGTGGATGTTGTGGACGGTCGGGGCGACCTTGCAGATGCACGGCGTGTTGCGGGAGAGGCGGTCGATGTCCTTCATGGTGAAGTCCACGCCAGCTTCCTGAGCGACGGCGAGCAAGTGAAGCACGGTGTTAGAAGAACCGCCCATGGCGATGTCGAGGCGCATGGCGTTTTCGAAGGCGTCCTTCGTGGCGATGCTGCGCGGGAGGATGCTTTCGTCGTTCAAATCATAATACTGGTGGCAGAGTTCCACGATGCGCTTACCGGCGGCTTCGAACAGCTTCTTGCGTTCGGCGTGGGTTGCGACGATGGTGCCGTTGCCCGGGAGGCTAAGGCCCAGCGCTTCGGTAAGGGAGTTCATGGAGTTTGCGGTGAACATGCCGGAGCAGGAACCGCAGGTCGGGCAAGCGTTAGCTTCGATGGCGGCCACTTCTTCATCGCTGATGGTGCTGTCGGCGGAATCGATCATGGCGTCGATCAGGTCGAGGGCGCGGTCCTTGCCGTCCTTCGTGGTCACGTGGCCGGCTTCCATCGGGCCGCCCGAGACGAAGATTGCCGGAATGTTGAGGCGCATGGCGGCCATGAGCATACCCGGAGTCACCTTGTCGCAGTTGGAGATGCACACGAGGGCGTCGGCGCGGTGAGCGTTAGCCATGTATTCGGTGGAGTCTGCGATGAGGTCGCGGCTGGGCAAGCTGTAGAGCATGCCGTCGTGGCCCATGGCGATACCGTCATCGACCGCGATGGTGTTCATTTCTTTGGCGACACCGCCAGCGGCTTCGATGGCGCGGGCGACCACCTGGCCCAAGTCCTTCAGGTGAACGTGGCCCGGAACAAACTGGGTGTAGCTGTTCACCACGCAAATCACCGGCTTGCCAAAGTCTTCCACCTTGGTTCCAGTTGCGTGCCACAGGGCGCGTGCACCGGCCATTTCACGGCCTTCCATAGTCTTGAGCGAACGAAGTTTCGGCATAATAATCCTCTTTTTGTGTCTTTAAAATCTGCGGCATTACTCGTAAAAAATTACGGGTGTCTGCTGAAAAATCTTCTTGAAATTTAGAAAACTGTGCAATTTTTGAGAAAAAAGACGATAAATGGAGTGGAAAAAACGTCTTTTTACACAATGTAAGATTTGTGTAACATTATTTTAATGATATATTTTCCTATTAAACATAAATGTTTCTAAATTTTTATATGGGGAAAGGGTATTTAAACATGGAAAGGAAGGTCCATCTTATGAAAAATACCAAGTTCAGTCTAATATTTGCCTTTTTTATCCTGCTCGCTTTCGGGCAGGGGTTTGCTGCTCTTGATTGTGCTAATGGCACCGGGTGGGGCGACTTTTTGACGCAATCGATTACTAAAGGTAGTGACAACTATTATGCTATTGATACGCCGGAAAAGTTGGCGTGGGTTGCTTGCAAGACCACGAATGGCGCCTTGCAATCTGAAAAATTTAAATTGACCAAGGATATAGACCTTCAGGGAAAGCTGTTCATTCCAATCGCTGCTGGAAAGGGTGATGCACGATTTAAGGGAACTTTGGATGGTCAGGGACATACCATTAAGGGTTTGTATATCAAGGGTTCTGAAATTGCTAATGATTCGACCTCTAAAGTGACTGGCAAATCAAAAAATGGAGCGGCTGTCTATGCGCAAAATGTAGGTTTAGTTGCAATCCTCAGTGGAAGCGGAATCATCAAGAATCTTGTGCTGGAAGTTTCCGAAATTTATGCATCGAGTTCTGCTGGAGACGAGGGAACGGTTGGAAAAGATAGTCCGATTTCTGTGGGAACCCTTGTGGGCTGGATGGAAAGTGGAAAAATTGAAAATTGTGTTGTTGAAGGGAGCATTACCACAAGTGGAAATTCTAATCGTGTCGGTGGCCTGGCCGGTAATGTGTGGAGTGCGACTATCACCGATTGCGTAAGTAATGTGTCTATATCGGCAAGTGGAACAGACACCCATGTGGGCGGGATTGTTGGAGCCCTCAGAAAAGGCAAAACTGTAACGTTGTCTTCCTGTGTTTTTGATGGAGACACGCTTATCAGTATCGGCGGAACTGCTGGTGGAATTGTTGGATACCACGAAGATGCTACAGTACGTGCTAGCAATTTGTATTATACTGGAGACTATGATGGTACTGGTAAACCCCTGGATGGAGTTGATATTCCCACCAATAAGACATCCGATGAGAATTTGAATTCAGAAGAAGTTGTATGTGAATTGAATAGGGGCGAATGGATTGATTCTTCTCAAACCTGTTCCGGTGATACGAGTAATGTTTGGTCTGAGGGACAGACCGGTATTTCCATGAACGGTTCCGATGGTTACAAGATTTCTTTCCATGCCAATGGCGGATCTTTTGGCTCCGGAGCAAAGACTTTCAAAATTTTTGCCAAGGGTGCTACGATTACGGCCGATGAAATTACGGAACCGACTCGCACTGATAAAAAATTTGCAGGTTGGGCGACGACGGATGATGCAGAAAAACCAACTGAACTGGGTGAGGCCGATTCGAACAAGACGCTTTATGCGGTTTGGTATGATTATTATACGGTTACCTTTGAAATTGATTCGAAGACTCATGAAACTCGTTCTGTTGTGGTCCCTAAGCATGGGCATGTATCTGTAGAAGGTTTCTCTGTCCCTACTGTTTTCTATGATAAAATTTCTGATACTGTTTCCGTAAAATATTACTTCACGGGTTGGGGGCTTGAAGCCAAATGGCTGGGTGTCTATGTAGATCCTAGTACTGGTGATACTGTCAAAATAGATCCCACGCCATCTGATACACTTCACCTGGCCGATATCGATGTCATTCAGGATACGGCTTTGTATCCGGTGTGGACTCAAGCCGAAACATATTCTGTGACATTCGATGCAACCCTTCATGGAAAGACGTATGTCCGTTTTGTCAAGAAGGTAAGTGAAGGCGATACGGTTGCACGACCGAACGATGTTGTTACGAATCCTGGTTACAGCATTGAAAAATGGTGTATCGATGCCGATTGTACGGAAGGAAGTGTATATGAATTTAGCAGTAAGTTAGAAAGTAATCTTACTCTTTATGCTAAGTGGGAAGTTGAAAAATATGCGATTACCTATGTGATGAATGGTGGTACGAATAATGTCGCCAATCCGGATTCGTTCACTGTTGAATCTGACCCCATTACCTTTGCCGAGCCGACTTATCCTGGCAACACTTTTGGTGGTTGGTTCTATGATGCTGGTTTTACTAGCCCTGCCACGGGAATTGCAACGGGCAGCACCACGGGTAACAAGACTTTGTATGCAAAGTGGACCCCGATTGTTTATACCATTGAATATCTTTCGGGTAATGAAGTTTCTGCAACGATTGTGGCAGATAAGAAACCCTGGGGTGCCAATTGGACATTGAAGGGTATGGAATACGCATTCCAGCGCGAGGGGTACGTCCATAATGGCTGGAGCTTGACGAAAGATGGTCCGATTGCTTATGCTTTTGGTGCGACCTACAGTGAAGATAAAGACCTTATCCTCTATCCGCACTGGGTCGAGAAAGTCTATCCATTCCTTGTGCATGACTTTGGTGCCGTGAAGGTTTACGAAAATGAAGATGGTTCATTGACTGCAAGAATAGATGCGATGTCGTCAGAATCTGTTGTTATTCCATCGGATGTGATTGTTAATCATGTGGAATTTGTCCGCAAGTTTACGGTCGGGAAGAATTCTACGATTATGCTTCCGTTCTCGATTGACACTACCAAGATTTCGGGTGGTTCTTTCAAGGAATTTGCGTATGTCGATGAAAGCGTGCCTAAGGCCGTGTTCTATAATGACGTTGCAGGCGGAGTTATCCGCGCCAATACGCCGTATATCTTTGTGCCGACCTCTGACACGCTCATATTTAACTTGGAAGAAGGTGAAACTGTTTCTCTAAATACAAATGATATAGTTGTGCCTGTAAGTAATAAGGATGGTGGCAAATGGCAATTTAAGGGAGTGTACTCTCGTATTGATTGGCCGTCCGGTGATAGTCTGGTTTGGGGCTTTGTAGCAAATACTGATCCAAATCCAGAAAGAGTTGGAAAGTTCAAAAAAGCAGGCCCAGGCGCTAAGATAGATCCTTTACGTGGATATCTTTACAATACGGTTTCTGAACAGCTTAACGCGCCTCGTCCGTTCCTAGGAAGACCAGCCTATGCATCGACAACAGTCTCGTCGATTGATGGTGAATCGAATCCAGGTTCTATGGATGTTGAATTTGTCAATCGTGAATCGGAAGAAACGACTTTTATAACCGAGATGAATTCAAATACTGGCAAGGGTAAGGCGATAAACAACTGGTACGATATGAGTGGTCGCAAGCTGAACGCAAAACCGACTGCCAAGGGAATTTACTATCTTAATGGCAAAAAGGTTTTTGTTCGATAATGAAGATTGAAAAAAAAGATTATATCGCACCTGAAATGAAGGTGATTGAATTGGAACATTCTGCAAATCTTTTGCAGGATTCCATGGATGTTGAATTTATCAATAGAGACTAAGAAGGACTATTATGGATCAGAAAAAAAATTACACAGAACCTGAAATGAAAGTTGTGAATCTTGAAGCTCAGAATCCGTTGCTAGAATGTAGTGAAAGTCAAAATTGTGGCGATTTCGGCCTCGCTCCTCACGAACAGAATCCGACAGCGTAGGCATTGCCTTCTAATAAGGACAATAAGCTGTTTGAGCTCTTGCGACTTGCCTTAGGCACTTCGCAAGGTGTCTCGTTTACGCTCTCAAAACAAGAATGGGTTTCCCTGTATGAACAGGCCTCAAGGCAGTTGCTTTTGGGGCTTTTCTATAATGCCATTTGCAAGCTTTCGAGCGAGCAGCGGCCGCCGATTTCGCTTGTCTTTCAGTGGGCGAGCGAAGCTGAAACGATTCGCGGGCAGAACGCCCTGTTGAACGGAGTCGCCGCCCGCTTGACCGAACGGTTTGACTCGGTGAACCGAAAGAGTGCCGTTCTGAAGGGACCCGCCAATGCGAGGCTTTACCCGGATGCGTTTGCACGGCAGTGCGGTGATATTGACATCTGGGTAGAAGGCGGGCGAGAGAAGGTTGTTGACTTGCTGCTCCAGTTGGGGCTGCTTGAGCCTGAAAAAAAGCAGAAGGGGATGTCCCGCGAAGCTGTAATCGCCGAAGAAAAGAAAAAGTTCTCGCAGATGTCGCCGCACCATGTGCATCTGCAAGAAAAGATGGACGGCGTCTCTGTGGAGGTCCATTTCCGTCCGTCGTCGGGAAACCAGAATCCGTTTTCGAATGGCCGCATGCAAAAGTTTCTTGAAAAAGAGATTGCCTGTACCGAACGGGTCGCAGAGGGCTTCAATGTGCCGTCCATCCGTTTTGCGCTGGTGATGCAATTGTCGCATATCCAGCGTCATTTTGTTGCGTCGGGAATTGGCCTGAAGCAGGTGGTGGACTATGCGGTCCTTTTGCAACGCTCAACTGCAGAAGACCGCTCTTTTGTATCGGCGAACTTGAAGCGCTTTGGCTTGCACCATACGGCGGCAGCATTGATGTGGATTTTTGAGAATCTTCTGGGCTTGAACCGCGAATGTCTGCTTTGCGCCCCCGATAAAAGGCGTGCGGAACTGTTGCTTAATGAAATCTTCAGGGGTGGCGCCTTTGGCCATTACATTCCGAAGGTCTCGACGAGTTTTGTTAGACGCTTTATGCACAATTGGTTCCATCCTCTCAGGCATTTTACCTTTGATCCGGCGGAGTCGTTGTGGGGCGTGCTTAAGCATGCGGAGTTTTTTGCATCGACAATACCTATGCGCATTCGGGTGAGAAAATTTTCGTTAAAGGAATTCAGCTAGATGGCTTGTAAGTCTTATTGCGTTGCAGAGAACCGGTTTGCTGTTACAGTTGCAGAAGATCCTTCTTGGCCGGTCGATTTTTTTTCGCTGATGGTCAACTACGAGCCGTTCGAGGTTCCCGCATCGGATGCCCCCTGTGTGTTCACGATGACGGCGCAGGTGTCAGCTCCTCTCTCCTATGTCGAAGAGGTGCGGCAGGATGAAGAAGACCAGCAAATCTACTGCGGACGGACGGACTCGGGCGAGCCGGTGTTTGACTTTTACCTGCACCATGTGGCTGTTGGTATGCTGGTATGTTCTCTCGATTACAAGTCGGCGCGTCTGCTTGTTCCGCAGGGTCTTTCGGCTTCGCTCCTTAAGTTTGCCGTGAACAACGCCCTGATGGTTCTCTATGCGCTTGCGACGGCGAATACAGCCACTCTCCTGTTCCATGCGGCTGTTGTGGAGTATGGTGGCAAGGGTTACCTGTTCCTGGGTAAGAGCGGTACGGGCAAGAGCACGCATGCACGGCTGTGGCTTAAGTACAACGAGGGTTCGGAACTGCTCAACGATGACAATCCCGTGGTGCGTTTCTATAGCGACAGGGGAGCGGTCGTCTATGGTTCGCCCTGGAGTGGCAAGACCCCGTGCTACAAGAACCGCGAAGCGCCGGTGGGCGGAATTGTGTTATTGTCGCAGGCTCCGTTCAACAAGATTTCCAGGTTGCGCGGGGTGCAGGCGTACGCAGCGATTATATCGAGCATTTCGGGCAAGCGCTGGGACAGGAATATTGCCGACGGTTTGCATCAAGGAGAAAATGCTTTGGCGTCGCATGTTCCGGTGTGGTACCTGGAATGCCTCCCTGACGAAGAGGCCGCAAAGATTTGTCGCGAGGTGGTAACCGGAGCCTAGCATGGTGAGCGATGAAGTCATTTTGTCGGAAGCGATTCGCCTAGTCAATGACGGCGTTGCGGTGACATTCCCCGTGAATGGCCGCAGCATGCTCCCGTTTATCGTGGGTGGCCGTGACAGTGTCATTCTTGAAAAGCCGACAGAAACTCTGAAGGTGGGTGATATTGTACTCGCGGAAGTCGAAGGTGGTCGCCACGTGGTTCATCGCATTGTAAAGATTGAAGCGGAACGCGTGTCGCTGATGGGTGATGGAAATTTGGCGGGCCGCGAGCACTGTCGCGTGGAGCAAATCAAGGCGAAGGTGGCTTATGTGGTGTCTGCCAGCGGGAAAAAGAGCTCGTTGGACAGTTTTAGGAGCCGTCTGTTCGCAAAAATTTGGTTTGAACTTCTACCTTTTAGGCGTTGGTTGCTTGCTATTTATAGGAGAGTCTTTTTATGAAGTTGAAGTCTGGCTTTGTGCTGCGCGACGTGTGTGGCGAAAAGGTGATTATGGGCGAAGGCATCGGTGCGCTCGATTTTGGACGGTTGCTGTGCCTGAACGAGACTGCCGCTTGGCTCTGGTCAAAGGCTTCGGAAATGGGCGACTTTACGGTAGATGCCCTGGCTTCGGCTCTGTGCGAAGAATATGATGTGACGCCGGACCGTGCAAAGGCAGATGTGGCGTCGATCGTTGCCGAGTGGCAAAAGGTAAATGTAATCGAATGAAATACCTTGCCTGGCTGTGGGACAACTCGAAGGGATTCCGCCTCAATGCAGCCTTCCGCGTAGCGATTGGCTTTGCGCGGGTATTCCTTGGGCTTGCCATGGTCTGGCTTTCTAAGCAGTTCATTGATGAAACCATTCGCACAGGAACCGACGATGATGTGGTGCGTATGGCTGCATTGCTGCTGCTTACGATGGTTGGTGCGGTGTTGTTGCGCCAGCTCAATGTCTATATGACGACCACGGCGACCGTTCGCGCCGCTTGCCGTTTGCGCCTTGAAATGTTCAATCGGCTGTTCCGCCGAAAGCTCTACGATGTCAGGGAGCTCCATTCCGGCGACATCACCTCGCGTTTTTCCAAGGACATCGAGACAATCAGCGAAGTTTCGATGGAGACGATTCCGCAGATGCTGGTGACTACGCTGCAGCTTGTCGGAGCATTTCTGCTGTTGCGCTGGTTCGACCCGCGCCTCGCCTGGGTGTTGCTGCTTTTGACGCCGGTGGCGGTTGTCTTTGGAAAGCTGATTTCGCACAAGCTGAAGAACATGACTCTTGCCATTCGTGAAAGCGAAAGCCGCATACAGACCCAGGTGCAGGAAGGCATGGAATACAATGCCGTTCTCCGTTCGCTTGAAAGCGAAAGCTGGGTGACTGGGCTCTTGAACGGTCAGCAGAGCAACCTGCAACGCAATGTTGCCCGTCGCGCCCAGTTTACGATGGTCACGCGGATTCTGTTTGGCTGCACGCTTGGGCTTGGCTATATGGTGGCTTTTGTGTGGGGCGGTCTTGGCTTGCGCAGTGGTGTCATTTCGTTTGGTGTCATGACCTCTTTCTTGCAGCTGGTGAGCCAGATTCAGAGCCCGATTTTTTCGCTGCTCAATATGGGGCCGAAGCTGATTCATGCGATGGCCGGTGTAGACCGCTTGCAGGAACTGAGGGCTGAACAGGATTCGCTTTCGGAAACTTCATCGAATCGTATTCCGGGCATGCTGGGGGTTCGACTTGAAGGTATCCGCTTTGGTTATGCGGGACAGTCTCGCGAAATTATAGACCACTTCAGTTACGATTTTAAGCCTGGGAGCAAGGTTGCGATTATGGGCGAGACGGGTGCCGGAAAGACGACGCTGCTTCGCCTGTTGCTTGGACTTGTTCGCCCCGATGCGGGTCGGATGCTGCTCTATTCGGAAAGCAAGGATTC
The DNA here is from genome assembly GCA_017526585.1 of Fibrobacter sp. Classification (GTDB taxonomy): domain Bacteria; phylum Fibrobacterota; class Fibrobacteria; order Fibrobacterales; family Fibrobacteraceae; genus Fibrobacter. The sequence continues at coordinate 79,920 of JAFXRC010000072.1, read as the reverse complement.
CGAAGGGGTCGCTTCGGGAACGGTTGAAATTTTGTCTGAAAAATTGCGAACAAATTTTGTATATGTTCCGCAGGGGAACACGCTCATGAGCGGCTCGATTCGCCACAACCTGCAACTGGCTTGCCCTACGGCAAATGATGCAGAACTTCATCGCGTGCTTGAACTGGCCTGTGCCGAATTTGTATTTGATTTGCCACAGGGACTTGATACAGAACTTGGCGAACGCGGCCACGGACTGAGCGAAGGCCAGGCGCAACGCATTGCCATAGCCCGCGGGCTCTTGCGCCCCGGAAACATTTTGCTCTTTGATGAAATCAGCTCGGCATTGGACGAGGAAACGGAGCGTAAACTCTTTACGCGGCTGTTTGAAAAACTAGAAGACAAGACGATGATTCTGGTAACGCACCGATCGGCGGTCGCGGAAACCTGTGACGATGTGGTTCGGCTATGAAGTTTCATCCGATAAAGCATTTTATTACCATCACGAAACACCGCAACGAGGTGGTTCGCCTGTGTTTTAAGGCGGGCATCGGGTTTCAGGGACTGTTCCACGATTTGTCCAAGTACAGCCCGACAGAATTTATTCCTGGTGCACGGTATTACACGGGCGACCAGTCGCCCAATAACGGCGAACGCAACGACAAGGGCTACAGCCTGGCGTGGATGCATCACAAGGGCAGAAACAAGCACCACTTTGAATTCTGGTACGATTACGAAATGGCGACCAAGAAGCTTGTGCCCATCGATATGCCCGACCGCTACATCAAGGAAATGTTCTGCGACCGTGTGGCGGCATCGAAGACTTACAACAGGGCGGGCTACACGCAGGAATCACCGCTGCTGTACTTGACGAAAAGTACGGCCCGCGAAAAAATGACCGAAAAGACTTACCGCAAGTTGCTTTACCTTTTGAAAATGCTTGCCGAGAAAGGTGAAAAGGAAACGCTTGCGTTTATGCGCCGCACCAAGGTGCTGCCCGAAGCGGAATAAACTGCCGTTGTTTGAGGACTGCTGCTGAATACTGCCGCAGTCCGTTAAATTTTAGCGATAAATGTGTTGAGCGTAAGCCCGCCGTGGCTTGTGACGATGAGCTTTGCGGCGGGGTTATTTTCGGGCGAGAGTCCGGGGCATTCTTGCAGCAGGTTTGCGGTACAGGTGTATTGAGCTCCTGGGCGGGAGTCGTCCTTGGGGGCGAGAATGGCGACCGTGAGCGCTTTGTTGAAATTCTTTAATTCGCGGGAAAGTTCGGCAAGTTTCTTGCCGATTTGCGTATAAAGTTTCGGTGCGTCAAAATCAAGGCGCTTGCCGTAGGGCGGGTTCAGGACGATGGCGGGGGCGGTGTCGCCTTGGCATGCATCTGCGATATCTTGGGCGGTGTAGCTGAAAAAGTCTCGGAGCTGCGGCTGAATTGCTGGCGTGCTGCCGTTCGGAACGATGCCTGCAAGCGGACTACATTCCACATTGTGTTTGATGATTTCGACGGCGCGTTCCGAGATGTCGCTCGTGATGATTTTTGAGATGGCGTGCTGTAATCCGCTTTTGCCGTCTGCCTTGTCTTTTCCGCTGACGATGAATTTCCAGGTGGCTTCTTTGAAGGCGGGTTGATGCTTGAGCGCAAAATCTCGGCAGGTGCCGGGGATGAGCCTATTTGCTGCGTAGGCGGCTTCTAGGCTGAAGGTGCCGCTGCCTGCCATGGGGTCGAACAGGTTAACTTGTGGTGAATCCGCAACCTTGAGGGCCTCGAAGAGCATCGCCGCTGCGATGGTTTCTTTGAGCGGAGCTTCGTTGACGAACCGTTCGTGGCCGCGCTTGTAGAGCTCTTCTCCGGCAAGGTCTAGCCAAATGGTGCAGCGGTCGTCGATGAGCGTGACGAAGAGGTTTGTGGCGTTAGGTGCGAGGGGGAGGCATCCCCCTTCTAAAATTTTTTGCAGCCGTTCTGCGACAGCGTCGCTGTGGTACAGTCGCGAATGCTTGCAGCTGACGTGAATGGATGCGTGCTGCATCGAAGCTTCGGCAAGATAAAGCTCCCAGGGAACTTCGCTAGCCTTCTTTTCGAGCTCGCGGAAATTTTCTGCCTTGAAATCAGCGATGTGCATCAAGATGCGGTTTGCGATGCGTGAGTAGGCTATGGCTTTCCACGCTTCGGTAATCTTGGAGGTCCATTCGACTTTTCCGTCGGAGTTCGCTGAAATGTCGTCGATGGTTTCGATGCCGATGGCGTGAAGTTCCTGGACGAGGGTATCTTCGAAACCAAGCGAAACCACCGCCAAGAAACGGTGCGGCTTTCCGATGATTTGCCTTTTGATTCGCTTTTCTAGAGCCGGATTCATTTGCAGGAGTTCACTTTAGAACAAACTGAGCTGTTTGCCGTTGTCGTTCTGTGTTATTTCTGCGGGTTTCTTTTCGGCGTCTGCGGTATCGTCAGCGGTAGCTTCGCTAGTGTTTTCGGCATAGGCGATTTGCGCGAGGAGCCAGGCTTCGTCATGCACGGGAATGCCGAGCTCGTTCGCCTTCGTGAGCTTGCTACCGGCGGCTTCGCCTGCCAAAACCCAGCTGGTCTTCTTGCTTACGGAGCCCGATACCTTGCCGCCGTTCTCTTCGATAAGCTTGCGGGCCTCATCGCGGTCCATGCTCGGGAGCGTTCCGGTGATGACTGCGGTCTGCCCCTGGAATAGCGTCTTCACGACGCCCTTGAATTCGGTGGGGCAGCCGAGCGCCACGAGTTCGTCGATTTCGTTCGTGTAGAGCGGCGTGTGGAAGAAGTCGTAGACGGACTTTCCGATGCGTTCGCCCACGTCGGTCACGTTCTGCAAGTCTTCGACGGTGGCTGTGCGGATTTTTTCCAGCGTGCGGAAGTGCTTCGCGAGGTTTCGGGCGCTGGTGCGGCCCACAAAACGGATGCCGAGACCGTGCAGCAGGTTCTCTAGGCTTCGCTCCTTGGAAGCGGCGATAGCGTCGAAAACATTCTTGGCACTCTTCTTGGCCATGCGCTCCTGCGATTCCAAATCCTCGAGGGTAAGGCGGTACAGGTCCGGAATGCGCTTGATTTTGCCTGTGGCGATAAGGCTTGCGATGAGGGCGGGGCCGAGGTTTTCGATGTTCATTGCCTCTCGGCTCACGAAGTGTTCGAACAGGCATTGCACCTGTGCTGCACAGTGCATGTTTTCGCAGCGGAGGATGACTTCGCCGTCGATATGCGTCAGCGGTTCGCCGCATACGGGGCATTTTTCGGGGGCGGTCACGGGGACGGCCCCTGCTGGGCGAAGTTCCTTTTTTACATCGGTAATTTTCGGGATGATTTCGCCGCCCTTCTCGACGCCGACGGTGTCGCCGTAATGCAGGTCCAGGCGCGAGACTTCGTCGAAGTTGTGGAGGGTGGCGCGCTTGACGGTAGTGCCTGCGAGGCGCACCGGGGCAAGGTTTGCCACCGGCGTTACGGCCCCGGTGCGCCCCACTTGGAATTCCACGGAAAGGAGCGGCGTGTAGGCGCGCTCGGCCTTGAACTTGTAGGCGATGGCCCAGCGCGGGCTCTTGCTCGTGGTACCCAGCGCTCGCTGCATGGCAAGGTCGTTCAGCTTCACGACCATGCCGTCGATTTCGAAGGGGAGGCTGTCGCGGCTCGCGCCAATCTGCTCTGAAATCTTCATGATTTCGTCGGTGGTATCGGCTGTCCAGTAGTCGTTCGTGTGGAACCCGAGGCGCTTGAGCTGCAGCAGGTTCTCTTCGTGCGTTTTGTTGTTGCTTTGCGGTATGTGGTAGGCGAAGAAGCGCATCGGGCGCGTCTTGCATTCGGCCACGCTCTTGAGCTTGAGCGAACCCGAGACGGTATTGCGCGGGTTCTGGAAAATTTTCTTGCCTTCCAAAATAAACTGCTCGTTCAGGCGTTCAAAGGCTTCGCGCTCCATGTAGACTTCGCCGCGTACCTCAAAAGTGCCCTGCGGAATTTCGCTTGGGTCAATCTTCAGCTTCTTCGCGTCCAAGGTCTCTGGAATGTCTGCAATCGTGAGCGCGTTCAAAGTCACGTCGTCGCCCTGGGCTCCGTCGCCACGCGTTGCAGCTTGTTTCAGGCGTCCGTTCTCGTACACAATCGAAAGCGATACCCCGTCAATTTTCCTCTCGCAGATCCAGGTGTGCGCGGAGGTTGCGCGCTTGTTGTCGCCGAGACTATCCATCCCTTCCTCAGCCGCTTTCACGAACTCCGCCATTTCTTCGGCGCTGTAGACGTTCGCGATGCTGAGCATCGGTACCGCGTGTGCGACCTTCGCAAAGTCGTTGGTAAGGTCGCTGCCGACACGCTGGGTGAGCGAATCCTTGCCGCGCAGTTCCGGGTACTTCGCTTCGAGCTTTTCCATCTCCTTGAGCCCAAAGTCGAAATCCTGGTCGCTCATGGGGGAGACTCCGTCCTTATAATACAGACGGCTAGCTTCTTCCAATTGCTTCTTTAACTCAAAATAGCGGGTGCGGTCAATTTCTTTTTGGTCCATTCTTGCTTACACTTTAAAACCGTGCTCGTCGCACGGTTTTAGAAATTTTAAAGATTGTCGTCACGGTAGCGGATTGCTAGAATCCGATACTCAGCTGACCCATGTAAATACGTTCTTCGTCTTGTCCGGTGTAGTAGCCGAGTTCTTCTGCCCATGTGGCAAATTCAATCGTGAAGAATCTCAGAACTTCGAGACCGAAACCGGCTGCGGGGTAGCCGCCCCTGAAACCGCCAGAAAGTCGCAGAGCGAGGGCGCGGATTTCGTTGCTGTAGCCGGGCCATGCAAGCAGGTTCTGTTCGACTTCCATACCGAAGTTGATGTGCGAGAGGAACTTGTAGTTGTTCTGACCGTTAATGGCGTCGGCGTAGTCGAGTGCCATGTTGAACTTGCGGGCGTAACCGGTGTTCTTGTTGAAGAAGCGCGGGCTATAGTTGATACCGGCAGTAACGTTCGGTGTAATTTTGTCCCCGGCGAGATCCTTGAAGTAGATGTCGCGGACAGACAGACCTGCCCTGAGTTCGCGGGTCAGCTGGTAGAGAACGCCGAGGTCCATACCGACGGACACGGAGCTGAAGTCTAAGACATCGTCTGTGGCGTCATGGTAACGGTCTTCCAAGGTGTCCTGGGAGGCGTCGTAGTTCATGATGTCCACTGTAATCATGTCGACCTTTTGGCGCTTGGCGAGCTTAAGACCGGCACCGACGGCAAGGTTATCTGTGATTCCGTAGGCACCACCTGCCTGTGCCACAGCGTCGATGTAGAAGGTGTCAATAACCATGAACGGGATGATGATACCTGCATCCAGGTAGGGCGCCACGTTTCCGTCCACCCAGATGGCTGCACCAAAGTTATGGAACGCCATTTCGGCATCGGCCTTGATTTTCATGGTGAGGTACTTGTGGTCGTAGCTATTCACTTTATGGACAAGTTCGTGGTGGCTTGCCAGGGTGTCCATCAAAACGGTGTTCATGGGAAGCCCGTATGCATTAGCGGCTTCCTGCGCATTGTTGTAGAGCTTCTGTAGATCCTTCGCTACGTTGTAGGTCGAAAAATAGGTTTCGAACGGACCGGCACCGCCCAAATTCAGTCGCATGTCACCGATAAAGTTTCGGGGGTAGTAGCCCTGTTCGGGGCGCAGATTGTAGTTGCCCAATCGGTTAATCTGGTTTAAACCGGCGTAGTTGTAGTAAAGGGCTTCTTTGTCATCGACCACGGCGACATGGGCGTTACCCATTGCTTCGGCGCGCAAGGAACGATGCGTCGGAGCCTTTGCCGCTATGGCTGAAACAACGGCTGCAAGAACAATCAAGTAAGTAAGAATTCTGCTTTGCATTGTCTAGTTTCTCCCCTCGAACCACTTCTTAAAATCTTTTTCGCTGTAGTTAACCCAGCAACCGCCGATATTCTCCTGACGGTATTTAAGGTCGAATGTAGGATTGTCTTTATTAATGTCTTGGGCGATGGCTCGCTTAAGACCGATGAAAGTATCCCGATCGTAACCCTTGGGGTTGAAGACCATGTTCTTTGCGAACTTGAAGCGGTGGTCGTTATGTTTTACGCGGTCGTCATACTTGGTATAGATAAAATCCCATTCGACGGTATAATCTTCTTCGTCGTAAGTCTTTCCGTCCATGTCGATGTCGAGATCCACGTATTTGCCGTTGGGTCTTGCATCGGAGACGACGCGCAAGTCCTTAATGGAATTTTTCTTGTTCAATACATTTTGCGCAATCCTGGCGTCGTCATAGTTGATGCTGTTGGTCTTGTCGCGCAGGTCTTCGTCAACTTCGCCGTCGCCGTCGTTGTCTTCACCGTCATAGATTTCTTCGTCGATGCATCCATCGCCGTCATCGTCGAGCAAGTCACTGAAGCTCATCTGGCTAGCAAGGATATTCATCGTCTTTGCCAGTTGTGCGGGATCGTCCGTATCTTTAGTTTCTTCGGCTAGAGCCTGGCACATGTATCGGAATGCGTCCGCCTGCGCGTTGCCGGTTACGACGTCGTTGACTTTACCCCATTCATCTGTGATTAGACCAGCCCATTCGCTCATGCTTTCAGGGTTTTCTTCACAGGTTTCAAAAATACCGTTAAACGCCTCGACGAGTTCTTTGGGGTCGTTTTTGGCGCCGTTGATAATGGAGCCGATGTCGCAGTTCTCCTTGATGTATTCGGGGGAACCCTGGCAACCTTGCATGCGGGCAGATGTCTTGCGCATCACAAGCATTGCGTTGAGCAGCTGGAGCACCATGTAACCGTCCGAAACGCTCTTGGTCTTCATCGTAATGACTCCGTCGAGCCTATTTTGTTCGTCCATGGTCTTGAACGTGTTTGCGTAATAGAATACGGTGTCGATGGCGCGCTTCAGTTCTGCGGCTTCGTCTTCGGGCATGTCCACCAGTGGCAGAGCGCCGTTGCGCTTTGCGTTTGCGTACTTAAGCAGATTGAACGCGTTCAGCTTTTCTTCGTTCATTTTAGCCTTAATAAGTCCGAGCCAAGCCTCCGAGTGGGACTCGTCTGCCTCAATCGCCTTCTGGAAGTAGTAGACCGCTTCCGTGTACTCGTTGTTGCGGAACTTGAGGTAGCCTTCGTAGGTGAGTGCGTCAGGATCGTCGTTCTTGATGTTGACGCTCTCGGTGGGGTTGAAAATGTTACAGCCGGCAATACCCAGGCTGATACTCAAGGCTGCCGCCCACAAAAATTTGGATTTAAGTACGTTTTTCATTACACTATTCCCATTTACCTAAAAAGATAACTTTATTCTTACAAAAAATGATTTTCATTCTGTTTTTTTTGCCGAAATTGTGATATTTATCGTTTTTTATGGCTTTTTTGCCGTTAAATTCGTATTTTGCAAAAAATATCTATTTTTATAGTATGACGGCTTACCGCGAATATTTTCCGACAAAGGCATTTCGGATTGCTGAAATGCGGCTCTCTTCGGTTTTGGGCAAGGAGCGCGATAGGCTGGATTCCCTTGCCGCAAGTCTTGGGAGGGAATGCGCTATTGGACCGGACAATCTTGTCGAACAGTTACCCCTGATTCGTAATTTTACAAGAGAGTACCATCGCCTTTTTTCGGAATACCTGGACGCCGTGTTGCCCCAGCAACCGAGACCGATTCAATGTAGACCTGCCTGCGGTAATTGCTGCCACCATTACCCGATGTCGGTGGAACCATTTGAACTCTTGACTTTATATGGCGACCTACGGGGGCGGACTGACCTGCTCGATATTATGGAGGCGTGCCAGGTGCGTTCGTCGCTTTTTAGCAAGTTTTTTGAGGACCGTAGGGTGGAGGCAGAAGCAAAGCAGGCAGAAGGGGACTCGTCGTGCAAAATGGATGTCGACGACGAGGCGGAAGACAAGGCGCTTCACGACTACTTTAGCGCATGGAATCCGTGTCCGTTCTCTGACAAAAAAGGCGATTGCACGGTCTATCCGCTTCGCCCGGTGTCGTGCCGCATGTATTTTAGCGAAACGGACCCGAAGTTCTGTACACCGGAGCATTTGCAGACGCCCGAAAATGATTCCTACATTGTGTATCTGCCCGATGCTATCGAAGATGCCGTTTATGGAATTTCGGAGCATTACTCGCTTTTGGAACTTCCCGAAAGCTATTTTGGCGGACTTCTGGCGGTGAACAAGTTTGAAGGCCTGATGGGTGGCGTTGCGGTATGAACCTGTTTGGAATGCAGCTAGACCTGTTTGGGAACAATAGCGATGCTCCCGCGGAACCGGCGAAGCCGAATGTTCCAAGTAGCGTGTCGCGGAACGGGCTGGTGCATTTCAAGTACAATACGCAACTCAAAAAGAGCATCCGTTGCAAGGGGGGAGTGATGTTTGGTCACCCCGAAGTGATCTTGCCTGCCTATATGAAGGATGCCGAGTTTGCTGAGGCGCGAGAACTAGCCGCTGAATGGGCGGAGCATGCAGTCCGCAAAAAAACCGCGAAGAATAAGGCTGCAATCAAGGATTTGGTAAGTCGTTTTTGGACGCTGGTGGAGCAGATTCTTGCCGACCGTGGAGAGGAATCCCTTTCGAGCAAGGGGAGGCTTCCGCCGATAAAGCCGCAGGGCAAGTACCATAACCTGAACGATGTGCTTGCCGCCATCAACAGCACTTATTTTGAAGACAAACTAACTTGTCGTATCACGTGGAGCAACCGAGTGGGAGGACTTAGTTTCCATTCGGTTCGCAAGGATCCCGTGACCGGCGAAGAATTCCACTTGATAAGTATTAGCAAGGGCTACGATGCTGCGAACTGCCCGGAGTATGCCGTGGCGGGCGTCGTTTACCATGAATGCCTGCATATAGCCATTCCCGTGGAAGTGAAGAACGGACGTCGTGTAGTTCATGGTCGTAATTTTAGGGCGCGGGAGCGTCAGTACATCTATTACGATGAATGGATCAAGTGGCATAACCAGGTGCTTCCACTCAATATTCGCAAGATGCGGAGACATGCAGAGCTGTAATGAATGAAACTGTCTTGCCCGATTTAGTCGGGCATCTCCATTTTTTGTTGCTAGTAAAGGAGATTCCCACCTTGATGGCCATGCGCACTAAAGAACTAGGTTCTAAGTGCTGTCCGCCCGCTTTCGCGGGAATGACAATGCTGCGAATTTTCTACATTTACCGCCGTAAAAATTAACAAGGACTAAATTATGGCAATGCAAGACATGAATGACCAGGTGCAGGCTCGTTTGGCGAAGCTTGCGAAGTTCAAGGAAATGGGCATCGAGGCCTATCCGCACAAGTTCAACCGCACGCATGATTCCAAGGTTTTGAAAGAAAATAAGGAAGCCCTGATGGCTTCTGGCGAAGAAATCGCTTTCGCTGGCCGCGTGGTTCGTTTTAACCGCAAGGGCAAAATGTGCTTTATGCACCTCAAGGACCGTTACGGTCGCTTGCAGGTGGTGGTGGCCCGCGACGAAGTCGGCGAAGAAAACTACGAAATCGTCAAGATGACCGACCTGGGTGACTTTATCGGCGTAAACGGTTTCATGTTCGAAACGCAGACGGGCGAATACTCCGTGCACGTGAAGAAGGTGACCATGCTTTCGAAGGCTGTGCGCCCGCTTCCGGTCGCTAAGGAAAAGGTGGACGAGAACGGCAACAAGGTCGTGTTCAACGAATTTGCCGACGTGGATACCCGTTACCGTCAGCGCTACATCGACATGGCCTTGAACGACGACGTGAAGGATGTGTTCATCAAGCGTTTCAAGATTCTGCAGGCTATCCGCGAATACCTCATCGAAAAGGGATTCATCGAAGTCGAAACCCCGACGCTCCAGCCGATTTACGGCGGTGCGAACGCCCGTCCGTTCACCACGCACCACAACGCTTGCGACATGACTCTCTACCTGCGCGTGGCTCCGGAACTTTACCTGAAGCGCTGCATCGTGGGCGGCATGGAAAAGGTTTTTGAATTCTCCAAGAACTTCCGTAACGAAGGCATGGACCGCACCCATAGTCCGGAATTCACCGGCCTCGAATTCTACGAAGCCTACGCCGACTACAACGATATGATGGTGCACTTCGAAAACATCTACGAACGCGCCTGTATCGCTGCAAACGGCACCACCAAGATTGACTACCAGGGCAAGGAAATCGACTTCAAGGCACCGTGGCCCCGCTACAGTATGATCGAAGCCATCGAAAAGTTCGGCGGTCTCAAGGTCAATGACATGAGCGACGACGAGATCAAGGCCAAGATGGAAGAACTCGGCGGACACCTGGATGGTGAATTCAGCCGCGGCCGCGGTATCCTCGAACTGTTCGAGCTCACCGTGGAAGACAAGCTCATCCAGCCGACCTTCATCAAGGATATGCCCACCGAAAGTACGCCGCTTTGCAAGAAGCACCGTACCATCGAAGGCCTTATCGAACAGTTCGAGCCGTACGCTAACGGCTGGGAACTGGGCAACGCCTATACCGAACTTAATGACCCCATCCGTCAGCGTGAGCTCCTGGAAGATCAGGTGCGCCGCGGCCGCGGTGGTGAAGGTGAAACGCACCCGATGGATGAAAACTTCATGCACGCCATTGAATCTGGCTTGCCGCCTACCGGTGGCGTGGGCTTCGGCATCGACCGCATGGTCATGCTCCTCACGAACCAGCAGACCATCCGCGACGTGCAGCTCTTCCCGCTGATGAAGCCGGAGACTTGCTAAACGATGCATAAGCTGGAATGGCTCATCGCCTGGCGTTACCTAGGGGCTCAGCGCAAGAGTCTCTTTGTATCGCTTATTGGTATCTTCAGTATGCTGGGCGTTTCCATCGGCGTGTTCGCGCTGGTGGTGGCCCTGGCTGCGGTAAACGGCTTCGAGGAAGAGGTTACCGCCCAGATGATAGGGAAGGACGCCCACTTCGAAGTGATGTCTTACAACGGTGAATTCATTGCTCCTTACGATAGCCTCACGAAAGAAGTCTGCGACCGCGACTCCCGTGTGGTGGCGTCGTCTCCGTTCATCATCTACAAGGTGGGCGTGAGCTCCAAGAAGGTGAACGACGGTATCGTGATTTATGGCATTGAGCCGGAAACAGCGAAGGGTGTGACCGACATCCACAAGTACATCAAGTGGGGAAACTATTCCGTCGACAGTCTCGAAGACTTGAGTGGCGCCCGTCGTCCGGGAATCATTCTCGGTTCGGGACTAGCGAATCGCCTCCGTGTGGTGGTGGGCGACAAGCTTGTGTTGCAGACGTTCCAGAGTCCCGACGCCATGGTTACAAGCGGCGGCCCGAAGATGATGATGTGCGTAGTGAGTGGCATCTTTGAAACGGGCACCTACGAGTACGATGGCAACCTTGCTTATGTGGGCATTCCTGAACTCCAGAAGCTGCTGGGACTCGGCGATGTGGTGACCGGTATCCAGTTCCGTTTGAACAACCATTGGTTGGCGGGCGATGCGGTGGATAGCCTTTCCAGCTGGTTGGGTTACCCCTATTACGCAATGGACTGGAAGACGAAGAACATCACGCTGCTCAAGTGGATGAACTACGAAAAGTTCATCGTGGCGGCGGTGATTTGCCTTATCATCTTGGTTGCTGCATTCAACATCATTAGTAGCCTTATCATGGTCGTCATTGACAAGACTAAGGAAATTGGCATCCTGCGCAGCATGGGCTTTAGCAAGGCGGGCATCATGCGCGTCTTTATGCTCATGGGTAGCTTCATTGGCGTGGGCGGAACGATTGTCGGTGGTTCTATCGGACTGATTCTTTGCAAGTTGCAGGAAGCGTACCACTTTATCAAGCTCCCCGGCGATGTCTATGTGATTCCGTACTTCCCGATTTCGGTACACATTGTTGATGTGGTCTTGATATTTGTCATCGGCATAGCACTTTGCGTTTTGGCAACGTTGTTGCCGGCATGGAAGGCTAGCCGCTTGGATCCCGTAGGAGCGATTAGACATGAGTAGCTTGCTGCAAACTATTGACCTACGTCGAGAATTCTCTGAAACGGGTGAAAAACTCGAAATTTTGAAGGGCGTGAATTTTTCGATGGAAGAAGGCGAACTTGTTGCCCTTACGGGTTCTTCGGGTTCGGGCAAGTCTACGTTCCTAAATTTGGTGGGAATGCTCGATACGCCGACGTCTGGCGAAATCCTCTTTAAGGGCAAGGCGCTTTCCAAGTTCAATGATGCCGAGCGCGACCGCTACCACCGCGTGCAGGTGGGGTTCGTGTTCCAGTTTCATCACCTGTTGAGCGAATTTACGGCGATTGAAAACGTGTGCGTGCCGGGTCGCATTCTTGGAACTTCTGATGCGGAATGCCATGACCGTGCCGCGATGCTTTTGGAAACGGTGGGACTCAAGGACCGCCTAAAACATTTGCCGCGTGAACTCAGCGGCGGTGAACGCCAGCGTGTGGCGATTGCGCGTGCCTTGATGAACCATCCCGACTTGGTGCTTGCCGACGAGCCGAGTGGCAACCTGGACGAGGCGAATTCCGCCATGCTCAACGAATTGATTGGCGAACTCAACGAAAAGTTCAACCAGGCGTTCCTGATTGTGACTCACGACGAAAAATTGGCTAGTTTTGCAAAGCGTCGCGTCGTCATGCACGGCGGCGTCATTCAGTAGCTTAGGATAAAAATATGTCTGATATCAACGGTATTTTTTCGAAGAAAGCGAAGGCTGTTTTACAGGCGGCGCGCATTGCGGCTCGCAACTTGGGCAGCGACAGCATTACAACGGAACACCTGCTTCTGGGCCTTGTTCGTGAAGATTCTGGCTTTGCGGCAGAGACGCTGCATGCTCTCAATGTCAACCTGAATGACCTTGGCGAAAATATACAGCGCTCCTTGACGACGAATGGTGGCATCATGACGGTGGGCGATTCCCGCGGAACGCTCCTTTCGTTTACGCCTCGTTGTAAGGCGGCTCTCTTTAATGCGGCAAAAATTGCGAAGGACGAAGGCGACCAGTACATCGGTCCCGAACACTTGATGCTTGCCATTTTGCAGCAGGCCGAATCTCCGGCAGCCGGCACGCTTTCGACATTTGGCATTACCTTTGAAAATTTTGAAAACGCCTTGCGTCAAATCAAGAACGAAGCGATGAACGGTCAGGCTTCTGGTGAAGAACCCGATGGAGACGATGCTTCCGATGGACGCTTCGTGAATGGTCGCGGCGACACGAGACAGCAGGTCCGTGCACAATCGCGTTCCAAGACTCCGATTCTGGACCATTTCGGTCGCGACTTGACGGCGCTTGCTAAGCAGGGTAAGCTGGATCCGATTATCGGTCGCGGTCGCGAAATTGAAAGACTTATCCAGATTCTCTGCCGCCGCAAAAAGAATAACCCGGCGCTCATCGGTGAACCGGGCGTGGGTAAGACGGCAATTATCGAAGGTCTTGCACAGAAGATTGTCCAAAAGAAAATTCCCGAACTCCTGATGAACAAGCGCGTGGTGACGCTCGATGTCGCCGCGATGGTTGCCGGTACCAAGTACCGCGGTCAGTTCGAGGAACGCGTGAAGGGACTTATCATGGAGCTTCAGCGCGTGGACAACTCGGTGATTCTCTTTATCGACGAACTTCATACGATTGTGGGGGCGGGCGGTTCCGAAGGTAGCCTCGACGCATCGAATATCTTTAAGCCCGCGCTTGCTCGCGGCGAGCTCCAGTGTATCGGTGCGACGACTATCGATGAGTACAGCAAGTACATCGAGAAGGATGCCGCGCTTGAACGCCGCTTCCAGACGATTGTCGTTAATCCGCCTAATTCCGAGGATTCCATCCAGATTCTAGATGGACTGCGTTCCAAGTACGAACAGCATCATAAGGTGCATTATACGCCCGAAGCGATTCGTGCGGCGGTGGTGCTTGCCGAGCGCTACATCAGTGACCGTTTCTTGCCCGACAAGGCGATTGATGTGCTGGACGAAGCCGGTGCTCGCGTCCGTCTGAATTCCATTCGTACTCCGCAGGACCTGAAGGAGATGGAAGACGAACTTGCCGCGGCCACGCAGAAAAAGGAAGAAGCCATTGCGGAACAGCAATATGAAACGGCCGCATCGCTTCGCGACAAGATTGAAGAATTGACGAATCGCATCGCGGAACGCCGCGAATCCTTGAATAAGGAAGATTCCGCTGATTATCCTGTTGTCGATGAAAACGAAATTCGCGACTGCATCAGTAAGATGACGGGAATTCCTATCAGTCGCCTCGCTGGGGAAGAAACCCAGAAGCTCCTGAAGCTCGGTGACGAAATCAAGGAACGCGTGATTGGTCAGGACGCCGCTGTCGATGCAGTGGTGAAGGCGATTCGCCGTACTCGTGCAGGCATTCGCGATACGAAGCGCCCGATGGGTAGTTTCCTGTTCTTGGGACCGACGGGTGTCGGTAAGACGGAACTTGCGAAGGTGCTTAGCCAGAGTCTATTCGGCAGCGAAGATTCCATGATTCGCATCGACATGAGCGAATATATGGAAAAGCATAGCATTAGCCGTTTGATCGGTGCGCCTCCGGGATACGTGGGCTTCGAAGACAGCGGTGGACAGCTGAGCGAAAAGGTGCGCAAGCGCCCGTATTGTGTAGTGCTTCTCGATGAAATCGAAAAGGCTCACCCCGACATTTATAATCTGCTTTTGCAGATTCTGGACGACGGTATCCTTACCGATAGCTATGGTCGCAAGATCAACTTTAAGAATACCATCATCATCATGACGAGTAACGCGGGGGCCCGCGAAGTGCGTCACAGCTCGGGTATGGGTTTCACCAAGATGGGCGAGACCGACGACTACGAACGCATGGAAACGGCGATTCGTGAAGAAGTCAAGCGCGTATTCTCTCCGGAATTCCTGAACCGTATCGACGAACAGATTGTGTTCCGTCCGCTTTCCAAGAAGGACCTCACCGCGGTTGTCGATATCCAGCTCACATCCCTTCAGAAGAATTTGTCCGAAAGGGGAATCCTTCTTGAAGTGTCGGAAGCGGCCAAGGAGTTCATCGTGTCGAACAACTACGATTCTGCCTTAGGTGCGCGCCCGATTCGCCGTTCGATTCAGAACTTGGTGGAAGACGAAATTGCCGAAGGGCTCTTGCTTGGAATCTACAAGGACTTCTCGACGATTTCGATTGATGTCGAAAACAACAAGCTCAAGTTCACATCTGAGGCTCTTCCAAGTTAAATCGTAATTAACTATATTTTCGCTCGAAAAATTTCAACACTAAACCCAAGAGGTTATCACAATGGCTAAAATTCCTGCAGTTCTCATCTTTGGCGCACCGGGTTCCGGCAAGGGTACCGTCGGCGCAAAGCTCGCTGCTACTACGTCTCTCAAGCACATTTCCACGGGCGACATCTTCCGTGGCATTGCTCCTTCCAGCGAATCCGGCAAGCTCCTCGCTTCTTATTCCAGCAAGGGCCTGCTCGTTCCGGACGAAGCCACTGTCGAAATTTTCGGCCGCTTCATCGAAGGCCTCGTGAACACCAACAAGGTGAACCCGGATAAGGACACCCTCCTCCTCGATGGTATTCCTCGCACGGTTGCCCAGGTCAAGCTCATCGAATCCGTGGTCGACGTGAAGC
The DNA here is from genome assembly GCA_017526585.1 of Fibrobacter sp. Lineage (GTDB taxonomy): Bacteria > Fibrobacterota > Fibrobacteria > Fibrobacterales > Fibrobacteraceae > Fibrobacter. Next base: position 64,398 of record JAFXRC010000072.1, on the reverse strand, counting down.
ACATCTTCGTGCTCGACATCAAGGACGAAAAGACCATCGTGGCTCGCCTCCTGAACCGCGCCAAGATCGAAGGCCGTAAGGATGACGCTGACGAAGCCGTTATCAAGAACCGCCTCAAGGTTTACAAGGAATCTACCGCCAAGGTTCTCGGCAAGTACAGCAAGTCCATCATCAGCCGCATCAACGGCGACAACACCCCGGACGAAGTGTTCTGCGACACCCTCGCTGCCTACGTGAAGTTCTGCAAGAGCGCTTGCAAGGCTTGCGCCAAGAAGCCTGCTGCAAAGAAGAAGGCTAAGGCCAAGTAATTTTCTTACTTTCAAAAGTAGCTCTCGGTAAAAGTCCGAGGGCTCTTTTTTTATGCAAAAAACTTAAAAATTACTTCCAATGTTCTGTTCGTTTTTCTATTTTTACAAAAAGCTTTTTAAGGGAATGAAATGGAACCAAATACACAATTAGCTCCTGTAAATACAGTTCCGACAGTGACTCAAAACAAGGACGATGACGAAATTGATCTCCTTGAAGTTTTAGGCTTGTTGCTGAAGCATAAGCTATTCTTGGGCTTTTGCATCGCTTTGGGCGCCGTTGTGGGCTTTTTGGCATCGAATTGGATGAAACCCCAGTTTACGAGTGACGCCCTTTTGCAGATTGATGTGAAGGGAAACAAGGCCGGTAAGGCCATGGGTGAGATGGGTGCCCTTTTGGAAGTAGCGAGCCCTGCCGAAGCCGAAATCGAACTTCTCAAGAGCCGCATGGTCTTGAGCTTCGTTGTTGAACAGGAACATCTTTGTTTTAATGCCTATCCGGTTGGAGCGATGGACAGATTGCTCCATAAAGAAGGCCGCATGGACCTGGAAAACCTTTACATTCCTGAAATTGCGCGTGCTGAAAAGTGGATGGCTGAGGCCGTCAGCGAAAACGAGTTTGCCGTCTACACTCCCGAAGGGGTGAAACTTTTGCAGGGGCCGATTGGCGAACGACTCTCTGCCTCCTATGGTGGCGATTCTCTCGTAATTCAGGTGAAGCACATGATTGCGACTCCGGGTCAAAAATTCGTGCTCGCCCAGTCCGATCCTCTAGATGCGGTTCGGGGACTTGTCAAGCAGCTGAGTGTTGCCGAAAAGGGCAAGCAGACTGGCATTATTGGTGTTTCCTATACGCACCGCTATGCCGACAGGGCTGCGTCGATTCTGAACTCCATTGCAAATATCTACTTGCGACAGAATGTCGAAATGCGCAGCGCCGAAGCAGAAAAGACTTTGGAATTCCTGGAACAGCAGCTGCCGGGCGTGAAGGCGAAGCTCGATACCGCCGAAAAGAAACTGGCTGATTACCGCCATAAAATTGGTTCCGTGGATATGGGCGGCGAAACGCGCGCTCACCTCGAAAAGGTTTCTTCTCTTGAAAAGCAGATTCTCGACTTGGAGCAGCAGCGTCAGCAGGCGACCCGCTTGTTCAAGGAAGAACATCCGTCGGTCCAGACTATTGTGAAGCAGCAGGACAAGCTTCGTGACGAACTTTCCCGTCTGCGCGGTTCTGCTGCAAAAATGCCGCTTACCCAGCAGGAAGTCTTGAGCTTGCAAGAAGAAGTGGCTGTGAACAACGCCCAGTATACCTCCATGCTGAACAACATCCAGCAGTTGCGAGTGGTGCGTGCCGGCGAAGTCGGCAATGTGCGTATCGTGGACTATGCCCAGATTGAAAGACGTCCGAGCAAACCGAACAAGAAGGTTATCTTTGCCGGCTGCGTGGGCGGTTTCTTCCTTTTGGGAGCTTTGCTGATTTACCTGCTGCAGATGACCAAACGCGGTGTTCGCAGCTCTCTCGATGTGGAAAGGGAAACCGGAATCAGCGTCTATGCTAAAATTCCAAGGGCTGAAAATGCGGTGCTTTCTAAGCGTAACAAGGGCAAGAATGTTAAACCGCTGGTTGAAGAAGACCCGGATTCTCCTGCAAGTGAATCTCTGCGTTCGCTGTACACGGCAATTGAATTTGCGGTGACGGATTTGCGCGTGATGATGGTGACCGGCATGGTGCCTGGTGTGGGTAAGTCTTTTGTTTCTAAGAACGTTGCTGCTCTCTTTGCGGGCTCCGGCAAGAAAACCCTGTTGATTGATGCGGACATGCGTCGTGGCGTTATCTATAGCCGTCACAAGCAAGGTCTGGGAGATGTCCTTGAAGGCAAGTGTGCTCTTGAAAGCGCTGTTGCAGATTCGATTACCAAGAACCTGTATGTCCTCGGTGCAGGTAAAACCGATGTGGCGCCGAGTGAACTCTTGCGTGGCGACAACTTCAAGAATCTTCTGGAACACGCGAAGACCCTTTATGATATCATCGTTGTCGATACGCCGCCTCTGGAATTGGTGACCGACTCTGAACTGATTTATCCGGTTGTGGACTTTGCCTTGTTCGTGCTGCATTATGGTAGGCATTCGATGGATCAGATCAAGGAATCCATGATGAAGCTTGATCGTTGCTGCGAAGACAAGCCGCGTGCATTCGTGATGAACCATTGTGAACACGAAGGTCATGGTTATGGCTACGGCTATTACGGTGGCTACGGTTACTATGGCAAGTACGGCTACTATAACAAAGACAAGAAGAAAAAATCGTAGTCTTTGAAGAATAATCGCGGCGGTGCCGCACGTTGTCTTGCCCGGCTTCGACCGGGCATCTCCGTTTTTAAGAGGTATCTTTTTCTATATTTGAGCCTATGAAAATCTTCCTATACGATACGACCCTACGCGATGGAAACCAGGATCGCCGAATCAGTTTATCCTTAGCCGACAAGTTGCAGATTGCACGCCTTTTGGACCGTTTTGGTTTTGATTATATTGAAGGTGGTTGGCCCAATCCGAGCAACCCGACGGACGAGGAATTTTTTCAGAAAATTAAGGAAGTCAAGCTGAAGCATGCTAAAATTGCAGCCTTCGGTTCGACTCGTCGTCCTAAGGTCCTGCCTGAGAACGATCCGCTGCTGCAGGCGCTCGTGAAGTCCGGTGCTCCCGTTAAGACCATTTTTGGCAAGAGCTGGGACTTGCATGTGACCGACGTGATACGCACGACGCTCGAAGAGAACCTCGACATGATCGAGTCGTCGGTGGCGTACCTCAAGGAACATTCCGAAGAAGTCATTTATGATGCGGAACATTTCTTTGACGGCTATAAGGCGAACCCCGAATACGCCATGGAAACTCTCCGTGCCGCAGAAAACGGTCATGCCGACTTTATCGTGCTTTGCGATACCAACGGTGGAACCATGCCGTGGGAACTTGAAGAAATTGTCAAGGAAGTGAAGAAGCGCATTTCGACGCCGATTGGAATCCATGTTCACGACGATTCCGGTCTTGGCGTGTGCAATAGCATTTATGCTGTAAAGAACGGTGCAACGATGGTGCAGGGCGTGGTGAACGGCTTCGGTGAACGTTGCGGTAACGCAAACCTCACGACGATTGCCGCCGACCTCCATTTCAAGATGGGCGCCAAGTTCTTTGCTGCAAAGAAAATAGCGAGACTCCGCCAGCTGAGTGGGAATGTGGACCAGATCGTGAACCTGCCGAGCGATCCGCACGCCCCGTATGTAGGCGATGCCGCCTTCGCGCATAAGGGTGGCGCTCATATCGATGGCGTGATGAAGGTTTCTCGTAGCTTTGAACATATCGATCCGCATGCCGTGGGTAATGACCGTGTGTTCGTTACAAGCGACCAGGCGGGCGGTTCCCTTGTGGTTGAAAAGCTCAAGGTAATCAAGCCGGGTATCGACAAGAAGGATCCGGTGGTCGGCAAGCTCCTTACTCTTATCAAGGAACGCGAAAACGCCGGTTGGCATTTCGATAGCGCCGAAGCAAGTTTCAAGATGTTGGTGTACCGCCATCTGGGAATGTTCCAGGAACCGTTCAAGGTGCTAGGCTACCGCGTCATTGAAGATAAGACTACGCAGGGCGTGTCTGTTTCTCAGGCGACGGTCAAACTCCAGATTGGTGACAAGATTAGCCACCAGGTGAGCGAAGGCGACGGTCCGGTGAACGCATTGGACGCGGCTCTTCGCAAGGCTTTGCTCCCGTTCTTCCCGAATATGGCGAAGGTCAAGCTCGACGACTATAAGGTGCGCGTGTTGGGTTCCAAGGTGGCATCCGATGCGACGGTTCGCGTGTGGACGACCTTCGGCGACGAAAAGGGCTACTGGAATGTGGTCGGCGTTTCGAGCAACATCATCGAAGCGTCGTGGATGGCATTCGTGGATGGGCTTACCTACAAGATTCTGGTGGACAATAAGGTTATCGAAGGTGCCTACAAGCATCTGGATGTGAAGCCAGTCGCCTCCGCTGTAAAAGAAGAATCTGCTCCGGAAAAAAAGAAAAAATTGACAGCTCGCAAGATCCGTAACCTCGCGGGTATTTCAAAAAGATAAGATTAGTCCCCCGCGTAGCGGGGGCTTTTTTATGGGGCGGATGAATGATGAAACATCTTCTTTTTTTTCTTTCCATTCTCTCGATATTTGTCCAATGGCAGGTTTCTCGGTAATATGGTAACAGTTCATCAAAATACAGATATCTACCGTGTTGATTTTAACCCAATTCATTCCACGTTAGAAATATCATTCAAATAGGAGGTTTGTGTTGAAGAACGTTCTAATATTGATTTTTTTCTTTGCAATCATATTGTTTGCGGATGAAATAGAAAAACCCGAGAGCAATATCCGTGTTGGAACAGATTTGAAATTTGATAAGGGGTACATTTCTTTAGATTTTGGAGAATCTTGCTCAAAGTCCTTTATTAATTGCATTGATTCCATTTACATTTGGGATTCTACAACCATTTTTACGGGAATCGCCTATTATTCTACACTTGATACAAATTATGCCGTTTTTGTGAATTTTGAAGAAAATGAAATAATAATGCATCGCATATCTTGCCGCTCCCAAAGTGTAAACGATTTGCCTGTAAAAGATATTCTCCGAAACGAATTTCTCAAATTACAAGAATGGGGCGTTGCTCAGTTAACAAAAGACAGTGCAGAACATTTAATTGACCGAATGATTGCGAATATGACTTCTGACTCCTATGATATAGTAGGCGTTTTCTATACTCATGGAATTATTTGCGACACGCTATGGGATTGTGTGGGCTCACCGGTGGATGGTGGAGCTATAATGATTGACAACTGGTGGACTTTGCTTCCTGATGAAAAGCCGACATCCGTTTCCAAGACCTCGATCAAAAATAGATTCCGTCTATCCCGCATGAACCATGAAACGTTCTTTGTTGAAGGAATAAATGAAGCCACACCCTACAAAGTGTTCGATGTCAACGGCATTCTCCTGAAACAGGGCATAACCGAAAACGGGCAAATCTATGTTCCCAAGACACCCTCCATCTTAGATATCGAACATAAGAAAGTTTTGTTGAAATAACTTTTTGTTTTTTTTATCTTTGTAGATGTCTAATATCTTATTTCCTACTATGATTATTACAAAAGTTACTCCGAAATCTGCTGAAATTGAACGCATCTGCGGACGCGAAGTCGCTCCGTCCAGAGAAATCCATGACAAGGTCTTGCAGATCCTTGCCGACATCAAGAAGGGCGGTATCGCCAAGGCGACGGAATACGCCCAGAAGTTTGACGGTCTCAAGAGCAAGAACATCCGCGTGCCGGTGTCTGCCATTGCGAAGTCTGCTGCCAAGTGCCCCAACGAACTCCAGAAGGCCTTGAAGCAGGCTATCAAGAATGTTCGCGACTTCCACAAGAACCAGATGGAAGAATCCTGGCTCATGGAAGGGGCCGATGGGGTAGTCCTCGGTCAGCGTATTCGCCCCATGAAGCGCGTGGGTCTTTATGTGCCGGGTGGTGCAGGCATTTACCCGAGTACCGTGATTATGAACGCCGTTCCGGCTCTGGTGGCGGGCGTTCAGGATATCGTGGTTGTGACCCCGATTAAGGGTGAAATCAACCGCGCCGTGGCTTTCGTGCTGCAGGAACTCGGCATTACTGAAGTTTACCACATCGGTGGCGCTCAGGCAATCGGCTTGCTCGCTTACGGCGCGAAGGATGCCAAGGGTAAGACCGTCGTGGAACGCGTCGATAAAATTGTGGGCCCGGGCAACGTGTTTGCGGCGATTGCGAAGAAGGAAGTCTTCGGTGTCGTGGACATCGACATGGTCGCTGGTCCCAGCGAAGTGCTCGTGATGGCCGACAACACCTGCGATCCGGACTTTGTCGCGGCGGACCTGCTTTCTCAGGCGGAACACGGTTCCGGCTTCGAAGCGGCAATCTGCATTACCGACAACATGGAAACCGCCCAGATGATTTCCGCTTGCGTCGATGTGCAGGTTGAAAATTCCCCGAAGCGCGAACTCCTCGAAAAGGTGCTCGGTAACTTTGGTCGCATCCTCGTGGTGAAGGACTGGTTCGACGGTGTTGAAATCGCGAACCGCATCGCTCCGGAACATTTGGAAGTCATGACAGCCGAAGCCGAATCCATGGCTGCCCAGATTGAAAATGCGGGCGCCGTGTTTATCGGCCCGTGGTCTAGCGAACCGGTGGGCGACTATTTTGCGGGTCCGAACCATGTGCTGCCGACGAACGGCACGGGCCGCTTCTTCAGCCCGCTCGGAGTCTACGACTTCCTCAAGCGTATGAGCATCATCCGCTACAGTGAAAAGGCCATCAAGAAGAATGCGAAGGCAATTGCCGCCGTCGCGACCGAAGAAGGCTTTATCCACCACGCTGCCGCGGTTCTGAAGCGCCTCTAGAAGTGTAATTGATTTGTATAAATTAAAAAGGCTCCTCCGGGAGCCTTTTTTGTGATTTAAAATAAAAACATCGCGCCGTCGCCGAGGTTCACGCAAACCCTGTTGCGTCCAGCTTCCTTGGCGCAGTAGAGAGCCTCGTCGGCGCGCTTGATGATTGTCTCGACGGTGTCCCCATCCTTACGTTCGGTGAACCCGACGCTGATGGTGACGGAGATGCAGTCGTTCTTGTCGGGCAGAGGGATTTTCATTGCCTCGATGCAAGAACGCAGCCGTTCGCCGACAATTTTTGCGTTCTCGATGCTGGTTCCCGGCAAGAATATCGTGAATTCCTCGCCGCCGTAGCGAACCGGCATGTCTGTAGGACGCAGACAGTGTAGGATTGCCTTTGCGACAGCGATGAGCACCTGGTCTCCGACAATATGACCGTAGGTGTCGTTGATGTTTTTGAAATGGTCGATGTCGAGCATGAACGCGGACAGGTGCAGGTTTCCCGAATTGCTTCGGCTCAGTTCCCTGGTGTACATTTCCTCTAGCCAGCGACGGTTATGCAGTCCGGTAAGGGCGTCGACCTTTGCGTTTTCTTCGATGCAGCGGATGTGATATTCCTCTTCGCAGACGACCTTGTTGCTGTTACGGATGCGGTTGCTGAGGATTTGCAAAAAGTTGAGGCAGAGGTCGTGCGAAGCGTTGAGCATCGCAAGCGCCGTGTCGCCATCGATAATCAATATCTTGCAGTTTTCTTTTGCGAAAACTTTTGCGCTCGGCTTGACATTTTCGAAAATGGACATTTCTCCGGCGCAGTGTCCCGGCTGGATTAAGCTTGTGAAGTTTCCGCCTTGCGCTTCCACCTGCACTTCCATAAGACCGTCTAGTAAAACGAGGAGGCGGCGTTGAGGCTGCTCCGGGTCGATGAGCAATTCGCCAGGTTTTGGGAATATCGTCTTACAGCCTAGCAGGTAACCAGCAAGGCTCTCGAAAGCGACGTTCTTGAATATCTCCTGCCGCTGAAATTCTGCCCTCGATATGGGCAAAGTCTCTAGTTCATTTGTGCTCATACCATAATTATATATTAAAAGTTGAAAAAATGAACTAACCGGTATTTTTTTTTATGAAAAAAAGACTCCTTTTGCTATTATTAAGAAAAAAAACACGTTAAGGGTCGGTCTCCGATGAGCAAACTGATATTACAATCTGTATTATTCCAAGGTAAAACTCAAGACATATTGATTTCGGGAAAAAAGTTTTCCAAGGTTTTGCGTTCCCTTTCTGAACGGGATTACGAAAATGCAGATGTGGTAAATTGCAAGGGGCTCGCCATAGTGCCGCCGTTCTACAACGGACACACCCATGCCGCCATGACGCTCTTGCGCGGCTATGCCGATGATATGCCGCTTATGAAATGGCTGACGGAATATGTTTGGCCGTTCGAGGCGAAACTGACGGCGAAAGATATTGAAATAGGGTCTCGCCTTGCGGTGTTGGAAATGATTAAATCCGGTACAGTCTTCTTTTCCGACATGTATTGGAAACGCGAACAGACCATGAAGGTGGTGAAGGAAATGGGGATCCGAGCCACCATTGGCGTGACCTTTGCCGAAAATTTAATGTCCTCGCAACAGGTCGAAGACAATTTCAAGTTCTTGAAAGATCACCGGCTTGAATCCGATAGGGTAAAGCTTGCGGTGATGCCGCATTCGATCTATACGGTCGGCGAAAAAATGTTCAAGCGTTGTGCAAAGGTGGCGCGAGAAGAAGGCTATGTGTTGCACACTCATTTGTCCGAAACGCTCAAGGAAGTGAAGGACTGCAAAAAACAGTATGGGGGAACCCCGGTAGAAGTCTTGGACAAGTGGGGAATCCTGAATGACAACTTTGTGGGGGCCCATTGCGTCCATTTATCTGAAAAGGAAATGCAGACCATGGCAGAAAGAGGTGCGGCTGCAATCTTGAATCCTTGCTCGAATTTGAAACTCGGCAGTGGAATTCCCAAGGTGAACGCGCTCCTGAATAGCGGCGTTTTAGTGGGGCTTGGCACCGATGGTGCCTCTTCGAACAACAACTTGGACATGCACGAAGAAATGAAACTTGTTTCGCTCCTTGCGAAAGTGGAAGGCAAGAATGGATGTGCCGAAGCGGTCCCTGCAGGGATGGCGCTCAAGCTTGCTACGGCAAATACGGCTTTTGCGTATGGGATTCCAGCGGGTGTCATTGCCGAAGGTTTCTTTGCCGACGCTCTGTTGCTAGATTTAAAGAACGAACGCCTGAATCCATTACATGACTTGGAAAGCAACTGGGTCTATGCGGCAGATCGCAGCGCCATTCATTCGGTTATCTGTAATGGCAAGTTCGTGATGAAAAACCGCCATGTCGATGGCGAAGAAGATATTGTTAAAGAAGCGAATGCCTGTGCTCTGAAAATTGCGGGCAGAAAATAGCTAAAGACTTATTCCGCTCGCAGTTGCTCCGAGAGTTCGGGAGCTTTGTCTGAAATTTGCTGCATGGTGCTGTCCAATGCTTTCTGGACGGATTCCTTGGCTGCGTCGGCGGCCTTTTCGGATGCTTCCTGAATGGCTTCGTTGACCTTTTCCTTTGCGACTTCGGCGGCCTTTTCTGTTGCCTTGTTCGCCATGTTCTTCGTGAACTCGGCCGCTTTGCGTTCTGCGACACCGACGAGGTCTAGGGGCTCGGAGGAGTATCCCATGGTTTCTAGGGTTCCCTTGTAGGCGCTGTAGGCAATTGCATCGTCGCGGGTTTCCTGGACGACTCCGCCGAAGGGTAGGATGTGCAAAATGGTGAGTAGAACGAAGCAGATGAGGAGTGCCTTGACGACTCCAAAAACTCCGCCGAGAATGCGGTCAGCCTTTCCTGCAACGGTTCCTGTAATTGCCTTGTTGACGACATGGCTTATAAAAAGCAACGAGAGAAAGGGAATCAGGAATCCGAGGCATATGCAGACGAGTGTCGTAGAAAAGGAACTTGTCTGTAACGATTCGGAAATGGTCGAGGAGAAGTGGCTGTTTACAAAGTAGGCGCCAGCAATACCGAGCGCCCAGGCGAGAAGCCTAAAAATGCCCCGTAGAAAACCGTGCCACACTCCAATGAGCGTGAAGAACATGATGATGATGAGGCAGACGATGTCGATTGAATTCATTTGGCTTTACTTTATGACAAGTTGAAACAAAATAAAAGAAATCAAACTAGCTACGATGGCACCGACGGCGGCACCCTTGAAGAAATGGAACTTGAAATGCGCTGGGTAGATCGGCGGATTGATGATCAGGGTCTCGTCGATGGAATCGGTCTTCTGTTTAATGGAATCCTTGATGGCAAATATCCAGGATGCCATGTAGGGGACTATGTCTCGCGGCAGGTTCCGCATGACCATCGAAATTTGCTCAGCGGCATCGAATGCGGTAAGCGGACGCTTACGCGGATCCTTGTTCAGCAACGCGACAATCAGCTTCTTTAGGCGGCTGGGCAACTCTTTCGAGAAAGCCTTTTCGGTGACCTTGAGCTTCTGGATGCGTTGCACCGTATCGCTGAAGCTTGTGCCGCGGAAGATGTTTTGCCCCAGCAGCATTTCGCAGGCGATGATGCCTACGGCGAACAGGTCCGAAGCGGGGGAGGCTTCTTCGCCGATGGTCTGTTCGGGGCTCATGTAGGTGACTGTACCGAGGATGGCGCCCGTTTGTGTGAGGCGTTCGGCATCTTCGCCCTTGCTGAAATTCAGCGGCGATTCGGTGTGTGCAATCCCGAAATCGAGCAGGTGAATGCGCCCGTCGTTGTCGATCATGATGTTTGCGGGCTTCAGGTCGCGATGCACGATTCCTTTGCGGTGGGCTTCTCCCAGGGCGCAGAGGATTTCATGCAAAATAGCTTCTACCACCCACAGCGGCGGCTGCTTTACCTTGTCTAGAATCTGACGCAGCGTGAGTCCGTGCACGAACTCCATCGAAAGCGAGAGCTTGCCATCCTTCTCTTTCCAGAGCGCGTAGGGCTTGGTGATGGCAGGGTGGTTCAGGTGCGCAAGGATGTTGCCTTCTTGCATGAAACGGCGGACATTGGTGTCGCTGTCCTCGATGTCAGGCTGCATCTGCTTCACGACGACCATGCGGTCCAACGACTTGTCGTGGCAGAGCCACAGCTTGCCCATGGCGCCGGAACCGAGTTCCTGCGTCGGCGTGTATCCGCCAATTTTAGAAGGCTTTGTATTCTTCGCTTCGCTCATTTACCTTGTCTATTTGTCCAGATAAATCGTGTGGTGCTTCGTCTTCGGGTCCAGATTCGGGTAGTCCAGAATGTAGTGCAATCCGCGTGATTCCTTGCGGCGGAGCGCTGCGGTAAGGATCATCTTGGAAACCTGCAGGGCGTTCAGGAATTCAAGGTAGTGCAGATTCTCGGTTTCCTTGTTCTTGACGGCAGCATCGATGTCCTTTTGAAGGTCTTCGATGACCTTGAGCCCCTGGTTGAGTCCTGCGACGGTGCGCACGATGCCGCAGTGCGTCCACATGGTGTCCTGCAGAAGCTTCTTGCGCTTGCGCCAGTAGGCAGCCTTGGTGAAGGTGACCTTTTCTTTTTTGCTCGACTTGCTCGGGACAATTTTCTCTTTTAACAGACCGCTTTCGCAGATGTTGTCTACCGCGCGGATGGCGTAGACGACGCTTTCCAGAAGCGAGTTCGATGCGAGGCGGTTTGCGCCGTGGACGCCCGTCGCGGCGACTTCGCCGCAGGCGTACAGGCCGTTAATTTCGGTTCTAGACCAGGTGTCGACCAGTACGCCTCCGCACATGTAATGTGCGGCGGGCACCACGGGAATCCATTCCTTGGTGATGTCGATGCCGGCTTCCATGCACTTGGCGTAGATGTTTGGGAAGTGGCTCTTGATGTCCTTCGGCGTGCGTCCGCTAAGGTCGATGAACATGTTCGGTTTGCCGAGTCGCTGCATTTCGCTATGGATAGCGCGTGCCACGATGTCGCGGGGGGCGAGCGAGTGCAGCGGATGCACCTGGTTCATGAATTCTTCGCCCTTGTAGTTCTTGAGAATGCCGCCGAATCCGCGCACCGCTTCCGAAATCAGGAACGGCTTCTTGAGTTGCGGGGCGTAAAGGCTTGTGGGGTGGAACTGCATGAACTCGATGTCCTGCAGCGCGGCTCCAGCGCGTGCCGCAATCGCCATGCCGTCGCCACAGCTATCGGGGGGGCAAACGGTGTACTGCCAGATGCGGCCGGCTCCACCGGTAGAAAGAATCGATGCTTTTGCGTAAAGGTCTTCGACAACGCCTGTCTTCTGGTGGATGATTTTTGCACCGACGCAGCGCTTGGACTTGCCTTCGCCTTTGCAAATCAAGTCCTTGATGTAGCAGTTTTCGATGTAGTGAATGTTCTTGTGCTTGTGCAGTTCGCACAGCAGGGCACGCATGATTTCCTTACCCGTCAAGTCTGCCGCATGCAGAATGCGGTGGTGGCTGTGACCGCCTTCGAGGTGCAGGTCGAATTGGCTCTTGTCGATAGGCGAGGGGGTAAACTGCACGCCCCATTTCACCAGCTGCTGAATGGTCGCCGGACCACTCTTGGTCAAGATGTTCACGGGTTCCTTTTTGCAGAGCCCAGCACCCGCTTCCAGCGTGTCGTCGATATGGAACTTGAACTTGTCCGTCTTTTCGGTAACGGTGGCGATACCGCCCTGGGCGTAGTTTGATGATCCGTCCGGCTTTGCTCCCTTAGTGAGAATGACTACCGAAAGGCCTTTTTCCGCTGCGTGAATTGCCGCGCTCAAACCGGAAATGCCTGCACCAAGGACCAAAATATCGTACATGACGGAGCTCCGTTGCTAAACATTGTTTTTGAACACCTCATAGATAGAAAAATTGGCGGTTGCCGAGTAGATTTTTCGGTTCGGCGATAAGTTTTGCCCTATATGCAATGGTGTATTGCATATGAGAAATATTTTTAATTTTTGTAAGTAAAAAATGGCGATTTTTGTTAAAATAATTGAATTTTATTGCATAAAAGTGTTGCTTTTAGTTTTAGACGAAGGTATATTTAATAGTATGAAACCGATTATCGAATATACAGATTACCGCAAGTATATGCGAGACTTCTACGAGGAGCGCAAGAGGCTCTCAGCGTTCTCGTGGAAGGAGTTTTCGAACCTTGCCGGTTTTTCGTCTTGCTCCTACATGAAGGTCGTTTGCGACGGCAAGAGCAAGCTGAGTCGCGTTGGCGTGGAACGCACCGCGCAGGCGATGGGACTTGTCGGGTTCGAGGTGGAGTATTTTAGGGCGATGGTCGAATTTTCTCAAGCGGAGACAGACGAGAAGAAAAAGGCCGCTTTTGAACAGATGCGCTCCATCGCCAATTACCACAGGGTGCGCGTCCTTGAAGAAGATGTGTTCGACTACTACGATTCGTGGCGCAATCCTACGCTGCGCGAGCTCGCGCCCCTGATGCCGGGAGCGACTCCTGGCGAAATGGCGAAGATGTGTTATCCGTATGTTTCTGCCGCCGATGTGCAGAAAACTTTGCAGTTCTTGACGAAGGCTGGGCTCCTGCTCAGGTCCGAAGATGGAACCTACACGCAGGCGGAATCGTTTGTGACGGGCTCAACCGAGGCGACGCGCCTTGCGATTCGTGGAGCGCACCGTGAAATGGCGGGTCTTGCCGCGAAGGCTCTGGATCTGCCTGTGACGGAGCGAAATTTTACCGGCGTGACTGTCGGCGTGTCGGAAGACTCTTACGGGCGCATTGTCAAGGAACTGGACGAGTGCCGTCGAAAGATTATCGCCATAGCGACTGAAGACAAGAAGATTAATCAAGTTTACCGGGTCAATCTGCAATTGTTCCCATTGACCCACAAGACGGGGGAGGTGTCCCATGACTAAGATCCTTAAAAACTGCTTGATTGCGACTGCGATGCTCCTGATGGCAGGTGCAGGTTTTGTCGCTTGCTCTAACGGTTCATCACAGGCGGGCGCATCGGAAGACCCGAACCAGTTTACGGCTAGTATCGAGGGCGTCGTCGAGAAAGGTCCCTTTGTCAAGGGAACGACTGTTACCTTGTACGAACTGAACCCAGAAACCTTTGCACAGACGGGCAGGGTGTTTACCGGGACTGTCGATCGTGATGATGGTTCGTTCGCTTTGGAAAAAATTGAACTAGAGTCTCCGTATGTGCTTGTCGAAGCGAATGGATACTACTGGAGTGAACTGAGTGGTCGTAAGTCGAATAATTCGCTAAAGTTGAAGGCGATTGCCCATGTAGAAGAATCGAGTAACATCAATATAAATGTGGGAACGCATCTGACAAGTTCGCGTATCTTGGATCTTGTCGATTCGGGAATGGACTTCGACAAGGCAAAGGTTCAGGCGGAATCGGAATTGATGAAGGCTTTTTTCGGCGAAGAATCCAAGACAGAACTTGAAAAGGCATCCATCTTTGATAACGAGAAACTTCTTGCACTTTCATTGATTGTTCTGATGTCTGGCTCGGAAGCCGATGTCACGGAAGCCTTGGCGAATATCTCGGAAAACTTTACGGATGAGGCGGTTTTGACCAAACAGGCGGATAACTCTGCAATGCAATATGCCAGCTATGGTAAAGCCCGCGAGTTCATGCAGGAAAAATTCCCTGATGTGCAGATTGGACTATTTGAAAATCAAATCGAATCGTTCTGGAAACGCGTTTACGGCATTGGTGAATGTGACAAGTCCAAGGAGGGCTTACTTGATACTATCAATGCTGAAAAATCGTCCGTTAGAGGCAGTATTTTAGTTTGCCGCGATGTTGGAGGTGTGTATCGCTGGTTTTGGGCGACGGACTTGGAAATCTCCACCGCGGGTTTTGTTGGTGTAGAGAAAGGTAAAATTGTCAGATCCGTGGCTGATTCCACCAAGGCGTATGTCTATGACAAGGATGGCTGGCGCGAAGCGACTGATTTAGATTTTTCTGTTGAAAATTGTGAGCCTGTCGAAGATGGTCGTTTGATTTTTTCGATATCAAATCCTAACAAGGCGTATGTCTACGACAAGGATGGTTGGCGCGAAGCGACTGAAGTTGAACTTAAGTTGGGTGAGGCATGTACGGAGTCTCGAAATGGAGTGTTTACTTTTGTTTTGAACTCAGATTATATTTGTAAAGGTGGTTGGACATATGCTTGGATACATGATTTTGCCAAAGAATCGTATTTCAATAGTGATGTGAAATATGGCTCTGTAAAAGATGAGCGCGATGGACATGTGTACAAGACTGTGAAAATTGATGGCAAAACATGGATGGCCGAAAACCTCGCTTATGTTACTGATGGAGCGAGGTGTGAGGATTCCCTGACGGTTGGCTGTGATTACGCTTGGAAGGCTGCTTTGTCTGTTGCTGAAGAAGATACCGTTCTTAAAGATAACCATGGAATTTGTATGGATGGATGGCATGTTCCCGATACGACCGAATGGAATGCTCTTGTCGAAGCCCATAGTCTAGAAGATTTGCTTTCTGAAACCGGATGGCTTTCTGGAAAAAATGGAACCGGTTTTTCCATGGTGCCAACAGATTATATGGCAGGAGCTGGGCATGTTATGGGGTATAATGAGTCTGCTATGGCTGATTTTACCACATCGAATGCTGAGATTAGTTCTTCGGTTTTTTATCCTTTCAAACGCTCTCTTTTGGGTTTATCTGTATCGTTTACAAATGAGAAGTATTCGAAACAATATCAGAGTACGACCAGATATACGCAAGGTTATAGTTATGAGGCGGCTGCAGTCCGCTGCGTGAAAGACTCTGAATAGGTTGTTATAAGCAAAAAAGGAGAAGAATATGGCTAACGGAATCTACTATGTCGATGACTATTCTGGAACTGATTACGCTAAAATAACGGTTGCTGTTAGGCCCGTTGATAGTAATTCTTTATCGAGTGGTACATTCTTCTGGCGAGTTTCACTCCAATAACGGAGCACTATTATGAAAATACCTGTTTGTAAGATTTATGTTGCTTTCGTTTTGGCTGTACTGGAAGCCTGTTCTAATGGTTCATCACAGGCGGGCGCATCGGAAGACCCGAACCAGTTTACGGCTAGTATCGAGGGTGTCGTTGAGAAAGGTCCCTTTGTCAAGGGAACGACTGTTACCTTGTACGAACTGAACCCAGAAACCTTTGCACAGACGGGCAGGGTGTTTACCGGGACTGTTGATCGTGATAATGGCGGATTCTCGCTTGGAAAGGTGGAACTAGAATCTCCTTATGTGTTGCTCGATGCGACTGGATATTACTGGAAGGAAACTTCCGGAAGCAATTCGTCTAATCCGCTTTCGTTAAAGGCGGTGGCGCATGTAAACGAGAAAAGTAAAGTCAATATCAATATCGGTACGCACATTACGCACAAGCGGATTTTATCGCTGGTAGAATCCGGCATGGCTTTCGACGAGGCGAAGGCTCAGGCGGAATCTGAACTGATTAAGGCTGTCTTTGGCGATGATTCCGGAGTTGCTTTTGAAAACGCGAGCATCGTCAATAATGACAAGCTCCTTGCACTTTCAGTCATGGTGTTGAAGGTTGGCGGCGAGGCTGCCGTTACCGAGATGATTGCTGACCTTACGGCTGGCGTAACGCCGGAATTGTTGCTCAAGCTTGCGGATAAAGTTGCGATCCAATATAGTTATGATAACGTGATGACCCACATGATGGAAAAATATCCCGATGCGACAATCGGACCTTTCCTGGCTTATATCTACAACTTCTGGCAAAAAATTTACGGCTTGGGCGAATGCTCTGAAAAAACTGCCGGTATGCTTGATACCGTGCATGCCGAAAACTCCGTCAATGACGGAAAGATCCTAGTCTGCAAGGAAGCCGTAGCCGGTTCCGGTGTGTATCTGTGGTTCGAGGCGACGGATATAGACATCAGTGTAGAACTGATAGATACAGTTGAAGACGGTAAATTGGTGAAATCTAAAACCGATTCTACGGTGTCTTATGTTTACGATAGTGGCAGATGGCGCAAGGCTTATGAAAGTGAAATTAAAATGGGAATCGGGTGCGTCGAGTCGAATAATGAAATGATGCTAGAAAAAGAAGGTTTTGATTATCTGTGCAAATGGAATTATTGTTTCGATTCTCAAGAAAAATATAAGCCTGATGGTTCTTTTGTTCTGTCCAATGATTTGTGCTCGGAGCTTTCGGCACCAGCTTGGAAAAAGGCTACGCTTCTTGATTACGAAAAGGAATCGTATTTTAATAAAGATGTAGAATATGGAACCGTGAAAGACAATCGAGATGGACAATCTTATCGTACGGTCGAGATTGACGGAAAAACTTGGATGGCTGAAAATCTTGCCTATGGCGTGTCCGGGGCAAATTGCGCTAACATTGAAAAACTTGGGTGTACATATTCTTGGGAATCTGCGATGAATTCTGCTGTATTGGACACTGTTGATGCCCCACAAACATATAGGGGTATTTGTATGGAAAATTGGCATATACCGGATACAACAGAATGGAAAGCCTTATTGCAAAAGTATGATGTGAAATCATTGGAATCTAAGATTGGCTGGAATCAATCGACGAATGAAACGGGTTTTTCTGCTATTCCCCTAAAGACTACTTACACCAATTTTATTACCGCAAATTGGATTAAATATGAAAAGGAATTGAATATTCCTTGGTCTGGTGGAACCTACGGCTATGCTGCTGTTTTTGAAAATGATACAGCATTTATAAAAAAAATGTCTCAAAGTGATAAAAATGATTTCCGATATTTGCAGGGGTCTGTCCGCTGCGTAAAGGATTCTGAATAATTTGGTGTTCGATAATAAAAAAGGAGAAAAAATGGCTCACGGAATTTATTATGTTAATGATTATTCTGGAACAGACTTTGCAAAAATATCTGCTGCAATTTATGATGCGCATATTGCAGGAGGGGGTACTGTTGCTCTTTCTAATAGAACCTACACGATATCGCAATCAATAGTTCTGTATAGTAACATTGTTTTTTCTGGGGTAGGCACTTCTTCGAATATACGTTGTACGGCAGATGTTCCCATAATTCAGATAAATAGAGGTAATAATGACTCTTCGTACATTGAAATTAGAGATATGGCTATGACATACGCCTCAATGACAACCACAAATAGTTTCCATGTTGAAGCAGATAGACCTATTGGGTTGAGAATATATGGAGTCTTTTTTTATGCTGTAAACCGTTTGTATTCAGGCGTTTTAACATGGGATGCAACTAAGGGTAGAACAACGCCAATTTCTGCATCTAGTGAATATTCTGCATTCATGACGCATATTGAAAACTGTGTGTTTAGTAGTGGGTCTATTTGGCTGAATGATTCCGATTCACGAATTATAAACAATTACATTTGGGCTAATGAGGATCCGAATAGTCTTCAATATGCAATTCGATTAAGCAATGGATCCATAAATATATCAGGAAACGATATTGTTCCGGGGAATCATTCTGGTGTTTATTTAGCTTCTTCTTGTGCAAGTGTTCGTATAGAGAATAATTATTTTGATGGGTCTTGGGATGATCAAAGGAAGAAAAATGTACAAACTGGGTGGGGAATATATGTTGAAGGGACAATGCAGTGCATTATTCTGGGAAATACTTTTTCGAATATTTATAGGGGTGGAATTAAGGCTACGAATCCATTTCAGTTAAATATATCACATAATCATTTTTTGGAGTTGAATAGATCAGGAGATCCTTCAACATGCTATGATGTGAAAATTGATGGGTCTTCTGTGTTACCATCTGTGGGAAATATTGTTGAGGGAAATTGTCATAAAAGGGAAATTAATGGTACGAAAAGTTATGCTGTTCATATTGGCAATTGTGCGACTGCAACAGTTGTTAACAACTCCTTGATAGATTGGATTTCTGGGGGATCTTATCATAATCCGCCATTTGTTGTGCCTGTGGGTAAATATTCGATTCGTAAAGATAATCAAGTGACGGTATTTAATGTGGGAACATATCCGTATCAATTTGATGAAGGACAAGTTGTCGTTCAGCATAGTGCGTTGCCTCAATCGGTGAATATTTTGTTTGCTCAGGATTTTACTGCACAAAATATTGTTCCTAGAATTCAAGATATACATGTTAATTTTATAGGATCATCAGCAACATCAGCGGTAGTGTTTAGTATACATAGTGTTACAGCATTAGGATTTAGTATAGCTTTAAGACCTGTTTGCCTCCAACAGATTGTTGATGATGAACCGGTTTGTTTTAATTCAACAACCGATGGATTTTTCTTTTGGCGAGTTTCTTTGCAATAAAGGAGTTTGAATATGTTTAAACACACATCCATTTCTTTCGTATATTTCGTTTTTTTGCTGTTGCTTGGAGCCTGTTTTGATGATTCAAGTACGAACGCAGAAAAAAATATTTTGAATGATGAAGTGGAATTGTCGAGTTCCATCGAATCATCAAGTAGTTCTTCGCTTAATAAGGGTGTATCTTCGAGCAGCCTCACTGAATTGGAAGAAAAAACGGCTGGCTTAGAACCTGTGGAAGACGGGGTTGTTCATATTGCTGATTATGATGCGAATGGTTTTGTTTATGATGGAAACCTTTGGCGTTATGCGACCGTAAATGAGTTAACCGTCGGTCTGGGCTGTGTCGAATCTACAGATAGAAATTATATCTCTGTTAGAGATGTTGACTATGTATGCTTTTGGACTGAAAAAATAGGATGGAAAAAAGCCTCTGTATTTGATATTCCGAAGGAAAATTATTTTAATGATGAAATAGAATATGGCTCAGTTGCGGATGAACGCGATGGTCATATTTATAGAACTATTGATATTAATGATATGACTTGGATGGCGGAAAATCTGGTCTATGTTCCTGCGGCTACCGAATGCAAAGATTCTCTTTCGATAGGGTGTGCTTATCGGTGGGAAGATGCTCTTGGGATAGCGAAAGGTGATTCGGTTAAAGATTTTTATCAGGGAATATGCATGGATGGCTGGCATATTCCTGATACGACGGAATGGGGAGTTGTCCTGGGATCTCATAGAACTGTAGACTTGTACTCAAAGATTGGTTGGCAAACCGGTAAAAACGCTACAGGCTTTTCTATTGTGCCATCTTTGAATCCTGATTATATAAATTATCAAAAAGATGCCTATTATGCAATGTTTGTTACCATGAATAATAATCTAGAGTCTGTGAATAAATCCGATAAATATGATTCTATTTTTTTAACGCAATATTTTGTGCAATTTCAAGATGGAAGGTTTGTTGTAGAACGGATGAGCAGGGAATGGTCTGATTATTCTGATGATTTAGCAGCAGTCCGCTGCGTGAAAGACTAACTGTTTTTCTTGTTCGAATTGGGATTTGGGTCTAATTTGGCCCAAATCCTTTCGTTTTGTATGTGAAAACTCTTTTTTTTACTACATTTAGCCCGACAAAATTTTTATGGAGTCTACTCTATGTTAACGTGGATTAATGAAAAAGCCAAGTGGATCATCGTTATTTTCGCTGCGGGTATCGTGGTGGGCCTTTTGGCCATGGACCGTGTGCCGAACCAGGCGCACAGCTACCCGGTGGGCGTGGTGAACGACAAGAAGATCACTTATGCCGAATTTGATTCTCGCATCAAGACCATCGTGCAGAACCAGTACCAGGGTCAGCACCTCGAAGACGAACAGTACAATCAACTGCGTACCGAAGTGTTCCGCAGCTTTGTGCGCCAGATTCTTTTGAACGAACAGTTCGAAAAGGCTGAACTCAGCGCTTCTGTGTCTGAACTCGAATCCGAATTCAGCCGCAATCCCGACGCCGTCCGTGCCCGTCTGGTTCAGGAAGCCCAGATGCGTATCCGCATGATTCAGCAGCAGTCTGCAAGCCAGGAAGACTTCATGCAGCGCTACCAGGCTTATGTCTCTACGCTCCCGAAGTTCCTTCTGGACTCCACCTTCAACAAGGATGAGTACGACGCCTGGCTCAAGACTCCTGAGGCTTTCCGCTGGGGTGTGATGCTTCAGTTCGAAGAAGACCTGAAGATGAACACCATTCCGATGCGCCAACTGCAGATGCTGGTCGGGGCTTCGGTGCATCCGACATCCTTGGAAGCTAACTGGGCTGTTAATCGTCGTCTGACCGATTACGAACTGCAGGTGGCAGTCGCCTCTAACGGCGATTTCAAGATTGACGAAAATACCGTTGACAGCGTGATGGTTGCTGGTTACTACAATGCCCACCGCGACAGCTTCTTTGTGAAGAAGGATATGGCTCAGTTTGAATTCGCCTACCTCCCGGTCGAAGCCACTGCCGGTGACGACGCCCGCATCCGCGAATACGCCATGACGCTTTACTACCAGCTGACTGACTCTGCTTCGACGACCACGTTCGAAGACATGGCTCGCATCTCTTCTGAAGACCAGGGTACTGCCGAGAAGGGTGGTCTCCTGAGCGAAGACTATGTGGGTCGCGGCGTGTATGTGAAGGAATTTGAAGATGTCGCCTTCGGTCTCGATTCCGGTGCCGTTTCTGAACCGGTTCGCACCCGTTTCGGCTACCACATCATCAAGAGCTACGGCAAGTCCAAGGATTCTACCGGTGCTGACCTCGTCAAGGTCGGTCACATTCTCTTGATTGTGAACGCTTCTTCTGAAACGATTGACAGCCTCGAAGGCATTCTCACGAAGATCAAGACTTCTGTCGATGCAGGCAAGAGCTTTGCTGATGCCGCCAAGGAACAGGGTCTCGACACGCACACTTCCAACTGGATTTCTCGCGGCGAAAACATCGAAGGTGTCGGTTACCTGAAGGGTCTCGGTGCCTATGCATGGCCGAACGAAAATCTGCCGGACGAAGCCAGCAAGGTTTCTCCGATCATGAAGAACAACAAGTGGGTGGTCGTTGCTTTGAAGGTGAAGGACCTCAAGGCCGGCGAACGTAGCCTGGATCTCTACTACAACAACATCAAGTCTACGCTTCTGCGCAACAAGGCTGCTGCCGCTGCTGAAGCTTACCTGAGCTCTGTCGCCGACAAGGTGAAGGCTTGGGCTCCTGCAGACAGCGCTGCCGACTCCGCAACTGTTGCCGCAAGCAAGATTGAAAAGGTGAACGTCGAAACGGTGACCTCTTCTGTGGATGGCTATGTGCCGGGCTTCGGCTACGGTAACGCTCGCCTTGCTAAGACGCTTGAAAATGCGAAGGAAGGTGAATGGACTGCTCCGGTCGCTACCGATAACGGCGCCGTGATGGTGAAGGTTGTTTCCAAGAAGGCTCCGGAAGAAGAAGCGGTGAAGTCCGCTGTCAAGACCGATGTTGCCAACTCGAGCAGCTACATTGCCATGAGCCTGTTTAACGAGTTCGTGACGAACCTTGAAAATTCGACCGCTGTCGAAAGCAACCTTGACCTGTATTATAGGGACTAGTCTCTAGTTATAGACAAGTTCTGAAATGTTTGCTATATTTGGGCGGCGCTTGAAATAGCAAGCATTACGGTGCCATCGTCTAGTGGTCCAGGACACTGGCCTCTCACGCCGGTAACAAGGGTTCGAGTCCCTTTGGCACTATTAAGAAAAGGATTCCTTTCGTGGGATCCTTTTCTTTTTGCAACGATGTGTTATGTAGTGATATTTTAAGAAATTCATATCAAATTTCTAAAAATTAAGGATAAAATATCACTTTGTAAGTTTTGCTTTTTGCTATATTTGGCATCATTATGGAAGAAGTCGTAATCACTGGTATGGGGTGTGTTTCCGCCCTCGGCAATACGCCGGAACTCCTTTGGAACAACCTGCTGGAAGGTAAATCCGGACTCGCAACGATCGAACGTTTCGACGTGACCAACTATCCGATCAAGATAGCTGCCGCCGTCAAGGAATTCGATGGTTCCGAATACATTACCCCTCGCGATTCATCTCGTCTGTCCAGGTGCATCCAGTACGCTGTGTATGCTTCTTTCCAGGCACTCAAGAACGCTGGTATTTCCCCCGAAAACGAAGATCCGACCCGCTCTGGCGTGATTATCGGTTCCGGTATCGGCGGCATGCAGATTTATAGCGACTCTGTCGTTTCGCTTTCGAACCGTGGCCCGAGCCGCGTATCCCCGTTCTTTATTCCGATGTCTATCGTGAATATGCCCGCTGGCGAAGTTTCTAACCGTACCGGTTGGATGGGCCCCTGCTACGCTGTGGTTTCCGCTTGCGCAACATCGAACCACTCCATCGCCGCCGCCTACGACCAGATTCGTTTGGGCCGCGCCGACATTATGCTTGCCGGCGGTACCGACGAAACCGTGAACAATGTGGCTCTCGCAGGCTTTACCTCCATGAAGGCCTTGAGCAAGCGCAACGACGATCCGACGACGGCTTCTCGCCCCTTCGACAAGGACCGCGACGGCTTCGTAATTGGTGAAGGTTCCGGCATTCTCGTTCTCGAAAGCCTTTCTCACGCCAAGAAGCGTGGCGCGAACATTTTGGCCCGCGTGGCCGGCATCGGCATGAGCGCCGACGCTCACCACATGTCTGCCCCGCGTGAAGACGGCGAAGGCGTTCGCCTCGCTATCGAAATGGCTCTCCGCGAATCGGGTCTTTCTCCGAAGGACATCGGTTACGTGAACACTCACGGTACTTCGACTCCGCTCGGTGACGTTGCGGAATGCTCCGCCCTCGAGCATGTCTTTGCCGGCGCCACCGAAAACCTCAAGGTGAACTCCTCCAAGTGCATGATCGGTCACGCTCTCGGCGCCGCCGGTGCTCTCGAAGCCATCATCACCGTGAAGTCCTTGCAGAATCAGATGATTCACGCGACCACGAACGTGTTCAACCAGGACGAACGCATCCACCTCGATGTGTGCGCCAACAAGAACACCAGCCACTCGTTCAACTACGCCATGTCCGACAGCTTCGGCTTCGGTGGCCAGAACAGCGTGCTGCTCCTCGGCCGCAACTAATCGTTTGCTAAAAACTTCAGGAACGCCCCGCATACGCGGGGCGTTTTTGTTAAATTTACGCCCGTGAAATTTTTCCGTTCCATATCGGTTGCGCTGGTGGCGCTTTTGTTCGCATGCGTGTCTTTGCATGCGGCTCCGGGCGATCCGCTGACATGGCGCGATTCCACGTGGGATTACCGCAGCGAAGACCCGACCGATACGGTTCAATTTTCGGTTGCCAAAAGTGTCGGCGTTGCCTCGACCGTGTTGATTGCTTATGGTGCTGCTTATTGGCTCGTATTTCATAAGGGCTGGTGGGACGAGCAGGGGAGCGATTTCCATTTCGAAAACGATTTTGACTACGCCTTGAACCTAGACAAGTTCGGACATTTCGCGTCGGGCGTCATGATGGGCGAGACCTTTTACGAAGGCTACCGCTGGGCGGGAATTTCCGAGTTCAACTCTTACCTTTTTGCGGGACTTTCTGCTTTTGCGACGCATGTGGCGATTGACGTGAAGGACGGTTTTGCGCCCAAGTGGGGCTTTAGCGTTTTCGACGTATTGTCGGGTACCTTGGGAGGCTTTCTGCCGATGGCGGAGCGCTATGTTCCCGTGTTCAAGTACGTAGATCTCAAGTGGAGTTACTGGATCAATTCCAAGGCGTATTACAGACAAAGTGATACGGGCGTGTTTACGGATGATTACTGCAATCAGACCTTCTGGGCTTCGTTCAAGGTTTATCGCCTGTTGCCGAAGGCCGCCCGTGCGTATTATCCGAGCTGGCTTGCCCTGGCGGTGGGCCTCAGCATCGACGAGGGTGTGTTTACGGACGATCCGCACCCGCATCGTGAAGTCTATATCGCGCTCGATTACGACCTGGAAGCATTCCGCCCGCAGAGCCGTATGGCGCGCACCATCGTGAAGTACCTGAATTACTTCAAGTTGCCGGCCCCGACCGTGCAAGTTTATCCCGAATTCCACTGGTACTTGTTGTATCCGATTAAGTTCTAGAGGGAAAATTTTCTACATGGCACTCCTTCGGAGTGCATATAGTACGGCTCGGCCATGCCAACGCAATTCTTGTGTTGGCGCGGCACTCGCCTTTTGCTATATTTGCCCCCGTATGTTTACGGGAATTATTCAATCTACCGGTGAAATCGTTTCTATCGAAAGCAGGGGCGATGCGCTTACCATGCGCCTTAAGTCACCGGGCTTTTTTAAGAATTGTAAGTTGGGCGACAGTGTCGCGAACGACGGTGTTTGTCTTTCCATTGAATCTTGCACCGATGACGAAGCCACTTTTTGCCTGATGCACCAGACGGTGGAAAACACGGGCTTCAAGCAGGCCGCTGTCGGCAAGTTGGTGAATTTGGAACTTCCGTGTCGTGCAGACAGCTTTATGGGCGGTCATTTTGTGATGGGTCATGTGGACTGCATTACCGAAGTCATCAAGGTGACTCCGCGTGAAACGGGTGTCGAAGTGGATTTGAAACTCCCTGCAGACCTCCGTCGCTACGTGATTCGCCGCGGTTCGATTTCGCTTAACGGAATCAGCCTCACGGTCGCTGAAAAGTTCGAGGATTCCATTCGCGTGTGCATTATCCCTGAAACGCTTGCCCGCACGAACCTGCGCAATTGGGTTCCGGGAACTATCGTGAATGTGGAAGTCGACATGCTTGGCAAGTATATTGAAAATTATCTGAAGGAACGTGACCTTGCTTAATACGATTGAAGAGGCCATAGAAGATTTTAAGAACGGCAAGTTTTTGATTGTGGTCGATGACGAAGACCGCGAAAACGAAGGCGACTTTGTGATCGCCGCCGAAAAGATTACGCCCGAAAAGGTGAACTTCATGCTCCACGAAGGTCGTGGCGTGCTTTGCGCACCGCTCCCGATCAAGCGCTGCCATGAACTGAACCTCACGCGGCAGACCGCAGAAAATACCTCGATTCTCGGGACGCCGTTCACCATCATGGTCGACAAGATTGAAGGCTGCACTACGGGTGTATCCGCCCATGACCGTGCGGCGACGATTCTCGCCTTGGCGGATCCGAATTCCAAACCCAGCGATTTTGGACGGCCGGGGCATATTTCGCCCCTGTACGCCCAGGAAGAGGGCGTCCTCCGTCGCGCAGGCCATACCGAAGCGGCAGTGGACTTGGCTAAGCTTGCTGGACTCCGTCCGGCGGCAGCACTGATTGAAATCATGAACGAAGACGGCACGATGGCTCGTATGCCGCAGCTTCAGGAAGTCGCAAAGAAATTCGGCATCAAAATTATCTCGATTCACGACCTCATCGACTACCGTCTGAGAAACGAGAAACTCGTGCAGCGCGTTGCCGCCCCGCATGTGCAGACGAAGTACGGTGATTTTACCGCCTACGCTTACAAGAGCAAGACCGATGGCGTCGAACATGTGGCTTGGGTCGCAGGCAACCCCGACTTCAGCAAGCCGGTGTATGTGCGCGTGCATAGCGAATGCCTTACGGGCGATATTTTCGGTAGTCTGCGTTGTGACTGTGGTGAACAGCTTGCCGCCGCCATGAAGTTCATTGGCGAGCACGGCGGTGTGTTCCTTTACATGCGTGGTCAGGAAGGTCGTGGAATCGGGCTCTGCAACAAGCTCCGCGCTTACGAACTGCAAGAAAAGGGTATGGACACGGTCGAGGCGAACTTGCACCTTGGGTTCAAGTCCGATTTGCGCCAGTACGGTACGGGCGCCCAGATTCTCGCGGATCTCGGCGTCAAGGAAATGCGTCTTTTGACAAACAACCCGAGCAAAATTTCGGGCATTACGGCATACGGTCTTAAAATCGTGGAACGCGTGCCGATCGAAATTAAGCCGAACAAGGAAAACTTGTTCTACCTGCTCACGAAGCAGAAAAAGATGGGACACCAGCTGCATGTCGATGAAGCTGCCGGTGCTGCAGGCATTTCGCCCGAAGAAAATTTGAAAGAGGAAAAGTAAATGGTGAACGAAATCAAGAATTCCCTGAATGGAAAGGGCCTCAAGGTGGCAATCGCCGTTGCCCGATTTAACGAGGTCGTGACCGACAAGCTCCTGGAAGGAGCTGTGCGTCAGCTTGAACTGCTCGGTGTCGCAGACAAGGACATTACTGTCTTGCATGTGCCGGGCGCTTTCGAACTTCCGGGTGTGTGCCGTCGCCTCGCTGACAGCGGCAAGTACAGTGCCGTGATGGCGCTCGGTGCCGTGATTCGCGGCGAAACCAGCCACTATGATGTGGTGGTGAACGCTTCTACCGGTGGTATTGCTAACATCGCCGCCGAAGGAAAACTCCCCGTGATTCTTGGAATCCTTACGACCGATACCGTGGACCAGGCTATGAACCGCGCCGGTCTCAAGGCGGGTAATCTCGGTAGCAGCTGGGCTTCTACCGCTGTTGAAATGGCAAATTTGTATAAGGAAATTTAGAGCTTATGCCTAAGGTAAGTTTTCGACCTGCTCGCGTCTTTGCGATGCAACTTCTGTATGCGATGGAAATTACGGGGCAGACTGCTGGCGAGGCTCTTCCCGGCGTTCTGGAATCCCAGCCCCTTCATGCCGAACAGAAAAAATACGGAATGAAGCTTGTCGACCTGGTGCAGGCCCATCGTGCTGAATTGGACGAAGAAATCAAGACTGCTGCCGCTCACTGGGAATTGGATCGCATGGCGACCCTTGACCGCATTGTGCTGCGTATTGCAATGGTCGAGCTTTCGTATGTGGCAGAAATCCCGATGAAGGTCGCGATTTCTGAAGCGGTGCAGATTGCCGCTAAGTATAGTACCGATAATTCCAATACCTTTGTGAATGGTCTTTTGACTGGCTTTATGCGTAACCGTGGCATGGTTGTCACCGAATCTAAGGAAAAGTAAGATGCTCAAAGAAAAATGGATGAAGCATATTTTTGCCGGAATCACCTGCCTGGTGGCACTGATCGTGTATGTCATGACGATGGCTCCGACAGTATCCTTCTGGGACTGCGGTGAGTTTGTCGCCTGCGCCAACACGCTTGGCATTCCGCATCCTCCTGGAACGCCCTTCTTCGTGTTCCTTGCCCGCGCAGTCATCGTGCTGCTCCCGTTCGTGGGTGAAATTGCTAAGCGCGTGAACTACATCTCGGTGGTGAGTTCTGCGGCGACGGTCTATGTGACGGCGCTGTTTGCCTGGGAACTCCTCGCAACTGTGCTCAAGACTGATGCCTTGGCTGAAAAGATTACCGGTAAGGTCCGTACGGCTGTGCTTGGCACTGCAGCTCTTGTTGCTGGTTTCCTTCTGACCTTCTCCGATACCTTCTGGTTCAATGCTGTCGAAGCCGAAGTTTACGGCATCGCTATGTTCATCCTGATGCTGGTGTCTTACCTCGGTCTCGTTTGGTACAACAAGCGCAACGAGGCTTATAGCGACCGCATCCTCATCTTTATTTGCTATATCGCCTTCCTTGGCGTGGGCGCTCACCTTTACACGATGCTCACGGTTCCTGCCGTGTTCGCTCTTCTCCTTGTTGCCGAACCCAAGAAAATCGTGGAACGCATTCCGATCTGGATTACGGGTACGCTCCTTTGCTCCGTGATTTACATGGTGTCGGCATTTATCGAGATTTCTTTCGTTTGCTTGATTGCGCTTTCGATCCTTTGCCTGGTGAAGCCTATCAAGAATACGGGCGTTCAGCGCAGCATGCGTTTGTCGCTTGCTTTTGCGTTCTTCGCTTTGATCGGTTACAGCACTCACCTCTATATTCCGATTCGTTCGGAACTGAACCCGATTATCGACGAAAACGATCCTGAAATCAACATTCGCGATGAACAGGGCAACCTCCAGCTCGGTAACCTGTTCAAGGACGAAAACTGGGTCGCCTTCAATAACTTCATCGAACGTAAGCAGTACGGCTCCGAAAGCATGATCAGCCGTGCCTTCTACCGCCGTTCCCGCATTAGCCACCA
This sequence comes from Fibrobacter sp., assembly GCA_017526585.1. Taxonomy (GTDB): domain Bacteria; phylum Fibrobacterota; class Fibrobacteria; order Fibrobacterales; family Fibrobacteraceae; genus Fibrobacter. Next base: position 35,806 of record JAFXRC010000072.1, on the reverse strand, counting down.
GTTCCTCTCGTTCCCGCACATGGGCTACGGTGGATACCAGATGGCTCAGTACCTGCCGTACAAGGTGGGCGATGTCAATTACGCAAACGGTGTCTACACCTTTGATGCAAACGACAACCAGCCAGTGGAACGCTTTGGCATCAAGTTCCCGACCCAGATGAGCTTCATGGGCGATGCAACGCTCCCGCAGTTCATGATGTTCCTGCTCTTTAACGGTCTTCTGGTGATGGCTTGTGTCTTCGTCTGGAAGCGTAACCGTCATGTAGGTGTGTTTGTTTCTGCGCTGTACACGCTCTGCTCTCTTGGACTTCTGTTCTATATCAACTTCGCCGATGGCACCCGCATGGAACAGCGCGAACATGACTATTGGGTGTCTGTGATGAACCGCAATGTTTCTGACCTGAATGCTCGCGGTATGGGTATCACGGCGCTCCCGGATCCGAACGATCTTATCGACATGCGTCAGAACATTGAGCACACCAAGATTCGCATGGAAACGCTCAAGGCTCGTGGCGCCAATGATGCCCGCCTTGCCGACCTCCAGCGCGAACTCGACGGCTATATGAATTCCACGGTGTGGCAGAACTGGCAGAAGATTGAAAACGGATTTGCCCAGGTGGGTAGCCGCGCTCCGTTCCCCGATGCAGTGCATCTGGAAGTCCGTGAACGTGACTACTTCTATACTCCGGCATTCATTTTCATGAGCATGATCTATGGTATCGGAGCTGGTATCTTGGTGTTCCTTTGCGCCACCTCTTCGTTTGCCGCCTTTGCAAACCCGGTGGCTGCTCTCCTGGTTGCCGTTTCGTTCCTGGTGCCCTGCGTTTCCAACTACAAGGAACATGATCGTTCCGGCCTCTGGGTTCCTTGGGATTACGCGTTCAATCTGCTGAATAGCTGCCGTCCGAATGCAATCCTCTTTACGAACGGCGACAACGATACCTTCCCGTTGTGGTTTGCTCAGGAAGTCGCGGGAGTCCGTAAGGACGTTCGCGTGGTGAACCTTTCGCTTGGCAATACCGACTGGTATATCAAGCAGATGCTCGACAATGAGCCGATTCTCAAGCTCAGCTATGACAAGGCTGCCATCGATCGCGACATGGTGCTCGACAATAGCTCTGCTTCTAACCCGAACCATCAGGTGTCTACCTGGGTGAAGAATGCTCAGCGCCTGATGCCGCAGCTCAAGAACCGTATCGACGCCATGGAAGGTCAGCAGCTTTCTGCCGCCGATTCCGCAAAGCTCTTGCAGTTCAAGGTTCACTACCAGGTGTGGGACGCCTTTACCGAATGGGCGGCACGTACCCGTAGCAGCATGATGCTCACGCAGCATAAGCTCGTAATCGACCTTGCGCTCCAGAACATGGACAAGCCGATTGAAATCTCGACGACCGTCGGTACCTCGAACTTCATGGGCCTTGAAAAGTACATGGTGCAGGAAGGCATGGTCTACAACTTGGTGAAGGGTGACCTTACGCCGAAGCGTAACGCCTTCGACGCCGCTTACACGGCAAACCTCATTGATTCCGTGTTCAAGTTCCGTGGTCTTGGTGATGGTACCGCTTACATCAACAGCGAAACCGAACGCCTGCTTTCGGGCTACGTGTCGCTCTACCTGCAGATTTCCTTCGATGCTCGTGACAAAATTTCGGCTCTCCGCAATAGCCATCCGTTTACTGCCGACAAGAAGGCTCAAGTGGATAGCCTTGCGACCGCTGCGGCAAAGTACCTCGAAATGGGTATGAAGCAGTTCCCGTCGGAATGGCGTAACTACTGGGCGGCAGCCTTTGTCTACGAAGCTGCGGGCGAGAAGGCTAAGGCTCAGGATGTGCTGAACCGCGGTCTCGAAAATGTGCCTGCTTACGAAGATGGTGGAAGGGCTCGTCTCTTGATGAGTGGTCGTCAGATTGAACAGATGTCCGACGAACCCCTGAAGGTTGAAGAACCTGCTCCCGCCGAACCGGCTGATTCCGCTGAGAAGGATTCTGCAAAGGAACCTGCAGTCGTTGCTGCTGCACAATAATTGCGCTTGATTAAGGTACGAGGATATTCATGGATTTGAGTCTTGTCATTCCGGTCAAGGAAGAAAGCGAGAACCTTCCTGAACTTTTTAAGGAAATTGTCGCTGCCATTGAACCTACGGGCTATTCGTTCGAAGTCATCGTCATCGATGATGGCAGCCGCGATAGCACTTGGGAGGTTATCGAAGGGCTTTCCAAGGAGTATTCTTTTGTTCGTGCCTTCCGTTTCCAGTTCAACTGTGGGAAGGCGGCTGGACTTGCATTTGGTTTCTCCAAGGCTCGTGGCCGCTATGTGGCAACCTTGGATGGTGACTTGCAGGATGATCCGCTTGAAATCCCGAAGATGATCAAGATCCTCGAAGACGGCTACGACCTGGTTTCTGGTTGGAAAATCCGCCGATTGGATCCGTGGCACAAGACCTGGCCTTCCAAGTTGTTCAACTTGACAGTTTCAATCGTGTGCGGTCAGCGTCTGCACGACTTCAACTGTGGCATCAAGGCATACCGCAGTTCCGTGGTGCGCTTCATTCACCTGTATGGCGACTATCACCGCTTTATCCCAGTGATGGCGAAGTGGCAGGGATTCCGTATTACCGAAATGCCGGTGGCGCACCGCGCCCGCATCCATGGCGTTTCCAAGTATGGGGTGTCGCGACTGGTGTCGGGATTCCTGGATTTGGTGTCCCTCATGTTCATGCGTAGCTTTTCTTCAAAGCCGCTTCATTTCTTTGGACTTCTGGGACTCATCTTTATGCTGATTGGTTTCGGTATTTCTGGCTACTTCGGCTATGAATGGCTGCAGACCGGGGCTCTCCATGTAAGACCTCTCCTTATGGCGGGTGGATTCTCTCTTGTGATGGGTGTGCAGTTTATTTCGCTCGGTCTTTTGGGCGAAATGATGAATGGCAGCAAAAAACAGAGCTATCCTGTGGCTGAATCGATTCGTGAAATTGTAGATTTAGGTTAGGAGTTTTAGTTTATGGCGTACCCGAAGAGCTTAGTGATCGTGCCGACCTATAACGAGAAGGAAAATATCCTGCTCATTATGTCGGCTATTCTTGAACAGAATGAATGTCTGGAAATTTTGGTGGTCGACGATGGCAGCCCCGATGGAACGGGCGACATGGTCGAAGAGGAAACCAAGAAGAATCCTCGTATTCACCTGTTGCGCCGCAAGGGCAAGATGGGTCTCGGCTCTGCCTATGTGACTGGCTTCAAGTGGGCTCTCGAAAGGGACTATGAACGCGTGTTCGAAATGGATGCCGACTTTAGCCATGCGCCGACCGATTTGAATCGCTTCTTGGAAGCCGCCGAAGATGCTGATCTTGTTCTCGGCAGTCGCTACCAGGCACACCGCATCAGTGTGGTGAACTGGGACCTGCGCCGCCTTATCCTTAGCTATGGGGCGAATGTCTATACCCGTATTGTGACGGGGCTCCCGATTAGCGATGCGACGGGAGGCTTCAAGTGCTTCCGCCGCGAAGCTTTGCAGGCGTTGAACCTCGACAAGATGAAGAGCGACGGTTATTGCTTCCAGATTGAGACGACCTTCAAAATCTGGAAAAAGGGACTGCGCGTCAAGGAAATTCCCATCATCTTCACCGATCGCACTCGTGGCACATCCAAGATGAGTGGGGGAATTATTTCAGAAGCGTTCTTCTTGGTGCTTAAACTCAGACTGGGTCTTGCATAGCGCTCATGTATTCCTGCTCCATCATTATCGTTGCTTATAATTCTTGTGACTTTATCCCCGCATGCCTAAAGTCCATTCGTGATGCGTGCGAAAATGTGGATGCACAGGTGATTGTGCTGGACAATGGTTCGGAATCGCCGATTCTCCCCGAAATCAAGGCTTTCTTCCCGGAGGTGCAGTGGATCGATTCCAAGGTGAATCTTGGATTCGGTAAGGGTTGCAATCTCGCGGAAAAACAGGCGACCAAACCCTACCTGTTCTTTATCAACCCCGATACGGTTGTTTCCCGCGATTCGTTTACCAAGGTGCTCGACTTCATGGAAGAACACCCCGAATCAGGAACGGTCGGCTGTCGTATTTTGAACGAAGATGGTTCTATCCAGTGGGCATGCCGTCGCTCCTTCCCGACGCCGATATCCGCCATTTCTAAGACGATAGGTCTTGCTTCGCTTTTCCCGAAGAGCAAGCTGCTTGCAAGCTACAACATGACCTATGCCGATCCCGACGAAATGACCGAAGTCGATGCCATCAGTGGCTCGTTCTTCTGCATCCGTCGCGACCTCTACGAAAAGCTGGGCGGTTTCGACGAGGACTTCTTCATGTACGGCGAGGACCTGGATTTGTGTTTCAGGACCAAGGCGGCAGGCTTCAAGAATTACTACACGCCCTCGACCAATATATTGCATTTCAAGGGACAGAGCTGCCGCACGCGTCGTTTCGGTTCGTATGTTGACTTTTACAAGGCGATGATCCTTTATGTGAAAAAGCATAAGGACCAGTATTGGATTCCGATTTTCTTGGTGACGTTCGGTATTGTCTTTGCGGCGTTTGTGGGCATGTTCTCTAGGCTTATTCCGCGCTTCTGGAAAATTTTCCTGGATGTGGCGGCGGTCGCCTTGTCGACTCTTCTGACTCTTTCTTATTGCATGCTTCCGGCGGGGCAGTCGGCGTGGAATACGGACTTTGTCGACTGGAAATGGCTTGGTGTCTTTGCCGTGATCAATGTGGGTGCACTCGCTCTGAAAGGGGAGTATGGTAACGCTGGCTTGAACGGCTTCAAGTTTATCAAGCTGCTCTTGGGCTTAAATATTGTTGCAAGTGTTGGAGCCTTCGTTTACGATAAGGGATCTGCTCCCGTTCCGCACTACGGCTTGTTTGCAACTGGTATCCTGGTAGTTGCATTGCTGATGGCTTGGCGTCGTATCGCATTTTGGATAAATTATTTTTATCGCATCTTTGCCAAGAAGCGCCACCGCTCCATTCTGCTTGGCGGTTCGGAAGATTCCCTGAACGGCTGGTTCGACCGCTATAATGTGATTCCTGGTATCGAAATCCTCGGTTGTGTGAGCTCTGAACCCGAAAAAATTTCCGAAGAGAACCGTCAGCATCTGCTGGGAAATGTCTCCGAGATGCAGTCTATTTGCAACCGGACGGGTTGTCGCGAGCTCCTGGTGGTCTCCAATTTTTCGGGATACCGTGAATCGTTCGATATCAACTGGCTGGACAGTCTCGGTTTGCGCGTGTTTTTGCTGATTGGCAACGCGGCAGAGGGCAATTTTGCTCTCGTAAACTTGAAATATTTGCACTAAAAACGGCAATTTCCAACGAATTGTTTACACATTGCACAAAAATGAGTTATTTTTTGTGTAAGTATTTGATTATTAAGGTTTTATGTTCGATACAACTCTTTTGGATATTCTTTGTTGCCCCGAAACAAGGGGAAAGCTTAAATTGGCGTCCGACGAGGTCGTCGCCAAGGTGAATAACGCTATTGCTGCCGGTACTGCCAAGAATGTTGCCGGTGAAAAAGTTTCCGAACCCCTGACCGAGGCGTTGACCACTGAAGACGGTTCTAGGGTGTATCCGGTCCGCGAAGGTATTCCTGTACTTTTGGCGGACGAAGCCATTTTGCTTTAAGAGGTGAATATGCCGGTAACATTGGATTCTCTCAAAAAATCCGTAGGCAAGAAAAACGCCAATTCCATGGTTTTTGCCTGGTTAGCCGATCTTGAACGCGAAGCGGGAAACTTGGATGCAGCCCTTCAGAGGGTTGACGGTGGCCTCACGCTTTATCCGAACGATATTGCAGCAAGGCTGGTCCGTTCCAAGATTCTGATGCAACAAGAGGCTTATGAACCTTGTGTGCAGGAATGTGAAAAAATTCTTGTGATGGATCCGTTCAACCTCGCCGCACAGCGCATCATGGGCGATGCCTATGACAAGCTGGGTAACGAAGCAGAACGCAACCGTTGCTACCGTCGTCTTCACGATATGGATCCGCTGAACACCTTCTGGAAAGACGAATATGATGTCGTTCTGGATGTGCCGGCTGCAGCCGCCACTGCCGCTGCTTTGGATGCGGGTCTTTCGTTCTCCGACAGCACCTCGGATATGGACTTTAGCCTTGGCGAAAATGACCAGGCAGCTCCGCAGGATATTTCGTTTGATTCCGCTACGGATCAGCCGGTGGAAGCCGCTACGAGCGCCGAAGGTTCGTTTGATGTCGCAGCGGATGACGACTTTGCTGCTCTTACCGAAGAAGCCTCGGCGGACCAGGATGACCCGTTTGCCTCTCTCGCTGCGATGCTTCCCAATGGGGACTCCGCAGACGACTCGGCAATGGACGACCTGTCTGCATCGCTTGATTCTGCGATGGATGAGATTAACAGCGAATCTCCAATCGATGCACCGGTGGAAGAGTTCGGCGAAGAAGAAAATATTTCTGGAAGCGATGTCGGCTCGGCTCTTTCCGACATGTTCGGCTTGGAAGACGATCTGGAACCGGAAGAGTCTACAGAAGCTAATGCAAGCCCGTTCTCGGCTGCTTCTCTCCCTCAGGATATTCCGGCTAGCATCGACGAGAATGCGCAGTCCAACGCAGAATCTGTATTTAGCTCACCGGCTCCTGCAGAAGACAAGCCGCAGAGCATCGATGACGCCTTTGGCGATATCTTTGGCGAAGACGAACTTCCCGAAGAACTTCCGCAGACAGCTCCTGCTACCGAGGACGCCTCTGCTGAAAGCCTGCCGTCTGGTATCGATGAGCCTTCCGAAGAAGGTGGCTTGTTTGAAAAGTCCGCTGCATTTGATACGGCTGCACCGGAAGCTCCCGCAGCTGACAAGCCGCAGAGCATCGATGATGCCTTTGGCGATATCTTTGGCGAAGACGAACTTCCCGAAGAAAAACCGCAGAATGTTGAACCTGCCGAAGAGCTTGCCCCTGCTGAGAGTGCCACTGACTTTGCCGAACCTGCCGCCGACTTAGTTGAACCGGCAGTAGAGGATGTTTCGCTTGATTCCGCAGAGGATCTTTCTCTCCCTGCTGAAGAAGAACTTGCTCCGGCAGAACCTGCTGCCGAAGACCTCTCGCTGGGTTCAATCGATGACTTGGAAATGCCTGCCGAAGAGGGCGGACTCTTTGAAAAGTCTGCCGATGCGGACATGAATCTCGTCGAAGAAGATAAGCCGGCTGAGTCTGCTCCTGCGGATGATATTTCGACGAGTGTCGACAATGCATTTGATTCGATCTTTGGTGAAGAAGATTTGGCTGCACCTTCTGAAGAAGCTGCGGCTGAAAGCGAAACGGTCTCTGCAGAAGAGAACGAACTTGAATCGCTGGAACTTCCCGAAGAATCTGTTGCGCCGGCAGAAGAAACTATCGCACCGGCAGAAGAACCTGTTGCAGATTTGACTGTCCCTGCTGAAATTGAAGAACTGCCGGCTGTTGAAGCTGCCGAAGAAACTCCTGCTGAGGAACCCGCTCCCGAAGCTGCTGCTTCCGCTGCAGACAATGCCTTCAGCGTTGATAGCGCCTTCGATTCCTTGTTCGGTTCCGAAGATGACCTTCCCGAAGAAAAGCCTGCCGAGGAATTGGAAAGTGCTGCCCCTGCAGAAACCGCAGAAGAAAACGTTTCTCTTGCAGATCAGGTGAACCAGGCTGAAGAAGAACTGGAACTCCCAGAAACGAAGACCGAGACTTCTGACCTTGCTAAGGAAATGGGCGGCGCCTTTGCTTCGATGTTTGGCAATGTAGACGATGATCTCGACTTGCCCGAAACTCCGGCGCAGACGGCAGAGTCTGAAGAAGTCGCGCTTGAAGCTCCGGCTGCAGAAGAAGCTCCCGCTAAGGTCGAAGAAGATGAACTTTCCAAGGATCTCGACGATTCCTTTGATAGTTTGTTCGGAAAAGACGATGATTTGGAATTGCCTTCCGAAGAAGCTCCGGCGGAATCTGTTGCCGCTCCGGAACCTGAACCGGCTCCGGCTGCAGAAGAACCTGCATCGGATCTCGATTCCTTGGAATCCGAGGTTTCGGGTGCGTTCAAGGGTCTTTTCGATATGGACGACGATTCCCTCTCCGAAGAGAGCAAGCCGTCTAACAAGGGTGTCGATTTCTTGATGTCGGGGGATTCCGATGATGAAATCTCTGCCGGTCTCATCAACAATCCTGATGCACCTCTTGATCGCGGTGCTACCGATTTGGATGAAAGCCTGAATACTCGCACTCTGGCTGAAATCTATTTTGACCAGGGTCTTTATGCCAAGGCTCTTGAAATCTACAAGGACCTCGCTCAGAAGGAACCTGAAAACGAAGAAATCGCAAAACGCCTTGCCGAAGTGGAAAAACTTTACAACGATAAGTTTGGGGGTGAAGCTTAATGGCTGATCAGCAACCGCAGCTCCGCATTGAAAAGCTGCTTCGCGAAATGGTAAATCGCGGTGCATCCGATATGCACTTGCGTGTGGGCGTTCCTCCTGTTTATCGTATCAACGGTGCCTTGCAGCGCCCCTTCGATATTCGTGTAGATGCTTTGATGATGGATTCCTTCTTGGATGATATCATGAACCGCGACCAGAAGCAGCGCTTTGAAGCGAACAAGGAATGTGACTTTGCTGTTGGCGCCCGCGATATGGGTCGTTTCCGTGTGAACGTTTTCCGTCAGCGTGGAACGATTGCGGTGGTGATTCGTCACATCAAGGCGAAAATTCCTGCGTTTGAAGATTTGCATTTGCCCGACGTGATTCGCGAAATGTCCCTTACCAAGCGCGGTCTTGTGCTCGTGACGGGAACGACGGGTTCCGGTAAGTCGACGACTCTTGCGGCGATGCTCGACTATATTAACCAGAACGAAGCGGTTAATATCATTACGGTTGAGGACCCTATCGAATACCTTTATCGTGATAATAAGTCGATTATTTCGCAGCGTGAAATTGGCGTGGATACGCTTTCTTATGCGAACGCTCTCCGTGCAGCGCTCCGTCAGGATCCGGATGTGCTTCTGGTGGGCGAAATCCGTGACCTTGAAACGATGCAGATTGCAATGACCGCTGCCGATACGGGTCACATGGTGTTTGCGACAATCCATACGACGAATGCGACTGAAACGATTCACCGTGTGCTCTCGATGTATCCGCCGCACCAGCATGACGAAATCCGTTTGCTGCTCTCTGAAGTTCTTGCAGGTATTATTTCCCTGCGTCTTTTGCCCACCAAGGATGGCAAGGGCCGTGTGCCGGCTGCCGAAATTCTAGTGAATACGGCTGCCATTCAGGAATACATCGAAGACAAGGACAAGAATGACCTGATTGAACAGGCCATTGCCGAAGGCCACATGCAGTACCATAGCCAGACGTTTGACCAGGCCTTGCTTGCCCTTTACGAAAGCGATCAGATTTCCCTGGAAACGGCTATGGCTGCAGCGACGAACCCCGATGACTTCGATCTTAAAATTCGTGGTATTTCTGGTACGTCTGAACGCAGCTGGATGTAATTTAACCGATGAAAAAGACTTTTGCCTTTATATTTGTCTCTGCGCTTGTAGCGCAGGCTTTTGCGGCGTCCCCTGTGGTGGGCCCCGAAAATGTTCGCAACTTGCGCCTGCTTGAAAATTCGCCGCTGCTGTTTGAGTTGCATCGTGTGACAACAGGCGAGGGACGCCAATTCTTTGCTTACCCGCGTCGCGATACGAGCTTTAGGAAGAACTTTGTAGAAACCGAAAAGAACGCCTTGCTGTATTACGACAATGCAAATGGTGCTGCCGTTTCTGGACATGGTAGGGCAGATTCCGTTTCGCAGCCTCGCATTGCTGTGGCAATGTCTCTGGTGGGTGGAATCGATTACCGTGGTGGCGAGGCTCTGGGCGATACTGTCTGGCCCGCCATCGATGGTGGTATGTATTTGCGCGGCTTTGCAGATTCTGTTGATTTCGTATTGGATGCCCGTATTTATGATGAAGGACATTCCGCCGACAAGCCGCAGTCGTTTGATGGCGAGTTCCTGGAAGTTCAGAAGGAAGAAAACAATTCGGGACTGGAATACACAAGTTACGCTCGCTACCGCACGCATATCGCCCTGAACTACGACTGGTTGCGTCTGGACTTTGGACGCGACGTGATGCATTGGGGTCCGGGCTACTACAACAACCTGAGCCTGAACCAGTTTGCGCTGCCTTATAACATGCTTACGCTCGATATGCAGTTTGGTCCGTTGCGCGTTGTCTCGTTCTACGGTGACTTGCGTATTTATTCTAGCATGAGCATGAAGAACAAGGATGAAAATCGCAATATCTTTGGTCACCGCTATGAACTTGCGGTGGGCAATGCGACTTTCGGTATCAGCGAACTTCAGATACAGTACGATAACCTGAAACCGTGGCTGTTTGTGCCGACTGTGCCCTTGTTCATGGAAAAGGGTAACTACTCCGAAGACAGCAATAACGGTTCGCTTTCTTTTGATTTCAACTACCGTCTGTTCAATTCGCTTCGCTTCTATACGGAATTCTACCTTGACGACATGGAAAGCCCTGTAAGCCTGGTGAAGAATGACAATATCGAAGCCAAGTGGGCTTGGATGGCGGGTATGCATGGCGCCCATGATTTCAAGATCAAGTCCCATTTGTTGGAGTCGGGCTTTATCGCTGAATATGCCCGCATCGAGCCTTATGTGTATTCGCATTTCCATGCAAACACGGCTCAGATGGCGCATCTGGGACGCCCTCTTGGAAGTCAGGCTGGTCCTAACAGCCAGACGATTGATGCGACGGTGTACGGCCGCCTAGACCACCACGTGTTTGCATCTCTTCGCAACACCTGGTTCTGGAAGGGAACGGATTACGGCAGCGCGGTGAACGATACGACTCCTCGGCGTGACCACATGAAAATCCATAAACGCTTCTTGAAGGGCGCAAAAATGGAATACTCGCTTACGCCGTCTATCAGCTACGAAGGACAGTATGTGTTCTTCCTTGGCGAGATAACCCTGTTTAACGACGAAAAGGTGTATCTGCGCACCGGATTCAAGTGGTAAGCCCCTATGTTTGAACTCCTTGCTCCTGCTGGCGACCTCGTTCGTATGAAGTACGCCCTTGCGTATGGTGCCGATGCTGTTTATGCTGGGCAGCCTGCCTTTTCGCTCCGTGCCCGTGAGAATGGTTTCAAGAACCTAGATGATTTGGCGGAAGGCATCGAGTACACGCATCGTTTGGGCAAGAAGTTCTACCTGACAAGCAACGTGATTCCGCGAAATGTCAAGGTGGAAGCGTTTCAGAACGCGCTCTTGCAGGCAATTGATTTAAAACCGGATGCCCTGATTGTGGCTGACCCTGGTTTTGTGGGCTGGCTCCGGAAAGTTCGCCCTGAAGTCGAAGTGCACCTTTCTGTGCAGGCGAATACGACGAATTATCTAGCCGCCCAGTTTTGGCAAGGGCTTGGTGTTCGCCGTATCATTTTGAGTCGCGAACTTCGTCTTTCTGAAATTGTTGAAATTAAGGATCGTTGCCCGGACTTGGAATTGGAAGTCTTTGTGCATGGAGCCGTTTGCATGTCTATGTCGGGACGCTGCATGCTCAGCAACTGGGTGACGCGTCGCGATGCAAACCAGGGCGCTTGTGATAACAGCTGCCGCATGCCGTACCGCCTGTACGCCAATCCTGAACCGCAGTGCGAAAATTATCAGGAACATGTGGGGGAGTTCAGCCTGCAGCGAACTGATCGTCCGGAACTTCCGCCGATAGCCCTTGACGAAGACACCTGGGGAACCTATTTCATGAGCAGCCGCGACATTTGCGCGCTCGATGTGATTCCTGAACTGATGAAGGCTGGGCTCGACTCCTTCAAGATTGAGGGGCGTACCAAGTCGGTTTACTATTTAAGTCAGGTGGTTCGTTCCTATCGCATGGCGATTGACGCTTGCAAGCAGCAGCTTGAATCGGGGCTTCCGCTAGAAATTCCCGAAGAATCGCGCAAGGCGATTTCGTTTGTGGATGGTCGCGGTTTTATGCCGGGATTCATGCGTGGACCGTTGCCCCAGAATTATGAATCGACTCACGAGGATGCCCCTGGCGGATGTGTCGCCGCCCAGGTACTCGGCTATGACGATGCGACGAATTCTTGTCGAGTCAATGTGAAGAACCCCTTCGGTATGGACGATTCCCTCGAACTGATGACACCTTCGGGGCAGTTCCCGTGCGAGATATCTTCGATGAAGAATTTCAAGGGTGAAGATGTCGACCGGCTTCATCCGGGAACAGAAGGTATAGTTTTTCTTGATGGCAAAATATGTAAAATGCCTGAAAATGATATATTTTGCTTTTTTATTAAGAGAAATACATAAATCTAGATTTTTTTTGTAAATTTAGAACATGGCCGTTGATGAAGCGACAAAAAAACAGGATGAACTGGAACTTTATCAGATAGACGATAAAGCCATAATGCCTTTCTTTGAAAGCCATATCGAAGAATTGCGTCATTTTATTCAAGAACGCAAGTCGCAAAATTTGTCGCTGCTCGAACTTCTCAAACAATTCATTCGCACCTATAAGCTGCCTTTTAATATGCAGCGTTACATGTCTGTGCAGACGACTTACATCAAGCAGGTTTTGCAGGAACGAATGCAGGATCGTCAAGTGGCGGTAAGTCATTGGATCCAGGAGCATGCGGGGCGCCATCGTAATCGAATGATACAGTTGCAGTGTCTGTATCTGGACCGTATCAAGGACAGCCTTCTTCCTGAAATTACGAAGCTTCTTGAGCGTCGTATCGAAAATCTTCAGTCGAAAATCAAATAAAAAAAATCGGGCGTTTTTTTGCCCGATTTTAATTTTCTATTAACTAACCAACTGGTAACGGTTTCGAAATCGCTTACTTACAGCAGCGGAATCCGACGTTCGGATACTGGTTCTGCGGGTAGAAGCTGAACTTGTTGTCGGTGCACTTGCTTTCGTTGTTGGTGTTCCAGGCTCCACCGGCGACCAAGTACATGTTCGGGTGATCCTTGCTCGTGGTGGATGTCCATTCCCAAAGGTTTCCGTTCATGTCGTACATGCCGTACCAGCTGCGGCATTGTTCCTTGCGTCCGCTGCGCTTGGCAGCTTTCGTATTGGTATTGCACTTGTTCTGCTTGTAGCTGTCACCGTAGCTGTAACGCGTGTTGTCCTTGCTCTTGCAGGCTGCCTGCCATTCGGCGAGGCTGCAAAGGTGCTTGCCTTCTTGCTGGCAAAGGCTTGCGGCCTGTTCCTGGCTCACCATGTCGCGGGGGAGTTCGTCAGCCTTGTTCGGGTATTCGTAAGCGTCTACGCAAACGGTCTTGCCGCCGAGTGGAACGGGGTAGGCGTTCTTGCCGCAAATGTTATCCGATGCCATGTCGTACTTGGCTTCTTCCCAGGCGGTGCGGTTTCCGACCGAGTCTTCGGCGTAGAAGAATACGGAGCCCGTCTTGTTGTATTCAATAGCTTTGCCCGCTTCTTGGGCATGCAGCGTGTCGCCAATAGAGAGGAATGTCTTGCACTTGATTTCTTCGCACTTGACTTTGAGTTTGATGGGGTCGTAGTAGCGGCCTGCGGGCGGAGCAATTTCAGCGACGGGCGGCACCTGGTCTGCGGCGCGGATGCTGTCCTGGATGCGCTTCTTTTCGAGAGAATCGGCTTTTGCCTTTTCGATGAGGGCAAGCGAGTCGGCGATGCGCTGCAGGCTATCGGCGCGAGCCTTGTCGATTGCGGCGAGGCTATCCTTGATGCGGTTCAGGCTGTCGCGTACATGGCGGATGCTGTCGCGGTTCACATTGTTCTTGAGGGCGGCAATCGAGTCTGCGATACGGAGGCTGTCTGCGATGCGCAGACTGTCAGCGAGGTTGTCTGCATTGAGCTTTGCTAGTGAATCCGCCATGCGGATGCTGTCGGCACGAGCCTTCTCGATAGCTCTGAGGCTGTCGAGTGTGTGGCGGCGTTGCATTTCAAGGGCGGTTTCCTGTTCCTTGGCGAGAGCATCTTGCTTGATTTGGTCCAGGTGGCACTGCACCATAAAAAGGGTCACTAGCAAGAGGAACATCAACACGAGAATGGCGATGTTCTTTTTCTTGCGCTTATTCTTCAACTGTTCTTCGTTTTCGTTAGCCATATAATTTAGCTTGCTTTTTCTTCGGCGGTTTCGGGCTTATTACTTTCACGTACATCGTTGAAAAGTTCGCCCCAGTGGCGGATAATTTCTTGCTTGAGTTCACCGACGCTGATGTTTCGGCGCAGGCTGTTGCGGTAGGCAATCGAGATGTAGCCTGTTTCTTCGGACACCACGATAACGAGCGCGTCGCATTCGGCGGCGAGTGCCTTGGCGGCGCGGTGGCGCATGCCGTAGCCCGCTTCTTTTTCGGCATTACCCGTGGGCATGGGCAAGATACAGCCGGCGGCAATAATGCGCTTGCTGTTCATAATCACGGCACCATCGTGCAAAGCGGAATTCGGGAAGAAGAGGGCGCGTAAAAGTCTAGAACTGATTCGTGCATCCAGGATTTCACCGGTGTCTGCGTAGTTGCGGAGTCCCACGCGCTTTTCAAGCACAATCAGCGCACCGGTGTGTGTCTTTGCCAGGTCTTGGCAGGCGCTCGCGATGGTCTTGGTGATTTCGTCGAGACCGCTGGAATGGAAAAATAGATTGTGGAAATCGAGCTTACTGGCTGCCTGACCGATACGGGTGAGGGCGCTTCGAATTTCGGGCTGGAAAAGAATCACGAGTGCGATAATACCGAGGGTCGCCAGGTTACTGATAAGCCACACGACGGTATGGAGTTCCCACCACTGCGCAATAATCCAGGCTAGAATCAGCAACAAACCGCCGAAAATCATCTGGGCGGCGCGGGTGCCGCGGAACAGCAAGAAGATATAGTAGATGATGATGGATATCAGGAGCACGTCCAGAATATCTGCCGGACGCACATCGATTATCCCGAATAGCTTAAACAGAATCATTTCTTAACGCCTCCAAATAAAGCAGGGATTCCTTCGCCTCTTTCACATCGTGCACGCGAATGCAGCTCGCTCCGCCGAGTACAGCTACGATTCCAGCTGTAACGGTCGGAATCAGGCGGTCACTCGTTTCGAGGCCGGGCATTTTACCAATATAGGACTTGCGCGAGGTCCCGATGAGAACGGGGTAGCCGTCTTGCAGGAATTCTTCGGTCGATTTCATCAAATCGATGTTATCCTGTGCGGTTTTTCCGAATCCGATGCCCGGATCGATGCAAATTTTTTCGCGTTCAACGCCGAGATCCAAAAGTTTTTTAACCTGCGACAAGAGCTCTTCGCGGACTTCCTGCACCACGTTCGTGTAGGGCTTGAAGTCCTGCTGCATGGTGCCGAAGTTCCCGCGGATGTGGTTCAGCACTACGGCGGCCTTGGTGTCTGCGACAGTCTGGAGCATGTTCGGGTCCATGGCGCAGGCGCTAATGTCGTTGATGATGTGCGCTCCGAGCTTCATGGTCTCTTCGGCGACCTTGGCTTTAACGGTATCGACCGAGATATAGAATTCGCGTTCTTTGGCGAGTTTGGTCAGACGTTCTACCACGGGGCATACGCGGTCCAGTTCTTCTTGCAGGCTGACTGGTGCGCTTCCCGGGCGGCTGCTTTCGCCACCGATGTCTAGAATTTCGGCGCCCTGGTCCAAGAGCATCAATGCGTGTTCGTAGGCGGCATCAGGTTTGTTGTGCTTGCCGCCGTCAAAAAAACTGTCCGGAGTCACATTCACAATACCCATAATCAGCGGAGTCTTGCAAGGCAGAACCTTGTTGCCGATTTTCCAGGGGAGTGCGCGGCTATGATCCAGAACTTCTTTGAACATTACGAGTTTTCCTGTTTTGCTTCTTCAGAAGATTTCAGCGTTTCGGTATGGGCTTCGCCATCATTTGCCGGAGTGGTTCCGGCAGCGGGGGCGGGTTTGATTTCTGCAACGGGGGCGTCTGTAACCGGGGCAACGGGCGGTTGTTTGCCCGGGTCAGGAGGCGGAGTGTTTTCGCGTTTCTTCTTCGCTTCCATTTCTTCGAGCGCCTTGTACTGGCGGCTCTTCTTGGTCCCGGTCAGCTTTTCGCCGGCCATCACGCGGTCAATTTCTTCGCGGTCGAGCACTTCGAATTCGAACAGCGCTTCGGCGAGGTCGATGAGTTTGTCCTTGTTCTCTTCGATGAGTTTCTTGGCGGCCAAATCGAGACGCTTGATGAGGTTATTCACCGCATTGTCGATCTTTTCGGCCATCATTTCGGACATTTCCTTCGGCTTGCTAATTTCGCGGCCGAGGAACACTTCACCATCGGTACGGCTGTAGCATACCGGTCCGATTTCATCGTCAAAGCCCCATTCCGTCACCATCTTGCGGGCAAGTTCAGTAGCGCGCTGAATGTCGTTGCTGGCGCCCGTGCTCTGGTGGTTGAAGAAGATGAGCTCGGCGAGACGGCCAGACATCATGATCATGATGCGTTCTTCGGCGTATTCGCGACTGTAGCTTACCTGGTCGCGTTCGGGCAGACTCATGGTCACGCCGAGGGCGCGACCGCGCGGGATAATGGTAATCTTGTGGAGCGGATCAGAATGCTTGCACAAGAGTGTCATCAATGCGTGGCCTGCTTCGTGGTAGGCGGTGTGACGCTTTTCTTCGTCGGTCATCAGGAGCGTGCGGCGCTCGGCACCCATGCTGAGCTTGTCGCGGGCTTCTTCAAAGTCAAGCATCGTGACTTTCTTGTTGTTGAAGCGCGCAGCGAGGAGGGCAGCTTCGTTCACCAGGTTTTCGAGGTCTGCACCTGCAAGACCAGGAGTTCCCTTTGCAACGGCCTTCACGTCTACGTCGTCGGCCAGAGGAACTTTACGCTTTTTCAGGTGAACCTTCAAGATTTCTTCACGGCCCTTCAGGTCGGGGAGTCCCACCACAATCTGGCGGTCAAAGCGGCCGGGGCGGAGCAATGCCTTGTCGAGTACGTCGGGGCGGTTGGTCGCAGCAATCAAAATCACGCCTTCGTTGGCGGTAAAGCCGTCCATTTCCACCAGCAACTGGTTCAAAGTCTGTTCGCGTTCATCGTGACCGCCACCGAGACCTGCGCCACGCTGGCGACCTACGGCGTCGATTTCGTCGATGAAGAGAATACACGGAGCGTTCTTCTTGCCGGTTTCAAAGAGGTCGCGCACGCGGCTAGCACCCACGCCCACGAACATTTCCACAAAGTCAGAACCGGACATGCTAAAGAACGGCACACCTGCTTCGCCTGCAACAGCGCGGGCGAGGAGCGTCTTACCGGTACCCGGAGGACCGACGAGCAATGCTCCCTTCGGAATGCGTCCGCCGAGAGCATCGTATTTTTTCGGGTCCTTCAGGAATTCCACGAGTTCCTGCAAATCTTGCTTTGCCTCGTCACAGCCAGCGACATCGTTAAACGTGGTCTTCTGCTTGCCGTTCAACTGCCTAGCCTGGCTCTTGCCAAAGCTGAAGGGACTCTTGCCGCCGCCACCCATCTGGCGGTTCATCATGAAATAGAAGAATACGATTAGCAGCAAGACCGGGAGAAACGCGATGATAGTATCGAGCCAGGTGCTAGATTCGTGAATGACCTTGACTTTCACGCCCTTGTAGACTTCCCAGGCGGTAATCTGGTCGTTGGAGACTTCCAGCATGTGGCTGCGGAATGTCTTGGTGTTGCCGTTGTCGGTGGACTTGGTGAAACGGGCGAGAGCGCTCTGGTTCTTTTTCGCTTCGGCCTTTTCTTCGGCACTCATTTCGCGCTTGCCTTCGATAATCACGCCATCGGGTGTCTTCTGGAGCGAAAGTTCGGTAATGACCTTGGTGGAGTCTCCCATCATGGCCAAAAATTCGGTGCGCGTGATATCGGCGTCGCTGGCTTTCCCGGCGAGAGGGAACATGACGAACAACAAAAGAATCATCACCAACAAAATGATAAAGTTCTTGCTACGGTAGGGGGGAGTAGGTTTTCCTTGACTCATATAATCCTTTTTTATTTCATTTCGCAAGATACAAATTTTAGTGCCGATTCAGCGCTTTCAAATTCACAAAAGATGACTGTATGCCCCTTTTTGGCGATAGAACGCTTGCGATAAGCGGCGCGTACGGGAATTTTAACATGGGCGGGCTCTTTGGGGTCGTAAAAGAATCCAATCGGAAAGCGGAATCCTTGCTCTGAAAGCCACAAACGGAACATTTCGGAAAGGTCGGCGTCTGTATGGGCGAGCAGAACTTTGCGGAGAGCCTTCTGGTTTAATCGGATTGACTTTAATGGAATTACGTCATTGCGAGAAGCGCTAGCGACGAAGCAATCTATTGAAAAATCTTCTTTTGGGGCGTTTCCCTGAGTTTGTCGAAGGGCCTCTCGGAACAACTCGTTGCATTTTTCCATCACCTTCGCGTATGCCTTATCGGCAAGTCCTGCAATCCGGCAAAGTTGCCGTGTAGCCCCCGGGCAGTTCCGTTCTAAATGGGGGAGCGCTTCGTGCCGGATAAAGTTCCTTGCGAATTTGGTATCGGAATTGCTTTCGTCTTCACACCAATCGAGATTGTTTTCGCGAGCATACTCAAGAAGTTCTGCTCGTGTCGTGTTTAGCAAAGGACGGTAAATGTTGAAATTGTCATTCCCGACTTGATCGTGAATCTCCCTTATTTCCTGAATGCCGCGGAGTCCCGCAAGCGTCGTTCCTCGGCGCAGCCGCATGTACATAGTTTCTGCCTGGTCGCCTGCGTGATGCGCGGTTACAATGACTAATGAGGAATGTGAAATGTGGAATGTGTCATCCTGAGCGGAAAACCGTAGGTTCGTAGTCGATATACGAAACTTGTCAACTTGTTGACTTAGTTGAGTTAGGTTCGAAGGAGCAGGATCTAGGATGATTTCTGCCAGAGCATTGTACCTTGCGTCCCTCGCGTTTTCTTCGAGTGAACCCTCGGCATTTTTTAGCGCTTCGCCGTCCAGTTTCCTTAAGAAAAATGGAATGTTATGCGTTTTTGCGAATGCTTCAACAAAAACGGCATCGCGGTCGGCGGTTCCATCGCGCAGTCCGTGATGTACATGGGCAATACCCAACCATTCAAAGCCCAAAGCATCTTTATTACAAATAAAATAATGCGCCAAACAAATAGAATCTAAACCGCCCGAAACTGCAAGCAGCAGGCGCTTGAATCCATGACGGCGAATATTTTCTGCAACATCGAATGACAACAGAAGGTCCCTTTACATAACAAAGATAATAATTTATATTTGCCCCTCAAGGAGGCCGTTATGGCGAAAAACAAGATGAAGGCGCTCGGCAAGATTGCCGAAACTGCCAAGGAAAGCGCAAGACTCAGAACGCTGCGCATTGACGGCTCCCAGAATGGAGCCACCCTGCGGACAAGAATCGTCCGCGACAAGAAGAAGTATACTAGAACCCTTAAACACAAGAAGTCCCTCGCCGATGCGGGGGATTTTCCCTTTATTGGATTTTTTTCAAAAGTTTACGAATTTTGCAAACAGTTGTTTGCAATAATGCAAAATTCTTTGCCTAAATTTATTTCTGCCGGTGAATGCCGGTAGAATGCATCATTAACTTGATAGCATTTTTTCAGTTGGGGAGTCCCGCCAATTCTAGGTGCGGCGGGGCTTCTTTTGAAAACGCAAGAAAGTTATTTCTTGCGGTCTTGCCAGGTGCTTTCGTTAAAGAGTTGCCCTTCGGAAAGCCCGTATTTTTCTTGGATGCCCGCTTCGCGGATGGCATCTTCGATAGAGATTTTGCCTTGGATGGCCTGCGTGTAAATGAGCACCTTGCGGCGCACGGTTTCAGCGTCTTCGGTGAGCATTTCGAGGCGGAAGTGGTTCACTCCTGCGCTGCGAAGTCTCGGCAAAAGCTTTAGCGCCGATTGCGGCTTGCCCACAAAGAGCGTGTTGCGGCATTCGGCGTCGCTCTGCAAGAAATGGCGTTCGCCCTTGTGGTCCAAAATTTCGACCTTGTGCTTGGTGCAAATCTTGTCGCATTCCGGGAAGCGACGGCCCGTGGTAAGGGCGCGGGCGAAGGCGCAGTATTCCGAATGGAAGGCGGGCATGTACTGGTGCAGCGTGAGTTCCAGGCGCTGTCCGTCGATGTTTTCGAGCAGGTCAAAGAGCTGCGTGCTGTTGAGGTCCCAGGAGGGGTGGAGTGTCGAGAGACCTTGTGAAAGGAGCCAGTCGTAGCTGGCGCTGTTGGCGGCGTTCAGGCTGTAGTCACCCGTGAGAGGAATTCCGCTTTCTTTGAGGATGGAGAGTGCGCCGAGATTTCGCACCAGGGCAAAGTCCGGGCAAAGCCGCAGGATATTCTTGAGGTAATGGCTTTCGCCCGGCTTGTGGATGCGAAGCGTCGCCATGCCCGCCTTGAATCCGAGTTCGCGGATTTGTTCCAGCGGGGTGTCGTATTTGACGCCCCAGTCGAAATCCATGATGACATTTTCGATGGAAAGGCCTTCGAGGGCGGCTATCTGGTCCGGATTGCGCACCAGAACCGAGATGGATGGCTGCGCGATTTCTTTAACTGCAGATGCGCCGCTGGTAGATGCGTCAGCCTTGAACTTGACGCGGGTCTCGTTTAAGAAGGTTCTGCCTGCTTCGGCGCTCGGATTCAATGTCTTCCATTCGGTGCGCTTTTCGTCGAGCTTTTCGATGGCTGCCTGGCGGAGCGTGCGGAGAATCTTTCCAGGAATGAATGAGCCTCGTTCCACCTGAACATCGAGTTGCTTTAGCTGATAGGCGGTCGAACTTAATGCAGAAAGTTCCTTGTGCGCTAAGTCGCGGAGAGCCTTGTCGATTTCATTCTTGCTGCGGTTTTCGTTGCGGGCGGCTTCAAGAGCTGTTTCCGTTTCAACCTCTGCGGTATGTTTCGGCATATCGCTAATCGTAAGCTTCAGTGGCTCTCCAATTTTTCCCGAGAGAATCATATTCACGGGAATGCGCTCTTCGAGATTGCGGTCTGTAAAAGTCTTGCGCAGCTCGCGCTCCAGGACAGGGGAGTCATTGCGGTAAACCTGCATGCCGGAGCCAATTTGCCGAATGTCGAAATCGCGTGCGAATTCCATTCGCAAGTATTTGGGCTCGCCGCGTTTGGGGTGTGGCAAATGGGTAATTTGCGCAGCGTAGAGGCGGCTGCCAATACTCACGCCAAGAGCCGCATTTTCGAAGAGGATTCCGTCGCCCGCTTGTGGGAGCATGGCAGACGACTTGTCGAATGTCCCTGTGCGGTTTTCCTCGACAATTTTTTCGTCGAGTGCGATGATGACATGTCCGCGATCAACCTTGTGGACGGTACCGAGGTAAAGTCCGTGGTGGTTGCTGAAAGTCCCGTTCACCAGTTCCTGGTGGTTGTCCCCGTCCAACCAGCCGGTGTTCAGTCCGCGGCTAAAGAGCACTTCAAGTGGCTCCATGTCCTTGGCGTCGAGTGGAATCTGGTTAAGAGCCTTTCGGTAGGCTTTGGCTACGGCGGCTACATATTCTGGGCTCTTGAGGCGGCCTTCGACCTTGAGCGAATTTACGCCGATTTCTTCGAGTTCGGGCAGCTTGGGGAGGGCGCACAGGTCGCGGGTGCTGAAGAGGTATTGCGCATCGGTGTCGCGGTATTCCTTGCCGTCCACAAAGATGCGGTAGGGAAGCCTGCAACTTTGGGCGCATTGGCCTCGGTTGGCGCTGCGACCGCCAAAATTTTCGCTGGTGAGGCATTGCCCTGAATAGCTGACGCAAAGGGCTCCGTGAATGAATACTTCGAGTTCGAGGTCGGTGTCAGTCTTGATGCGGGCTATTTCTTTTATGGAAAGCTCGCGGGCGAGCACGGCGCGATTGAAACCGATGGATTTCACCAGGTTCACGCCCTCGGCGCTTGCAAGCGTCATCTGCGTACTGGCGTGGATCTCCTGGTTCGGGCAAATGGCGCGAATCAGGCGGGCTAGACCGATATCCTGGATAATAAAGGCGTCAGGTTCGAGCGAAATGATTTTTTCGAGGAATTCGGGTAATTCTTGCAGCTCGCGCTCGAATACGAGTACATTCATTGCGAGAAAGGTTCGGACGCCACGGATTCGGGCGTATCGTATCATGTCACGAACATCGTCAAAGGTAAAGTCCTCGGTTCTTCCGCGGGCATTCCAGTGCGGCACCCCGAAGTATACTGCATCGGCGCCATTCTTGACGGCGGCTTCGAGCATTTCGCGGGTTCCTACCGGCAAAAGAAGTTCCGGCGATGTGCGTGAATTTAATTCCATGAGAAAAAAGATAGAAAACTAGAGCGGTGCTTGCCTTGGCGAACGGCAATGGTTCTTGCTTTGATTAATTATTTGCTATATTCTGAGCATGAGCTCTAGATTTACTTTGTCTGTAATAACCTTTGCCGTGTTTGCTGTTTTTGCGCTGTCCTCTTGCGCCGATAAAGAGGCCGAGGCAGAAATCAGCCGCCTTGCAAAAGAAAATGCAGAACTTTCGAAAACGGTCGATTCCTTGCAGAAGAACCTGGACTCCCTGACGGCCTACGGGGATTCTGTCAAAAAGTCACTCGAAAAGCTCGATATGCATCCTTAACTGCCACCGGTAGAGCGGCTTTTTTTTATATTTGCCGCCGTGGCTAACAATGGCCTACCGCCTAGCGGTAGCCCCCTTATAGTTTCGCTGGCCCAATTTGCCCGAAACCTTATCGCCGTCAAGCCTCTCAGGAGGCGCTAGTAAGATGGCTTTAAGCACACACAAACAATAACCAGCCACACCGCATGCGGGTTTATTTCCAGCCTGCACCTGCGGTCAACCCTTACTTATGAGGTGCCCCGAATGGAATACATCGCACTCGCACTCTCACTCGTTGCAGTGATTCTGTGCATCGTTATCCTGACTAAGGTTAACAAACTCCTTACTATGCTTCGCACCCCGATTTTCAAGAAGCTCACGCCCGATATGAATTTGAAGCCCGGTTCCCGTCGCCCGATCAGCGCACAGGAAATGGCTCAGCGCGGCGAAAAGGGCAATAAGGAAAATCGTCAGAACAACGGTAAGGACCGTCCTGCCAAGGAAAACCGTGACAACCGCGCTTCCCAGCAGAACCCTTCTCGCAATGAACAGCGTGAAAATCGCGGCAACCGCCGCGACCGTCGCGAAGGCCGTCCTGAACGTCCGCGTCGCGAAATGAACGCCGAAGCCCAGGCCGCTCCCGCCGCAGTTGAAGCTCAGGCTCCTGCAGCAGCACCGGTTGCCGAAGCTCCGGCCGCCGAAACCCGCCGTCCGCTGGCTCCGCGCATTCCGGTTGAAACCCCGGCCGCTCCTGCCGCCGCTCCGGTCGCAGCTCCTGTTGCTCCCGTTGCTGAAGCACCTGTTGAAGCCGTTGAAACTACCTTCGATCCGTCCAAGGTCCGCTATGGCCGTCGCAACGTGATCAAGAAAGCTCCGGAACTTTCCGACGACGAAGCTTAATTGAGCTAGCTTATAACGCTAATAAAAATCCCTCGGTTCTGCCGAGGGATTTTTAATTTGTTTGAAATTTGTGGCGGACCGTGCCCCAAGGTCATGCCGTCTTTCAGGATTCTTTCAACGGTGTGTTAGCGCCATCTTCTATTGGGGGAATCTGAATCGAAATCCTCTCCGTCCAAATCGTCGAAGCCGTTGTCGAAATTTTCTTCGCTTTCGGGGAATCCGCTTTCTAATTCCGTAAAGCTGGGCTGCTCGATGGCGACTACCGTTACATCAAAAGTCAAGTCTTTCCCGGCAAAGGGATGGTTTCCGTCCACGATCACCGTGTCTTTCTTGATTTCTTTGATGGTGTAGATTCCGTCGGATTCATCGTCGTCGTCCAGGTTCAGCCCGTCCACAAATTCGTCAGGAGTCTCAGGCAGTTGAAATTCTCGGACATCGTCGTCCATGAACATTTCGAGTTCCATGCCGAGCCAGATTTCTCCCACTTCGCGGAGCTCGTCCTTGGGCACTTCCATCACCAAGTCGGGGCGGTAAGGTCCGTAGCCCTGTTCAAAAGGGATATCGACAGAAAAACTTTCATTCAAACGACGCCCGTTTAGAGCGTCTTCTAGTCCCGGGATAATGTTATTGTACCCGTGGATATACACGAACGGAAAATTCGCGGGAACCTCTTCAAGAATTTTCCCGGTCCGTTCTTTTAAAGTGTAGGCAATGCTGATTTTCAGCTTGTCTTGAACAATTTCCATACGGGCACAAATATAAAAAAATTGGGTAGTTTTACTAAATTTTGTCCGTTCTTTAGAAGCATGTTGGAGGTCCTATGGCAATTGGAATGGAAGAAACGGTTGACCCGATGAAATTTATGCAGATGTTCAAGGTGACACCGGAAATGATCGATGACAATCATCATTTCAACAATGTCTGGTCTGTCCAGTGGATTCAGGATATCTCGATTGCCCATTCCGATTCAGTCGGTGGAACATCCTTGATGCGTGAACTTGGTGCTGGCTGGATGATCCATGTGCAGCATGTCGAATACCGAAACCAGGCTTTCCTAGGGGACGAAATCCGGGGTACGACCTGGGTCGCCGCTTATGGCAAGGTCGCCTCTTCCCGCAAGTGCTGCTTTGAACGGGTCTCTGACGGTAAGATCATCTTTGAATCGGAAACGCAATGGGTGCTCGTGGATATGAAGCGCGGACGCCCCATGGCTATCCCCGAAGAAATGAGAAAACTCTATGTAGAAGGCAAATAAAGCCGACTTATTTAGGGTAGAGCTTTTCTGTAGAATTCGCGGACGTCATCCCAGCGGTAATACGGTGCGGCGGGGCAGTTCTTGACGGTTGCTGAGTCGCAAGTCACGGGCAGTTTCTGCTCTGTTTCGTTGAGCATCACCTTTACCAGAATGGGGGAGCCCTTCTTGGCGGACTTGTAGAAGATGAACTGCACGTTGGCTGCCATCGGGCTAATCTCGTAGTCGCGCCAGACCTTGTGCAGGTTTTCCATGTCGGCGGTTTCGATGCCAGTGTTCATCGAGCCGTTATCCAATTGCAGCAAGACGGCGAACGGGAAAATGACGGTGTCGTGTCCAAAGCGCAGCGTCGCCGTGGTCTTTTTTGCAGGCTTTGCGGCGGTCTTGTCTGCCTTTGGCGTGTCGGCGGTAATCACCTTGTCTGCCTCGTCCAGAACGTTTTTCAAGAGCGGACGAGCGTTATCGAGTCCCTGTTTTTTGGCGAAGGGATTGTTGCCGAGAACACTGTACCACCAGGCGTTCTGGGCGTGCCAGCGGGCAGTAAGATCTTCTTCGGTCCACAAATCGTCAAAGCTGAATTCGATTTCGGGACTGCCCTGCAGGCTGTTTCCGATTTCATAAATTTTGCTAAAGAGATCGCCTGCGTCCACATTCTTCTTGATGTAGTTGGAATCGTTGAAAATGGCGCGCATCATGCGGTCGGTGTTCACATGGCTGTAGAGTTTTTCGTTTTCTTTTTGC
Organism: Fibrobacter sp.; assembly: GCA_017526585.1. Classification (GTDB taxonomy): domain Bacteria; phylum Fibrobacterota; class Fibrobacteria; order Fibrobacterales; family Fibrobacteraceae; genus Fibrobacter. Next base: position 10,394 of record JAFXRC010000072.1, on the reverse strand, counting down.
CAGGCGGGTGTGTTCGATTCGTTGATAATTTTGCCGAAGTCGAGTGGGCTGATGAAGCTCATCAGGTACTTGCCCGATTCCTGGTGAATGTCCAGTTTGGGCTTCTGGGCGCGGAGTTCTTCGAGGAATGCAGCCATGCTGACGACGCAGCGCACGCTGGTGCTGGCGTAGGCTTCTACATAGGCGTCGCTCTTGAACAGTTCGGGGAAGTTCGTGACCATGCGCTTTGCGATTCCCTGGTGCTGAGCCACGCCGAGTTGGGTCAAGTCGCCTGCGCGTGGCGCGGCGTATTCGTCCAGGTACTTGGCGCGTTCAAGCAGGCTCTTGCCGAGCTCGGTGAGCTTGCCTAAAGAATCGGCCATGGCGAGCGTGTTGTACAGAGCATGGTAATGGTCGGCAGGCTGGTGAAAGCGACTGCCGTGTCTGCCGTAATGGCTCAGGTAAAACGGCTTGTAGCCGGCGGGAACCTTGGTGTACTTGGCTGTCGGAGTAGGGTAGGCGTAATAGTTGCTACCCATCTGACGAAAATCAACCTTGATCGAATCTGTTTCGGCAAGGCCAAATACCGCCACCGCAAGCAAAAGTGCTATAGCTCGTTTCATAGAACACTCCCTTTTTTCAGAGACTATTTATCGCAAGTCTTAAAAAAGCAACTTCTCGCGCCTGTGTGGCAAGCGACCTGTGGCCCCTGCATGCGAACCTTAAAGAGCAAAGCGTCGCTGTCGCAGTCGGCTGCCCATTCCACGACGGTCATCACGTTTCCGCTGGTGTCGCCCTTGTGCCAGTATTCCTTGCGGCTACGGCTCCAGAACACCATTTCGCCACATTCGTGCGTGCGGCGGAGGGCTTCTTCGTTCATCCACGCCATCATCAGAACGTCGCCCTTGTCGGCATCTTGAACGATTGCCGGTGCAAGCGCTACGCCATCTACTTCGACTTCGAACTTCACTTCTTTAATCAAATCTTCGAACTTCATCTTGAGATCCTTCGACTCGTTACACTCGCTCAGGATGACACGTTAGTGTCACTTCCTGCTATCCTCTCACCTGGCCGTTTCCGCGCAAAATCCACTTGTAGCTGCAGAGGCTTTCCACGCCCATGGGGCCACGGGCATGCAACTTGTCGGTAGAGATGCCCACTTCGGCACCGAGACCGTATTCGCCACCGTCGGCAAAGCGCGTGCTGGCGTTCACCATCACGCTGCTGCTGTCCACGTTTGCGACGAAGTAGTCCTGAACGCTTGCGTCTTCGGCAACGACCGCTTCGGTGTGGCGGCTGCTGTTCTTTTCGATATGGTCGCAGGCTTCGGCAACATTATCGACGAACTTGACGCTTGCCTTGAGGGCCAAGTATTCGTGGTGGTAATTGGAGTCGTCGCCAATGTCCTTGATACGGCTGTCGTGGCTCTGGGCGTCCTTGTTGCCAAAGAGTTCCACGCCGCGGTCGGCGAGGCTGTCCAACAGCTTCTTGGTGGTTGCCGCATCGATGTGGCGGTCGATAATCACGCATTCCATGGCGTTGCACACGCCGGTGCGCTGCGTCTTAGCGTTAATCAAGATGTTCACCGCCTTGTCCATATCAGCGGACTTGTCCACGTACACATGGCAAATGCCGTTGAAGTGCTTAATCACGGGAATCTTGCTCTGTTCTACGACGGCGCGGATCAGGCGTTCGCCGCCGCGGGGAATCACGAGGTCGAGGCAGTCGTTGCGCTGCAGGAGCATTCCCACCAGGTCGTGGCTCGTTTCGGTCACGAGCTGCACGGCGTCTTGGTCGATGCCTTCTTCGGCGAGGGCTTCGTGGAAGATGCCGGCGAGGCACTTGGCGGAATTCAGCGATTCCTTACCGCCGCGGAGGATGACTGCATTGCCCGCCTTGAAGCAGAGGCAGGCGCCATCGATGGTCACATTGGGGCGGCTTTCAAAAATAAAGAACACAGAACCGATAGGCACGGCCACGCGGCTAATCTTGATGCCGTTCTTGAGTTCGCGGCTTTCGAGAACCTTGTTCAGCGGATCTGCGAAAGAGGCGATTTCTTCGGCACCCTTGGCCATGGCCTCGATACGGGCGTCGTTCAGTGTGAGACGGTCCATCTTCGAGTCGTCGAGCTTTCCGGCGGCGGCTTCAAGGTCAATCTTGTTTGCTGCTAGGATTTCCGGCTTACGGTCGCGCAAAATCTGGGCGACGCGGTTCAGCACGGCGCTACGCTTTTCACCCGGCAGGGTACGGAGCGTCTTGCTTGCCTTCTGGGCGTTTCTTGCCAGAAGGTCGGAGTATTCTTCCAAGTTGGAATATTTCATATTGGAGCAAGTCATAAGCCGTTTTTATCCTTTTTTGAGCATTTTTTGAACTGTTAGTCTTATTTTACAATATAGAAACTTGTTTTTCATCACATTGGAATGTAATTTCAAAATACAGGTTTGATTTTACCAGCGACGCTGTTGGATTGTCGCAAGGTATCGGACTTGGGTGTTTAGACTCGGTGCAATCCTTCTCTCTCGGGGACGCACCGAGTCTTTTTTTGTCAAAAAAAGACGCAGGCTGAACCTGCGCCTTTTATTTCCCGTGAGAATTAATTCTTACAGCAGGTTGACGATTGTCGTGAACAGTTTGTCTGCGAGCGGGTTGGTTTCAAGCCCTTCAATCACATTGAACTGGTTGAACATAATTTTTCCGTTGCCGAACGGGTAGAGCTGCAGGTCGGTGCCGGTCTTGACTTCGCCGTTCTTCAAGCTGACAGAACGGGCGAACACGGTTGCTCCCGGAAGTTCGTTCAAGGAGATGCTCGGCATCACTGCTGCGGCATTGCTGTCGAGAACGGATGCTTCGCCGAATACCGGCGCAAGTTCAGAACCCTTGGGCAGGTAGTGCAAGCTGAGCTCGTTTGCACCGGTGCTCCAATGGGATTCGATGTTGCAGTCGAACTGGTGACTCTCGTTCAGGTAATCGATATCTTCCTGCGTGAGGTCAGAAAGCAGGAGCGTCTTGCCGCCGTTCTTCACGACATCCACGAGCTTGTCCAGAATTTCGTCGGGCCAGGAGCTCAAGTTTGCAGTAAAGATGACCTGTTCAGGACCTGTGAGTGCAGCGAGTGCGTCGCTCGATTCTTCGCTGTTGTCCAGGAAGCAGACCTTCTTCATGGCGCTCTTGACATCGGCTTCTTCGATGACAATGATGTCTTCGGTGGAGGTATGAATGACCTTGCCGTCGTTGACCAGCGTGACCTTGAGCAAGAAACGGCCTTCGTTTCTGGGCGCAATCATCGTGCAGTTGCCAAGTTGCGTAAGGCAGGTCTTGCCGGTGTGCTCTTCGGGCGTAATTTTGTTGTTCGCGATTTCCTTGCCCTTTTCGTCGACGAGGCTGATTTCGACGGTCACGTCTTCGTAACGGCTATTGTTCAGGAGTGTCACCTGGAAGCTGATTTCTGTTTGCGGGGCGACGACATGTTCCAATTCGCTAATCAAGACGCGGCTCGGGGTCGTGATTTCCTTGGAGAAGTCTTCGAAACCCTTGCTTACGCGGTTTTCGTCACAGAGGCCGCAGAAGTCAGTACCGTAGTCCGCCCATTGGTCCAGGAAGAATCCTGCAATCTGCGGGTTGCTCTGCAGCGCCGTAATCTGGTCGAGCTTGCTCTTCAAGGCGATGCGGTTTGCGTCGGCGATAAAGCTCTTGTAATCTTTCCAAACGGACAGGTCGCTTTCGACGAAGCTTTCGATGGTCTTGATGTAGTTCTTGATGTTCTTCTGGTTCTTGATGCTGCGCGGACCGCTGATGTTGGTGGCGCTTGCAGGCAGAAGCGTGTGGTTCTTCAAGGTGACGAGCATCTTGTTGTTGATGTCGTTTGCCACATTCTCCTCTTCGTCCTGGAAATGGCTGTCGCCAAGACCGGTGTCGGGTACGGAGAGCTCTTCGGCGTCGCGGTCAAAGCAGTGAGCCAGGAAGTGGCTGTATGCCGCATTCGGCGTCATGCGCGGATTCATGCGGAGCGTGGCGTAAGTCGAAATTTTGTCGACGGTCACGGGCAGGAGCTTTCCGGTGTCCTTGTGGAAGTTGCCTTCGTTGTCGAGGTAGATACTGTTCAGGTTGCTGATGACCGGACGAGTCATGTCGACCGGGCTAATGGCGTTCAAGAGCTTGTTACCGTTCTGCAACAGGAGCGTGCCGTTTTCGGCGCCCATGACCCATGCTCCGATGCTGGGGTGGTGGTGCTGTTCGGCAACGATATCGTTGATAAGTCCCTTTACGATTTCAAGCCCCTGCGGGGTGGACTTCATGGTGTGGATCGGGAATTCCTGGAACACGATGAGACCCAGCTTGTCGCAGATATCGAGGGCAGCTTCGCTCAGGGGGGCTCCGCAGCTACGGATGGCGTTGTAACCGGCATCCTTCACCGCCTGAAGGTCCTTTTCGAGCTTCGGGTTGTCGTTGGTCCAAAGTCCGCCTTCGCTCCACTGCTGGTTGTAGGAAATACCCTGGATCTTCAAGATCTGGTCGTTCAGGTAATAGTCGCCCTTAAGGCAGTCGAACTTGCGGAAACCGAAGGTGCGGACAACGGGGAATGCATATTCGGCGCGCTTGATTTCCTTTCCGTCCTTTTCCTTGCCAGCCTTGATTTCCATCTGGAATTCAATAGCGTAGACATTGGGGTGCTCGGGGCTCCACTGGAACTTGTGGCGCTGCTGTTCCTTGACTTCGAAAACAAAACGCTGCGTCATGTTTTCCTTGTCGAGCTTCAGGTTGTCCACGAACTGCTCGTACACGTCGCCGTCGGGGTTACGCATGAGCACACGGAGCCTGGTCTGGAATCCGCGCGGGTTGTTGAATGTGAGTTCGCAGGCGATTCTTTCGGAGTCGGCGTCCGGTTCCAGCTTGACATCCGAAATAAAGGCGGCGGTGCCCAGAATAAGGTCTACGTGACCGAAAATGCCTCCGAACGGATACTGGTTCCAGGGGAGACCGACAGGGAGTTCGCCCGGATGTCCGTAGCGGTCGTCTGCGCCGTCAGCACTTTCGCGACCGAAGTCGATTCGGCTGTTGGTGGCGCCCATATTGGCGACTCGTACGCAAAGAATGTTTTCTTCGCCGATTTTGAGGGCTTTTTGAAGTTCAATGGTAAAGGGGGTGTAGGCACCAAAATGCGTGCCCAGGAACTTTCCGTTGAGCCAGAAGGTGGCATGCGAAGCAATGCGTTCGAACCTCAAGAAAATGCGCTTTGCGACCTGCTTTTCTTCGTCGATGGTGAATCGCTTGAAGTAGAAGGCGCAATCCTGAGACATAAGAAGCTTGTCAAAAGATTTTTCCCAAATATGTGGAACGCTTACGGTTTCGGTGTTTTTGGGATAAGTGGCGTACCAACGGTTCGAAATGCCTTCGTCGTCGGTGTCCCAAATCATCTGCCAGTCGCCGTCAAGGCTCAAAATCTTGCTCATTCGAGTGTCCTTTATAGAATTTTGGGTGAAAAGATAGAAAAAAGTGGCTGCGGAGCAGGCTGAGTTGGGACTGAAACAAGGGAGTTTTTCCCCTTTTTAGGCTAAATTTTTGCATTTCCCCTTTACACGGAGTGGATTTTTTCTATATTTTGGGCCCCAATAGCAACCAAAAAAGGATTACAAAAATGTATTCTATTGTTGAAACAGGTGGTTTCCAGTATAAAGTTGAGCTGGGCAAGGCTTACAAGGTCCCCACGCTCGATGCCGCTGTTGGTTCCGAACTGGAGCTCAAGTCCGTTCTTCTTTTCGCAGGAAAAGAAGTGCAAATCGGCACCCCTGTCCTGAACGACGCCTCCGTGAAGGTTGAAGTGCTTGCCCACGGCAAGTATGACACCGTCATCGTTTTCAAGAAGAAGCGCCGTACCCGTTACGAACGTCGTAACGGTCATCGTCAGGGCTATACCGAGGTGCTGGTTACGGAACTTCGCTCCGGCGCAGAATCCGCAAAGGTCGACTCCAAGGTTATCGAACGCAACCGCGCTCGCGTGGCTGCCCTCGCCAAGCAGAAGGTGCAGTCTGTGCCTCTGACTCGCAAGGAAAAGATTGCCCAGGGTCTCCCGAAGCCCGCCAAGGTTAAGAAGAACTCTCTGCGTAAGGCTAAGGAGGTATAATCCATGGCTCATAAGAAAGGTCAAGGTTCAGTACGTAACGGCCGCGACAGTAACGCCAAGTACCTTGGTGTTAAGAAGTATGCGGGCGAAGTCGTCAAGGCTGGCAACATCATCGTTCGTCAGCGCGGTTCTCACTTCCACAAGGGCACCAACGTTGGTATGGGCAAGGACTTTACCCTGTTCTCCCTCGTTGATGGCAAGGTGAAGTTCGAACGCCTCGATGCAAAGCGTCAGAAGGTTTCTGTCTACCCGGAAGAAAACTAATCGGTTTTGAATCGTTTAGAGCCGGCGGTACCACAGGTACCGTCGGTTTTTTTTATGCTATTTTGCTATTTTATGACCGATGTCTAGACTTTATATGTTACGCATGATGCTTTTGGCGCTTGCTGTTGCTTTGTTTGCGACCTTGGTGGGCTGTTCCGATGATGACAGCTCGGTTGAGTTCTTGTTTGATAGAGAAATATCGGATTTTTCAGTGCTTCGCCAGTGTGCGAAGGATGCCGATAGCGGTTCCTACTGCTTTATGGTGCGCTTCCGCTATCCGATCGATACCGAAAAGCTTGAAAGAATTTACCTGTGGGTCGATTCGACTGTCGTGGGGGATACCGCGAAGACGGTGAACGATGAAAAGCTGGAAAAGGCAACCGACAGTTTCGAATATCCGTCTGGAACGGAAGCCCTTTTCGATACCATCGACCTGACTAACTATATACAGGACTATGTCAAGGAGCGCGACAGCCTGATGGTCGCCATCTACTGCGACTACGAAAGCGGTAGGCCGGGAACGGTGCAGCGCATCTATTTGCATTTTGGCGATGACATTGATCCGTCTCTGATTTCTGTGACCGACTCCATGTGGACGACGGGGTACCTGGTCGAATGGTCCAGACCTACTGACCAGACGGATTACTATACGCCGAATGAGCTTTCTGGTCCCATTGTCGGCTACAACATCGAGTTCCATACCGAAGACAAGAACGAGGATATCCGAAAGCTCAAGGTGAAGCTTATTTCCCCGGACGGAATCGATTCGACGGGAGAGACTCTTTATAGGCGCCATGCCCGCATTTATTCCAACAACGATTCCATGTGGGTCGATACGGTCTCTCACGGGGACCGCGTGAAGAACTACTTGCGAATCATGGTCAAGGACGGAAAGGGTTATAATACCGACAATCCGGATTCCAATGTGTTCCGCCTGATTGTCGAAGGTCTCAAGGCGGAGTCCAGGTACAGCATCACGATTTCTTCGTGGGATACGTCTTCAAACGAATCCAGCAAGTTTTCGAAAGATTTCATCACGACCGATTCCATCGCACCTTTGATGCCGACGAAGATATGGATCATCAAGGATACGCTTTACCCCGAAATGGCTCGTCTTGATAGCAACAACCGTCTGCGCATTTTCTGGAGCAGGAGCGTCGATCCGCTTGATGTAAAACATGGAATTGGTGTCGATTCGGTTTTGAAAATTCCGGATACTTGCCTTTTCAAAATTTGCTACGACACAGTGGCGACCTATATGATAGAGCGCCTCGATCCTTATAGCGGGGAATGGAGCGCTTATACTTATGCGGGCGGCTCGGACCGCTATGGCAAGTTGTATAAGCAGTCTGGCGACACCATGAAGGTCTCGTCGAAGGGAACCTTTGTGTCGGATACCATCCGCTGGGTTTCGCCGGGTGATACGCTGATTCTGCGTATTCGTTCCATAGATAAGTCCGGCTACTATTCCGTGGCGTTGATTGATACGATTTATGTGTCTCCGGGTGAATTGCAAAACGAACTGAACTGCCCCGAAGGGTTTGTCGCGGTGAAGTCTTCCGATACCCTTAAGTTCTGCATGGAACGGATGGAACACCAAAACGATTCCGGTGCCTTCGTAACGGATGTGCTTTATTCCGAAGCGCTTGAGGCTTGCGAGTCGATGTCGGTGAGTGGCTTTAGCGTGAGCCTTTGCAACGAGCGCGATTGGGAACTGGTGTGCCTATCTGGAGGTACACTTACTTATGGTGTTGTCCAGGAGGATCTCACCGAGGCTTCGGAGTTCCTGTTTACGGATTGTAATGTGGCGACCAACGATTCCGTTTCCGCATTCGACGCGACGAAGCATAACCTGCGCTGCATCAATCCGATGGGTGTTCGTGACCTTCCCGGTCAGTTCCAGGAATGGGTGACGGGTCGCTCCGAAGATACGGCCGCAGTCGTCAAGGGTGGAAGCTATCGTATCATGGGGGGGATCGACCGTGAAACTCAGGCGCGTTGCACGAACCGCAGCTTCCCGTACTTTACGCGTCTTGCTTATACCACGGATTCCGTGTTCCTGTATCGCGAAGGTACCAAGGTCGATACGGTGTTTAAGGCGGATACGTCGAGAACGTTGTACCAGGTTCTGACGAAAAAGGATTTCAAGGATTCGTTGCAGTTCTTTGATGTGCAGGATTCTAACGGAAACTCCGTGGGCACGGATTACGCCCCGTATGCTGAATACAAGAAGGGCGGTGACGAATGGCTTGAGTCTATTTCTAACGGTATGAAGTACGTGCCGGACCATATCGAAGTCGTCTTCTTGACGGGTGAACGCGTCGCATTCCGCGGGGCATCCAACTACTATAAGTCGCCGAGCATCGGTTTCCGCTGCTGCGCATATCAAAATGAATAATATCGATTTTTTAAAAGTTGCCGAGGCTCTCGCGAAAGAAGCGGGAGCTCTTTGTCTTGAAATTCAGAAGGACTTGGGCGATGTCAGATACAAGTCCAAAAAAGATGTGGTGACCCGTGCAGACATCGCGAGTGAAAAGCTGATTGTCGATGGGCTTCGCAAGGCTTTCCCAGAACATTCCATCCGTACCGAAGAGGCGGGCGTTATTGAGGGAACTGATCCGCGTTACCGTTGGATTATCGATCCGGTCGACGGCACGGTGAATTTTAGCCGTGGAATCCCGCTTTGGGGTATTTCCATTGCACTCCACTTTGAAGGCAAGCCTCTTGTGGCTGTGGTGAACTTGCCGAAGCTCGGCGAACTCTTTACGGCGGTAAAGGGCGGGGGAGCGTTCATGAACGGAACGCCGATTCATGTGAGCGCGGAGTCCAATCCTGTGCACGCAATCGTGAGCAATGGGGATTTTAATGTGGGCGATGCGGCAAAAATCAATGCGCAGAATTCCAGGAATTTTGCCCGCGAGGCGGATACTTTTGAACGCGTGAAGTGTCTGGGATCGGCGGTAATCGAAGGTTGCTTTACTGCTTGCGGTCGCATCGACTGCTTCGTGATGACGATGAGCTATCCGTGGGACATCGCGGCGATTGCGCTCTTGGTCGAGGAAGCGGGTGGAAAATCGACGCACATCGACGGCACTCCTATGCAGTTTGTAGACGCCGAACAGGTGATTTTTAGTAACGGAATCCTGCACGAGACGCTCGTTAAGACCGTTGAATAAGACCTTCGTACTGTTCAGCCTGTAAAAAGAAGTTTACTTTTAGATGCTGAAATGCAAAACTTACAAAATTGTAGGTTTTTAAAATGCTGTGCCTTGAAATTTAACGGAAAAAGTCAATTCTAAAAACTTGCAAAATAATAACTTACAAAATTGTAAGGTTTTGAAGTTTTTTGCCCCTTTTTCACTTTTTTTCTAAACCCTTTGCTATCTTTACAACCGTTGAAAAAACATTAACAATCAAACTCTCAACGGAGATAAAAAAATGGCAATCAAGAATGCTTACCTTCAGAAGGTTTATGACAAGGTCGTCGCCCGTGATCCGGACCAGGCCCTCTTCCACCAGGCTGTCCGCGAATTCCTCGAATCCCTCGACCCGGTCCTCGAACAGGACAAGTCTTGGGAAACCAACGGCGTGATCGACCGCCTCGTCGAACCGGAACGCGTGATTACCTTCCGCGTGCCTTGGCTCGATGACAAGGGTAACGTTCAGGTGAACCGTGGCTACCGCGTGCAGTTCAACTCCGCTATCGGCCCGTACAAGGGCGGTATCCGTCTCCGTAACGAAGTTACTCTTTCCATGCTCAAGTTCCTCGGCTTCGAACAGATCTTCAAGAACAGCTTGACCACGCTCCCCATGGGCGGCGGCAAGGGCGGTTCCGACTTCGATCCTAAGGGCAAGAGCGACAACGAAGTGATGCGTTTCTGCCAGTCCTTCATGACTGAACTCTGCAAGCACGTCGGTGCTGACACGGACGTTCCGGCTGGTGACCAGGGTACTGGCGCTCGCGAAATCGGTTACATGTTCGGTCAGTACAAGCGCATCCGCAACGAATTTGTGGGCGTTCTCACCGGTA
>JAFXRC010000071.1 GCA_017526585.1 Fibrobacter sp. | reverse complement strand
TCCTTGGTGAAATAGACGTTGGAAACGTCCTTTCCGGGTTCCTTCTGTTCCATGGATTTCCCTTTCGCGAAAGCGGGTGTGAATACGGCGGAAGCGAGTGCTGCTGCGCCTGCGGTTTTTAAAAAGTCTCTTCTGTCCATAGTTTACCTTGAGCCTGTCATTCTGGAGAACCGAAGGTTCGATAGAATCCAGGCAGTTGCTTATTTAGTGGTTGGTGTGGACCTCGGCCTTGGCGAGGGTTTGGGCCTTGTACTTGCGTGCGATAATCATCACCGCCCATACTGCCGTAATAAAAACTGACATGGCAACGCCCACCGTGGACATCTCCCGCACCATCTCGGAAACACCTTCGGGGCTTGTGGCTGCGGTAAAGAAGGGATAACTCCACATGAGTTCTCCGTTCATGACATGGTCGATAATCAGGACGCCCGTCACGAGCCAGAGCATACGGGCAAGCAGGCGCAGGCTTTTATAGAAGGGCTGCGGAGCGCCGGAAACAGCGGCTTCCAGGTTCCTGGATTCACTTTTGGACTTGTCGGTCTGCTGCAACACGAGGGTTGCGATGGTGGTGACGACCGCTTCGGCCATGGGCACGACAAAACAGCACATAAAATCTCCTTTTGAAAATGTTCTATAAGAAATATAACACCTAGAGTTGACTCTAGGTGTTGAATTTTTGTGAAAAAAGTTGAAAAATTTTATTTAGAGTTGGCTCTAACTCTATCATTTGGGCGAAAATATTTATATTTTGCAAACATGACTTACTCTATAGGCGATGTCGTCAAGAAGACAGGGCTTTCGGCCTACACCCTGCGCTATTACGAAAAAGAGGGCCTGCTTCCCTTTGTCAAGAAGAACGCCTCGGGCGTGCGGGCCTACAGCGACGAAGACCTTCGCTGGCTTACCATGATCGAATGCCTCAAGGATTCGGGACTGCAAATCAAGGAAATCCGCCAGTACATCGAGTGGTTCAACGAGGGCGATTCTACGCTTGCCCAAAGGCTGTCCCTTTTTGAAAACCGCCGCAAGATTCTTGAAAAGGAAATGGCCCGCCTTACGGTGGTCATGAATAAGATTCGCTACAAGGAACTGCTGTATCGGGAAGCGGTTCGGGTGGGGAACCTGGACATCGCCACCAACGAAAGGCGTTTCATGCAGCTGAAGAAAAAGTTGTTCGAATCCCCGGACGATTTTGACAAGTAAAATTTTAATAAAGAAACATTTTTCATAACAAAGGAATTTATCATGAAGGTCGTTTTATTCAATGGAAGCCGTCGCGAAAAGGGCTGCACATATACGGCGCTGAGCCTCGTGGCCGGCGAACTCAAGGCCGCAGGCATCGAGACGGAAATCTTCTTTGTGGGTGGTCGCGTGCTGAAGGGCGAAACCGACGCCGTGGTTCACGAAGCCAAGGAAATCCTTAAAACGGCCGACGCCGTCGTTTACGGTTCTCCGGTGTATTATGCGTCCCCGAGTGGCGAAATGCTGATGTTCCTGGACAGGCTTTACGGCATTGCCGAAGCGGAACTGCTCTTTAAGCCGGCCGCAACGGTTGCTTCTGCCCGCCGTGCCGGCACTACCGCAACGCTCGACGCCCTGAACAAGTACCCCACCTTTGCGCAACAGCCCCTGGTGACATCTCGCTATTGGAACATGGTTCACGGTTCCAGCCCGGAAGATGTGCTGAAGGACGATGAGGGCGTGCAGGTGATGAAGGAACTGGGCCGCAACATGGCGTGGATCCTGAAGAGCATCGAAGCGGGCAAGAAGGCGGGTGTCGTGCAGCCCGTTGCCGAAAAGAAAATCTTCACGAACTTTATACGATAGAGGGAAGATTCGCTTGCGTTTTAGAAAGAATAAAAAACTCATGATTACGGCGATTATCTTATCTGTACTTTTTATTTTGGGAGATGTGGGCGTGTTGTTCTTATCGCAGGCAAGTTTCGGGCGCATCCCGCAAGGCAAACGCCTTGAACGCATCAAGCAGTCGCCGAATTACGATGGCAAGCAGTTCGTGAACGAGGTCGAGACCGTCACCATGACGGGCGACAGGGGCGTTTTTGCCGTATGGAAGGATTTCCTGTTCGGTGACAAGAGTCAGACCGTTCCCGATACCGCATTGAGCGTCGTCAAGACCGACCTGAAGTCACTACCGCAGGACCGCGATTGGATTGTGTGGTTCGGACATTCCTCGTACCTGCTTAATTTATCTGGAAAGAAGGTGCTGGTGGATCCAGTTTTTTACCAGGGCTCGCCGGTGAGTTTCGTGAACAAGATGTTCAAGGGAACGGATGTTTACAAGCCCGTCGACATGCCGGATATTGACTACCTGGTGATTTCGCACGACCACTGGGACCACTTGGATTATCGGGTGGTGACGGAACTGGAACCTCGCGTAAAGCACGTGGTGACTGGCCTTGGCGTGGGCGAGCATTTTGAATACTGGAAGTATCCCGTTGAAAAACTTACGGAACTCGACTGGTGGGAATCTGCCGACCTGGGCGAAGGCTTTAACGTGACGGCGACTCCGGCAAGGCATTTTTCGGGCCGCGATCTTCACCAGAATAAGACTCTGTGGGCGTCGTTCGCGTTCAAGTCTCCTAAGCGCACAATTTGGATTGGCGGCGATACGGGTTATGGTCCGCACTTCGAGAAAATCGGAAAGAAATTTACCGACATCGATTTGGCGATTCTTGAAAACGGGCAGTATAACAAGGACTGGTCGCTTATCCACACTATGCCGGAATACCTGGGCAAGGAAATGGTGGAACTGGATGCAAACCGCTACATGACGGTTCACCATTCCAAGTTCTGCCTGAGCAAGCATTCGTACACGGAACCGCTGGAAAATGCGAAACGCGCCGCCCAGGAATCGGGCAAGCCCGTGCTCATGCCGCAAATGGGCGAGGTCGTGTATTTGGAGTAAACCTACGGCTTCGCAAGGATAGCTTGTGAATTGAAACAGTCTGGTTTGGCGTTACGATGCGTCGATGTCTGCTGCAATATGTACGTTGTAGTCGGGGTAGGCTTCGCTGATTTCCTTGTAAATGATGTCGAGGCCTTCTTGCGGCTTGATTTCGAAATTCATGACCACGTCGAAACGCATGGACTTTTCTTCAAGGTTCACGTAAAAGCCGTGGAGCTGCAATGCCCACTCATGCGCCTTCACCAACTTCAAAACGTTGCTGCGGATTTTGGCGGCTTCGTCATTCTTGGTATTGTGCGAATAAACTCCCACGCCCGTGAGAATCACGCCGGTTTCTTTGAGTACGCGTGCCTGTACCCTGCGGGTCAGTACGTCGACTTCTTCGACGGTCATGGTGTCGGGGAGTTCTAGATGTACGGAACCGAGAAACTTGTTCGGACCGTAATTGTTTAGGATGACATCGTACGCTCCGCGAACTTGTGGCTCTTCGGTGAGTAGCGCCTTGATTTTCTTGACCAGGTCGCCGTCGGCGCGCTTGCCCAGAATGTCGTCCAGAGTTTCGATGAGCATGCCGATGCCCGACTTGATGATGAACGCAGAAATCACGAGGCCCACGTAGGCTTCAAGCGAAATGCCCGTGAGAATGAAGACGATGGCCGAGGCCAGCACAGAAAGGGAAAGTATGGCGTCGAACAGCGCGTCTGCACCCGATGCCACGAGCGCGCCCGAGTTCACGCGTTCGCCCTGTCGCTTTACGAATTTACCGAGCACGAGTTTTACCACTACCGCCGAAGCGATAATCACTAGTGAAATCGTGGAATAGTCCGCTGCTTCGGGGTGGATGATTTTCTTGACCGATTCTACCGCCGAGGTGCCGCCGGCGTAAAGCACGATTGCTGCGACCACCATCGCGCTCAGGTATTCGATTCGCCCGTAACCGAGCGGGTGTTTTTTGTCGGGCAACTTGTTCGAAAGTTTTGCGCCCACAATCGTAATGACCGAAGACAGTGCATCGGAAAGGTTGTTCACAGCATCGAGCGTCACGGCGATGGAGTTGGTTGCAAAGCCGACGAAAGCCTTGAACGTCGACAGCACGATGTTTGCCGCGATGCCGATGATGCTTGTCCGGACAATGACCTTTTGGCGGTTCTCCGCTTCGTTCATAAAATCTGATCCTTTTTTTAACGGAAATTAGAAATAAATGACCTTTGGAATTTTTTGTGGACAGCGATGTCAACGGAAAAAAGTTTACATGCGAGCGGAACAATTTTTTTGAAAGTATTTTCTGGAATAGAAAATCAAAAAAGGAGTGGTTTTATGAATCATGCTCTATGGACCGGTGTGTCCGTTGGCGTTATTATGGCGTTGTCTGCAATGTCGGCGAATGCGTTTACCCTGACAGGTAAGGTGAGCGACGATGGCGGCAAGGCTGTCCGAGGCGCAGAAGTCTTGCTTGTTCAAAAAGGCCTCAATGCGAAAACAGATGCCTCGGGCGCATTCACGATTCACCAGGACGAAGAACCGCAGGCTCTGGCGAACAAGGCCTCGGTCGGATTTCTCTCCGTGAACAACGGCATCCTATCGTTTTCGCAGGGGCAAAATTCCCCGGTACAGGTGCAGATTTTCGACATGTTCGGAAACCGCCTGCTGAATGAAACTCTCTACGGCTCGGGTACGGTTGACATGAAGTCTTCCGTGAAAGCGCAGGGCAAGTACTTCGCGCGCGTCCGCGTAGGTAGCGCTTCGCAAACGTTCCAGTTTGTCGCCGATGGAAGTTTCAATGCGGCATTCGGCGCGAAGTCTGGAGCAAAGGCGCTTCTCAAGGTGGGCGATTCGGACAATCTGCGCGTTGTTGCCGCTGGGTTCGATACCCTCAATGTTAAGCTCGACAATCTTGACACGAATCTTGCGCTTACGCTCAAGAAAGCTGCTCCGCCGCAACCGCAGTATGAATATGGATGGGGCCTCAAGAACGACGCTGTTCCCACTCGTGGTTGTGGCAAGGACACTAAGCTTGATTACAAGTACCGTGGCGACAAGCCCTACATTGATTTCAGGTGGAGCAAGGGCGTGCGTACCGTGCGTATTGACATGCCGAAAAGTTACGACAAGAACAAACCGTACAAACTCATTTTCGGAATGCAGTGCATGGGCGGTTCAGGAAGCGCCGTGCAGGACGAAGGCTATCACGGCCTCAAGTGGATTGACAAGAACGAAACCGCGATATTCGTTGCGCCTGAAGGCAATGGAAACCAGCTGCCCTGGGGGCAAGATGATTATCTTCTGTTTGACGAACTCCTCGCATACCTCGAAGGCAACTTCTGCATCGATTCTAGCCGCGTTTTCTCTACGGGATTTAGCTACGGAGCCATGTTCAGCAATGGCCTTTCGTGGAACCACCAGGACGTGCTCCGCGCAGTGGCCGTTTACGAAACCGCGGAACGCAACATCTGGCTCCCGCAGCGCAAGAAAATGGGAATCGGCTGGATGGGCGTGCTCGGCCTCGATGACGGCATGTGCACCCCTGAAATGGGCAGGAACGCGCGTGACATCATCTTGACGCTCAACTCCGAAGGCGGCAAGGCGAAGAACGAACGCGCCGAAGAAGCCCAGCGCAACGCCCCGCACAAGTGCTACGACTACACGACCGTCGAGGAAAGATTCCCCGTTCGCTGGTGCACGCAGAGCGGCGGCCACATCTGGGACCACAAGGACCCCGGCCAGCAGCAGTCCTGGGTGCCGCAAGCCACATGGGAATTTTTCGAGAAGTTCTAGCGGATAAATACATCATTCTGTTGTCAATTTATCAAAACGAATTCGAATAAAGCCCTATATTAAGCGAATTTTTTAACTTATTTTATAGTAAGTAAAGTTCGTATGGGAGGCTTTATGTCGTTTGCAATTAAGAAATTGTCTCTTTTTGCGTGTTCCGTCGTATTTTTGGGCACACTTGCTAATGCCGCAACGATAAACGTTGACATCGGCAAAGAATACCAGCGCATCAGCGGCTTTGGCGCCGCATCGGCATGGGCGGGGTCCATCACCGAAAAGAATGCCGCATTTCTCTGGGATTCCACCAGTGGCGCGGGGCTTACGCTGCACCGTATCCGCATCGCTCCGGATGGCACCACGTCAGAAACGAGTATCGCAAAAAAGGCGAGTGAATACGGCGTCAAAGTCTGGGCAGCCCCGTGGACATCTAGATACACCATAAATTACGACGGTGACAAAAAGCACCTGGATTTCAATCACGCTCAGGACTGGGCCAACACCATCTTGAACTTTACGCAAGACATGCGGAAGGCTGGCGTTAATCTATATGCAATTTCGTCGCAAAACGAGCCCGACGGCACCGGTGACAACCACTACGAACCCGATGAATTGGCACGTTGGGTAGGCGACTACC
>JAFXRC010000013.1 GCA_017526585.1 Fibrobacter sp. | reverse complement strand
GCCTTCTCGAGGTTCGTAAAGCTGTTCAGGTTCTTGATTTCGGCGCGGATACCGAACGGAGCGTCTTCGCTCTTGCGGAGAGAAATATTGCCGTCGCAGCGCATGTTGCCGTTTTCCATGTTGGCGTTCGAAACGCGGGTGTATTCGAGCGTCTGCTTGATCTTCTTCAAGACGAGCACGGCTTCTTCCGGGCTACGGATATCCGGTTCGGTCACGATTTCGCAAAGCGGAGTGCCGCAGCGGTTCGCGTCGAAGTGGGAATCGGTCGGGCTCATGTCGTGGATGAGCTTACCGGCGTCTTCTTCCATGTGGATACGGGTAATGCCCACGCGCTTCTTGGTGCCGTCTTCCTTGACGATTTCGAGCCAGCCGTTCTTGCAAATCGGGTGGTCGTACACCGGAAGTCCGCCCGTCTGGGTAATCTGGTAGCCCTTCGGCAGGTCCGGGTAGAAGTAGTTCTTGCGGGTCCACATGGCGTTCAGGTCGATTTCGCAGTTCAGGGCGAGGCCCAGACGAATCGCGTATTCCACAGCCTTCTTGTTCGGCACGGGCATGGCACCCGGCATACCGAGGCAAACAGGGCAAACGTGCTTGTTCGGGGTCGTATTCACTTCGATTTCGCAGCCACAGAACATCTTCGTCTTCGTCGCGAGCTGGCAATGGATTTCAAGACCGATAACAGGACAATAATTGGACATGGTATCTCCGATAATTTTTACGCTGAAAAGATAGAAAATACTCGTGAAAAAATACTAGCATAATCTAGACAAGTATTCTATATTATCGCCATGCGTTTTGAAGTTCACCCAGTAAATCCGCAAGCAAGAATCGTGAAGCTTGCCGCTGCCGCCCTCGAAGACGACGGCTTGGTCCTCTACCCCACTGAATCTGGTTACGCGATTGGCTGTAACGCCGAATCGCCCAAGGCCATCCACAAGCTTTACGCCCTCAAGAAGCCGATGAAGAAATTCTTCATGGCGCTCATCATTCCGGACATTCGCAAAGCGACCGACTACGCCCGTGTAGACAACTTTGCATTCAATATCATGAAGCCGCGCGTGCCCGGACCATACACGTTTATTTTGCCCGCCGACCCGCATATCGCCCGCCGCCTGGACGTCAAGCGCCCCGAAATCGGCGTGAGAATGCCGACGCACCCGTTCTTCAAGGAACTTTTCCAGCATTTCGACAAGCCGATTCTGAGCACGGCCGCCAAGCTCACCGAAGAAGACATGTACGAGCCGGATGACATCTGGAAGACCTTCGAACATTCCGTTGATATGATGGTCGACTGCGGCCCTATAGAAATAAACCCGACCAACATTATCAGTTTGGTCGGGGATCAAGTCGAAGTCATCCGCGGCGAGTTGCTAGACCCGTAACTTACACCATGGCGGCGCTAAAGTCGGCCTTGGTGCAGAGCGTTTCCTTGCCTTCGGCGTCAACGGTCAGGAGTTCGCCGCTGTACTTGTAAATGCCGTGGCGTGCCATGATGAGCTTAGCCTTCAGAACAATTTCAGCCTTCGGAATCACCGGAGCGCGGAAACGGCAGTTTTCGACACCCATGAAGGCGGGGCGCTTGCCGGTAGTTTCGGCTTCGCGACCGATCATGGTGAGGAGCGTAGCGGCCTGGGCCATGGATTCAATCTGAATCACGCCGGGGAGCACCGGATTGCCCGGGAAATGTCCCTTGAGGAATCCTTCTTCGCCGGTCAAGTGCCACTTGGCAACGATTTCCATGTTTTCGGCGTCGAGGGAGAGGATTTCATCGACAAAGGCAAACGGGGCCTTCTGCGGAAGAACGCTGTGAACGACTTCGGCATCGTAGAGGATTCCGGCGACATTAGACTTGGGTAAAGATTCCAGCATGGACATAAGGAATAATTTTCTCCATAATTTGTCGATGGGACACATGCCCACCGTTGGTGATTTCGATTCTGACCCTCGGAAGGGCCGGACAGATAAAACTCAGGTCTCCAATCAAATCTAGTATTTTATGCATCGCAGGTTCGTTTGCGATGCGGAATTTTGGCGAACAGGCGCTGTTTTGAGCCGCGCAATCCCCCGCTGCGAGCAAGAGTCCGCAAGATTCATCGACTCCGGCGAGGAGCCCTGCCGCACGGGCGCGTTCCAGTTCCACCTGGTGAATGAAGGTGCGCGCCATGAAAATTTGGTACAAGTTCTCGGGCGAATAAATGGAGACGGACGCCGCCGACTTCAGGTCGTAACCGTCGCGGGCGGTATTGCGATCGAGCACGTATTCGACTTCGAAAGTTTCCGCCGGCGTAATGCGGACATGACCGTGGATTGCCGCGTCGCCTTCGGCTCCTCGCAATGACGTTCCGACGGCATGCAAGTCCCACTCGGCGTGTACAGGGGCATCGTAAAAGACCAGCTCTTCGGGCGCTCCGCAGAATTTTCGCATTTCGCAGAAAAAAGGAATTGACGAACCGTCCATCATCGGGACTTCGGGCTTTGTTGCATCAGAGAGTCGCACGTTAAAGCGCCTATGCGGCCACATCAGGAACACGGGTGCCAAATGCTCCGGCGACAAGAGTTCCAAGCCAGATTCGCTCAACTTGTAGCCAGCAGTGCGCTTCGCAAAAAATTCAAGTTCTTCAAAACAATGACACGCATCGCTGCGATAAAAAAGCTTTTTGCCCACATACCACGCCACAAAAGGAACCTTCTGCGGATCCTTTTCTAGCGGCTCGACAGAAACAGAAGTCTCTCCAAAACTTAAGCTGGGGGATTTAAATTCACACACATTACTCATTACGAGCTACAAAATAGCAAATAAAAACAAATAGCCTCGAGTCTCAGCCTACTAGATCCTTCGGCTTCACTTCGTTGCGCTCAGGATGACACTCAAACAATGTGAAATGACAAATGAGAAATGTGAAATAAATAATCTCTCATCACACATTTCACATTACACATCCCTAATCACTGTCTACTTCAATTTTTTCTTCGCCATCATGCGGAGCTCGACCATTTGACGACGCCAGATTTCGATGTCAATTGCGGGGAACCCAGCAACGGTCTTGCCAGCGGGAACGCTCTTGGTCACGCCCGCTTTCGCGGTCACAATCGCATTCTTGCCGACGGTCAAGTGCCCCGCGGCCTTGGCACCGCCCGCGAACTGCACGCCGTCTTCGAGAATCGTCGTGCCGCCGAGCGCCGTCTGCGAGGCCATGTAAATGTTGTTGCCTAAAACGCAGTTGTGAGCAATCTGCACCATGGAATCCAAGTGGCAATTGTCGCCGATGGTCGTCGGCGAAATGAATCCCGCCGCCACGACCGTATTCGCGCCAAAGCTTGAGCGGTTCCCGATGCGCACTCCTGCAAAATGCGGCACCATGCGGCGCTCGCCTTCGTGCTCGTAAAAGCCGAAGCCACGGCTACCGACTACGACGCCAGCCTGAAAGATGCACCCCTCGCCCACGATGACATTCGGGTAAATGGTCACGTTTGATTCCAGGCGGCAACCGCGTCCGATACTTGCACCACGCATCACGACGCAGCCGGGCCCGACAAAGCAGCCTTCGTCAACAAAGCCTTCGACAACCGCCGTCGGGTGAATCCACGGGCCGGTTTCGCCATAGCCCACGCCATCGCGGTCAAAGTGTACACCGGTTTCCATATTGTCGACGAATCCATTCCCCTCAAAACGCTCCAGGAACTTCACCATCGCGTGGTAAGGTTCGACGACAGCGACAATATTCTTTGCATTCGGGAAAATCTCGGCGAACGAAACCTCACCCGATTGCACCGCAGCAGAAGGCACAAATAGGAGTCCAGCAGCAGTCTTTTTCAAATCATCGTTCGAAGGACCGTTCGCATGCGTCACGCTCTCGACCCTACCGACCCAAAAACTCACATCGTTTTCTTGAGCCTGCGTAAGCGCTGCAAAGCCCGTCAAAGTCACCTCTAACGACTCGCGCAATACGCTACATTCAATTTGGCATGTGTTTTGCAGATAATCAACAATGTTTGTGGCGCGAACGGAGAACATCATTCCCCCAGCGCCATAATCTGCACCTTGCAGGCAAAGTCAATGTCTACATGACCACCGAGCTTTCCACTCAGATCCTCACCATCGAGTTGCAGGAATTCGTCTTCGGCAAATTCAAGCTTAACAGATGCAGCCTTATGCGTTTTAAGAAAATGCTTCTTGACAATGTTTCCGATAACAGGCATCGTACCCACTGCAATTGCTAGCAAAAACATGAACATGTTCGGTACGCATACTATTTCGAGCAGACCATCTGCCATATCGGACTTGTAGAACGGATTCGCGCCGCTTGCAAAGCTCGGTATGTTTCCGACAATCACCGTGCGGTGACCATCAAGAACTTTCTGCCAGCTGCGCCCCTCGGCATCTACAAACGAAAGCTTTCCCTTCTTCAGCCGATAAGAACGGTCTGCAAAGAAACTCTTGACATAATGCAGCTTATTCACGAGTACGGAATTCGAATTGAACTCCCCCGCTGCACGTGCATGGTTGAAGTCATGGGCAATTCGAGCATCAATTCCGCCCGAAAAATAGTTCGCAAACGCAATTTTTCCGTTCACCTTCCAAATATCGAAGGGGCGCGCCTTGGCTTGCAGCAAGCGACGCACCAGGAACAAGAGTCCCTTGTCTACATAGGGCTTGTAAAGGTTCAGCACGCGCGCAAGGTCGTTGCCTGTGCCCAGCGGAATCAGCCCAATTTTCACGGATTTCGCATATTCCGAAGAGACCATCACCGAAAGGACAGATGACACCGTTCCGTCGCCACCGACGGCCACCAGTTTTTCGGTATTTGCAAGCGCATCGTGAATTTGTTTTTCAAGACCGTCGATATGGGTGAATTCAGCCTTCCACTGGTCATCCTTATAATTCAAGGACGCCATGATTTCGGGCAAAAACTGGTGTATCACCTTGCCCTGGCCGCCGCCACTAATCGGGTTTATGAGAAAAACAAACTTATACATTACTTCATCAATTCGTCTTTAATCACCAAGTAGTGTTCCACATTTTCGTGGAACTTGCGGATTTCGTCTTCGGTAAGTTCCCGCATCACACGGGCCGGAGCACCCACAATCAAGCTTCCTTCAGGAAATTCCTTGTCCTGAGTCACTATGGCACCGGCTGCCACCACACTGTTGGACTTGATATGCACACCATCCATCAGAATGGCTCCCATACCGACCAACACATGGTCATCGACGTCGCAGGCGTGCAAAATCGCATTATGGCCAACCGTCACATCGTTCCCGACATGCACCCCGACACCTGTCGAAAGGTGAATCGTCACATTGTCCTGGATGTTGGTGCGTTTTCCAATGCGAATTTCGGCAAGGTCTGCACGGACAACCGCATTGTAAAACACCGAGGAATCATCGCCGATTTCCACATCGCCGATAACTTTTGCACCATCTGCAATAAACACGCGTTCACCAACGACAGGCTTCTTGCCCTTGTATTCAATCAAACTGGCCATATCTACAATGTACAAAAATAAACGAGAAATGCTTCAGTTACTTTTTGTCTTGGGGAACCAAACGTTCGGTAATACGGAACAAATCGTTGTATATTTCCAGAAAGTCTTCGACCCAAATCGGATCACGTTCGCCAACTACATGGAAAGTCTCTTCCAGAGTATGCAAAGAGTTGTAAGGACCCACCTGGCTACCTGCCGGCACGGCGACCGTTCCGTGGTACAAATCCGCAGCGACAAGGCGGGCGCGCAGGCTTCGCCTTAAGCGAGCAATCAACGCCGAACGCAACGAAAGGAGCTCTTCGTGCGCCTGCAAAAACAGACCTTCTCGAATCCAGGCATCTACGACATTCAACCGACGAAGCGTCGACTCACGTTCCGTTGCAGGGATTAGCAGCTTTTTTTCAGCAAGCGTCTGCTTGAGTTTTGCCGAAGTCGCAAGCAGCAAGTCGGCATTCCAGAACACCATCGGATTTTCGGAGAAGCGGTCCTGCGAATCGAGATGCACGGAATGCGTCTTGATCCAACGATCCAACTTATCGGCAACCATCGCCGCTTCAGGGAGCCGGTCCACCGCAAGGTATTCACCTGCGCGATTCAGCAAGCTATCGGCATAGACCATACGCCAATGCGGAATCTTTCCGCTTTTGCGGATCGAATCGATATTCTGACGGATGTTGTCTAAACGCTGTTGCATACGGTGCTACTTCTTTTCCATCTTCTGCAGCGGAGTGACGCCAATTTCCACGCGACGGTTCAAGCGACGGTGCTCTTCGCTATCGTTGGGATACTTGGGTTGGTGTTCGCCAAAGCCAGCCGCAAAGAGCCTTTCAGGCGGGAACCCCTGGGCAATCAGCGTCTTAACCACATTAACAGCACGTTCTGTCGAAAGATTCCAGTTGGTATAAGTCTTCGACTTCACCGGAGTATCGTCGGTAAAGCCACTCACCATGATTACGTCCGTCGAATCGAGGGCTTCCAAAAGCCCCTTACTAATTCCACGAATCACGCCTTCACCTTCCTTGGTGAGGTCCGCACCGTTAATCGGGAAAAGGAACGAAGCCTGAATCTGAATTTTGCCATCTTCAAGAGCGATAAGACCAGCTTCAATTGATGTCTGCAGGCTCTTCGACAAGAGGGCATTGCGTTCCGCCGCAATTTTACGCATCTGTTCTTGGCAGCTCAGGACTTCCTCTTCGGTACGCGTCAGGTCTTCCGCCTTCTGCTCCTTCAGAGTCGCCATCGCCACAAACGCAAGGATGAACAGCGAAACCAGGGCAACGCCCAGGTCCGTATACGCCATCCAAGGATTGCTGTTTTCGTCTTTCTTAAAGCGCATCGTTAGCCCTCAGAACTCACTTCGGGTTTACGCTGGGTCTGTTCCAAGACCTCAAGCAAAATTTCCTGCGTCTTGACCGCATTTTCCATGAGCACTTCGCTTGCGCGTTCGTGGAAGGCTTCAAGAGACTGGTTGAGGTGTTCGACAAAGCTTTCTTCTTCGTCGCGTTCTGCGGTATCGCCCGAAAGCTTTTCGAGAATGGTTTCGAGACCGGCACGGAGCATTTCCAGGTTTGCGCTGAGTTCGGACTGGTTCACGCGCATAAGCTCTGCGGTTTCCACGAGGTTTCCACCCAGGGCATCCGTCGCTTCCTTTTCCTTGACCACGCGATTGTCGATGCTTTCGGTAAGAGCCTTCTGAGCTTCAAGCAGCACAGCGGAAGTTTCGGAAAGCTTCTGGAAGGCACCGAGAATATCGGAAGACAGAGCAGACAGTTTTTCGGAAACGGACTGAGAAAGTTCTGCAGAACCCGCCTGAGCCTTTTCCGCCACCTGCAAGGCAACATTCTTGAGCGTTTCGAGACCTTCTTTCTGGCTGTCCACATTCTTGAGCGTTTCGGCAGAAAGGCGTTCCATAAAGGATTTCCACTGTTCATCGGACTGCTTGACCTGATCGGCAACAGCGGCGGCGATATTCTTCGTCGAATCGTTCATGGACGATTCCGTTGCAGAGGCAACGCCATCGAGCCCAGCCTTCACATCGGAAGCCACCTTGGCAAGAGCGTTTTCAACATTACCGGAAATTCCTTCGAGCGAGCTTTTGAGAGTCGAAGAGATTCCATTCAACTTTTCATCGAGCTTGCCCGGAATCGATTCAACAGAAGCAGAAAGCGCCTTGATATTCTGTTCCATCGGCGTGAATGCACCGGCCAAGGAATCCTTGACAGACGGACCCAGATTTTCGACCGCCTTGTTCATGTTCTGAGAAACACTGACAAGCGATTCGTTGAGTTTCGTGGTCATGGAAGAAAGTTCATCACCCACCATCGAGACAACGCCCGAAAGACCTTCCTTTACAGAAGAGGCGACAACAGACAGGTTCTTCTCGACAGAATCGAACAGACGTTCCAATTCATTCTTCGCCTGAGCTTCTTTGCTGTCTTCGCTTTCGGCATCACCCTGCAAGCTCAGGGTCAGTTCATCGAGGCGCGCCACAAAAGATTCGCGAGCAGCGAGCATCATGTTGCGGCTTACATTCAAAATCAACGCGGCAAACAAGCCGCAAAGGCTAGTACCGAAAATGCCCTTCATATTCTGGAACAAGAGCTGGATCGTGTCGAGCGTACCCTGCGTCGTGGAATTATCGATAGCACCACCGGCAGTCGCTACAGAATACATAAGACCAAAGAACGTACCCATAAGGCCCAGGAGAATCACCGTACCACCGGCACTCCTCGGAACAGTGATACCAACGCTATTCGAAAGGACTTCGTAAGCCATCGACGAATCCAGGCGAATTTTCTTTGCAAGCAGGTTCTTGGCAAGGGTCATACGCTTTGCAACAACGCCATCGCCAGATATTGCTCCGCCACGCTTTTCGCAAAGTTCCAAGGCTTCGGTTTCCGCAGCGACCAATTTAACCGTCTTAAGGGCAACAAGTTGTTCACCAATGAACACGGCGAAAATCGCCACCATGATAATCCAGCCAAACAGTGGCGCTCCAAAGTAGAAGGCAGCCGCCACCAAGGCAACAAGCCCCACCACCGTAAGTGCTAAAATCGTATTAAATGCATTCTTCATATTTTAACCTGCATCCTTAAGCCCCCACTGGAGCCGTTGTTTCAAACAAGTTCAACTGACCACGCGAGAATCCGCGCAGGAACAAAGCCCATTTACTCTGGTACCATTCGATAATCTGAATGGTAAGCCCGCGGGCGTAATCACAAAAATCATCCGTAAAAGCAAGGAATCCGTTCTCGTAAGCGTAGTGCGGATTCCAGAAACGCCCCACATTGCGCGCACAAGAAGCGGCGGAGCTGTAATAGTGCGGAGCACTCTTTGCACTAAATGCCGCCGCGAAACGTTTTTTAGCAAGGGCGTTCAACGAGCTACGCAGCGACACCACCATAGCGTTTTCCTTGTCGCGGAGCGACGCTTCCAAACTGGGGAGCAGTTTGGAAACCGCATCCACGGCGCTTTCGCCGTGCCAGTACTTGCAGAGCTTTTCTTGAAGCTGCATCACGCGCCCATGCATGCGGACGAACAACGGTTCGGCGTCGCTCACCAGCAGGTGAATTGTCGCCGAATAGAACGCGTTGATATCCTGCTTGTTGTTCTTGACCGTCAGAGCCCAGCCCTTTTCCTCGTCGTGCTCCAAAAAGTCACCGCCTTCGAGCAGTAACCGCATCACTTCGTCTGTCGAAAAGCGCTGCATCCACTTGGTGCGGAATTCATCGTAAAGCTTGTTCGCGTCTGCGATAATCTGCGGAAAACTGCTATCGCAAAGTTTCCATGCCGTCTCGCTGAACGAAATCAACTCAGACGTTCCGACATTGACCGTCGGATCGTTCATCATCGCATCGAGATGCTCGTGCAACACAATCGACCAGGTCACCATCATCGACTGCGAAAGGGTCGCCATCATACCGGGACGGTTAGGCCGCACCGAAAGACGGACACTGTTGCCCGTCATCTTGCGAATGGACCTACGAAACGACTCCTGCACTTAAGCTCCTTAGAACGCGGTTTCTATGCGATGCCAAATGTTGCGGTTGATGCGCTTGCCCTGAGCAGCGAGTTCTTCGGACTCGTTCCTCACATCGGCTTCCAGGTTGTTCTTGATAAGGCTTCGGTCACCATCGTACTTTCCACCCGGTTCAAGATACAAGCCGTAGACATTGTCGTTGATTTTCGTCTCAGCAGAAACCACCTGTCCTGCACGAATCGAAAGGGCAAAGCGATTGCGCAAAAACTCGCAACGAGCTAGGAATACTTCAGGAACATCGTCAATCCAAAGCCCATAGTAGTTGTTCACGAACTTCACATTTTCGAAAATGCCCTTGGAACGGAACACCGTGTTACGGAACGCATTCTCGATAATCAGGTTCTTGATTTCAAACGGGCGGTTCGCCGACACAAAGTGAACACCGTTCCAGCTCTTGATGGAATCGGCACTCTTAAAGACCACCGGAGCCGCATCGGTACCGATAATTTTCACCGCGCCACGGAACATGAGCTTCGCGTATTCGCCCATCAAGACCGTTACACCCGGTTCAATTTCCAAGGTGTCTTTCGCCGAAAAAACAGCGCCTTGTTCCAACAGGTAAGGGCTATCCGCCACCACTAGTTTCACCTTGCCATTCTCGATTGGCGGGAAGGGCATCTCCCCCGCAAGGGCGAAGGAAGACAGGGTTGCAACAAGAACCCCTGCTATAAACTTAAACTTCGAAATCAAAATTCACTCCTCAGCTTGATCTTCTGGATCACATGCATATCAGGAATCACACTATTCGCTACAATATCGTTCACGCTCAGGTCGCCAGTCAGTTCCAGGCGAACCGTAGAAATCGCACCGTGCGTTACATCAAAAAGAATAGAACCCGTTCCCACGATAAAGCCGTTGCTTTCCATGCGCAGGTCAGAGGTCGAATCGGCAACTTCCTTGTACTTCAGGTTCATGCCGATCTTTGCCATCTGGACGCCATCGTGAACATAGCAGTCTTCAAGCGTAAACGACTTGTACACCACCGTCTTTCCCGAATTACCCGGAATTTCAACGGGGCGTTCCCAAGTTTCACCGAGCTTGACCGACTTGCCAGGCAACAGGGGCTGCACCTTGAGGAAGATACGGATAAGGTCCAGCGCCTCGGTTCCAATCATCACGGAATCTTCGATAAACGGATCGCGAATAGCACCGTCCTTTGCCATCTTGAACTGGAAATGTTCCGTGGACATGTAGCGTTCCATGCTGCGGAATTCTTCCACCGTACGCTTGTCGGACTTGTAATCCACCGAGTCAATTTTCAGCTGGAACTTTGCCGAACCGTCATCATAAGCGGTCAAGAGCGTATTCGTGGCACGAACTTCAAGATGGGTATTCATCGCCTCCGGCGTCGCTTCGACAGAATCAGCCGTCGGAAGTATCGCGTTCAGGGACGATTCAAGATAATAAGTCTGCGGAGGAACATTCTGGGTGTTGAACGCAAGAACCACTTCGTTCCCATCACAGGCACACAAGGCAAAAAGGGCTGCAGAGCCCGTCAAAAGCTTAAAGAAATTCATGTTTAGAATATAGTAAAGCCCTAGCAGCCTTTATTTCCAGAATCACCCTTTTCAAGGCGCATTTTCTGAAAAAAAGCCTTCAAAAGCCCGAGGCATTCATCTGCAAGAAGTCCACCTACCACTTCGACTTCACGTTTAAGTGCGTTGTTCGAAATGACATCAATTGTAGTACCGCAGCCACCAAAGCGCGTGTCCGGGGAACCATAAACCACACGGCTGATTCGGCTATTCAAAATGGCGCCTGCGCACATCGGGCAGGGTTCGAGCGTTACATACAAAGTAGAACCATCCAGACGCCAATTTTCAAGGGTACTTGCGGCGGTTCCAATGGACAAGATTTCGGCGTGGGCCGTGGCGTCCTTGAGCATCTCAATCTGGTTATGGCCTTTACCGATGACTACCCCATCTTTCACGATAACGCAACCGATGGGGATTTCCTTTTCATCAAAAGCCTTCTCCGCCTCGCGGAGCGCCATGCGCATGAATTTTTCATCTTCAGGGGTGAACATAATTGATAATGGATAATGGATGATGGATGATGGATGATGTGTAATTATCAATCATCAATCCTCAATCATCAATCAATTACAATCCTCTCCCGTAAGCGCAGTAGGAGTCTTCTTGCATGTAGTCGCCTTCGTGGTAGTAGGCGGCGCGAGCGCGACAACCGCCGCAGCGGTCATTGAACTTGCACTTGCCACAGGCACCGGCATAGGCCTTGGTACGGAGCTTCTTGAAAATTTCTGCATTCGCCCAGATTTCGTCAAAAGGCGTATCGTGCACATCACCCGCCTCTTCCATCATGTAGGCACAAGGGCGAACCTTGCCAATGGGACTTACGATGCAGTAGTCCAGGCCGGCAAGGCAGCCGCGGCTGTAACGAGTCTTGATGCCCAGCTGGTCAGCGATGCGCAGGAACTGCGGAGCGCAAGTGGGCTTTACCGGAATGCCAAGCGTACGGCTCTTTTCCATAATCTTGCGAAGCAGACCTTCGTATTCAGCAACTCGCAGGGCATGGCCTTCGATTTCCTTGCCGCGACCCACCGGAATCAAGAAGAAAATTTGGTGATTCACCGCGCCGATTTCCTTGACCCAGTCCATGATGTCGAAAATCTCGTTCTGGTTCCAGTCCATAATCGTCGTATGTATCTGGAACGGGAGGCCCGCCGCCTTGCAGTTTTCGATACCCATCATCGTGAGTTCAAATGCATTCGGGAGGCCACGGAAATCATTGTGGCGGTCGTGATCGATACTATCGATGCTGATGCCCATGGCCATCGCACCGGCCTTCTTAAGTTCAAAGGCCAGGTCGTGCGTAATGAGTGTACCGTTGGTACCGAACACCGGGCGGAGTCCCTTGCTCGAGGCATGCGCAACAAGTTCCACAATGTCCGGGCGGGTCATCGGCTCGCCGCCGCTAAAGATCATGATCTTGAACCCCGCCTTCGCGATTTCGTCAATCAACTTGAGCGCTTCCGGCGTCGTGAGTTCGGCAGCCTTGTTCTCGCCCGCGTCCTGGTAGCAGTGCTTGCAGGTCAGGTTACACTTGTTGGTGGTCATCCAAGATACAATCATTTAAGTCCTCTTTTAGATTGACGGCTTCGCCGTCCGATACTTCGGCTCAGAAATAAAATCAAACTAGTTTGATTTTGCTTCATTCGCCTTGCAATCTTTTGCTTCGTCGCCTATGGCTCCTCGCAATGATGTATTCAAAAATAGAAATTACAGCGACTTGAAAACCTTACGTGCGGCATCGACAGTGCAGTCGATATCCGCTTCGGTATGCGCCGCGCTCACGAAAATCGCCTCGAACTGACTCGGTGCCAGGTAGATGCCTTCGTCGAGCATTCCAAGGAAGTAGCGGCGGAACAAATCCAAGTCGGACTTCTGCACATCGGCAAAGCAGGTCACGGTGCCTTCGGTAAAGAAGATACAGCCCATGGAGCCCACCTGGTTTGTAGCAAGTGGAATTCCAGCGTCCTTCGCCGCGTCCTGCAAACCCGCAATCAAGCGCTTCGTCATCGTTTCGGCATGTACATAGTATTCGGGGTGCGAATTCAGTTCACGCATCGTAGCAAGACCAGCCGCCATCGCGACAGGGTTCCCTGACAAGGTTCCCGCCTGGTAAATTCCACCGAGAGGCGCAATCTGCTGCATCACATCGAGGCGACCACCGTAAGCGCCTACCGGCATTCCGCCGCCAATAATCTTACCGAAGGTCGTCAAATCCGGTTTGATTCCGTACAAGCCCTGAGCGCAATGAATCCCGACGCGGAAACCCGTCATGACTTCATCTACAATGAGCAAAGCGCCATGCTTCTTGGTTTCTTCGGAAAGCGTCTGCAAGAATTCGGGCTTCGCAGGAACCACGCCCATATTACCT
Organism: Fibrobacter sp.; assembly: GCA_017526585.1. Classification (GTDB taxonomy): domain Bacteria; phylum Fibrobacterota; class Fibrobacteria; order Fibrobacterales; family Fibrobacteraceae; genus Fibrobacter. The sequence continues at coordinate 61,323 of JAFXRC010000013.1, read as the reverse complement.
GCAACGGGTTCCACAATCACGCCCGCAATTTCGTCGCCAATTTTCTCGAAGAGTTCCTTCACGCCAGCCACATCGTTGTACTGGAGCGTGAGCGTATATTTCGCCAAATCCGACGGAACGCCCTTGCTGCTCGGCTTACCGGTGGTAAGCATCCCCGAGCCCGCCTTAATCAGCAAGCTATCGCTATGGCCGTGGTAACAACCTTCAAACTTCACGATTTTGTCGCGACCGGTAAAGCCGCGTGCCGCACGAATCGCACTCATGGTCGCTTCGGTACCGCTGTTCACCATGCGGATCATCTCGACGCTCGGAACAAGTTCCATCACAAGCTTCGCCAATTCCGATTCCAGTCCACAGGGCGCACCAAAACTGAGACCATTCTGAGCCGTTTCAGCCACCGCCTTAATGACTGCGTCATGGGCGTGTCCCAAAAGCATCGGGCCCCAGCTGCCCACGTAGTCGATGTAATCGTTACCATCGACGTCATAGATGTGACAACCCTTAGCACGCTTGATAAACGGAGGCGTCGCTCCCACATTGCTATAGGCACGCACCGGGCTATTCACGCCGCCCGGCATCAGGTTCTTGGCTTCGGCAAAAAGTTTTTCACTCAAAGAATGGTTCATGCTATAAAAATAGAAAATCCGGCCCGAAGGTCGGATTCTCTAAAATCGATTTCGTTTCTGAAACGATTACTGTGCAGCCGACGGATTGTTGAATTCTTCGCAGGTCTTGTCAGCAGCAGCCTTCAAGGTTTCGATGGTCTGTTCACCCTTCGGGTAGGTCATGCCATTTTCGCCTTCAGCCGGAGCCGGGTCATAAGAAATCGTGATATTGTCACCGTCAATGGTCCAAGTGGTCGTAGTTTCGCCGTAACCCGGAACGGACTGAACCATCTTCACAGCAGTGTCAGTAGCAGAAACTTCGCAGCCAGCAGAAGCACCAGAAGAAGAGTCATCACCGCAAGCAGTGAAAAGAGCAGCAGTGCCGAGAGCGGCAAGAATCATAAGCTTTTTCATTTTATTCTCCATAATATGGTTTTGTGTCATTATTGACAGAAAGAAATATAACTCATTTTATAGTAAAAAGAACAAAAAAATCAACTTATTCTCAATAAATTGTGTAAAAAATGTTTTACAACGCATTGAATTAATGTATTAAACCTTTTTCAAGCGCTTCTTTGGCGTGATAAGTGATGATAATGTCGGCTCCGGCACGCTTAAAGGCGATTAAATTTTCGCGGATAATGGAGTCTTCATCAATCCAGCCCATTTTAGCAGCAGCCTTCACCATCGAATACTCGCCACTTACATTATACACGGCCACGTGAACATTGCTCATTTCCGCCGCTCCACGCAGCACATCCAGGAACGCAAGTCCAGGCTTCACCATCACGATGTCAGCCCCTTCTTCCAGGTCCAGTTCCACCTCGCGCAAGGCTTCGCGACCGTTACGCACATCCATCTGGTAGCTCTTGCGGTCTCCAAAGTGCGGAGCGGAATCGGCAGCATCGCGGAAAGGTCCGTAGTAGGCGCTTGCAAACTTTGCACTGTAGGCCATAATCGGCATATTCGTATAGCCATTGCCGTCCAATTTTGCACGAATCGCCCCCACTCGTCCATCCATCATGTCGCTCGGAGCCACCATATCGGCACCGGCTTCGGCATGCGAAAGAGCGGTTTTCGCCAAAAGTTCGAGCGTCGAATCGTTATCGACATCGTTGTCCTTCACAATGCCGCAATGACCGTGACTCATGTATTCGCAAAGGCACACATCGGTAATCACATAAAGGTCCGGGAACTTCGCCTTGATAGAACGCACCGCGCGCTGCACCACGCCATCGTCATCGTAGGCAGACGAAGCAATCTCATCCTTGTAACTCGGAATACCGAACAGAAGAATCGACTTGATGCCCACGGCAACGCAAGATTCAAGTTCCTTCAGAATTTCATCGATGCTGAAGCGATACTGGTTAGGCATCGAAGGAATCTCTTCCTTTACACCCTCCCCTTCGACCACGAACATCGGGTACACCAGGGAATCGGGGTTGACGGCGGTTTCTGCCACCATGTTGCGAATAGTTTCATTCTTGCGTAAACGGCGCGGACGAATAATCATTTTTAGTCTCTTGTTTTAGGTTACCTATTCAATATAACAAAAAAGGCTCCGCTGTGGGAGCCAAAAGATTCAACTACAAATCACCTTGATAGTTTGGCGGAACAATGAAGAACGCTTCGCTATATTCAATCGATGAATCCATACCGTTATTTGTCGAGACAAAGACATAGGCGCGTCCCACCTTCAGGTTGTCGATTTTCTCCGTCATCGTAGCCGTCATCGTATTCCCGACCACCTTGGCATCCTTAATCTCCCATTTATTATTATTCCATTGCTCTGGGAGTTTGTCTTTTTCCGAATCAATCGCGTGTACCGGATACTGCCCTATCGCAAGGGTCGGGTAATCCAAATCTTCGGTAATGAATTCACCTTCGCTTAAGGTCACCTTGATTGTAAAGGTCGCATTGTAGGTTTCACTCTTCGTATTCAGTCTTTCCCAGGTCGGTTCCGAAATTTCAAACGTGGCCACCCTCGAAGCAGACTCCGTTGAACGAGCGATCATCGATTTCGCCCATGCCAACTGTTCTGCCGTTCCGTTGGGATCTTCCTTGTCGTCCGAATCTTTATTTGGTTCTTCGGTAACAGCACTTGCCTCAGGCACATCCGATTCGACCAACGTGAATTCGTAAGCGTCTACACCAAACGGACTAATAGAGAACTTTCCCTCGTGAATATCGAGTGGAATATCATTTCCCATAAAGACAATCGTCAACGAGCCTTCCTTGAACGAGTCCGTCGAGCCAGTCCAGGTTCCCTCTGCAACAACTGCATTTTCGAATATAGAAACATTCTCATTTTTCTTCACCTTCTGCTCGGTGACAATAAAGGAACCGTCCTTGAACAGGTAGACGGCCTCCACCATCGTCAGGGTCCGCCCTTTATCGTTAATGGTTTCTTCATCAGTTGCATACCAGGCAACCACCTTGTCGGCATCAAAACCTTCTGGAAAAAACGCCGAAACCTTGGTGGTCTCATCGCCCGACTCTTCGCCGCTAGAACTACTAATATCTTCATCAGGAGTTGCATCCTTTTTATCTCCGGAGCTACTGCTTATATCCGCAGAATCTATAGACGAACTGGACTCCGTTGTAGCATCAGCACCAGATGGACTGCTCGAGGAATCGTCACCACAGGCAACGAAGGCTCCCATAGACAGAGCCATGGTCAGCAAGAGATATTTTTTCATATCCAACTCCTTATTCTGTTTGTGAAGTTTTGTCTTTAGGAAAAAATCCAGCACGTCGGCTGGACTTTTCATAAACAAATTCCTTTTTTGAAACGACTAGTAGAGATTGGCATATTCCTTGCAGGCTTCTTCTGCAGTAGCTTTCAAGGATTCAAGAGTCTGATCACCCTTCGGGTAGGTTATGTCTTCGTCCATCTCTGCCGGATCCATAGTGATAGTGATGTAGTCACCATCAATAGTCCAAGTGGTCTTACTCGTGTAACTAGCCACAGAAGTTATCATGGTAACGGAATTATCGGTGGTTTCAACATCACAGGATATTTCCTCGATGGACGGAACATCGTCTTCGTCATAGTCATAGTCGTCATCCCAGTCATAATCGTCGTCGTAATCATAGTCGTTATCATTAGCTATACTGTTCAATTCTTCACAGGTTTCATAAGCGGACTGCTTCATGTCGGCGAAAGTCATCCCTTCACTCGGTTGATTTTGCGTTTTTCCATTCACAGTAACTATAATTTGATCTCCATCAAGAGTAGCAGTCATCACATCATGTTCTCCGTCCATATCGACGGTCATCGTTACAGAGTTCCCCGAAGTTGTAACGGAACAAACATCACCAGAGGAATTGGAACCGGAATCAGCCTTTTCGACAGTCTCACCCGCTTCGGTCGGAGTAGGAACCGTAGACGACTGCAACTTGAAAGTCATGGAGCTACCATCACTGGGAGGAGTTATCGTCAAAGAACCATTCTTGACTTCAAGCGGCATCGTCATATTCGTGCCTTCCATATCAAAGGAAACCGTGAAAGTTCCATTTGCGTAATCTTCCACAGTGCCGGCCCAAGTTCCCTTAGCAGCAATTCCATTCGAGAGTTTCTTATCGCCGTTTGACTTGACCTTCAGCTTGCTTTCGGTCGCAATAAAGGTGCCGTCCTTGAACAGGTAAACAGCGTCGACCATTATCTTCTTCTGGTCACCGTCATTGATAGTCTCGACATCAGAGGCATACCAGGCAACGACATCTTCGGTCTTGTAGCCCGTCGGGAAGAAAGCCTTTACCGATTCCTCGGAGAGCTGTTCCGTACCCGAGCCACCACCCGATGGGGAGCTAGAATCGTCGCCGCAGGCGACAAAGAGAGACAAGGATGCGGCAAGAGCCAGCAGGAAGATTTTTTTCATAATAAACCTCTTTTGTATCTTTTCTGTAAAGATATCCTAATATTTTACGAAAGTCAATAAAAATTTGTGAAAAAAAGCGAAATGTGGCGAAAATCACGCCTATTTTTGTGCCAAAAAGTCCGTTTCGACCTGTTTTAGACCTTCCGCCCATTCCGTCTGGATCTTTTGCTTGAGCTTTTTTGCCAACGAGGGAGCGCGACCTTGGGTAGAAACGGTCACGGCAATGTTTTCACCAAAGCCTAGGCGTGCTGGAACGATGAAGTCGCCATCAAGATAGTCGCAGGCATTGTTCACTAGGATTCGGCGAGCACGAGCTTCGTTAGACACCTGGGCATTTACCGCAGGCTGGTCGGTGCAGATGAACACCATAAAGATTCCACGAAGGTCGTCGGTGGCGTAGGGACGCTGAAGCGTCGTAACCATGGATTGCTCCGCTCCGCTCGCAATCACATGCGAAAATTCGGGGTCGAACTGCGGGGCGACTACGGTGATGCGGGCACCTGTGGGCAAAAGGGTCTTCACCTTGCGGAGCGCGATGCGGCCACCGCCGACAACAAGTACATTTCTGCCTTCGAGATTGAGTTCGATGGAGAAGAGGGAACGATTTTGCGAAGCGACCGTTTGCGTGGTTTCGCCCGCAACGGCATGTTCATGTTTGTTTTGGGCGCTGCGAACGCCGGCGACGACCATGCTTGTAAATTCCTTCCAATCGCCAAGGCACGGCAACAGGGAAACTGGAATCTGCGGAAATTCCGCCTGCAATTTTGCTACCACACGAGGCACATCATTCTTGGCATGCTGCCCATTTAAAAGCAGGAACGGAAGCAGCGTCACCGATTCAACATCTTCGCGCAGGAGCGTGCGCAAGTCATTTTCCAAATCCAAAAGGCTGGTGCTCGCCACGCGGGTTCCCGGCATGTCATGGTGCAACTTATCTAGAATTTCTTCAAAGCCCTTGTAGGCCCCAGGCAAAATGCAATGATGCGCAATAATCAGAATCGCCTTCATTATGCGCGCTCCCCTGCCGAGTAATATTCCACAATTTTCTTCACCAGCGAATCCATGGTGGTTTCGTCGGAGATGACCGTTTCAAAGCCATGCTTCTGAGCAGCAGCTTCAGTCATGCGACCGATGCAGAAACTTAGACGCGAGACGAAAGACGAGATAAACGATACTTGGTGCTTTAGCACCTTAGTAGAGTTATCCTCTATGAGGAGACGAGAGACTTGTACAAAGTTCTCAACGGCGCTGGTGCTTGCGAAGACAACTGCATCGGCACATTCGACGGCTTCACGCTTCCATTCAGGGAGTTCAGCGACCGGGAGCGTTTCATAAACAACCCAGCGGGTTGCCTTCGGCAAATGTTTCAACAAGGTTTCATCGGCAAGGTTCCCCTGCAAGAGGAGGATGCGTGATTCGTCCAGTTCGCTCGCGGAGCACTTTTCGGCAAGCAATTTTCCGAGGCCTTCGCCGGTGTGGTCTTCGGGCACGTAATCGCAACGGATACCATATTCGAGCAATTTTTTCTCGGTAATTTTACCAACACTCGCAATTTTCTTGCCTGCAAGGACGCGGATGTCATTACCAGAAGCGAGCAATTGTGTAAAGAACGATTCAACGCCGTTTGTACTTGTGAAGGCTAGCAGATCAAAGTTCGCAAGATTATCCCAATTGAACGAGCCTTCGACCACACGCGTTTCGATCATCGGAGTTTCGATGACTTCGGCACCGAGAGCCGTAAGCCTAGCCGAAATACCACTCGCTTGCTTTGCTGCACGGGTCACCACCAAGCGCTTGCCCGACAACGGCAAATTCTTTTTCCAAGCGAGAGTCTTGCCAAGCTCTACGACGCCACCCATAATCGTGATTGCAGGTGCGGTCACCTTTTCGCGGACAATCGTCTCCCCCGCCGTTTCAAGCGTCGCCATGACGGTGCGCTGGTACGGGGTTGTTCCCTTCTCGATAAAGGCAAGCGGAGTTTTAGGATCCTTGCCACATTCCATGAGACGGCGGGCGATGAAATCCATGTTGGCAATGCCCATTAGGAAGATTAGCGTGCCCTGGCACTTCGCAAGATTTTCAAAATCAAGCGAAAGTTCGCCGTTCGATTCAGCCTTTTCATGACCGGTGATGATATGGAAACTTGTAGCAATACCACGGTGGCTAACGGGAATGCCCGCGTAGGCAGGTACTGAAATTGCCGAGGTAATGCCCGGCACCACATCGAATTCCACACCGGCATCTACCAGTTCCAAGGCTTCTTCACCGCCGCGTCCGAACACGAACGGATCGCCGCCCTTCAAGCGAGCAATAATGCCCTGCGGGTATTCCTGCGCAAACTGCACCAGAAGCTTGTTGATTTCGGACTGCTTTACCTTGTGGTGCGTGGGCATCTTGCCGACATCCACCATTTTCGCTTTCGGGTTACACATTCCAAGAATCGCCGGAGAAACCAGGCGGTCGTACACCACCACGTCGGCGCATTCCAGAATTTCTTTTCCGCGAATCGTCAAAAGTCCCGGATCGCCAGGACCAGCACCAATCAAGTAAACATGACCAAAATTCGCCATCAGAACTTAATCCTTATCATCGAACGCTTGGGCGTCTTCGGGTTCTTCGACTATCCAGTCGCGGATGTGGTCGGCAAGCTTCTTCTGGTTGTCTTTTTCCAAAGAATCGGCAAGTGCAGTCAGTTCTTCGGCATCGAGCGTCGTCAGGTCCTTTTCGAAGCGGTCCACGTAGCCCGAAAGCCGCTCATAGCGCTTCATGGCGGCAAGCAGCTGCATGAACTCGATATCCACCGTATTTCCGCTGCGGAACCGTTCGTGTTCCTTGAAAACCTGGTCCGCTTCGTTATCGGGCAAGAACGCCGCGTAACGCCCCAGGTTCATCACCTTGGGGAAAGTCTCGTAAAGGGTGCGAGCAATTTTGATGCAGTCGGACTTGCGACCTTCCTTGTCGGCAATCGCCGCCTGCAAATCCAGATAAGCCTCTTCATCTTCGGCACCGGGGTTTCGAACATCGCCCAGCCACTGCTTAGCCAGTTCAATGTTTCCAGCCATGAACTGCGCATTGGCAATGTCAATCAGCGTTGCGTTGCTCTTGTCGGGGTCTTTCAGCAGAGCCGCCTTCGCAAAATTTGCGGCATCCTTGATAGAATCAGCCATGTCACAAATGGCATCGAGAATATCTTCGCGGTTGCCCTGATTCACTTCCGTCACTTTATTGATGAGTTCCACCAACAGAGCCTGAGCACGTTCTTTCGGCAGGAATTCTTCGATGCTCAGGAACACGACCGAACGACCTTCCCCACCCACGTGGCGCATTGCCAGGTCGTGAACCAAGTCCGCCAAGTAGTCCTTGTCGTCGTACTGCGATGCAAGTTCCACAAAGAAGGTTCCCGCATCATAAAAAAGGCTATCCCAGTATTCTTTTTCTTCGTCGGTATCCGCCTTAAAAGCGAGGAAATCGGCACGCAAAGTCCACGCCAAAAGTTCTAGCTGGTCCTTCGGATTCTTGAAATTTTCGATATCGTCAATGCCGTTTGCAATCGCCTCGTACAAATCTTCGGGGCGGTGTAAAAGTCTGCTTTGTCCGCTAACAATCTGCGTCAGCGTTTCACGGAGCTTGTCTTCTTTGCTGCGCATCGCCTGAGCCATCGCAGGAGATTTCCATACCTTTTTCTTTTTAGCCATATAGGCAAAGATAGAAAAAGGACTCCCGAACAAGTCTATTTCTTTTCGCGAATGCGCTTATAAAGGCTTTCCGCCTTTTCGGTGTCGCCCGCATTCGAGAACACATGGCCCACGTTTTCGGCACCAATGCGCCCCTGCGAATTCCCAGCAAGCCAAGCCTTCATATAGCATTCAAATGCTTCGTCGTAGCGTTTCTGGGTAAAGTAAATCTGCCCCAGGTCCAGGTTCAAATCGGCCTTGCCCTTTTTGTGGCGGAGTCCTTCTTCGAGTGTGAAAATCGCCATCCACGGAGAATTATTCTGCACATACATCTGCGCCAAATAGCGGCGTGCCGACACATTTTCGGGGTCCATCAGAATGCCGTTTTCCATCTCATTCAGGGACTGCCTCGTGGAATCCATGCTGCGGTAGTAATACGCCATGGTAAAGTGAACATCGGCCCCTGCGGTCGCCGTCATCTGGAGCGCATTCTGAAGAGTCTTGATGGCGTATTCGTAATCGCCCAGTTTTTCGTAGACTTCGGCAAGGCCATACCACGCATCCATACGGTCGGGGTTAAGCTGCAAAGCCCGCTCAAAGTTCTTCTGCGCAAGCGTCCAGTCGCGGCCCTTCAAGAAGCATTCCGCCAAGGCAAAATGCACATGGTCCGATTCAACGCCGAGTTCTATGGCGCGGTTATAGGCGGCAATTGCTTCCCCCGCATCGCCTGCCAAATAATACAAATCGCCCAGGAGCATCCAAGCCTTTTCAAAGTTCGGCAACAGTTCAACGGTGCGCTTGTAGGCAACCATCGCGACTTGCTTGCGGTCGAGCTGCACCATAGCGTTTCCTAGGTTGAACCACGCAAAAGGCTCGTAGCGACCTTCGTCAATCGCTGCACGGTACAGCGGCACCGCTTCCTTGAACTTTCCCTGGTCGTAAAGCTCATTCGCCTTGAAGAAATAGTCTTCAGCAGCGTGAACATGCAACGCAGAAAGAATCAGCAACAAAACAAGGGAGAGCCTAGTTGACAAAGCGGAACTCCTTTGTGGCCTTTTGCGCCACGGGGAATCCCCCAAGATGCGCTGGGCTGAACTTCCACTGGCGTACAGCCTTCAACGCTTCGTTATCAAATCCATAGCCCGCCGGTTCCTGCGTCAGCACCTGAGCCTGCGCCACGTCGCCATACACGTCGATTACAATCAAAACCTTCACGTAGCCCGAAACACCCATGCGCTTCGCCTTCTCAGGGAACTTCGGCTGAATTTCGCGCAGCACCTGAGCCTGCTCATCCACTTCGCCCGCCTCGTACACGACATTTTCCATCGAGCCCGTCCCCACAGCCACGCCATCACCGGCGGCACCGCGCGCAAGCGACAAGTCCATCTGGAAATTCTGGCTGCGAGCCATCCCCATATTCGCCGAAATCTTGAACGGGTTCGGATTCATCACCGTCCTAAGCACCTTCTGCTTGACTTCGGGTTTCTTCTCGCTCACGAGCACTTCGACTTCGGTCACAGCTTCGAGTTCCTTTTCCGCCTTGACTCCCTTGTCAAAGAACAGCGTGTTGATGACGGGAATTGCAAGGAAAAACACCGCGCTCACCACGAAGGAGAGCACGAACGCTACCGGGAACCGGAAATATTTTGCGAAGAAGTCAAGCATCGAAACAGCGCCTATTCTTCCTTATTCGCAGAAATGGAAACTTTACGAACCTTTGCCAGGTTGCATTCATCGAGAATATCCACCACGACCCCGTTGGGGGCATCACGGTCGCTCACAATAATCACCGGGCGATCCGGCGCTTCAGCCATCATCTGGCGCAGCACCGTGTTCAGCGTCGAAAGATTCACCTGAGTCTCGTTGATGTGAATCGTGCCCTGGCGCGTAACACCAATCAAGATGCTTTCCTTGGCGAGTTCCTTTGCAGAACTTGCCTTGGGCTTCGTCACGTCGACGCCGGTTTCACGGGTAAAGGTCGAAGTCACAATAAAGAAGATGAGCAGGATAAACACCATGTCGAGCATCGGCGACACATCTATTTTTCCTGCATCATGGGATCGTTTACGGATAAAACTCATTTTTCCTCCGCGGAAGAAATCTCTTCAGAAGGCGAAAATACATAAGATTCAAATTTCAGGGCTTCGCTCCAGGCCTGTTCTTCGACATCGGCTACGCGGCCAGCCAAGTAATTATACGCAAGCATCAGCGGGAATGCCACTAGGAGTCCCGCCTGCGTCGTAAGGAGCGCTTCCGAGATGCCATCGGCCAAAAGCACCGGGTTACCAAAACCAAAAAGCTGAATCGTCTCGAAGGTATGCACCATGCCCGACACCGTTCCCAAAAGACCTAGCATCGGAGCAATCGCGGCGCAAGTCGAAATGGTCCGCAGCGACTTTGACAAGTTCACCGAGATGCGGTGACGAGTCTCTTCCATCGCATTGCGAACGGCAACGGGACCTTGGTCGCGGTAGTTGCGCACATCGGACGCAAGCGCGTAAAAATACCCATAGCGGCGGCGTTCGAGCTTTTTGAAGGCAGCATCTTCGCCATTCTTCGAAAGCGTGCGCCAGAAACCACCCAAACCGTTTACCGACTTGCCCTTGAGCATAAAGTAGTAGCAGTAGCGTTCAATCATCAGAAACCAGCCGAACCACCCCAATATGAATATCGGGGCAAGCACCCATCCTCCGCGGAAGACGATGCCCATGGCGGCTTCGATGACCGATATTTCGTTTACCGCTTCCAACTATTTTTCCTTAATCCAAAGGGCATTCAGCACGACAAGACCAGCGCGTTCCATACGGGAACGCAAAGCATCGGCACGGTTCTTCAGGAACGTATGAACGAGCTGCAAAGGAATTGCAACGATCAAGCCCGCTTCCGTCGTCACCAATGCAATCGAGATACCTCCTGCCAAGAGCTTCGGGTCAGAAGTTCCATGCATCGTGATCACGTCAAAGAGCTCGATCATACCCATCACCGTACCCAAAAGACCTAGGAGAGGTGCGGTCGCTGCAAAGACAGAAATCCAGGTGAGTCCCGATTCCAGCTTAGGAACCTCGGCAGAGAACAGCTCTTCAAGGGCTTTTTCGGCACCGTCGCGACCGGCATAATTCTTGGAAAGCACGGCGCGCAGCACCTTGCCCACTTCCCCATGCGATTTCTTAGCCAGAGTTCTAGCCGTTTCGATATCGCCCTTCTGCAACGCCTTGATGGCGCGCCTTGTCGAAAGTCCGCCAAAGCCAACGACCATAAGCCACACAAAGCGCCACAGAGCCACCAAGAGACCGAGCGCAAAGAGCGTCACAATCGGATACATCAAAATGCCGCCGTTCTTGAAGAATTCGCGGAGCTCATCCTTCCATGTCGTTTCCTGATGGTTCGCCAGTTCAGATGAAAGCTCCGTACTTAAGAGAACATCCACCGGCACCATGACGTAAGCCGAATCCTTTGCGCCATCAAAAGCCTTGGATACGTCTTTCTTGGTTTCCGGAGTCAAATTTTCCTGCCAGCTGAAGGAACGCTTCTTCTCCCCCGCCACCGGAAGCATCAACGCAGACGGCTTGTTGCCGTTCACATCGGTCGCGGCAGAAGCCATTTCCATCGCATAGAGCCCACCAAGACGCAAGCGGGAACCTTCGGCGACGACCTTGCCAAATACAAGTTCAGCCTCTTCCAGGTGAATTTCGCGCGTAAAGGCAAGTTCGCCCTTCGCCACTTCCAAGAGGGACTTCGCAATGCGCACCGGATCGTCGCGATACAGTCCCATTTCCTTTTTCACCTTATTCTGCGCTTCGATTCGTTCGGCAACCTTGAAGGGAATCCCCTGTTCAGCAAACTTCGAAAGCGTTTCAAGCCGTTCCGGACCCGCCGCAAGCGACAAGTATTCGGCACGAGCCTTTTCGGCCTGCAATTTGACCTGAGCCAAGTCTTCGCGTGCCACGCGGACATCTTCGAAAAGGCGAGCGCGTTCAGACATCAAGGCATCGACCTTTTCCTTGCTCTCGTTGTACTTTTCGTTGAAAAGTTCGCGTTCCTGGTTTGCCGTTTCACGGTCTTTCCAGCGGGCGGCAACAGCCATGTCGCGTTTCTTGCGAGCCTCCTCAAGGTCCGCCTTTGCGCTATTGAGGGCGGCACGCTGCTTGACGGCATCAATATCGGAGTTCTGCTGGGCAAATGAAAGCGGAGCAAGAATTGCGAAAGCTGAGATAAGTAAAGGAAGAATGATTCGAGTTCTAGATCCTTCGACTTCGCGCTTCGCGCTACGCTCAGGATGACACAGCTCCATCTCACATTTCACATTCCACATTTCACATTTCATTTACTTGCCCTCCTTCGGAAGTGCAACAGGAATTGTCACAAGACGCGGGGCGGTCTTACCTTCGGCAACCTTCATTACATCCTTCAGCACCGAGCGCATGGTAAGATTGTCGGACACATTCTTCCAACTGTAACCGCCATTGTCAGTCCGGGCAAGCCACAGGATATCGTTGCCATCATTGCTCACAAAGACCGAAGACACGGCTCCGTAACGCAGGAATGTACCGGGGATACTGCGTGCATCCACCTGCAAGAACCCGTTGTAGACTTCGGTCGTGTAACCGAGGCGAATGCGGTCATAGAAAACTTCAAGAACACGGTTGAGTCCGTCATCGGCTTCAATCAAGCCCTTATGGAGCTGAGATGCAATTTCCTGCACACTCTTGATAGTCTCCTCGTTCCTGTAAGGAAAGTCCGACTCAAATACGGGCACCAGGGAATCGATGACCTGGGCAAGCGATTCGCCGTACTTAGCCTTGCGACCTTCGTACCACTTGACCGTACCCATCGTCTTTTGACGGACGCCCGATAGGTTCTTGAGTTCAGCCTTCAGCGAATCAATTTCCGCCTTCAAGGTCTTGTTCTGCGAAGCAAGCGCCTGCACCTTCTTGCGACCCACTTCGACAAACTCGGCATGCCGTTTCTTTTCGGCATCATGCATCGACTTTTCGCGAGCTGTTTCTGCATCGACCGCCTTAATCTGGCGACGGACGCTTTCCACCGTTTCCTGAGCCTGCGAGAAAACCCCCGCTAGGCATAGACAAATGAAAATCCTAGAGAACAAATGAAATTTCATAAGCGAAAAATACAAAGAACCGCAGCCATTAGACCACGGTTCCTTGTGAAAATCAGCGATTTTTCGTAAAAAAGACTACTTCTTGGAATCCTTGAAGTACTGCGGAGTGTTCTTAGCTCCAGCCTTCTTCAAAGCCTTGATCAAACGGGTGTAACCTTCGTTGGTTGCCCAGTCGAGCACAGAGTAGCCCTGACCGCACTTGGCGTTCACATCGACACCCTTGTCGATAAGGAACATCATGGCGTCATACTGACCATTCTTGACAGTCCAGTGGATCGGCAGGTAACCGTCTGCACTGCGCTGATCAAGCGGAGCACCTGCAGCGGCAAGCACTTCGAGCATATCGACCTTGCCTGTCTTTGCAGCGAGAAGCACAGCGGTACCGAGAGTCTGCGGTTCAGCCCCTTCAGCCTTGAGCTGAGTCAAAAGGCGGTTCACGACTTCCTTGTTGCCCATCATCACGGCATTGTCTATCACAGCTTCACCGTTGCCGTTCTTCACATCGGCCTTAGCACCGTGATCGAACAGGTAGTTGAGCACAACCATATTGCCCTTGTTGGCAGCAATGGCGACAGCGTTGTTGCCGTTGTCTGCCGGAGAATCGATTTCAAAGGATGCCTGCAAGAAAAGAGTCATCTTTGCGGTATCGCCACTGGCAGCGTAAGACACGAACTGGTTCGGCGTAAAGGCAATCTGCTGCTTGGTCAGGTACTTACGCACGGACTGGGGATCGTTGGGGTCCATTTTGTCGTTACAGGCGGTCATGGACATCATCAGGGCTGCGGCACAAAGAGCGAGCATCTGTTTTTTCATAAAAATCTACTCCAAATGAAGTTTTTTGCAATTTTTTGTCTAAAAATAACCATTTTTTTTCCATTTAACACAAAAAATCTCTATTTAGAACTTTTTTTTACCAAATTATCCCCCATTTTTTAACATCCGCCAAAAACAAGGTAGAATTCACCTTTTGTTATATTTATGGCATGAGAAAACAAATTTTCACACTGATTGCATTGCTTAGCACTCTTTCCTTCGCGGATAGAATCGTCGTTGACACCACCATGGCCGCTGCCGAAAACAGCGAACACATGACTTATGAAGACCGAGGCTCTTTCGGCCCCTACATCGAATTCAACAATATCAAGATGAAGAATGTCGAGTATTCCTACAAGGTCCACGGCAAAAAACAGGACATCAACATCGACAATTCCTACATCTATGGCGCATCCGGAAGCCTACCGCTTACCGAATGGTTCGACATTTACCTGATGGCTGGTTACCAGTACCTTGGCATAAGCCACAAGCCCCGTAACGCCAAAGACGCCTACGAAGACCTAGCTGCCAATACCGATGAGAACGATTTCTTTGACGCCGCTTTTGATTCCACCGACCTGGAAGGCCGCCACCAAGTCCACACGGCACTATTCCAGCTCGGTTTTGACTTCGCCTTGCCCGTTGTCATGAACTACAACCATCAGTTCATGCTCAAGCTTTATGCCTTCGGCGGGGCTGTTTTCGGAAAGACCTTCTTTGCTGACGATACCAAGTTCCTCTCTCCCGTTATTTACGGTTACGCCTACGGCGCGGGTCTCCGCATGGCCTGGCACGGATTCTTCCTTTCGGCAGGATTCCGCAACAACCACGAGTACTTCCACACCTATTTCGAACGCAAGACGACGGATAATAGAGAAGACGACGAATTCATGCTGGATTTCGACACTTACTTCCAGCCGTATGTAAGCCTGGGCATTACGCTGTTCTAGCAGTTTTTACTGCTTGATCTTGAGCTTTTCGCCCACCTTAATTTTGGTGTCGTTCAGGTTATTCCACTTCACAATTTCTTCAATGGTCACCTTGTATTGGCGAGCGATATCCCAAAGTCCCTCGCCTTTTTTAACGGTGTGAATCTTGAAGCCGTCTTCAGTGGCGGTTCCATCCACAATCAGTTTCTGTCCGACACTGATATTCGTGGACTTACCCATATCGTTCAGTTCCTGAATTTTCGAAACCGTCGTGCCGTATTTGCGAGCAATGACACTTAGGTTGTCCCCCGACTGCACTACATAGACGGAAGTCTTCTCAGCAGGCTTCTTCTTTTCGTTTTTTGATTTTTCGGACTTGGCAGAACGCACATTCTGCTTGGCAGCCGCCTTCTTTGCGTATTCGGGAATCACCAGGGAATCGCCCACCATAAGCCTACGCGTAAAGCCCTGGTTCGCCTGCATCAGCAAAATGACCGGGATATCGTAAGCGGCGGCAACGGCAGCATAGGTATCGCCGTCACGAACCACATACTTTTGACCCGATGCTAGCTTGGGATGGCTTTCATCAGACTTAGCAGCAGATTCTGGTTTCGAGACGAGCAACGTGTCGCCCGCCTTCACGAAGGCGGCGGCATCCATTGAATTCCATATACGCAAGGATTCCTGCGAAACACCGAACATGCGCGCGACCGAGGCAAGGTTGTCTCCTTCCTTCGCTACATAGGTGCGGACCCGTTCAGGCTTTTTACCCTTGGTCGACTTCGGCTTCGGGGTCACCTTGATAGGAATCAGAAGCGACTGCCCGGCACGGATACGGCTACCCTTCATATCATTTGCCTGCTGCAGTTCCGAAACCTTGATTCCGTACTGCCTTGCAATGATTCCAAGGCTCTCCCCCCGGCGCACCTTGTGGTGGTGCCAGCTCGAAAAGTTGTTTTTCTCCATCTTGTCGTAGCCTTCGACAAAAGCGGCGCGCATACCGACCGGCAAACGCAGCAGGTAAGAATCCTTATTCGGCGGCGTACACCACTTGACCAGTTCCATGTTCAAGGTGCGAAGCGTGTCTTCGCTAACCTTCAGCAACTTCGCCACTTCTTCCAGCGGGAACGAATCGAAGACCGTCACCGTATCAAAATCAGGGCGATAAGTCTTCTCCACCGTCATCTCGTACTGTTCCGGATAATGTCCGATTACCATTGCGGCAAGGATTCGCGGCACATAGCGCATGGTTTCCTTCGGCAGTTCCAAGTCCCAGTAGGTAATCGGCAACGTCGAGTCCCGCGTGGAATCCTGTTGCATTTCGCGAACAAGCCTACGGACGCGACCTTCGCCGCAGTTATAGGCTGCCATAGCCAAGAGCCAGTCACCAAATTCGTCATGTAAACGGTTCAAGTACTTGAGAGCAGCCTTCGTCGCCAGTTCCGGATTGCGGCGCATATCGACCCAGTAGTCGACTTCAAGTCCGTACCGCTTACCCGTTTCGGGAATGAACTGCCACATGCCAGAGGCTTTGGCGCGGCTGTACGCCTTGAGTTTGAAGCCCGATTCCACGAGCGCAAGGAAAATCAAATCGCGAGGCATCTTTGCCGAATCGAGCTGCGCATAAATCAGCGAATCATAGGCAGTCTTTCGGTTCAGGGAACCCGCCATGAACTTCCGTGCCGAATTCGTCATGTAAAAAATTTCCTGAAGCACACGTTCATTGAACTGTACCGGAAGCGTAAACTGCGACACATCCAGCGTATCCAGGAAACTTTCAATGACCATCAGGGACGCGCTATCCGCCTTGCTTTCGTCTAGAGCATCGACACCTTCGATGGAGATGTCGTTTTCCATAAAGTTTTCGGCATTTTCACCCAGGGCAGCCACATTAGGATACACTTCGTCCAACGCGTTGACGATCCGAAGTGGCATTTGGGTTCGGTAAAGGGAGTCTTCCTTGTCCGAAACATTCCTATAGGTGGAATCGTACTTTTCAGAAACGAGCTGTCTTAGGGATTCATCCAAATAATGCTTCGCCAACAGCCATTCCTGATTATCCATCGCCTGCAAGGCATACTGGTAGTAGGTCCAGGATGGGCGAATCGCCAAGGAATCCGAGACTTTTTCTTTAGCAGCACGTTCCGCGAAAGACAGCGAATCCTGCGGTTCAATGTTAGGATTAGTCACATTCGAGACAGCAGACTGACTGTTGCCCGCGCAGCCAGCAAGCACCATCGCAAAGAAAGCGAGAACAAAGAACAAACGCATCATCTTTCTCAGTTGCCCGTCACACGCTCAACACCAAACCAAATGACACCCGCAAGCACAAGAGCCGCTACCATCTGCAAAATGATGACAATACGGTTGAAGCGATATGCCTTTTGGGATTTCCGGTGCCAAGACGGCAATTCATTTTTTTCTTTATAATCCTTCATCAATGAACAAATATAGAAATGTTATATTTATGTCGATTGGACTCCTTTATGAAGAAACTGCTTGCAGCTTTATGCTTTCTCTCTATACCCGCTATGGCTCAGCTGGGTATCGTGAGATCGATCAGCGGAATACACGCCCCATCGGCAAAGACGCTTCCGCAAGGCTCACTGTTCATATCTGGCAGTTTCGAAATGGTAAGTGACGGACATTCCCTTAGTGTTGAAGAAGGATACACCAACAAGGACGGAGATTTCGTCAATCTTGACCAGAATACGCCTTCGAACACCGAGAATCTTTTTGTGAGTTTCGCCATCAAGGACAACCTAGAACTCGGAATGTCGTTTCCCATGCACTATGACGGCTACATCAGGGATACCGAGCTTCAGGGGGTTGGTATCGGCGACATCGAAATGGTCGCAAAGGGTTCCTTCCCTGTAAACGACTGGATTTTCCTTGGACTCAGCAGTGAACTCATCGCCCCCACGGGTTCCAAAGACAAGGGATTCCGCCCAAGGCACCGCTGGTACATCAAGCCCGATGGCGATGCGTATGCATTCTCTTCGGACCAGTTTGCCGCAACCATGAACCTGCACCTTACCATGGACTTCAAGGATTTTTTGACCTTCAACGGAGTTTCGGGCATATTGAAGGACTTTGGAGAAAAAGACTACTATTGGCTTTGGGCTGCGGGATTCAACATCTTCCCCGAAAAAATCGTGACGGTTATTCTTGAAGCCTCTGGCGAAATGCCAATTCGAACATCGAACATTAAATACAACTTTTTGAGCAGTCCCTTCAGGCTTACCCCAGGCCTTAGGGTCCATTTGCCCTACGATGCCTACCTAACCATTTCCGGCGATGTCGGTCTGCATTACTTCAATAAAAACGACAAAGACAACGTGCTTCCCGTAGAACTCAAGACGAGAGAAGAAAACATCAAGTACAGCGTCAGGGGCTCCCCTGAAGTCGGTGTTGCAGTCAGCATCACAAAAATTATCGACCTAAGCTGGGCGGACGACGATAAGGACGGCGTCATTAACCGCAAGGACATGTGCCCCGAGACCTTCAAGGGACAGGCCGTCAATGCTCGTGGCTGCCCTGTCGACGAAGACCAGGATGGAGTCCTTAATATCGTGGACCTTTGCCCTGGAACACCCCTTGGACTCATCGTTGACTACAACGGTTGTCCCGAAGACCATGACCGCGACGGCATTGCAGACTACCTGGACAAGTGCTCCATGACCCCCGAAGGATTCGCCGTTGATTCCAGCGGATGTACCAAGGATTCCGATGGAGACGGCATCGATGACAACAACGATAAATGCCCCGGAACGCTCCACGGCGATCACGTTGGCAAGGATGGTTGCCTACTGGACCAGGACCGCGATGGAATCCCCAATGAACACGACCAGTGCCCAGACACCCCCGAAGGCATTTCCATCGACCTATACGGCTGTCCTCTCGACTTCGACGGAGATGGAATTCCAGACGACATCGACAAATGTCCCAACAGTAAGCTGGGTGAAACGGTAGACCCCTGGGGATGCCCCCTAGATCAGGACAATGACGGCGTTCCCGACTCCAAGGACCAATGCCCCGACACGCCTCAGGGAGCAAGTGTCAACATACACGGCTGCCGCATCGACCAAGATAACGACGGCGTTTTCGACGAAGAAGACAAGTGCCCAGGTACGCCCAACGATGCTCCCGTCGATAGCCTAGGATGTCCTCTAGATACTGACCACGATGGAATCGCAGACTGGGCGGACCACTGTCCAGGGACTTTCGAAAAAATTCCCGTCAATTTGCAAGGCTGTCCCCTAAACGCCAAGATGAATTTTAACCATATCGCCACAAGAATCCGTTTCAAGGGAACCTCTGCCGTTCTCTACAATTCAAGCTACACTGCCTTGAACGACATCATTCACCTGATGCGGCAATACCCGATCAAGCTCACAATCCAGTGCAGCGCAAGCGATGTCTCCGCATCGCAATCCGAGCAAATCGCAACGGAAAGAGCGACCCAAATCTATGAATACCTCCTCCACAAAGGCATCAAGGAATATCGCCTGGAATTCAAGGGATTTGCAGAAAAACTCCCGCCAACGCTCACGCAACAAAACGGGAGCACCGATATCGTGAGACTGATTCCTTCGAACATGGAATAATTTCTATATTTACACCCCACGACATTTTAGCGGACCGTTCCGCAACAACCAAAAGGATTTTCACATGAAAATAGCCGACAAGACCGTTGTCCAGATGCACTACACCCTGACCTCCGACGAAGGAGCCGTCATCGACACTTCCGAAGGCCGCGAACCGCTGCAGTACATTCAGGGCGCCCGCATGATCGTGGTGGGTCTTGAAAAGGCTATGGTCGGTCACGAAGTTGGCGACAAGTTCGACGTCAAGGTGATTCCTTCCGAAGGCTACGGCGAATACGACGAGCGCATGACGCAGGAAGTCCCGATCGACGTGTTCCAGGGTGTAGACAAGGTCGAACCCGGCATGATGTTCTACGCGCAGACGCCCATGGGTCCGATGCCCATCCGCGTAAAGTCCGTTTCGGGCGAAAAGGCTGTGATTGACGCCAACCATGAACTCGCCGGCAAGAACCTGAACTTCGCCATCGAAGTGGTCTCTGTGCGTGAAGCTACAGAAGAAGAACTCAACCCCAAGCAGCACTGCTGCTGTGGCGGCAACGGCGAAGGCGAATGCAAGTGCGGCGAAGAAGGCCACGAGTGCGAATGCGGCGGCGAAGGCAATAAAGAAAATTGCGACGGCAACGGCGGTTGCGGCTGTCCCAACCACGACAAGCACCACGGTAAATAACGCCTAATAAACATTGCGTTTCTAAAAAAAAGGAAGAGCTCCCGAAGAAATTTCGGGAGCCTTTTGATTATCAAAAAGATGTAATCGTATTATTCGTATTGGGGAACGGTCCAGTCTGACGGGAAAGCAGCAGAGCTTACATCGTTATGCTTGTATGTAAATCCCGACTTCGGATCAAGACCTTCGACAGTCCCCTTTACCGCAGAAGCACACTCATCGAGATCGCTACATTTCTTGTTTTGCAAGAAGAGCTGGTCTCCGTAAACAGTCCAGGAACCCGAGCGTTCAAGAGAAGTCTGTCGTCCGCTTTTCGCCACCACAGAATAGCTTCCGTCCTTGTTCAACTTCAGAATCCAGTCCAGACCTCCATCAGGAGCGATCCATTCCCCTTCCAGCTTCTTCGAATCGAGTTCTTTGAGTTTGAAGGTTTTCTTTTTACAATCAAGCTTTTGCCCCGTCACCATTGTAAGGTTGAAATCGGGGCTTACCTGAGCCGTAGCCATCGAAGCAACAGGATTTTCGAAGAAAACTGGAAGCATCAACAGCTGACTGCGCTGGATATCGTAGTACCCCGCATACCAGTTGGAAGAGTCGCCCTTCGTTTCCTCAACAAGATAGCGCCCCTTGTAGAAGGTATAGTCCTGAGTCTTTTCGCCATCCTTGCAGGTAAGCTTTACACCCTGAAGATTGGAAGCTTCCGAAAGCCAGTTCGTAGATGTTGTCACATTCGCCTTTTCAACATCGACATAATCGCCGTCGTTGACGGATACTTGCAACTGATCCTTCTCGTTCACAATGAACTTGAGCTTGCCCGATTTTTCGAAGAACTTCTGCATTTCATTTGCAGACTTAGCATCAGTCCCCATATAGGAACCGTTTGACTTTCCATATTCAAGTACACCGTTCTTGAAATCGGAGCGAACGGCAATCCATGCTGAATCAGGAATCCAGATGGAGAAAACGCCCTGCTTGGAACCCGTAGCAAGGTACACATCGGTGCCAAACATTTTGCCAAGATACATGTTCTTTTCAAGGTCGTCCAGGGTTGCTTCACGAGTTCCCTTAGGAGCATCCGCCTCTTTGGAGGAAGAGGACTTTTCATCGGAGGTTTCAGACGAGGAGGACTCTTCGATACTGGAGCTTACGCCGTCGTCACGTTCTACGTTGGATGAATTATCGTCGCTTCCGCAAGCGGCAAACATCATCGTGGCCGCCACTGTCGCCGGAAAAATCATCGAACCAAAAGCTTTTTTCATAGTCAAAATCCTTTAAGGCATCTTTTTTACTCGAATATATACAAAAAAAGCCGCAAAAACAAGAAAAATGCAAAATGAGTGACGAAAACAACGGAATTTCGCCACAATTACAGCGGAGATCCGGGTTTGTACCCCAAATCCCGTTCAGCATCTGCGATATCAGGGGCGGCATCAAACAAAAAACCGGACAAAGCCTGCTCCGCAGTCACGCGTCGACCGCCAATCCAACCTTTAAGAACGGCAAGTTTTCTGGCAATCCACCAAGGCAACGGAAGCATCAGGTGCCGCATCTTTGCCACCTTCAAAATGGCAGATGCCATTTCCGCCATGCTCATGACGCGTTTTCCCGCCAAAGCGTAGGTTTTACCGACAGCACCTTCCGAAAGCCCTGCCAAGGCTATTCCCTTGACCAAATCGACACTTGCCACGGGGCGCTTGAGGCATTTACCTCCCCCTGGCAAGAAATACACGGGAAAGTGGCACACATAGTCGGCATACATGTTAAACTCTATTCCGCCGCCGCGACCCACTGGTTCACCAATCACAAGCGTCGGTCGCACAATCGTCCAAGAAAGCCCCGAATCCCTCACAAAGGACTCCCCCGCAAGCTTGCTTTTCCCATACTCCGTAAGCACCGGATAGGTCACCGAGATGCTCGACACATACACCAGGCGATGTACCCCGGCATCCTTGGCAGCGGCAACGACATTGTGCGTTCCACCGGCATTGATACGGTCAAAAGCTCCGGGTTTTGTCGAAAGAAGAATGGCTGCAAGGTGGTAGACAAGGTCCACCCCTGCAAACGCCTTGCGGATCGAATCGGGATCCGTCACATCCCCAAAATAAACCTCCACCCCCGCAGGCAAAGCCCCAGCCTGGGTATCGCCCGGGAGCGTCAGGACGCGCACACACACTCCGCGTCCTAGAAGTTCCCGACAGAGCGCCTTCCCTACGACGCCTGCGCCTCCCGTCACCAAAGCAATCATTGCTAGGCTTCCAGCAAATAGCGGATGTCCTTGACCCTGCGGGCAAGGTTCTCGTCTTTATCCATCTGCTTTGTAAGTGACTGGATGGCGGCGATAACAGAGGAGTAATCCCTGTTGAAGAAGCTACCAATATCGGCAAGAGAGCTATTCGTCATTTCACGGCTCAGGAACATGGACACTTTCCTGGGAAGCGCCACCCCGGCATCCTGACGCTTACTTGCCAGCGATGTCAAGTCGGAACCAAATTCCATCGCCACCGTCTCGGCGATTCCCTTGATAGTATGCTCCACGACGCCGGTCGTTCCCGGAGCGGCAACCAGGCGCTTGACGGCGCCAAGATCCAAGTTCTCGGAGCAAAATTCGTTCATGGCGCGCAGCCCATTCAGCATTCCTTCGATAACGCGCACATTTTCACGCGGCGGAAGCGACAGGAACCTGCAAATTTCGTCGCGATCCTTATCGAGGAATGGGATGTTCATGGACTTCTTCTGGATAAGCTTCATGCGAGTGTTCAAGTCGGGCACATCGATGCCCACCGCCACGCAAGATTCCAGCGGAGCAAGGAGACGTGCAGAAATATGGGGGATAGCACCACCATCCGCCTGGATTTCTGAATTCGCCTGGACCTTCCTGAACTCCGACGGGTGCCTATCCGAAGAAAACACGACCTGTTTGCCCATAGAACGCAGGTGCTTGACGAGGACGGCAAGCCTTTCCTGGCTAATGGTCTTCTTGCTTTCCAAAAGCTGCACGTCATCAAAAAGCAACACATCGCAGCGTTCGTACTTTTCCATGAAAGCATTCGCCAATTCGCGGACGTTACCGGTCTTTGCCTTGAGCGCCTTGGAAACAGCCGTGGCATCGCTCAAGAAATCGTAAGCGTGGCAGTAGACGACCTTCGTCTGCGGGCGCGCCTTGAGCATATAGGCGGCAATGGACTGCAACAGGTGCGTCTTGCCAAGACCAGACTTGCCATACACGAACAGCGGGTTGAGCGCCGGGTCGCCCGGCTTTTCGGCTACAGCCTTGCAAGCCTCGCATGCGGTAAAATTGCTGTCGCCTTCAATAAAATTTTCAAATGTATAGCCGGCATAAAGCGAAAGCTTGACACGAGGGGCGCGCTTCTTGGGGCGTTCCGGAACAGCTGCCCGCGGAGCCATGGGGGCAACACGAGGAAACACTGTCTTCGCAGTCACCTGCGGAGCTATACGAATCGAAAAATCAATAAAGCCAGAACCCAAAACAGACGAAAACGCCTTGCGCATCATATCTGCATAGTGGGACTTGATCCAATTTTCACGAAATTCATCAGGCACAGAAAGCTGGACCACGCCATCCGCAATACCGTCATAAGAGACGATATCCAGCATTTCAAGACCTAAATAATCCTTACAATCTATCCGCAGACGCTCAAGTGCTGCCTGCCAAACAGAAATTCCAGTATCAACTAAAGAAACAACGTTTGTCACAATCTACCAATCATCTAAAAAGCAAAGTGAAAATTAGAAACGGACTTTTCAAAAAGAGCGGGGCTACTCCATTTTTTTTTCAAATTGCCTTTTTTCTTACAAAAAAGACAAAAAAAAGTTTTTTCCCATAAATTCCCCTATTTTTGCAAGAAAATCACGCCTTTAATCACTCTACAATCAAGACGCACTCCCTATGATTAGAACAACTTATCAACAGAAAAATTTTGAACTATCTCTTGACAAGAAATTTTGAAAATTTTTGCTCAAAAAAGCACCGTCAACTTTAAGCAACAGGCATAAAAAACGCCGTTTTTTGACAAAAAACGGCAAATTTTCACAGAAACCTATGATAGACAAAGAGTTAGCCATAAGCTTAAAAACTTGTTATATTTATAATATGATTTGTCCCCATTGCCATGCATCGCTAGACGATAAAGCCACATTTTGCCCACACTGTGGGAGCGACAAAGAGACCGGCTGGAGCGAAGGCTCTGAATTCTCGGACCTCGAGACCCCCGACTATGATGAAATCGTCGAAAACGAATTCGGGAAAAAGAAGGCAAATCCCATAGCCATAGCCGCGGCAGTCATTGTCGCCTTGGCTTTCATCGCCGCAATGGTCCTGCATTAAGCAGAAAAGGTCTTTTCGATTTTCTGTAGGATTTCAGCAGCTTCCGTGAAGCTGTAATCCTCAATAAGCTCCTTGAACTTACGCAACAGGGCTTCCCTACTGCTATCAAAGGCAATATTTTCGATTTCATCGAGGATGCGCTTGCACTGTGTCGAAGAACAGGTGTCCACTGCATTCTTCAGAGAACTTACAGCCGCCATCAGCTTCTTTTCAGCCTCGGGATCGACCTGTTTTTCTACAGTCGCATTCTGTTCCGAAACGATATCCCGGAGAACAATGTCGAGGTCATCGATCAAGGAATGCAGATTTTCTTCGAAGACATTGTACTCGTTAAAATTACACTGTTTCTGTTCCAGTTCTGCTTCGAGTGTTGCAGCGAGCGTTTGCACATGACTCGAACCAATGGTTCCGCAGAGCCCCTTAATCGTATGGACGATGCGGGTCGCCTCTTCATAATGGAACTGCTCGATAAGTCCCCTCAAGTTGAAGGAATTGCCGCCATAGTCGCGCACAAAGCCCTGCAAAATTTTGAGGTAGATGTTGCGATTATTGTTGGCATGGTAAAGCCCCGATTCCGCATCGAAGTTCTTGACCTTCTGGAAATACGCAAGGAACTTTTCGTCGTCCTGCGAAACATCCTGATCCTTCGAATCGTTTGACGGCCGCTGCGTTTCAGCCGCCACAGGAAGGAACTTCGCCATCTCATCATAAAGGATTGTCGGGTCAATCGGTTTGACGATATGGGCATTCATGCCCGCTTCAAGGCATTCCTCGGTATCTTTCTGGAAGGCCCTTGCACTCATTGCAAGAATAGGCACCTTCTTGAAGTAGTCATCTTCGCGGGCACGGATTTCGCGGGTTGCCGTAAGACCATCCATAATGGGCATCTGAATGTCCATGAGCACCAAATCAAAGGCGTCCTTCTTAAGTTTTTCGAGGGCTTCCTTACCATTATTCGCAATCATGGTGGTAAGACCCACGCTGTTCAATAGCGATACGGCAAGTTCCTGGTTCATCTGGTTATCTTCAACCAGAAGAATCTTCGCTTCCTTGAAGTAGATCTTACCCTTTTCCTTCTTTTCCACTTTCTTGTAAGAAAGGGGATAACCGAACGCTTCCTGGATAGCGCTTAGAAGAGTGCTTATCTGGAGTGGTTTCGAAACATTGCTGTTGAAGCCCAGATTCTTTGCGGTATTCAGCTCGTTTTCATCGAAATGAATCGGATGCATCAACACCTTCGGAATCGACTTCATGTTCACGCTCAAGCCATGAACAAAGTCAAATCCGTTCAAAATCGGCATTCCGTAATCGACCAGGAACAGGTCATAAGGATCTTCCTTCGCCTCCTCATGCGCCTGAATCAGGTCCAACGCCTCGTCCACAGAGCTAGCCTCTTCAACAACACACTGGAGCCTTGTCAAGTAGTGACGGAGAACCGTCCTCAAGTTCGCACAGTCGTCCACCAGCAAAATGTTCTTGTTGCGCAGCTGCGTCTCGCTCTTCCACTTGGGCTCCCCTGCCTGGTTTGCAATCGGGAGCGTTATCGTAAAGTAGAACTGGGAGCCTTCTCCAGAAACACTGGAAACCTGCATCTGACCGCCCATCAGTTCCACCAACGACTTAGAAATCACCAATCCAAGGCCCGTGCCACCGTACTTGCGGGTCGTGGAGCCATCCGCCTGGGTGAACGCATTGAACAACCTGCCGAGCTGTTCGGGAGTCATACCGATACCCGTATCGCTCACGCAGAAATACAGCTTGACCGAGTTGTTCACCACCTGTTGCAGCTTCACGCTAAGCGTAATGCTACCCTTCTCGGTGAACTTCGTCGCGTTGTTAATTAAGTTCGTAAAAATCTGAGAAAGACGCAGCGGGTCGCCCATCAAAATTTCAGGGATATCCGGATCCACATCCACAATCAATTCAATCGGACGCCCGGCAATACGCACCTCGGCAAGTGCAGCCACCTCGCCAATTACATCCTGCAACACAAGCTGTGTAATTTCCAGGTCCTGTTTCTTCGCTTCAATTTTTGAGAAGTCAAGGATGTTGTTGATGATTCCAAGCAGCGACTTTGCTGCATGGCTAATACGTTCAACAAAGCCGCGCTGATGGTTGTCAAGCTCCGTTTCGGAAATGAGATGCGCCATACCGATAATTGCATTCATCGGTGTGCGGATTTCATGGCTCATGTTCGCAAGGAATTCGCTCTTCGCCTGCGTCGCCTGTTCCGCGATTTCGCGCGCCGCCACCACTTCCGAAATATCAATCATCGAAAGCATATAGCCCACGACCGTTTCCTGGACCTTCAAGGTGCAGCCTTCGCCTCGGAACCATGTCTCAACAGATCCGTTCTCGGGCTTAAGCATAAACGAATCCTTCCAGACCTCGTCCTTCTCGTACGAAGCGATCATCGCCTTGATCATCGATTCCGGAAGTCCCATATCCTTCAGTTCGTTTATCGAGACCCCAACAAAGGAACGCCATTCCTTATTAAGGAACTCGGCGAGCTGCCTGGACATATACTTAACATGCAGATTCTTATCGAAAATAACCAGGATCGAATGGTCACCCGAAAGCATGATGGTATCCAAGATGGTATCCTTCTGGATTCCACTCGTTTCATCGCTCACCATGATCAAGAATCGCGTCGCACCGTTGTCTTCGACAAGCGCCTGGAACGACATGCCCCACCAAGCCACTTCCCCGTCGGAATTTTGCACGCGTTCGATCGTCTTGCGTTCGCTCGCAAGCATCTGACCGCCCATCGCCACGCGGTGTGCAAACTTCTTGAACGCATCGGAAGTGAAATACTTGAACAGGCTCTCTTCCTTTATGTCTTCGCCATTGTTCAAGAAGTCAACGACACGGGCACTTGCATGCAAGATATCGAAATTTTCGTTGGTCAATATGATGGTAAAGTTGTCGCCCTTCCACAAAAGCGTATCAAAGAGCGTACTGGAATTGACGCTATCGTTCAGGTCGCGCTGGATAAATCGGCGGAAAAGGATATGCGATACAAGGGCTGCAAGCCCCATCATCAGGAAAACGCAGATGGCGACAACGCCAAACACCGTCGTCGCATGGTTGTCGATGTTTGCTGCAATCTTGTTGTGCTGACTCACATGGACCAGGTAGAAGGGCAACTGCTTCAGCGGCGTCACCATAAAGATCAGCTGCTGACGGTGCTCGTTAGCCTTCTCGAAGCGTAGAATACGTCCGTCCATCAACGTGTCTGAACTGAATTTGGATGACACCAGCTGCAACAGGCTTTCAACGCTATCCTGCAAGACCTTGCCACGGTTGGTTTCGTAAGGGAAATAGGTGAAAAGGTTGTCGTTGTCGCTACCGACAAGCATCGTGATGCCGCCTTCTTCCTTGGCAAGTCCGCCCATAGACAGGCGAACCTTGTGCAGGCTCAGGTCTTCGGCCACCGCACCACGGAACTTATGATTCTTGTCCCAGATAGGGTAAGAAAGGGTCAGCACCTGCTTGTTCAGGTCCTTGCGGATCGACGGTCCCGTATAGGCAAGTCCCCTTTTGCGGGACGCTTCCAAATACCAGCCCGTGGTGCGGAACTCAGATTTTCCACTTTCGAGCTTGATTCCTTTTCCCGACGCAAAGTCCCCGTCGCGATTACCATAATAGATGTCGACAATACCTTCGGAACCCTGAATCGACTTTGAAAGCAAAGGCTTTATCGCGTTATCCTTGGAGGCCTGCTGGATTCGCTTGCTAAAATTAAGGAATTTATCCTCGTTTTCTTTCAGGAGAGCTTCGATTTCGGTCTGTACACGGTCATGGAGCGCCGTTTCGGTATTGGCAACCGCGGAATCCACGAGCATGGCCCGCACCGCATAAGCAAAGATAAAGACCAAGACAACCGCCGCAAGAAACGTCGGAAGAACATAAACCATAGAGATACGGTTTCGCAAACGGCGGCGCTGCGCATTGAGCGGATTATAAGTCAAAATCTCTCCCTACTACGATTCTTCCTTGAACCGTTCATAAATTTCTGGGAATTGCGATTCTAGAGCCATAAAGGCATCGACGACATCGGGGTCGAACTGCGTACCCTTGCCTTCCAAAATTTCCTTCACCGCCACTTCGTGCGGGTAAGCTTCCTTATAAGGTCTACGCGACACCAGGGCGTCATAAACGTCGGCAACCGACATCAGACGAGCTCCCACCGGGATATCGTCACCCTTGACACCGTTGGGATACCCATGACCATCGTAGCGCTCATGGTGATTCAGGATAATTTCTGCAGAAATACGTACCAGCGGATGATCCTTGAGTTCATGCGTCGCATTCACAAGCACGTCGTAACCCATCTGTGCATGCGTACTCATCACCGCCCATTCTTCTTCATTCAGACGAGCAGGCTTGCGCAAAATTTCATCGGGAATGCCCACCTTGCCTATGTCGTGCAAGGGCGCGGCCGTGGCATAGTAGTCAATGTATTCCTTGTTCGGAATGGCATCCTTGAACCGCGGATGATTCTGCAGCTTTTCAGCAAGCATCTGCACAAGCACCTGAGTGCGCTTGATGTGCGCACCCGTTTCGGGGTCGCGGTATTCGGCTAGCGCACCGAGGCTCGTGAGCATGACCTTCAGGGTATTGCGCAGGTCGACCGTCTTTTCTTCGACAAGTTCCTGCAAGTGATCGCGCTGGTGCTTGAACTCCAGCTGATTCTTGATGCGCAACTGCACCAAATTCGGGTGGAACGGCTTGGTGATATAGTCTACGGCACCAAGGTCGAGCCCCATCTGCTCACTCTTGGAATCGGCCTTGGCTGTAAGGAACAATACGGGCGTATTGTTCACCAAATTCTTTTCATTCATCTGCCGGAGGGTTTCGTAACCATCCATTTCAGGCATCATCACATCAAGTAGAATCAGGTCGGGCTTCACCTTTTCGGCAAGCATCAGGCCTTTTTTTCCATCCAAGGCGACAAAGACATCATATTCGCCCGACAAAATGCCTTCGAGCACTTCGATGTTTGTTTTGGTGTCGTCAATAACTAAAATTTTTGCGCGGGGTCGATCCATATATCCGTAATATAGCGTTATTCTTAAGAAATAGAACAAATTGTTTTATTCCAACTTGGAATAATATGCTTTTTTTTTGCAAAAAAAGCCAATTTGCAACTTTTTTATATGTTTTTTCAATCATTTTTTGTGATTTTAGCCACAATGATCCTTGATAAATTGTCCTTTATTTTTGTTTTTTTGCTATAGAAAGTCGATTTCTAGAATTATATTTTAGACAAGTTTGGTGTGCAGGCTATTTTGGGTAATAGGCAAAAAGGAGAAGACCTATGCATCGCATACTCATAATGACATTCATTGCACTGGGGAGCGTATTTGCACAGGAGGTTGTTTTGGCCCCCTTCAGACAGGCCATAAACGATCTTCAACTCGGAAACGAAGTAAACGACCTCTACACAGACCTTGAACTCCCCGATACCATATCTACCTATGGCCATTACCCCGTGACCTGGGAAAGTTCCGACACGCTATTCTTGGGACATGACGGACATGTCAACGGCCGCCTAGTGGGCGAAAACCACGAAGTAATCCTTACGGCAAGCATTACCGATGTAGAAGCCCCCTACCGCACCGAAAAAAAACAATTTGCAGTTTCTATCCACGGCTACGAGCCCTACTCCAACTACCTTTTCGCCTATTTTCCGTCAAACGACAACGAAAATATATACTACGCACTGAGCAACGACGGATACAACTTTACCGCCATGAACAATGGCAACCGCGTCATCGCCGCCGACACGGTGAGCGTCAAGAAGGGGCTCCGCGACCCGCATGTGCTTCGCGCCCCTAACGGTTGGTTCTACATGGTGAATACCGACATGAAGAGCGCCGAGGGCTGGGCAAGCAACCGCGGCATGGTGCTGATGCGTTCTCGCGACTTGATCAACTGGGAACACAGCACCATCCACTTCCCCGAACGCTACAAGGGAAAGAACTTTGCGAATGTGACCCGCGTGTGGGCACCTGAAACTTTCTGGGATGAAACCTACGAGAACAAAGACGGCACCAAGGGCCGCCCGCTGGTGTACTTTTCGCTGTTGACGGGCGACGGCACCATCGCCTACGACAAGGTCTATTTTGCCTACGCGAACGAGAACTTTACCGACCTCGAAAGCGACCCCATACACTTCTTTGACCGCGGCAAGTCGACCATCGACATGGATATCGTCTACAATCCGGTGGACAAGTTCTAACATGCCTTCTACAAGAACGAGGGCGACGGAGGAATCTGCAAGGTCAGGGCGCAGTCGCTCACCTCATCGAACCACACGAAGGCCCCGAGCTGGCTATACCAGTGCAAAAGCCCGTTGCAGCAGACGACCGAAGCCGTAGAAGGTGCGGGCGTATTCAAGCTTATCAACCAGAACAGCTGGGTGCTCATGTACGACTGCTACATGAATAAACATTATCAGTTCACCAGCAGCGTAGACCTCGAAAACTTCAAGTTCGTACAGGACACCGAGATGAAAGGCGCTTTCACGCCTCGCCACGGGACTATTCTCCCGGTTACCGCCGAAGAGACCGCAAAGCTTATGAAGGCTTTCCCGACACCGGACTTCGAGGCAAGAGTCATCGACATCCCCGATTCCATCGGCGTCTGCGACGGGAAAAAGGTGGTCGGCCCCTGCAGCGGCACGAAAATTATCCCGTATGTGAAAGTGGACGACGGCGGCTGGAACGAAACGCTCGACCTGAAGGTGGCGAAAGGCGCCTCGGTGCAGTTTGGCCCGCACCCCTGGGACGGCAAGATTTGGAGCTGGGAAGGGCCGAGCGGATTCAAGTCGACGACCCGCGAAAACACGCTCGAGAACGTGGACGGCGACAACAGCGGCTACTACACCGTCACCTACACAAATGAGACCGGCTGCAAGAGTGTTGCAAAGATAAAGATTGTCGTTGATGACCCGGACAAGCCCTTCATCGACACATTGACGACGGCGATTCCGGCAAGACACAGCGACCTTAGCGGAAAGCCAAGGCTAGTTCTTTACTACGATATGCTCGGGAACCAACTGAAGAACACTCCGCCAAACGGAATCTACCTTCGCAAGAGCATCTATGAGACCGGAAAGGTGAAAACAGATGTTATTAGGAATCGAAAGTAGTTTTTTACAAACCCTTGTCATGAAAAGATTCGTTTAAGTTATATTTTACTTAAAAATTACACCTATTGTAAGATAAGGTTCAATTTAAAGGAGTAGTGTATGGAATGGAACGATTTCACCAGTCTTACCGCAGAAGAAATGCGGGCCATCTGGGACTTTAATACAAAAGATCCTTTTTCGATATTGGGCATCCATCCGCTGAATACCGACCGTGGCATCAAGACCGTGATTCGCGCCTACCAGCCGCAAGCAAGCTACATCCGTGGTGAATCCTGCGACGGAGAATTCGAGTTCGACTTCATGAAGATTGGCAACACCGGATTCTTCGAAGCCATTCTCGACAAGGAATACGAACCGTTCTTCTACAACCTGATTATCCGTCAGGACGACGGCAACGAATACACACTCACCGACCCTTACGCATTCCTCCCCGTCCTTAGCGACTTTGATCGCCATCTGATTACGAGTGGCACGCACTACGAACTGTACCGCAAGCTGGGCGCAAACCTTGTCGAACACCAGGGCTTTAAGGGCGTACACTTCGCTGTTTGGGCTCCGAACGCCCGTGCAGTCTCCGTGGTCGGTAGCTTCAACAGCTGGGATGGCCGCCGCCACCAGATGCGCATGCTCGGCAGCACCGGCATTTGGGAAATTTTCATTCCGAACATTGGCGAAGGCGAACTCTACCGTTTCGAAATCCACGGCGCCGACGGCAACCTGCATGTTAAAGTGGACCCGCTCGCAAAACTCAGCGAAGTCCGCCCGGCAACCGCCTCCATCACCACGCACCTCGACGGCTACGAATGGGGCGACGACCTTTACATGTCTACGCATTGGGCAACCAAGGTCTTCGGTTCGCCGATGAATATTTACGAAGTCCACGCCGGCTCCTGGCGTCGCGACCCCGCAAACCCCGACCGCTTCTTGAACTGGGACGAACTTGCAGACACCTTGATTCCGTACCTCAAGGAAATGGGCTACACGCATGTGGAATTCTTGCCGCTTGCCGAACACCCGCTGGATGAATCTTGGGGCTACCAGGTGACCGGTTACTACTCCCCCACGAGCCGTTACGGCACGCCTGACCAGTTTAGACATTTCGTGGACCTTTGCCACCAGAACGAAATCGGCGTGATTGTAGACTGGGTTCCGGCGCACTTCCCGAAGGACGCCCATGCTCTCGGACGATTCGACGGCACCGCCTGTTACGAACATGCCGACCCGCGCCAGGGCGAACACCCGCACTGGGGCACCTACATCTTTAACCTGGGCCGCAACGAAGTCAAGAACTTCCTCATTGCAAACGCCATGTACTGGCTCAAGGAATTCCACTGCGACGGTCTCCGCGTAGACGCTGTTGCCTCGATGCTTTACCTCGACTACGGTAAGGGCCCTGGCCAATGGGTGCCGAACAAGGACGGCGGCAACATCAACTACGATACGCTCGAATTCCTGAAGCACCTGAACAGCATCATGGGCCGACTCACGCCGCATGCGATTTTGATTGCCGAAGAATCCACCAGCTTCCCCTCCATTACGCGTCCGCCAGAACAGGGCGGCCTCGGCTTCCACTACAAGTGGAACATGGGCTGGATGAACGACTTCCTCAGCTACATTCAGCATGAACCGATTCACCGTAAGTACCACCACAACCAGCTGACCTTCAGCATGGTGTACGCCTACAGCGAAAACTTCATCCAGGTATTCAGCCACGACGAAGTGGTTCACGGCAAGGGTTCGATGCTTGGCAAGATGCCGGGCGACAACTGGCAGAAGTTTGCAAACCTCCGCCTCACCTACGCCTTCCAGTACGCGCATCCGGGCAAGAAGCTCAACTTCATGGGCAACGATTTCGGCCAGTTCCGCGAATGGAACGAAAAGCGTTCGCTCGACTGGCACTTGGTCAGCTGGGATAGCCACGGCAAGCTCTTGCAGATGATGAAGGTCCTGAACCACCTTTACAAGGAAAACGCCCCGTTCTGGGAAATCGACCATTACTACACCGGCTTCGAATGGATCTGGTGCGACGATGCAGACAATTCCATCGTAAGCTTCGTGCGTAAGGACGACCACGGAAACCAGATACTCTGCGTGTTCAACTTCACGCCGGTGGTCCGCAACGATTACCGCCTCGGCGCCCCCACGCGCGGCAAGTGGAAGGAAATCTTCAACACCGATGCAGAAATGTTCGGCGGGTCCAACGTGGGTAACTTCGGCGAAGTCTGGACGCAGGACATCCCTTGGCAGAACCGCGAGTGGAGCCTCAACATCAAGCTCCCGCCGCTGGCCGCAGTCTACTTCCGCCTGGAACGCTAAAATACAGATTATGCTTAAAAAGCCGCGGGCACATGCCTGCGGCTTTTCTTATTCAGCCAGCTTATCAGTTGGATATATAAAGAACGCCCCGGCAGAGCCGGGGCGATTCTTTAAAGGAGGATTCCGGCGGTTAAGCCGGAATGATATTCCTTATTCCACCGTGATGAGGGTGACGGTGCGCTTGCCAACCTTAATCGGCTTGCTCACATCAACACCCTTCTTAGCCTTCTTGGACGGATCGTTTGCCCAGCCTTCCTTCAGCTTTTCAGTGCTGCGGTCAAGCGTCTGGACAGTGGCCTTGCCCTTGAAGCCCGGAATGTTCAACTTGAGTTCGTAGTCGCTGTACGGGCTCTTGTTGATCACGAGCAGGCTCTTCTTCTTGCCGTTTTCGGTGTAGTAGGTCGTGATGAGCGATTCCTTGTCACCGGTGATTTCGGTCTTGAGGAGCTTGCCGCGGAGAGCGTCAGAAGCCATCTGGAATGCCCAGTAGCTCGGACGCGGGCAGTTCATGCATTCTTCTGCAGAACGGGTCAGGTAACCGTAGTCACCGCCTTCCGGAGTGATGTCGTTGTGGATATCCCAGTACTGTGCGTTGTCCACGTTTTCGGTGGCAAGCATAGCGAGGTAGTCAGCAACGAACAAACCGTTTTCGAGAGAAATGGTCTGCGGACCCGGGTTGAAGTCCACGGAGTTCCATTCGGTGAGCCAGAGTTCAATCTTCTTGTCCTTATTGAAGTGGCTGGTCCACTTGTCCACAACCTTGTGGAGACGGCTGTAGATCGGAACGAGGTCCTGCGGAGCAGAGAGCATGGCGAAGTCGTTTTCTTCACCGAAGTGCTGCGGATAGTGGTGAACAATGAGACCGTCGGCAATGTCGCCGGTTTCCTTGAGCACGTTGTCGTTCCACTGGCCATCGAGCACGCCGAGAACAGCGACCTTAATCGTCGGGTCAACCTTCTTCATGGCTTCGATGAACTTACGGGCGCGCTTACCATAAATGGTACCGCCGTCCTTACCATACTTTTCATAGTACGGGTGCCAGTTACCATAGACTTCGTTACCGATTTCCCAGTAAACGATGCCGGCCTTCTTGTCGATGTTGGTGTGCTTCACCCAAGCAGCGGCTTCCTGTTCAGTGCCGGAACCGAAGTTCACGGTGAACATGGCGTTAGAACCGGTCTTCTTCAACCAGGCGAGGAATTCGTCAGTATCGACCATCCAGTCGTGGTTGTCGAGGATTTCCTTCCAGTGGTCGTCATCGGCACGGAGACCACCCGGATAACGGATGATGCCGTGGTTGATGCGCTTGGCGTATTCAGCAGTCTGAACCTTGAACTTCGGATTGTCGAGCATGTCGCCATCCCAAAGTGCAGCGTTGATACCGAAGAGGCCGCCAGAGATGTTCGGGTTGATGACATCGCCGGTACCCTTGACTTCAACCTTCACGAGAGCCGGACGTTCAGCAGCCTTGACTTCCTTCTGGTTGGTGAGCTTGATGTTATCGATTTCGAAGCTACCGTTAGAACCTTCTCCACCCGGTTTGAAGTCAAGAGAAACAACGCCCTTGAGATCGAACTGGCCGTTTTCCTTGGCGGTAGGCGGCTGGTAGTACGGGAACTTGGAGAATGCGCGGAACGGCACGATTACCGTGGTACGACCGCGAGGAACACCGGTGTTGGCAACGAAGAGTTCGTTACCGGCGTCACCCACCTGAACCGTGATGGACTGCCATGCGCGTTCAGAGTAAACGTCGAACATGATGCCCCAATGCTTGGTCCAGTCACGACCATTAGCATCGTGAGCGGCAGTGTTCTTGGTGAAGTCAAGCACAACGTCCACCCAGTCGGACATTTCGAAGTGCTTCACGTTGAGGGAGTTGCCATCGAGCTTGGAGGTCTTGAACGGCATTTCCACTTCGACCTTGGACTTCGGACCCTTAGACGGTTCCCAGTTGTCCTTGGCGAACTTGCCTTCGAAGTCAGAAATAACCATGTCCGGAGCCTTAGACTTCCAGTTGTCCCACTTGATATCCGGGTCAACCCAGTCGATGGTTTCGGTGAAGGTAATCTGGTCCACAAAGATGGTCACAGGAGCCGGCTTGCCCGGTTCGCCTGCGTTTTCACCCTTGCCGACGGAGAAGCGGATTTCCTGGATCTTGTTCCACTGGACATCCTTGGCAACTTCGGCCTGCTTGTTAGCGTCCCAAGCCTTACCCTTGTCGTTGAACTTCTTCAGAGGAATCTTCACGAGCTTCCAATCGGTGCCGACCTTGGAGCCTTCGATCCAGTCGTTCAGGCTGATCTTGGTCTGGCTCTTGATGTCGTTGCCCTGGTTATCGAGGATACCGACGTACACCTTTTCGCCGCCGAGCTTACCCTTGATCCAGAAGTAGAGACCGCCCTTGTTGCGCACCTTGGAGAGGTCAATGTACTTGCCTTCGCCAAGAGAGTACGTCACACCGGACCAGTCGTTGTTATCGATGTAGAGAGCAAGCACGTTCTTGTTGCCAGCCGTCTTGGAGTCAGCTTCGCGCTGGGCGGAAAGACCACCGTAGCTGTAGCTGAAGCCCTTCAAGCCATCGGAGTAGAACACGCCATTAGCAACCGGCTTGACCTTGCCGTCGAGCTTTTCGGGGTTCTTCGGTCCGTTGATGACATCGTTATTTTCATCCCAGTAGACAATCTTCGGCTTCGGCTTGGCCTTCTTGTTGCCCTTCACGATTTCGATATTGTCCACCCAGACTTCGAAATCCTTCGCACCGCTCTTGTCGATGGAGAAACGGATTTCAGCAATCTTGTCCCAGTCGATACGAGCCGGGAATTCGGACTTGCGGGTGTTGTCCCAGTAGAGACCACGATCCGGGAAGTCCACGAGAGGAATGGAAACCTTCTTCCATTCCGTCGTAATGGCGCCACCTTCGATGTACTTGTTCATCGGGAGAACGACCTGGGTCTTCTTGCCGTCGGAAACTTCTTCGTCCAAAAGACCGACCTTGACGGATTCGCCACCCTTCTTGCCCTTGATCATGAATTCGAGCTTGGAATCCAGGAGGAACTTGCTCAAGTCGAAAGTTTCGTTGTAAAGGCAAACAGAGGCGCCCGAATATTCACTCGGGTCGAGCTTGATGTTCAAGGCAGCCTTAGACTTGTAGCCGCCTTCCTTAGTGATGGTGATACCCTTGCTCTTGCCGCCGTATGCGTAGTCGAAGCCACCCTGACGATATTGATCGTCAAAGAACTTGTAAGGAACTACGCGCGGAGCTTTCGGCTGAGCCATTGTAGCCGTGACACCGAAGCCGAGGAGGGCGACGGTAGCGGCAGTCAATGTACGCTTCATCATATGATCGTGTCCTTTTAGTTGTGTTTTTAGTTTGATTTTGAAATTAAAATTTTTTCGTCAAAAACGGTTCTTCTGCAAGCGAAGTCGCGTTTACAGATTGAACCGCTTAGGTAATTACTTGGCTTCCTTCAGGAGCTTTTCGACGAGATCCGGGCTGAAACGGTCCTGACGCTTGCCGTTGATGTAGAAGTTCGGGGTACCCTGCACGCCGACTTCGGCTCCGAGCTGGAAATCCTTGTCGATGCGGGCGTTCATAGCGGAGTCAAGCACCATGTCCTTCTTGAACTGTTCAATGTTCAGGCCAACTTCCTTGGCGACGGCGAGATAAACGGAATCGGAGAGTTCGCGGCTATGCGGAGCGAGCGCGTAGCGGTATTCCCAGAACTTGCCCTGCTTGTGTGCTGCGATAGAAGATGCAGCGGCGGCACGGGCGTTCGCATGGAAGCTGAGCGGGAAATGCTTGTAGACGAACTTGATCTGGTCGGGGTACTTCTTGTTGAGTTCCTGCATCACAGGAGCGATACGGGAGCAGTACGGGCACTGGAACTCGGTAAATTCAACAATCGTGAGCTTCGGGTTCTTGGTGTTGCCAAAGACCGGGCTATCTTCGTCGGGAATGTCCCAGACCTTGTTGTCCGCTTCCATTTCGGCACGGGCCTGTTCCAAGGAAATGCCGCGCTTGTCGAGGGCGTACTTGATGATTTCGAATTCTTCCTTGACCTGCTTGAATTCCTTTTCCAGGTTGTCGAGCCTGGCCTGCTGGTTGAACGAACCGCCGGCGGAAGCCTGATTACAGGCGACGAGACCAGCGAAGCATACTGCGATAGCAACAATGGGGAGACGTTTCATGTTTTTCCTTTTTGATGTTAAAAAATCTGGGCAAGCACAATACTCGCCTGTGTAAGGGAAATATATAAAAAAGAATAAAGGGGGAAGTCTCCCCCTGTATCGCACTTCGTTGCTCCCCACCCCCTCGCCTAGGTCGGACAGCACTTAGAGGTTCCCCCTTAGTGCGCATGACCACCAGGGTGGTGAGGTCCCTACCCCCCCCCAATAAAAGGCTCCGTGATACCCGATCCTTTGAAAATTTTTAATTACAAATTCACTTGAAGCGAGGAGAGCCTACGACTAGTCCTTTAGACAACGAACGGAGAATGCGTTGGACTTATCTAAATCATTTATGTTCGCAATATTCAAATTATAGAACATGTACACATAGTACGCGCCGCTGCCAGTCTCGGAAGAACTCCAGAAGTTCGAACGGAGTCCAATGTCGGAGTATACCTCACTGGCATTCCTGCTGCCAGCAGAGAGCGCGCAGTTAAGGCACACGGCCGGGGCATTTCTACTGCCTGCAGGGAGCGCCGAGAATCCATACTCATCCGTGCCGTTGCCGCTACTGTTCCAATCTGCCGAGGACTTCAGCACCTTACCCGCATACGCCGTACCACCGACAGACGCGATTAACCTTTCCCATTCCGTTCGCGACGGTAGATGCCAGCCTCCAGGGCAAGCTTTTTCTGCGGCGTCGAATATGTAAAGGCGTCCGTATTTATCACAATTGCCCGTGTCTTTGTCGTAACAAAAAGAGTTATCCATTTCGTAGTTGAGGTTTTCCGCCATCCAAATCTGAGACCCTATGGCGGTCGTCTTGTACCCTTGACCGTCGCGATGGTCAATAAGAATGCCGTCTACAAATTCAGAATTAATGCCTGAAGAAGATTCCGGCTCTTCCTGGCTGCTGCTAGAAGGGGATTCTGTGCTTTGACTACTGCTTGATTGCTTGATTGCCGGAGAAGATTCAGGCATTTCACCATCGTCCTTTAAGCAACGGACAGAGAAGGCTCTGTCCTTGACATTGTCGCCCAAAAAAGCTATTACGCCAGAATAGACAATCCTACCCAAGTTCATGCTGTATGCGTCATCGCGACTATATTCTGAAGAAGTCCAAAAGAGCGCATCATAGCCCTCGTCGCCGACACTTCCGCCAGCAGGAAGCACAGAAAACTTGAAGGAATCGGTTCCGTTATTACCGTCCATCCATCCGGAGGTTGACTTAAGAACCCTATCCACAACAGTCAACCCACCAACAGCAAAGAACAAAGTTTCCCATTCAGCCTTACTGGGTAGATGCCAACCATCGGAACAAACAGAATTTGCTGAACTCCATGTATAAAGCCGACCATACTTATCGCAATACTCTGCAGAATCATTGTAGCAAGAACTGTTATCAGTTTCGTAATTCAGGTTCTCTGCCATCCACACCTGACCACCGATTTTCACAATATTGTAGGTTTGACCATCACGAGAATCAGTCATGATCCCAGCAACAACCTCCGTAGGATCAACCACTTGAGTAAGATCCTTAATCTGATCATCGATTTCTGCCACATAGTCTGTGCAGGCGAATAAACAGACGAGAGAAAAGATACTAGCGATTGCCGCGGTCGTTACACTCCCTCGCAATGACGCTCCTAACCACCAACCACTATTTACAAACCACTTCATCATGCCCCTCCCTAGAACGCGAAACTCAGCCCGATTCCAACGGCACCCGCGATAGCGACCCCTATGCCAATGGCACGCAAGGTCTGCCCCGTCTTGGCGTCATCACGATTTTTCTTTAAATCACTCACGGTGTCACCGCCCTTGTCGGCAGCGGTCTTCGCCTGGTTGTTGCCTACCACAGCAAGAACCGTTCCAGCAACAAGCGCTACTGCACTGATACTCAGCGGCACCCAATGGATACTACTCTCGTTAGAGTCATCTTCAACATTTGCAGGGATACTCTCCCCCACTTGCGGCCCCGACTTTCCGTCGAGTTCATCATAGGCGTTCGCTGCGTTCACGCGAGTCGTATCTTCAGCCATAGGTGCAGCAGCAACCACCGTGTCCTGCGGAGCTTCTTCTGTTTCCTCTGATTCTTCGTCCTCAGACTCATCGTCTTCTTCATCGGGTTCTTCCATATTTTTAACCACCATGAAGAAATCCGGGGATTTACGCTCGATAAGCGCCAAAAGCTCCTTCAAATTCGTTCCGTGACCGTTGAAACTTGCGATAAGCTTGTTGCCCGCCGTCTCGTACAATTCTGCAGAAAGCGTAAGGTCGCCATCGAAACTGCCCACACGCGCCTGGCAAATGTAATCGGCGGAGATGTTCTTGCCTGTTTCTACAAGACAACTACCCTCGCATTCTTCGATAACCTTACCCGGCGGAAGCATCTGCTGAATGTTTTCGCGGGTCATAATCGTGTAGCCTTCTGTTGCAGGGAGCTGCTTCACTGCTTCTTCGCGCAATACATTCGTCAAGTACTGACGATCCGACAAAGGCACCTTATCCTTGGCGGCTCCATCGACACCCGTCTCCAGCACAGCCACATGCGTCGCAAACGCCGTGGTCGCCAAAAGCACCATACACACAAAAATCATCAAATAACGATTCATGTGTATGAATATAGATTTTTACAAAGAAAAAGCAACAACAGTTGACAAAAAAGATGCTAGTCCTTTAGGCAACGGACGGATAGCCCATCTTCCTTGCCAGTGCTGCCCAAGCTCGCACCGTCATAGTCGACGTGCAAGTACATGTTGTATGCGCCACTTTTATCATACTCTGTAGAACACCAGAAATTCGCATCGTAGCCCTCGAAGTCGTAAACACCATAGCCATTCCTAAAACCCGTAGCGAACGCCGAAAAGCCGATGGCATCCATGCAATCTTTGCCGACAGCCCATCCAGACGTGGACTTGAGCACCTTGCCAGCCTTAGAATATCCACCAATTACAGAGAATAACGTTTCCCATTCTGTTAGCGAAGGCAAATGCCAACCACTGAAACACACGCCCTGAATGTTTCCTGACGGCAGAGAGCATATATGGCCAAAGCCACATTCACTCTCCGACTTGCCTACAGCAGCCACCCATTTGTAAAAGCGACCATATTTGGCACAGTTGCTTGTATCATCGCCGTAGCAATAGCTATACGCCGTTTGGTAGTTCAAGTTCTGAGCCATCCATGTCTGCGAGCCGATTGTTACAGTCTTGTAGGTCTGACCATCACGGGAGTCGACAACAGTCCCTTCGACATAATTTATCTCAGACAAAAAAGCATCAAAATCCGCAGATGACGACGAATCCTCACTACAGGCAACAAAGGAAAGTGATGCAAAAAACACCAAACACTCAAAAAAATTTATCAAACGATTCATGTGTATGAATATAGATTTTTACAAAGAAAAAGCAACAACAGTTGACAAAAAAGATGCTAGTCCTTTAAGCAACGGACACGAAACGCGAAACTCTTCGTCCCCATAGACATGAGTATTTCATCGTCAGAATTTAGGGCCATGACATGCGCATATTGGGTCGTGTCTATCGAGTGTGTAAACTCGTTAGAACTCCAAAAAGAAGTCCCTTCTCCCTTGCCGTAAAAACGCCCTTCGTCTGATCTACTGTAATCAGGATACGCAGAAAAGGAATAGTCGTCGGTGCCGTTTACATCTGTGCCATTATATTCATCCCAGCCTGTGGTGGACTTGAGCTGGGCTCCTGCAGTAAGCTCACCCAAAGCCTTAGACAACGCTTTCCACTCACTAGCACTGGGTAGGTGCCAACCCATGGGGCATAGGCCACGAACATCGGCATCGCCAAAATCGCAATATTTTCCAACGCCACATTCGAGATCACTTTTTCCCATTGCCGCCGCCCAGGTATACAGACGTCCATCACTATCGCAGCTGGAGGGATCATCAAAGCCGCAATAACTGTTTACTGTTTTGAATTTTAGGTTTTCTGCCATCCACACTTCGGAATAATCACTCCCTGCGGGGGCTATGGTGGTAGTCCTGTAAACACTTCCATCACGCAAGTCTGTCAGTGTGTTTGCAGAAGCATTGTAGACACTAGGTTCATCAGAAAATCCTTCAGATTTAAGCAACGTATGGCACAACAATTCGCTTGCGGGGTCTAAATCTTCGGTACCAGAAATTGCAGCATTCCTATAGACCTGATTAAAAGACAAAATACTATCATCGCACATAATGGCATAAATATCGTTGTCATCATTTTTGTTCTGACAAAGATCAGCATATTTATCTGCAAGTCTTTTACCTATAATATGAATTTTCTTTGTAATGTCACCTTGGTTAACCGCCAACGACATATTCTCATAAAATTCCTCACCAGCAAATATTACGGTAACTACACCACCTTTTCTTGAGAATCCACATTCAACGACATCAAATTCACCGGCAACATCATTTAAAACATGGAACTCGTCAGTAACGAAATCCAGAGGATTAACGAACTGCTCTCCATCACAAACGAAATCGTCATCAAGATCGTTCACATAAACGACCTTGCCCTTAAGGTCGGCAAAGCACTCCAACGCACTCAAATCAGCAACAGATGCAACGCTCGTGGGGAGCTCAATGATTTGGCGCGAAGAACTGCTGAGCAGATTTTCCCCAGATGAGTCGGAATCTATGCCTTCGGCACCGGCAGACGAATTGATTTCGGAATCACTTGAAGATACTCCCAATGATTCTGCATTTGAGCTACTGTCGCCTCCACAGGCCGACATCATAAATGCAAACAACAGAGTAGCCAAGCATCCTATATGGCACCTAAAGTTCCATCCAAGATGTTTTTTTGAATCAATATTTTTCATGTTCTCTCCTATCCCCCCCCCTTCAGCTACCCTTGCGAAGTAGCGGCGAAGGTTAGGTTCTCGTAGTTCTTGATGGCAAGGTTCAGGCGATATTCGTTCGGGAACAGGCAAACGAGGTTGCGTTCCTTGTCCATCATGCAGTCCATCGCGTATTCTTCGGCGAACTTGGCCATGTCGGCTTCGGGGCCAGACACCCAGCGGATTCCGTGGGCGGGCACGCGGTCCAGCGAAACATCGGCGCCGTATTCGCTCTGCAGGCG
The DNA here is from genome assembly GCA_017526585.1 of Fibrobacter sp. GTDB lineage: Bacteria > Fibrobacterota > Fibrobacteria > Fibrobacterales > Fibrobacteraceae > Fibrobacter. The sequence goes on along the minus strand of JAFXRC010000013.1, from coordinate 17,948 downwards.
GAACTTGAGCACGTCGAACTGCAACTCCCCCACCACGCCAATCACGGGGATTGCCGACTTGAGCGGTTCGTAGAGCTGGGTTGCACCTTCTTCACTGAGTTCGGCAAGGCCCTTGGCCATCTGCTTGCTCTTGAGCGGGTTCAAAAGCGTTACGCGGGCGAAGTGTTCCGGAGCAAAATCCGGAATGCCGGTAAAGTTGATTTTTTCGCCGTCGGTCAGCGTATCGCCGATACGGAAAAGTCCCGGGTCGTTAATGCCCACGATATCACCCGCCCAGGCATGGTCGATGACTTCCTTGTCTTTCGCGAGGAAGGCGGTCGGGGCGGCCAGGCGGATTTCGCGGCCTGTGCGCACGTGGTAAACCTTTTCGCCACGGGTAAAGCTGCCCGAGCAAATACGCAGGAATGCCGTACGGTCGCGGTGCTTGGGGTCCATGTTCGCCTGAATCTTGAAGACGAAGGCGCTGAAGGCATCTTCGTCGGGGCTCACCGGGCGCTTGTCAGTTTCGCGCACCATCGGAGGCGGCGCAAGTTTGGCAAAGGCGTTCAACAGCTGGCGCACACCGAAGTTGTTCACCGCAGAACCAAAGAACACGGGGCACATTTCGCCCTTCAGGAACTTTTCGTGGTCGAATGGGTCCATGGCACCGGTCACCATCTCGTATTCTTCCTTGAACTGGGCGACCCAGTTTTCGCCGCACATTTCTACGAGGCGCGAATCGTCCGGGCCTTCCATCTGGATGATTTCCTGATGCCCTTCTTCTTTATTGAAAGTGTGGAAGGTGTTTTCGGCAATGGAATACACGCCCTTGAACAGCTTACCCACGCCAATGGGGAGCGTAAAGGGGGCGACCTTTATTTTCAAAATGCTTTCGATTTCGTCGAGCAGGTCGAGCACATGGCGGCCATCCAAGTCCATCTTGTTGATGAACGTGATGATCGGCGTATGGCGCATGCGGCACACATCCATGAGCTTGATGGTCTGCTTTTCCACACCGTTCACGCTATCGATAAGCACGAGGGCGGCATCCACGGCGGTGAGGGCGCGGTAGGTGTCTTCGCAGAAGTCCTGGTGCCCCGGGGTATCAACCAGGTTGAACATGCAACCTTCGAACGGGAAATTCAGCACGGAACTCGAAACCGAAATACCACGCTGCTGTTCAATCTTCATCCAGTCACTCACCGTATAGCTGCGGTTCGCCTTGGCGCGCACGTGACCCGCTTCGCGGATGACGTTTCCGTACCAGAGGAACTTTTCGGTGATGGTGGTTTTACCTGCGTCAGGGTGGCTGACAATGGCAAAAGTGCGGCGTTTTTCGATTTCTGCGTTCATGATTTATCCGTTTTTTTACGGCGGCAAATATAGAAAAATACAATTTCGCTCAAGGCTGTAAAAGAAAAAACCGCCTCGGGGTGAGACGGTTTTTCGTGGATGATGCAGGGGTCGAACCTGCGACCCGCTGATTAAGAGTCAGCTGCTCTACCAACTGAGCTAATCATCCATAGTCGCTTAGGACGCGCACAATAATAGAAAAGATTTTTGACTCCGTCAAGGGGTGAAAAAGCATTTTTTTCGAAAAAAAATCATCTATGATGATAAGGATGATTTTGCATGACCATTTGGACGCGGTAAAGCTGTTCGGCGAAAAGTACGCGGGCGTGATCATGGGTAAAGGTCAACGGCGAAAGCGACAGAAGCAAGTCGGCGGTCTTTTTCAAGTTTTCATCGATGCCGTACGCCGACCCGATCAAGAACACGATATTTCCCGGGAAACGGTCCCGGAGCGTATCCGAAAGTTTGACCGTATCCATCAGCTTGCCCTCTTCGGACAAAATGACGCGCTTGTATTCGGATTTCGGGAATTTCTTGTCAAAAAGTGTCGCTTCCTGAGCCAACGCCTGCACACGGTCGTCTATCTTGGACTCCTTGAGCTCCACGACTTCCAAGGGGAACATCCCCCCACGCAAACGCTTGACATACTTGTCGACCTCGTCGGCAATGAACGGCGAGCCAGCTTTACCAAAAACTGCGAGAACCCACTTCATCTTGGACAAACACCTTTTTGATCTAGATCCTTCGACTTCGAGCTACGCTCTTCGCTCAGGATGACAGTTTATCTTCCTACGCTCAGACGATCGATCAAGAAACTCGGCATGCCAGCCTTTTTCATGCGTTCCTGCGTTTCGAACACATCGTAATCGACGCGAATCAGACGCACACACTTGGTCTCGGTATCCAGCAAGCACCAGCAAGAACGCGGGTCACGGTCGCGGGGCTGACCCACGCTACCCACATTCACCAACAGGCGTTCCGTATCCTCGATTCGATATTCGTATTCATCGAGAATTTTCGGAATGGCATTAGGGCGGCTCGCGACAATCACCGGACTGTGCGTATGACCCACAAAGCAGTAACGACCCTTAAAGTGGTCAAATGCATCAAGTGCGTCTTCGAGTTCGGTCACATACACCCAGTCCGCAGGAGAAAGCGGCGAAGCATGCACAAAGCAGATGTCATTTTCTTCGCAGATGTACGGAAGCGCTCGCAAATAGGAGACGGAATCTTCCGACAAATGGTTCTGAGTCCATTCAATAGCCTGCTTGGCATAGGGATTGAAGCCTGCACTCGATTCATGCTTGATCGCCACGCTGTCATGGTTTCCAATAATGCAGATATCCATGTTGTCACGGGCAAGACGAACACATTCATCGGGATCGGCGCCATATCCGACCAAGTCCCCAAGACAGACCTTCCTGTCTACACCGTTGTCCTTCATGGAAGCTAGAACCGCTTCGAAAGCAACCGCATTAGAATGGATGTCAGAACAAATTCCGTAAAGCATGGTTGCAATATAGCAAAATGAACTAGAAAGTTCGCTGAACAAACCTACGCTAGGGCGCGTTGCAGCTTGATAAACGCATTGACCGGGTCAGCATAATTCCAAATTCCACCAAGGACCGAAACTCCATGAACCGGCAAGCCCTTTATCGAATCAAAATTATCCTGGTCTACCCCGCCAAAAACAATGAGTTGCGGGATTTTACGAGCCACACCGTTTTCTGAGCTCAACACATCAGCAAGTTTTTCCGTTCCAAGGTATTCAACAGGCTCGTAAACGGACTGCGGCTGAAACACGGGACCCACCAGGGCACCCGACACCCATTCCGGCAAACTTTCAAGCTCCTCTAGACGGCGGCAAAAGGCGATGCAGTTCACCCGTTTCCAGCGCTCCGGAACCTCCCCCACAAGCGACGACGCATCGGTAACACAGCCTCGAACTTCTAGACGTTCCGCCAAATCGGGCGTTCCACGCACCCAGATTCGGTCGCGGCATTCCATTGGGAGCGACAAAAGCCACCGTTCGTAATCGTCATCAGTCGCATAAAGGCTACCCGATCGTCCGCGCTTTTGCAGAATCAGCCGGGTGAGCCCGCGAGAAAACATCTGTTCAACATCATCAAATTCCGCCGAAAAATCATCAGGCGAAGTGACACACCACAAGCGCATAAACGATTATCCACGCCTCTCGTAAAATTTCTTCTTATCCTCGTACACGGGAATCGCCCGCATTATGCCCTTCACTATCGTTCACCGGCTTAAGTCCATTCAGGTCTGCGAAAACGACCGAAATTGACTTGCAGCGGACATCCTTCTTAACAAATTGGAGCACCCGATTAGTTGGAATAATTCACTACTTGGAGATATCCTTGACGACCATGATGCCGCTGCGTTCAATCTTCGGATACTGGCGCATCCCTTCGCCGCCACGGCCCTTGTCGAGAATTTCCAGAAGTTCGCCCTTCGTAGAATACAGGTGCAGTTCCCAGGGGGAATTCGGAGCGTTGAAGTAGCCGGAATTCTTCTGGACATTGCGCTGGAAGGTGCGGTTCAGTCGGTCGGCGACACTGCGGGCCTGCACCAGCGAGATGTCGCTGAGTTCCCAAGAAATAGGAACGCCACCCATGTCGTAAATCAGCAGCGCTTCCATGTCGGAAGACTCCTTCATGGTGAACTTCCAGCTGAAGTTCTGCCAGCTGGTACTCAAGTCCAGGATACGCCCGTTGGCGTACGGCGTGTACACTTCGGCATCCTTCTTGATGTTCACGTTCAAGGTGCGAGGCTTGTCCGCCTTGGCGCGCATGCTAAAGATGTAAGTAACGCCTTCACGGAGCGAAAGCTTTTGCTTAAACTGCAGATTCCAAGATTCCTTGCCCGCCTTCTTGATGTCGAAGCGGACAATACCATCGTTGACCTTCACATCGGCCTTGCCGCCCCAGAAGTCTACCTGCCAGTTGGACAGCGGATTTTCTTCGGAGAAGTCGCCATTCTGAATCAGGTTCGTGCCCATGACCTGCGAACCGATATCGAAATTCTTCTCCTGAATAAAGTTCGGGATGATACTTGTATTCTGGATTCCGTTCGGGTTATCGACGCAGACTTCCTTGCCCCAACCCACCAAGGTGTTGAAGGAACTGTGGACAGTCATGTCCATTTCAGGGCTGTCCGAATTACCCGGACCCCAGCTCCAGGCGAGCCAGCCGATATTCAGGCGTTCGGCTTCAGACATGATAAACTTGTAAGGGATTTCCTTGACGCCACCGGCTGCGACAGGCGCAAACTCGCCCACCACAAGCGGGAGTTTCTTCTCGACCGAGGCTTCAAGGACGCCCGTGATGCGTTCCTGGACCGTCGCATAGCCGGTCGCCTTGGGGTCGTGGCGTTCGGAGGGCCACCACATGTGAATCGAGAAAAGCAAATTGTGTTCAGGGTCAGCCTGCAAAAGCCTCGGACCCACTTCGAGCAAGTTCTTCTCGCTTTGTCCCCACTGGTCAGCGTCAATCATCAGGGGTACACGAACTCCCGACGCACGCATCTTCGTAATAATCGCATTGTACGTGGTGAAGAAATCGTCAGCGTCCATCGACTGCGCGCCAGGCTCGTTACCGATGTTCACAATCAGGTACTGCTGATGGTTCGAAATGACCTGAAGCATCTCGTCGCGGAGCCAGAACTCCATAGCTTCAATAAGGCGATCCCAGTTGCCTGTCGTATCATGGATTTCGGGAATGGGAATCATCCCGTTCGAAATGCACTGCGTAATAATGTTGTCGAGATCGCTGACGCGACCACGGGTATTCCAAACGATTCGGACACAGTTGGCTCCAGTTTTTGCAATTTCCGGGATAGTCTTTCCTTCTCGGTCGGTCCATATGAACATATGGTTGATGCCGCGGAGAACAACCTTTTCATTGTCTTTGCTATAAAGAAAACGATCTTGTACAAAAAAACCCGGTTTTGCCGAAGCCATATTCATATAATCAGAATCTCCATTTTTTACAAAAGAAAGATACAATTATTTATAGAAATAGGCGTATTTTTTCTAAAAAACATCAAAAAAAAGGTTGAGACACTCTCATTTTAGCTCCAACTAGGCGCAATTTGCCGTTCAGGCAGGTGTTTCCAGTACCGAACCGGTAGACAGGACCTTAAAAGCCTCGGATTTTCGCGCTCCTTGATGGCGATTGACTGGTAGTAATCCTGCCAAAGTTTCACAAAATCATCCTTTGGGGCAGCCGCCTTGACCTGCTGCAAGTCCGGAATGGTGATTTCTACAGGCCCCTGAGACGGGTCTTGACCATTATAGTAGACTCCAAAGCCACGCTTTGAATCATAGATTGCCCAGCGTTCATTCGCAAAACGCCCCCTAAAATGCGGCACCATCATGCCGAGAATGTTGTATTTCGGCTCGATTTCTGCAAAATAGGTGCCGTCGGCGGTTCGATCGAACCGCAGCATGCCTAGCATGCCGCCTTCTTCACGGCGGACGGCACGGGCAATCATATACAGCGGAAGCATTTCGTCGGAGGTCGGGTTCTTCGCGTAATGCGGATCGTTGCCGTCGAATACCTTTCGAAGGTACGCGAGGATTTTCATCTCGACGCCATCCTCTTCGGAGCACAGAACGACACGGAGCAGATCGAGAATTTCGGCGCTTGCCTGGTTGACAATGGCGCGCTTGAGCCGCTGCGCCGATTCTTCGGAAGTTTCGACGCGAAACGGCTGCATGAACAGGTTACAAGGGGCTGTACTGCGGTCCGGGCGTATTTCGCCGGCATCGAGATGCTGACGGTAAATCTCAAAAATTACGCTCAAGAAGCCGTCAAATGTCGAATCATAGGAAATAGAAAGCATGATAATGAGGGATGAGGGATGAAAAATGAATAATAAAGAATGTCATTGCGAGGAGTTAACTCGCGACAGGGAGAGCGAGAGGTTGGTCAGCAAATAAATCTAGTTGCAAAGATTTTGGTTTGGGAAGCAACAAGGGCCGAACCATTTCGGGGTATAGTCTGCGCAGGCTAGCAGGTGTGTCGGGATGGTAGATAAAGTACTGCGCCCGCTTTAACACAACGCCCATCTTCTTCAACTGTTCCAAGCGAATTTTGGAGAAGCGGCGCCCCGAGGCAATCAGCTGAGCAGACTTGACGCCAATTCCCGGCACGCGCAAGAGCATTTCATAGTCAGCAGTCTGAATGTCAATCGGGAAAAATTCCGGATGCCTGAGCGCCCAGGCGGCTTTCGGGTCTAATTCCAAATCTAGATTCGGGTGCGCCGGGTCAACCACTTCGTCGTAGCCAAACTTGTAGAACCGCATCAGCCAATCAGCCTGATAAAGTCTGTGTTCGCGAGCCAGAGGCGGCTTGGTTGTGAGCGCCGGAAGGCGTTTGTCTGCGTTCAGCGGAACATAGCCCGAAAAATACACGCGCTTCATCTGCTGTTGCTTGTAGAATCCGTTAGAAAGCGTGAGAATCTGCAGGTCAGTCTCCCCCGCCGCCCCCACAATCATTTGCGTACTCTGCCCTGCGGGCAAGAACTTGGGCGTATAGCGGGAGCATTCGCCATGGTATTCCAGTTTGCGCTCTGCCAAGAAGTTCATGGGCGCAAGAATCGACGCATGGTTCTTTTCGGGAGCGAGGTATTGCAGCGCCCTGTCGGTCGGGATTTCGATATTCACGCTGCTGCGGTCCGCATAAAGGCCCGCCTGGTAAAGAAGTTCGCGGCTAGCCCCAGGAATCGCCTTGAGGTGAATGTAGCCGCCAAATTTGTGCACTGTACGCAGTTCCCTAGCGACCTGAACCAGCATTTCCATAGTGCGGTCGGGACTACCCACCACCGCCGAACTCAGAAAAAGCCCCTCGATGTAGTTGCGACGGTAAAATTCGAGCGTCAGGTTGATAAGTTCTTTAGGTGTAAAAGTGGCGCGGGGAATGTCGTTGCTGCGGCGGTTGATGCAATAGGCGCAATCATACTTGCAGGCATTGCTCATGAGCACCTTCAAAAGCGAAATGCAACGCCCGTCGGACGACCAGGTATGGCAAATACCTGCGCTACAAGCGCTCCCAAGCCCGCCTTTGGGCGCTTGTCTACCAGAACCGCTAGAAGAACACGAAACATCGTATTTTGCCGCCGCCGATAAGATATTCAGCTTTTCACGAACGTCCATGCACGCCATTTTGTTGCCTTTTTGTTTAGTTGCACCTTTGTTCACTACTAAATATAAGAACAACTGCACAAAAAAGCAAGTGATTTTTCAGAAAAAATTCCACTTTAGGCACAACAATCAATATTTTTGGGGGACCTGGGGCAATCTTTATTTTTGTATTTTATGGATATGCAATTCATCGACAAGCTGCGGGAAAAGCCCGCCGTTCAGAAAATAGAGAAGTTTTTTCCGGCCATAGCGTTCCTAGGGGGATTCACCTGGGATTCCATTACGCTCGGTCAGATGGTTTACGGCACCGACATTTTGATTCTGCTCGCCTACTATACGGGCGCGCTTTTTCTGGTAATCTTGCTTTCGGCTCAGTTGGAACACCCCGAAGGATGGACCAAGGAACGCCTGCAGGCGCTTGCCAAGGCGCAACAAAAACCGGCTCCAGCTCAAAAACAAACGGCCGCCCCTGCAAAACCGGCAGAACACCCGGCCAAGCCTGCAGAATCCGTTGTTGAAAACAGCGTAACCGAGGAATCGGTTGCTGAACCCGAAATAAAGACTGAAGAATCTCGCTTTAGACGTGCTGCCAACTTTATAGCCCAAAAAACACCCACCCGCGCCAAAGAAGCCGCAAATCGAGCCGCCCAAGAAGCTAAAGAAGCTACAGCCAAAGCAGCCGCGATTGCATCGGCAAAGGCAAAGGAAGCGGCAAACCGAGCCGCCAACGAAGCAAAGGATGCCGCCGTCAAGGCAAAAGGAGCTGCAAGCAAATTCGCCAAGAATGTCGGTTACGAATCGACCGCCATTCCCGAAAACGCGATTGTCGTACACCACCGCTTTTTAGACCGCGAATGGAGCGAAGCCTGGAAGCAGCGCTTTACCTGGGCAGTCCAGTTCTGCTTCGGTGGTCTTTTCAGCGCCCTCGTGGTCTGCTACTTCAAGAGCAGCGGTTCACTCGCCTCGCTTCTTCTCGTTATCTTACTCGCCATTTTATTGGTCGGCAATGAATTCCTGCAAAAGAAATACGAAAGCTTCGGAGTAAGCCTCGCCTTCTTCTGCCTGCTCGGCACCATGTTCATGAACTTCGCGATTCCGCACCTGGTTCACCACATCGGTTTCATCTGGTTTTTCCTGAGTACATTGCTTTCATTCGGGATGTGCATCTTTATCTGGAAAATTTCACACCGCAAAAAGACCATCCTCATCGCTCCAGCGATTATCAGCATCCTTTTGGTGGTCGCCTATATAATGAACTGGGTTCCGCCTGTACCTCTCGTGCTCAAGCAAAAAATCGCCTGCCAGAATTTTGACAAGGCAAGTTACTCCTGCGACATTGATGACCCGAATATTTTGCAAAGCATCGGTCTACAGATTCCTAGCGTCCACAAGGTGGACTCATCCGAAGTCTACTTCCTAGCCTCGGTTTACGCACCGGCAAAACTCAAGGCGGAACTCGAATACCTGTGGTACTACCAGGACCCGAAAACGAGCAAATATAAACTGACGGACCGAATTTCTTCGGGCCGCATGGTGATTAACGGGGGGCGCGAATCCGGTTTCAGGACCTACACGCGCAAGAAAAACATTCCCGCTGGCAAATACCGCGTCGAAGTCGCCTACAAGAACGGTGCCGTGATTGGTTCGGGCACATTCGAAGTCTTTAACGAACCTCCCAAAGACGGATTCGTCCGTGACACTTTGAGGTAATTATGATCGATCCGGAAAATGACCCAATTCTAAACGCGAGTTCTATCAATAGTGAAGACTATTGGTTCTTGAAATTGAACAATAATAATCTAAATTTGGACCATGAACAAAATCAAGACAGCAACACTGCAGGGCAAGTGGACGGGCAACAGCCAAACCAATAACCAGTGGTACGTGGAGCAGGCGCTTGCGCTCAAGGGCAAGGGAATCGACCTAGTCGTTCTCCCCGAGATGTTCCATACGCCGTATTTCCCCTTCGAAGAAAATGCCGACTTTTTTGACATGGCCATCGAAAAAGATAGCGCAATCGTCAAGCAGTGGCAGGGCATTGCCAAAGAGATTAACGCCGTTATCGTTTTCCCGTTCTTCGAAAAGCGTGCTCGCGGCATTTACCACAACAGCGCATTCGTTTTTGAACGTGACGGATCCATTGCTGGCCTTTACCGCAAGAGCCACATTCCCGATGACCCGGCCTTTTACGAGAAGTACTACTTTATTCCGGGTGACACGGGATTTGAGCCCATCAAGACTAGTGCCGGTACGCTCGGCGTGCTGATTTGCTGGGACCAGTGGTTCCCTGAAGCCGCTCGCATTATGAGCTTGAAAGGTGCTGACATTCTCATCTACCCCACCGCCATCGGTTGGATGAAGTCTGAACCCGCCGAAATTTACCCGCGCCAGCAGGACAGCTGGGTCACGGTGATGCGCGGACACGCGATTGCGAACCGCACCTTCGTGCTTTCTGCAAACCGCATCGGTACCGAAGGCGAACTCACCTTCTGGGGAACGTCTTTCGTGGCGGCACCCGATGGCTACATCATTCACAAGAACGACACCGATTTCTTGGGCGCAAGCATTGTGGAAATTGACCTCAAGGAAACCGAAGAAAATCGCCGCTGGTGGCCGCACTTTAGGGACCGCCGCGTAGACCTCTATGGCGACATTCTCAAAATCTGGTGCGACAAATAAAGAAAACTTGTCATCCTGAGCAAGCGAAGCGCGTCGAAGGATCTCTAGATAAATTTAAGGCTAAAATATATCATGACGAAAGCAATTGTACGTTATCCTGCTGAATGGGAAGATCAAGCTGCCACGTGGCTCGCTTTTCCGCACAATAAAAAGAACTGGTACGGCGAACGCGGCGAAATGATCCGCAAGTTCTATATCGAACTTATCCGCACGATTAGCGAATTTCAGCCCGTGAATGTGCTGGTTCCTAAAAAGGATTTTCTGACGACACCAGAAAAATTCGCCGTCGCAGACCGTCCTTATCCCGCGAGTTTCATTACCATTAAGACAGACGACATCTGGATTCGCGATTACGGTCCTTTCTTCTTGAAGAAAGGAAAGGAAACAATTGTTTCTGAAACCGTCTTTAACGCCTGGGGCGCAAAATTTCCGCCTTGGAAAAACGACAACCAAATTCCCGCACGCATTGCCGATATTTTCGAATACAAGAAGGGCGAAAGCGTCCCCTACATTTTCGAAGGTGGCGCCATCGAAGTCAATGGCGATGGACTCGGCATTACCACACTGGATTGCCTAACGGGTAAGAACCGTAATGATGCGAAGGACCTTAAGAATGTAGTCAAGGCTCTTTGCAAGGCATTTGGACTCCGCGACATGCTGGTGCTCCCCCACGGTTTACACGGCGACCACACCGACGGCCACATCGACAACGTGGCTCGTTTTGTGGCGAAAGACCGCATCGTGATGTGCGAAGCGACCGATAAGCGCTCTCCGAACAATATTATTCTGACCGAAGCGAAGTACCTGATTGAAACCTGGCTCAAGAGCCATTATGGCAAGAAGGCCAAGGTCGACACTTTACCGCTTCCGCCGCAGCGCAAGCTTGACGACGGTCAGATTTTGCCGGCCAGCTACATGAACTTCATTTATGTGAATGGCGCGCTGATTTTTCCGAAGTACAAGTCTCCGAACGACGCGAAGGCGAAGGCTTACTTTGAAAGTGTGTACCCAGACCGTAAGGTCATCGGGTTGGATTGCCGCACTGTGATTGAAGAGGGCGGCAGCCTGCATTGCATGAGCAAGCATGAGTGTTTATAAGGCGTGGCCTTAACATTCTTTTTTCATAATGCGGGAGGGGCCCCAGCTCGGAGTTGCGAAGGCCGCCCGGTCCCAAAAGGTCTTAAGTTGTCATGCCGGCCTCCGAGCCGGCATCACCTTTTCTATCTAAATAATGTTCATACAAGAGAAGATCCCCGACCAAGTCGGGGATGACATTAGGAAACTTACATCGGCTCGTCTTCTAACAACTTCTGCACATATTGAGCGTAATTCTGTAGACTCGGATCTCGCGCACCCATCAGCAGAATCGTGTCGCCAGGTTGGGCGTATTCCACCATTTTCTTGGCGCATTCGTTGCGGTCGGCGATGTAGATGGCTTCGCAGCCCTTGAGGAGCAAGTCGTCGGCGAGGTCACCGGCACTGATGTCGCGGGTGACGGTGCCGCCTGCATAGTAGATCTGGCTGAAGAACATCACGTCGTTTTCACGGTCGTCCGCAAAGTCCTTGGGGCGGAGCGTCTTCGCGATAAATTCGACCAGGTCTTTGCGGAGGAAGCGCGTCGGGCCAAAGCCATGCGGCTGGAACCAGGCGATGACGCGCCCATCAGTAAAGTCCTGGGCGCTCCTGATGCTAGCAGCGATTTTCGCCGGATTGTGGGCGAAGTCGTCTACGAGAGTCACACCATTGAATGTTCCGAGGATCTGATGACGGCGGAACACGCCGGGGAATGTCGCGAGGGCGTCGGCGCACGTATGGAGCGAGACTCCGGCGCGGAGGGCGGCAGCCGTTGCGGCCAGCGCGTTTTCCATATTGTGCTTACCCGGAAGCGGCACAACAAACTTTACGAGTTCGGCTTCGTGGCGCACACGGAACTGAATCGAGGTCCCAACGGACTTGAAGTCCGTGCCCTGCACGCCCACATAATTTTCAAAGCCGAAGTCAAATTCACGACCGGCGCTGAATTTCTTGGCGAGCGGATGCGCGTCGTTCACGATCAGAATTTTGCCGTTGTCCAAAATGTTGTGGCTGAACTTGAGGAAGATTTCCTGGAGTTCGCTCAATTCCTTGTGGTCCTTGTCCACATTCAAAATCAAGCCTATTTCAGGTTCGTAGCGCACGAGCGTTCCGTCGCTTTCGTCCGCTTCGACCACGAGCCACTCGCCCTTACCCGAAACGGCGTTACCGATTTTACCTTCTTTCTGCAAGTTTACGAGACCGGCACCCGTCATCACGGAAGGCTGAAGTCCAGCGTATTGCAGAATATGATAAATCATCGCGGTCACGGTCGACTTTCCACTGGTGCCCGAAACAGCAATTGTCTTTGCTTCCTTCGAAATCTTCGCAAGCATTTCGCTGCGGTGCATCACCGGGATTCCGAGTTCTTTGGCACGCTTGAGGTCTGGGTTCGTGTCTTCGATGGCGGTACTCACCACCACGGCAGTAAGCCCCGTTACAACGCCAGAGCCATCCTGCGGAAAGCACAAGACTCCACACTCCTGAAGCAGACTCATTACAAGAGGCTTTTCTTCTGCACCGAACTGGCGGTCCGAACCGCTAACAGCGACACCCTTGCCAACAAGATACTGGGCAATGGCACTCATGCCCACGCCCGCAACACCGATAAAAAAGTAACTTTCCATGTAGGGAAAATTAGTAAAATAGAGAATAAAATTATATATTCATACCATGAACTTCTCGGATTCAAGATTCACGACGATTGCGCACCGCAACTTGTGGGGGCAGTGGACTTTCGTGTTCGAAAAATCCAAGCTGTGTAGCTTGCGCTATACAGGAGAAGGCGTTCCGAGTTCCGTGCAGGCCTGCGCCTATGCCGAACCGGATGTAGTTCAAACTTTATCTTCGACGGTGGCTCACGCTTACCGCAAGGCCGTACAGCAATTGAACCTGTACCTAGCCGGAAAGCTTCACGAATTTTCGCTCCCGCTCAAGGTGTACGGCACCGAATTCCAGCAAAAAGTCTGGGAGGCCATCGCCGAGATTCCCTACGGAGAAACGCGCACCTACCAGCAGGTGGCCGAAGCAGTTGGAGAGCCCCGCGCCACGCGTGCCGTGGGCGCCGCCCTCCGCGCGAACCCGCTACAGATTATCCTCCCCTGCCATCGCGTGGTGGGCAAGGGCGGAAGCCTAGTCGGCTACGCCCTGGGGCTCGACCTCAAGCGGCGTCTCCTCGTTATCGAAGGCGCAATCCCGCAGGAACTCTTATTAGAGTAAGTTTTCATAATTTGTAAAAAACACCCCGGAGAATCGAGGTGTTTTCAATTAAAAGATAAACCAAAGACTGATTAATCCTTTTGGAGTACTCATACTTCTTTGGTCTGTTTATGATTCGGCTTTCTAGAATGCGGGTGCAGTCGAATGAATTTCTTACCGCTGTGGACCGGGAGCGTTTTTACGCCCTCGCCAGCATGCGACACGCGGACCTCCCCTGCCAGTTCCGTCTGCCCAGTAAATAGGTTATGATTGATAGCCATACTTTGAATATACTAAAAAAACTTTTCCTGTCAACTATTCCAAATTAAACAACTTGGCGAGAACAACCTCATTGGGCTACACTCGTTTTTTTTTATATTGTTAGGGCAAAATTTTGGTTGCGCCCCTGGCGAACCGCAAAAAAGGAAAATATATGAGAAACTCGCTCAAGATTGAAGGTCCGGTCAAGACTTACCTTAAAGAAGACGAACTCCCGAAAGCATGGTACAACGTCCGTGCCGACATGAAGAAAAAGCCCGCACCGCTCCTGAATCCGGCAACCGGCAAGCCGGTCACGTTCGAAGACTTGCAGCCGGTGTTCTGCGACGAACTCATCAAGCAGGAACTCGATAACGACACCGCATACATCGAAATTCCTGAAGAGATCCGCACTTTCTACAAGATGTACCGCCCCTCTCCGCTCGTTCGCGCCTACTTCCTTGAACAGGCACTCGGCACTCCGGCACACATCTACTACAAGTTCGAAGGAAACAACACCTCGGGCAGCCACAAGCTGAACTCCGCTATCGCTCAGGCCTACTACGCCAAGAAGCAGGGTCTCAAGGGTGTTACTACCGAAACGGGTGCTGGCCAGTGGGGCACGGCTCTTTCGATGTCCACCGCCTTCTTCGGACTGGACTGCCAGGTTTACATGGTGAAGGTTTCTTACGAACAGAAGCCGTTCCGCCGCGAAGTCATGCGCACCTACGGTGCAAGCGTGACCCCGTCGCCTTCCATGACCACCGAAATCGGCAAGAAGATCAACGCCGAATTCCCGGGCACCACGGGTAGCCTCGGCTGCGCCATTTCTGAAGCCGTGGAAGCCGCCGTGAAGCAGCCGGGTTACCGCTACGTTCTCGGTTCCGTGCTGAACCAGGTGTTGCTGCACCAGTCCGTGATCGGTCTCGAAACGAAGGCCGCTCTCGACAAGCTCGGCGTGAAGGCCGACCTCATTATCGGTTGCGCCGGCGGTGGTTCTAACCTCGGCGGTCTTATTAGCCCGTTCGTCGGCGAAAAGCTCCGTGGCGAAGCCGACTACGACATTCTCGCTGTGGAACCGGCAAGCTGCCCGAGCTTCACTCGCGGCAAGTATGCCTACGACTTCTGCGATACCGGCAAGGTTTGCCCGCTCGCCAAGATGTACACGCTGGGCTCCAGCTTCATTCCGTCTGCCAACCACGCCGGTGGCCTCCGCTACCACGGCATGAGCAGCATTCTCTCTGAACTCTACGATCAGGGTCTGATGCGTGCAACGTCCGTGGAACAGACCAAGGTGTTCGAAGCCGCCAAGCTCTTCGCCCAGACCGAAGGCATTCTCCCGGCTCCGGAATCCAGCCATGCTATCCGCGCGACGATTGACGAAGCTCTCAAGTGCAAGGAATCCGGTCAGGCCAAGAACATCGTGTTCGGCCTCACCGGCACGGGTTACTTCGACATGGTCGCTTACCAGAAGTTCAACGATGGCGAAATGGCCGACTACATCCCGACGGATGAGGACATCGCCAAGAGCCTCGCTCAGCTTCCGCAGATCGGCTAATTATGGTGTCATCCTCGCCTCCGAGCGGGGATCTTTCAGAACTGAAAAGGCCCCGGATTTGAGTCCGGGGCTTTTGCTGTAATTCTATTGCTCCTGAGGGGTGCTGACCGAGTCCGCTTTTACAGCCGAATCCGCCTTTACCTCTGGTTCAGGAATTAATTTGTTCTTAACACAACGGAGCGAGACAGCGTTCTTATCAAAATCCTCCTCCGCCTTAAAGTCGTCTTTATTGTTGACAACATACCAGTAAACCGCCCCCATACCTCCACCGCCTTCGGCTGCCCAGAAGTATGTACTCGTTCCTAGCTCCGCGAATTCTCCGTCATTGCCGAAACGAATCCCTGCCGGCAACGCATTGAATCCACTCGCGTTGTTGTTTTTCGCGAGATCCCCTTGCGCCCATCCATCTCGACTCTTGAGCGCAGCAGCCAAGCCCTTCCGCTTGTTTACCGCAAACTGTCCAAGGCGAGTCCATTCATCTTTTCTCGGAATATGCCAACCATCGGGGCAAATTCCCTGATGCTCTTCGATGACTGAATTCTGCGAAACACTGTCCATTGAATTTTCAATAAAATCCTCCGGAAGACGCATCGCCACAGCCCACGGATAAAGGCGTCCGTAATTGCGACAACGGATATCCTTGTCATCGTAACAGAAACTTCCTGGAGCCGCAAAACGAAGATTTTCCGCCATCCAGAAATCATCCCCTATCGCAACCGTCTTATACCTATTTTCATCTCGCTTGTCGTAAATCGACGTGCTATCATAAATTTCATCATCGTCCGGCGGATTCAACAGACAGCGCACCGCAAGGGCTCGGCTCTTCATGCTGGAATCCATCACAAAGTCGTCGTCATCGTATGAGAGTCGCCACGCCAAGGCTCGCGCAGAGTCCCCTTCGGTACCAGCCCAGAACGCGGTAAAGAAACCGAGTCCGCTAAAGCTCGTCGAATCCAGAGAATCGCGCAGGCCACCCGCTAAGGCAGAGAAGCCAAAGCCATCTTCGCCCAAGAGCGCGAGTTCACTTTCTTGCCAGCCTTCACGAGAACGCAAGTTCGTTCCAACTCCGACTGCATCGTCAATGTCTTTCAAGTAGGTACTGAGTCTATAAAAATCAAGAGCCGTCGGAACATGCCAACCATTCGGGCAAATACCCCTGGGGCGCCGCTTTGAAATCGAATCCTTCGCCTCGACATTAACAAAGCGCTCATCAATTTTCATCGCCGCAGTCCAGGTATACAGGCGCCCATATTTCTCGCAATTTTCTTCCTTGTTTTCGTAGCAATAGCTACCGGGCACCTTTTCATTCAAATTCTTGACCATCCATACTTGATCTCCGATATGGATTGTCTGTACTTCTTTGTTTTGCACCTTGACCACCTGCGGAATAATTTTCGGTGGCGGCGGAGGCGGTTCCTTGATTTCATACAGGCGGTCTTCAACGCAACGAATAGAGACGCCATCATCCTTTCCCGCATACACCTTGTCGAATGTCCTGGAATCGTACATGAGGCTCCAGAAATACGCACCTCCATCGTCAATTTCCGTAGACGACCAGAACTGCGCCGAATGTCCCAAATCCATGAAGCCATTATACTGCTGCTTTTCGCCGGCAGGAATTGCGTTAAAGCCAAATTCATCGGAACCCGCAGGCAAACGAAGTTCGCGCTCCCAGTGATCAGGCGATTTCAGACTGATACCCACACCGTCGCTTTTCCCCTTCTTGCCGACATAGTACTTCAGCTTTTTCCAATCCTTGTTGGTGGGAACATGCCATCCCGAAGGACAGACATCGTGAACACGCTGTTTCATCTTCTTGATGGAATGCCAGTTGTAATAATCAACCAAGCTCATCGCCATGGACCAGTCGTAAAGCCTGCCATAGGTGTCGCAGTTGTAGTCCCTTTTGTCGTAGCACCAGCTGCCCTTAATTTTGAATCGCAGATTCTCCGCAAACCAGCGCTGATCCCCTATCAGAACCGTCTTATAAACTCGACCATCACGCTTATCCTTGAAATCAGGCATAGGATTCACATGTGCAAGCACCGACCCGCACAAAAGAAACACTAATACAGCCGCAAAGAATCTCATTATCGCCTCTCTCCTTCCAATATATACTCAAATACAGACAAAAGACAAGCCAACATGGACTTTTCATACAAAAAAAGCCCCCGGTTCTTGCGAATCCGAGGACTTTTTAGAGTGGTAATTTTCTTCGAAAATTACACAGCGCCCTGCCACTTCATGGCATCGGCAACCTTGAGGAAGCCGGCGATGTTTGCACCCATCACGAGGTTGCCCTTCTGGCCGTACTTGACAGCGGCAGAGGAAGCAGCGGCGTAGATGCTCTTCATGATGCCTTCGAGCTTCTTGTCCACTTCTTCGAAGGTCCAGGAGAGACGTTCGGAGTTCTGAGACATTTCGAGACCCGATGTTGCCACGCCACCAGCGTTAGCAGCCTTGGCAGGTCCAAAGAGAACACCAGCCTTCTGGAAGGCTTCGATAGCTTCCGGAGTAGACGGCATGTTAGCACCTTCGGAAACGGCCTTCACGCCGTTAGCGATAAGGGCCTTGGCACCTTCGAGGTCGAGTTCGTTCTGGGTAGCGCACGGAAGAGCGATGTCGCACTTGACCGTCCAAACACCCTTAGAACCTTCGTGGTATTCAGAACCCGGAACGAGCTTAGCGTAT
>JAFXRC010000012.1 GCA_017526585.1 Fibrobacter sp. | reverse complement strand
TGGACGTTCATGGACGCGAGTTTCCAGCTGGGCGGCAAGGCCCGCGACGACGGCATGGATGGCGAAGAGGTCGAACAGACCCTTCGCCGTGCGTTCTCCGCCGAAAAGCGTTCCACGGAGCGCCCCGAAGAAGCTCCTGCCGCGACGGCGCAGAACGCAGCCCCGTCTGCGGAAGGCGCCATGCCCCAGGCACACGCTGCAGCCGCCCCGCAGACGGTCGCCATGCCGATTATCAATCCGCTTTCGGCAAGCATGATCTCGATGGAACAGATGCTCGCCATGGGCTTGGACACACAGTCCCTGGAACTGTTGCAGAACTTCAAGATTGACCCCGAAGCGCTCTCTATTCCCTGGCCCGCCGCAGACTGGCGTAAGGACCTGGCAAAGCTTCTGGAAGCCACCTTCGACCCAGACGAGACCATCGCCTTCAAGGTATCCAACACGCCTAACAGCACCGAAGAACTCGTCTCCAACATCATCGGGCAAGACGACTCTATCAAGAAAATCATGAAGAGCCTCGACAGCCCCGAAGGCGCCCTCCTCTGCATCAACGCCACCAAGGGCGGCGAAGACGCTTCCGATGAATCCTGGCGCTACCGTTATGTAGTAGTCGACAATCCCAAGATGTCTCTTGCCAAGCAGCTCGCCTACTACAAGGCCTTGAACCTTCCCTGTGCAGCCCTCGTGAACACGGGCGCCAACTCCGTGCAGGCATGGGTCAAGATTTTCGCAAACGACGAAGAAGAATACAACGAACGCGTCGATTTCCTCTTCAAAACCCTCGACTCCCAAGGTTTCAAGGTCGATCCGAGCAATAGCAACCCGCACATGATGGTGCGCATGCCCGGTGTTCTCCGTGGCGGCAAGCAGCAGTATCTGATTGGGCTTGAACAAGGTGCAAAGAATTTCAAGGAATGGCGCGAATGGGTGGAATACTCGCTTGACGGCAAGCCGCTTATCGAGCTCGCCAGCGACACCGAAGAAGCCCCCAAGAAAGACCAGACCATCGTCGAAAACATGCTCCGCGCAGGAGAATTCTTCCTGTTCACAGCACCTCCCAAGAGCGGCAAGTCTCTTGCCCTGATGGACCTCGGACTTTCTATCTGCTACGGTGAAGACTGGTTCGGAAACCCGACCTCTTCTAGCGATGTCCTTTTCATCAACTTCGAACTCACCAAGTCCGTCTTCTTGAACCGACTCTACCTGCTGGGCGCAAAACGCAACCTGAACGCTAGCACCCCCAAGTTCGGTTTCTTGAACCTGCGCGGAACCGCTCTTTCTCCCATCGAGACTGCACAACTGATTGCCAAGCGAATCCAGGGTGCAAAGAAGCTAGAAAACCACGACTACCGTGTCGTCGTAATCGACCCCATTTCAGCAGTGCTTCACAACCCGAAGTCCACCCGACTGAACGGAGCGCCGCACCAGATTCTAATGCAGATGATCGACACCATCATCGCTCTCACGGGATGCGCAGTCGTATCGTCTTGCAACCTGGACGAATACCCCTATCTCGAATCTCGTGCAGACTCCGTCATCAAGCTCCTGCCCGTCGAAGGCAGCCTGAACCTGTACCAGATTAACGGAAACTTCCGCGAATTTCCGAAGACTCTCGCTAGAGAATGCTCGTGGATTTACCCGAGATTCCTCGTATAATTAAGAATTAAAAATGAGAAACGATTTTAGAAAAAGAAGTAACACTCCGCGCACCAACAATATGCGTCAAGGCAAAGAACCGACAGAAGCTCCAAAACCGGAGAAACCGGTTTCTCGTACGGTCCCGACATTTGAAGACCTAAAGCACCAACTCACGGCATGGGTCGAAAACGAGCATGTCCCCGGAAAGTTTCAGGCATGGTACACAGCTGACGCCATTCCCGAGCATGCTGACTGGCGCATCATCAAGACATACCGTGGTCAACAGGAGAATCTCTCCATAGAAGCTCCCGCCCGCAATATGACCGCGCCAGAGCTCGTCACGCAGGTTTTCGAACAACTTAAAAAAGAGCATCTGCACATTTTCAAAAAGGCGCTGCGTCAAATCTGGTTCCGTGCTGTCGGTGACGGAAACTTCGCCCTACTCGTCCAAGTCAATCTGCGCGGACGATTCTCCGCCCACGGTTACAAGACCTTCATCGAATTCCTGCAGAGAACATGCCCTGAAGTGATCAGCTGCCACCATATCCAATGCATGCCCGACATCACATTCGACCCCGCAGGAACCACCCCCGTCAAGGTCGAAGCGAAGTCCGCCTTCGGCAGCGACTTCATGCCCATCGGCGACACCGGCATTAGCATGCATGTGCTCGACTGGACGCCCAGAATCAAGGACGCATGGATTGGACTCCCCGCCCGCATCGAAAGCGCCATTCACCCCAACCGGGAAGACAGTTTTTTTGAATTTTACTCGGGATCTTCTTTTGTGAGTGCATCTCTGGCTAGCCGCTTTAAGAAGGTCGTCTCGATGGATTGCCGCGAATACGCCATGCTCTCTTCGAGACTGAATGCACGCAACGCCATTGACGAGAACATGAAATTCATCCGCGGACACGTGGAACAGGAATTTTTCTCCAAGTTCTTCGGGAAGGACGAAAACGAAGGTCGTTGGACATTCTATTTCAACCTGCCCGCAGGAGAACCCCTCGCCCAGGGTGTCGTCCAGGCCGCAGCGATGTCCAGACCGGAAAGGATCCTGCTACAGACTTCCGACCTGGAAATCGCTTTGCGGACCATCAAGCAGTTCCGAAACGAAAGCTACATGCTTAGAAAGAGCATTCCACTCTACCTGGAAGCGGGTTCCGGCAAATTCGAAGTGCTGTTCCTATTTGTTCCCGATAGAGCAGGGCTGCTTGGGCAAAACCCCGCCCAAAAGACGCATTCTCGAAACGTGCAACGACCGCAAGAACGCATTTCTCGTCAAAATTCGGCAAAAAATCCGCATTTTACCCAAGGAAGCCCAACTTTTAAGCAAAGAAAAGGTTAAATTATTGGAGTAAAACAGCCTGTAAAGGATATATATGCGACTTTTAAAATATGCATCCATCTGTCTTGGCGTTACCGCTCTGCTGGCATCTGCCTATGTTGTCAAGGAAGGCGATACACTTTGGGACTTGAGTGACGAATTCCTCAAGGACCCCTTCGCATGGCCGGACCTGTGGGAAAACAACCGCCATATCCAGGATCCGCACTGGATTTACCCGGGCGACTCCATCTATCTGGGCGACTCCATCCGCGAAGAAACGGTGCTCACGACAGAAAAGAGCAAATATCCCTGTAACGCAGCCATTTCCGATTCTGCACTCCCCAAGGGCAAGGGCTATTCGGTAACCAACGCTGGCTGTGACGACGGCGATGTGCGCAATTCCGATTTCGAGGACATGCTCGGCAACCTACGCGACAAAGACAAGAAGAATATCAAAAAGCCGAAGCCCGTTGACGAGTACTACTACCAGAAGCGTCCCGCGCCCAAAATTTTTAACGGCTACTACCAGCTACACGCCCCCGAAATTTACACTCTTGATTCCCTCAAGAATGACAAAAGATTCATTTCCATCCGTTCTGGTGAAAAGAAGGAACCGCTCATCCACTTGCCAGAAACGGAAGTTGTCGTCGGGATAGGCAAGAAGACCGATAGCACCCTGAAAAGAGGGGACCTCGTCGAAATCATCGATGCCAAGGCAATCGATGTTCCCGTTGCTAAAGGAAGCGGATTCGAAAAGTACGCCCTACTCCGTCTTTCGGGATACGCCAAAATCACCGCCATCGGCGACACCCTGTCCCGAGCAAAGATCGTAACCACATTCCGCGAAATCAGAATCAACCAGTCCAAGGCGAAGCTCAAGAAGCCGCTTGAAACCATTAATGTTCAAGGTTATAGCCAGGTCAAGGAAGCGAAGATGGATTCGCTCGCCATGATTCGCTATTCCATGGACCCGATGCTAATCATCGGTACATTCTCCTATGTCCTAGTCGACAAGGGCACAAACCAAGGTTACAACATGGGTGATGCCGTAGCGGTTTGGGAAGAGGATAAGACGGACGCATCGCTTCCACCCAGACTGATCGGGCGAGGCATCATTGCCAGGGCAACCGGCAACGAATCCGCCGTCCTGATTCGTGAAGTTTACTCCGCGAGCCGGCGAATCGAGGTCGGACATAGGGTATCGGTGACCCACAGTGCCATTATCGCCAAGTAATTTCGCAGGTTCAATCCACCAGTTTCGATAAGGACTAGCAATGCAGGTTTCGCACCACAATCTGCTGTTCGTCCTATTATTTGCCGGTGGAATCATCCTTCCGACAGCGATTCTTTCTGTGCTAAGCTTTAGGAACATCCAAAACGAGATGTTCCTTTCACAAAAAAATTTCGTCGAGAACCTGTCGTCCTTCCAAGACGATATTGACAACGCCATCCAGAAAGAACAAAGCAAGATCTATCAGGAAACCAAGGCTGCATCGCTATTCCTTTACGAACAACCGCAGCGGCTTCTCGATTTCGGTCACGCCGCCGAGTTCAAGTCCGTTGACGGAATCGAAGCCATATTCCTATTCAACAACGGCAACCTGATATACCCCGACATTTCGTCGAAGAACTTCTTCAAGTCCTCCAACTTTTCCAACAGCGTTCCTTCACTCCTGGACAAGCGGCTTTTCCAGGAAGAGAGCCGGGGACTCAAAGACAGCGTCACAAAAAAAATTTACCTGGAACAGCGCAACAGAAGTCTCCATCCGGCAAGTTTCTTCTTTGAATCCAAGGAAGAACAGATACAGAACATCCTTGGACTCATCAGGTTCTACTACCACGAAAAAAGATACGACGACGCATTGAAACTCCTAGGCATTCTGGAAGCGAACCCGCACCAGCAGGGCTACCTGCATGCCGACTTGACTTACTCCGTCAATCTTTTGCATTTCGAAATTCTTGTCAAGCAAAGGAAGCACCAGGAAGCCCAAGACTACTGCCTAGCCGTCCTGGCACACTTCCTTGAGAAACAGAACATCGACGATATTTCCCTGTCCAGGTATTTCTTTGAATCTGCATTCACCCAGATACTTTCCTTTGAGACGCTTTCCCAGGAAAAGCGCGAAGCTTTCTGGAACTTGAGAGAGAACTTCAACCGCCAACTGGGCTATATCGATATTCTGTACAACAACAAGGACTTGTTCCAAGAAATCTTGGATGACGAAGCATCTTCCAAGGAAGGCATCCTTTACAAGAGCACCGACAATACAACCTTGTTCAAGATGTCATATCCATACCTTTCTGGAGACCAGGTAGTCATCGCAGTCATTGATAGGGACGCCTACAGGAGCAGAATTCTTGGAAAGCTCGAGACCGTCATCCAGAGTTACAAGAACATTCCCTATTCTATCACAGGAAAGAAAGACAACTTGATTATGGGCGAAATTCCAGAAAACACGCCCATCATTGATCAGCACATTATATCAGAAGCCCTCGAATGGGAATTTACCTTGTACGAAAAGGACATGCAGGACATTCACAAGGAAACGCGCCATCGCATGTTCCTGATGTATGGGCTGATGCTCTTCGCCCTAATTACGGTCATCTTCGGTTCGTTCTTCATGTTCCGCTTCATCACCCAGGAACGCAAACTGCTTTCGATGAAGGCAAACTTCCTTTCTAGCGTATCGCACGAGCTCAAGACGCCTCTCACCTCCATCAAGATGTTCGCCGAGATGATGGCGCGCGGGCGCTTACAACGCGCCGAGAAAGTGCAGGAGTATTCCACGCTGATTGGCAAGGAAGCAACCAGACTTGAAAACCTGATTGGAGCCATTCTAAACTATACCCGCATGGAACATGGCACCGGAGCATTCAAATGGGAGCGTCTCGATTTCTCCATTTGCGCCAAAAAAGTATTTGACGCCGTCGAAGACATCGGTGTCGAAAAGGGGCTCACCTTCTATACCCACTTTGAGCCCAACGTATTTGTAATGGGAGACTACACGGCTCTTTACAGCCTAGTACAGAATCTAATCGACAATGCCATCAAGTACACCGAAGCTCCTGGTGACATCAAGGTCGATGTCAAGGACGATGGGGACTGGGTCGTTTTTTCAGTGTCTGACACAGGAATAGGCATTCCCTTGTCGGAACAAAAAAATATATTTAATGATTTCTATAGGGTTGGAGACGAAATGACTCGCAGTACCAAGGGATCCGGCCTTGGACTTGCCACGGTAAAACGAGTCGCAGAAACCCACAAGGCAACCATTTCGCTCGTAAGTAAGCCCGGAAAGGGATCCACATTTACAGTCAAGTTTAAAAAGGCAGAATAGACATGGCGCAAAATTTCAAAATACTCATCGTCGAGGACGAAGAAATCATACGTCTCGGTCTCCAAGACAATTTCGAGATGGAAGGCTATGCGGTAGAAACCGCTTGCGACGGAGAAGAGGCCATCGCCAAAGCGGATTCCTACCAGCCCCAGCTGGTGCTTTTAGACTTGATGATTCCCAAAAAGAGCGGCTTTGAAGTCTGCCGCTACATCCGCAACAAGCATCCGGAAACCTATATCATCATGCTCACGGCAAAGACCGAAGAAACCAGCAAGGTTGCGGGTCTTGAAATGGGCGCCGACGACTATGTGACAAAGCCGTTTTCGATTCTGGAACTTCTCGCCCGCGTCAAGGCATTCAAGCGCCGTATCGAGCCGCAAGCAGGGACCAGTTCCGCAGCAGTCCCCGATGTACTGGAATTTGCAAACATCCGGGTCGACCTGAAGAAATTCGAAGCCACCAAGGGAGGCGTCCCGCTCGATCTCACCACCCGAGAATACATGATATTCAAGTACTTCTGGGCACACCGAGGCGAAGTCGTCTTGCGCGAGGACCTGCTTAAGGAAATCTGGGGTTATACCGACGAGAACATGCCTTCGACCCGAACCGTTGACAACCACATTGCAAATCTCCGCAGAAAAATAGAAGACGACCTGGCCGATCCCAAGATCATTATTTCTGTACGAGGTGCAGGCTACAAGTTTGACGCATAGGCTCCACATGATCCCGCAAGCACTCCATAAGATACATCCACTGCGCACGACTCTTATGCTCGTGTGGATTTGCGGGCTATTCATGACCGTCTCTGCCGAAAAGATGGAGACCGCCATTCAGGAAGCGATTTACATCTTCGAAATGAAGGGAGAAACATCTGAAGCGATAAAAATTCTTGAAGACGCATCCATCAATGGTGACGAGGACGACAAGGAAAAGGCTTTCTTCTATCTGGCAAAAATCCAGGAGCTATCCAACAACAATGCTTCAGCCAGCTTTTATTATGGTCAAAGTCTAGCCAAGACAAACGACATTCCCAAAGCATACTGGCTATCGGAACGGGAGAGCGCGACCAACAATACGCCAGAAGCCCTGCTACGCACTTCTGTCAGCCTGAAAAGTCCCATTCAAAAAGTCTTCGGAAAAGACCCTACCTTCCTATTTTTGCAAGACGGGTACATCAGCAAAATTAACGAAGACCATGTCGAAGTGATTGCAAACGCCCCTCCAAACCGGCAAGTTTTCGACATATCCAAACAAGGAATCTGGTATCAGTCTAGCGACGGAGACAGCCTCGTTTTCAAGTCATTCTACGCCAACAAACAGAACGCCAGTTTTTACATTACGGACATCATCCACTTCTTTATCGAAGACAACAAGGCAATCATTCTTGGCAGCAAACAACTGCATCTATTGAACAACAAGAAAATTGTAACTCGAATCGATGACAAGTACAGCGGATGCCTACCAGAAGGATTCTTCACCCCCACCAACGACTTCGTCCTGAACTGCACGGACAATGCGCTACACTTCGTCTCCGCTCTTGACGGGACATCAAAAAAATCGATAGCCCAGTTTGACATCATTAAGAAAGTCCTTATCGACAAGCGGCAGCTATTCCTTGTCTCGGGCAATTACCTGTACAGCTACGCGCCTAAGCAAAGGACTACTCCCCTTTGGAAAGTTTCAGTCGGCAACATCGAAAGCATGTTCTCTTTTGGCAAGAACATCGCCTTGCTGGAATCCTCCGGGAAAATCAGCCTTATAGACAAGTCGACCGGACTCATCCGGAAAGCGGTCCAAAGCGACGCATCGTCCATCTATCCGCTCGCCAAGGGGTCCCTCGGTCTCTTCTCCGATGAAGGAACCATCATCACGGTCGACACATTGCTCTATCCGCTATGGCACTTCAACTTTGCAAAGCCCATCGAATCAGCACCCATACAAACTAACGGGAACCTCTACCTGAATTTCGGAGAGAGAAAGCTTGTTTCTATCGCTCCGCACTATTACGGCAAGAAAATTCTGCGTTCCGAGACATACGCCAAACAGGCTGCAGATCTTGTCGAACATGAAGAATGGGATGACCTGCCACCTATTTTGGATACACTCTTCAAACTGGAGCCCGGCAATGCAGAAGGCTGGTTTTTCAAGGCTCTCTACCTAGAACAAAAAAACGGCAGCGAAAGAGAAAAGCAAAAGGCATGGGCCGAAGCGGTTCGACTCTCCAGCAGCAACCCGCAAGTCACCAAGCTTATCCTTAACCGTTACAGCAAATCCATCGGGGCAAAATTCGTGAACATTCTCCCCATTTCACCCAAGACCAGGTACCCCCAGTTCTTCAGCGGTAAAAAGAACCTATACACCATCGACCCTGCCGCAGACAAGCTCTTCTGTATCAACGCAGAAAACGGAGAAATTCGGTATACCAGGCAACTTGGGGCAATCGACAACAGTCCCGTCATCGAAAATGACGAAAACACGCTTGTCGTCGCCTTCGGTTACAACATGTCCCTTTACGACCTGAACCACGATACCGCCCCCGTTTCCATTCAGCTACCAGGCAAGGCATTCAAGGCGAACGTGACCGAAAACGCCATCTACATTTCGACCTGGAACGGATTTCTCCTGAAAATCATGAGACCCGACAACAGGCTCGCCTGGTCAAGAAAAATCTTCTCCGTTCCCTTCCTACACGCCAAATCAAAAGAATCCATATTCATTTGCAATCTGGAAGGTGAAATGACGACACTCAGCGACGATTCCGGTCAAACCAGGGAAAATTCCGCAAGGAAAATACCAGGGCAGGTGACCCACCTTTTGAGCCTTGATACGACCATCGCCGTCGCAAGCGGCAATAAGCTACACCTGTTCAACCAGAAGAACAAGGATGCCCCGCCGCTACAGATTCTCATGGAAAGCTCCATATCGTCGCTACAGGTTATCGACGATCTTGGCGAGAAACGGATTCTCGTCGGAGAATCAGACCAATCGATTCTCCTGTATTCCGAAGCGGGCGCTCCGCTATGGAAATATGTCGGAAAGAATTCCATCTTCTCAAAGCCCTTTGTCAAAGACGGATTTGCATGGATTGACCAGGGAAACGAAGTCATCGGAATTTCAATCAAAACGGGCAAAAAGGAACGGAAATTCAGTACCCCAGGAGGTGCAGGAACACCGTTCGTCCTGAATCATACCCTGTTTAGCGCATCATCAAAACGATTGCTGTACGGTTTTTCTTTGTAACCGGTAAAAAAGGGGCAAAAAAGCGCCTTTTTTTTGACTTGTAAACAAATTTTGGTGGTTTTTTAAGAAAAAACACACTAAATTTATGTATAAATTGTATGGGATGAACAGGATGAATTCATTGAACTTTATGAAAGCAAAAAAGACATTCATATGGGGAACCGCCCTACTTTCACTCCTTCTTGTTGCTTGTAATGAAGAAAGCAAGACAACAGAAAAGAGCAGTTCGGAATACGACCGCAGCGAAACGCTGTATATCGGTGGTTTTGATTGGGCCCCCCCTTCAACATTCAACCCTTTGGATTACGACCCCAACTTCCCCATTGACGGAAACTGCAGAATCACCTATGAAGCGCTTCTTGTCTACAACCAGCTGAACGGTCAACTCGAGCCAATGCTCGCGGACAGCTACTCCAGCGACGAAGACAAAATTACGGTTCACCTGGACCCGAAGGCAAAATGGAGCGACGGAACGCCGGTTACGGTCGACGATGTCCTTTTCACCTTCAAAGCAGACTCCTTACTCCCCACTCCGCGACATGGCAACTGGAACTTCCTGAGCAAGGTCACGAATGACGGAGACAACAAAATTTCCTTCCATTTCGCAAAGAACAAGAACCCGCTCATTATCTTGAACGCCCTTGCAGAGACATCGATTCTCCCCAAGTCCGTATTCGAACCCTTGATCCAAGGGGCGAAGTCCGGCAAGAGCTACGACATGAGTCTTATCACGGAGTTCAAGAACGACTCCATGCCGGTGGTGTCCGGTCCATACAATCTCAAGACCTACTCGCCCGACCAAATTGTACTGGAAAGAAACGATAACTACTGGGGCAACTACAAATTCAACGGACAAAAGCCCGCTCCCAAGTACATCATCCATTCCCTTTACAACGGCAACAACCATTTCAACAGCGCCATGGCAAAGGGAAACCTGGACATTTCCTCCGTATTCCTTCCGCGCATCTGGGACAAGGCAAAGGACAGCATCCGCGCCTGGAGCAGAAACGAACCCTACCACCTGCCGGGATCCATCACCACGCTGTTCATCTCGCACCAGCGCGCTCCGTTTAACGACGTAGCCCTGCGTCGCGCCATGGTCCACGCCATCAACTTCGAAAAAATCAAATCCCGTGCGGTTTCCAACTACACGCCGGTCATCCAACCGGGTTTCATCCTTCCCTTCGGAACGGAATCCAAGTACTTCAACAAGGAAGACGCCGACAAGTACGGCTACTCCTACGATATCGAGAAGGCAAAGTCCATCCTGAAGGATGCTGGTTACTCCTGGGATGACAACGGCAAGCTCATCGACAAGAAGGGCGAACCGGTCCGCAGCTTCACCGTGGAATGCCCGCAGGGCTGGACCGACTGGGAAGACGCCATCAAGGTTATCGTCGAATCCCTACATGATGTCGGACTTGCAGCCGAAGAGAAATTCGTCGACTACAGCGTCTGGGACAAGGACCTGCGCCTAGGCACATTCGACCTCGCCATGAAAACGCAAACCGCAGAACTTTCCGCAGCCTCTCCTTGGAACCGATTCGAGCAAGTGATGGGATCCGTATCCTTCAAGGCTGTCGGAGAAGAAGCGTTTGCCAACCAGGGACGCTACAAGAACGACCAGGCAGATAAGCTGCTGCAAAAAATCCCGGCACTCACCGACGAAAAGGAACTGAAGGACGCCTACCGCGAACTGAACCGGATTTTCATGGAAACGATTCCCGTTCTCCCGGTCATGTACCGTCCGACACAGTACTACCAGTTCTCGACAAAGCACTGGGACAATTTTCCCACAGAAGAAAACCCCTATGCACCACCACAAAGTCTGGTCGTTGCGGCTGGTGTAAAGGCCCTGTGGAGTATCAAGCCTGCTAAGTAGTTGAAAGAACCTTGGCGAGCCTGCCGAACCAAGGTTCTATATTCAAATTTCCATAAATTATCTATCTTTTCACCAACACTTGATAGTGGAGGTTTTTATGGGTAAGTCTCGTTTTATTTTGCCGAATGCTTTCACAAGCATGAATTTTTTGCTCGGTGTTTTTGCCATTTGCTGGACAACCGGAGCCTTCAGTTCGTTTTTTAATGTTGATTCCATCCGCATGGGCGCATACTTCATCATCCTGAGTGTTCTGCTGGACAAACTCGATGGATTTGCCGCGCGCCTCGTAAACGCCAGTTCCGAGTTCGGAGCCCAGTTCGACAGCCTCGCCGACCTGATTGCATTTGGTCTAGCCCCCGCGTTTACAGTCTTCTTTACCTACAAGACACTGTGTCCCGATTGGTTCCAGGCAAACGGAGTCCTTCTGATTGTGACTTTTGCCATCTATGTGCTCTGCGCCGCCATGCGCCTCGCCAAGTACAATGCCTGTGACTCCGACACGTACCACCACCATTTCTCCGGTCTTCCGTCCACCTTCGCCGGTGCGATCAACGCCATTCTGGTTGTGTTCCTGAAATCCAAGGGTCTGTTCGAAAACACCGATTCGACAATGATTTTCCTTCCGGTGTTCGTCATGCTGGTGACGGGAATCCTGATGGTGAGTCCGCTGTTCTTGCCCAAGCTGCAACCGCGCAAGAACCAGCTATTTAACATCGGCCAGGCAATTCTGATTGTCATCACCTACATCTGCGGTTTCATGTTCATCTCGGAAAAGGTTCCCTTCGTGCTGGAATTTCTCCTGACGCTCTGCTCCGCCTACCTGATCATCGGTTTTACCGTTGGACTTGTCCAGCGCAAGAGAATCATCGAAAACGCTGAAAAGAACAGGATCGAAGAACGCCGCTAAAAAGCCCTAAGCCAGTCGGCAAAGGATTCCGCATAGCGGTCGTACAAAGCCTCTAAAGACATTCTAGGAAGTTCCAGAGTAATGCACTCTGGACTTTTTTGTTCTAGGCACCAAGTTCCAAGGCTTCCCGGAGTTGGGTACCCGATATCGGGCAACCAAGGAAGATTGAACGATTCGCACAAAGATTGAACAAGAACGGACCGTTCTTTTGCATCGACACAAGCCATGGGGGCATGCATCGAAAGAATGGTTTCGGGAGAGAGAGACTCGATCAAGCGCACCAATGCCGATGTTTCAGGTTCGCTGCCAGGAGCCGATCCCGTTGAATAGGCTGTATCGCGGGGAGCCTCAAGAACGGATCGGGCATAGACAGGAGCCGCAGACCAGTTCGAAGTCGGAAAGTTGCGGTTCAGATCCACCCCATTTTCATTGGCGCGAGTTCCAAGCGTCATGCCATCGGGATTAGCGCACAGGACAAAGGCAATCGTTTCAAACGGGCGTTCAAATAGACGAAGGACGCGGCTCAGGAGAAACGTCGTTTCGGGTTCTTCGCCGTGAATACCCGCCACGACAAGCAGACGACACTTGCCTGAACACGGAACGTAGCGAAGAGACGCTCCCTGGACGGAGTTGCCATATTCTTTGAAAGGAAGAGATATCGTCGAGCGCGGCATAAAGAGCAACCTAAACAAAATAGGGATAGATATAGTCTCGAGCAAGAGTTTCGAGATTATCAAGCAAGGCGGACTTGCAGGCGATATCAGTCTTTTCGTAAAGGGCTTTCAATTCGGAAAGCGAGAAATTTTCCAGGTACTTCCGCGATGTCGGCAGGTGTGCAATATGCCACTTTTCGGGTTGGATTTTTCCACGGCCCGGAACAAAGACGCGGTCGAAGCCGAAGGACTCCGCCGCCCCGATCAGTTCCGAGAGCTTTTCATGGAAGGGGCGGAACAAGCCGTCACATTCGGCGGGAGTGAGTTCCACTTCGTAGCCTTCGGGGCAAGCGTTTCCATCGACCACATCGAGATCGGTACCCAGGTGGTGACGGCTTGCGCCAGGGAGCGCCGACCAGGTTAAAATGGCATACATCAGCTGCTCTTCGTCTGTCGGGCGCTCCATGGGGAGTCCTTCGGCGTTCAGCAGCTTAAGTTCCCCCTTCGCCTTGCGATTCCAGATGGACAGCTGGCGTTCAAAGGGACGGTATGCCGATTCGATGCGCAGCGCAAATCCGGCACCGGACAGGCTTTCTTTTAGTTTGTCTAAACTTTCGACAATTTGTCTATCAACGACATAGCCGTCAATGTTGACAAAATCGGAAGAATCTACTGCGCGTAATCCATAGCAATCCATTAGACATGCCCTCCCATTTTTTCAATCAAGTCCATCCACTGCTTGGTCGTCGCTTTTTTCTTGCGCGTCGAGATGCGCTTTTTACCCAAGACCTTTGAAATGTTTTCGTCAAGCGGCGATGGTGTCGCATGCGTCCAAGCAATAGCTAGGGCGTCAGAAGCATCGAGTGGAAGATCTCCGCCATTGATTCCAAGACGCGCAAAAATCATGTTTGCCACCTGCTCCTTGGAAGCTCCCCCATCTCCGGTGACCGCCTGCTTTACGACGCGAGGACTGTATTCGCTATAGGAGAGCCCTCGCTTACGGCACGCCACCAAGATCGCCCCACGGATGTGCCCTAGCACCAGGGCACTCTTTGCATTTTTTGCAAAGAACACCCCTTCCATTCCTAGAGAATCCGGCTTATACTTGTCCAGGAGTTTTTCCAATTCGCTAACGATATGAAGCAAACGGTCTTCGAGCGCCTGGGCAGCGGGAGCATGCAGTGTTCCGTATTCAAGAATCTTCGGAACATTTGCCGAGGTGTCTAAAAAAGCATATCCGGTAGTAATGGAACCGGGGTCAATTCCAAGGACAATCATAGTCTAAAAATTAAAAAAAATACTAGATTTTGAATATAACGAACGAGGTCACCGATGCTTATCGATCAAGAACATGCCGGAATCATCATGCGTGCTAAGACCCACCCGAGACAGCTGGGAATTCCCCTGAGTCGCTGGGGAAGAAACCTTATTGCATGTTGCCCGTTTCATTCTCCCGAAGAAACGTCCTTGTTCTTTTATGACGCCCTTGGCTACTGGCGCTACCGCTGTCTGCAGTGCGGAAGTGAAGGAGACCTAGTCGAGTTCGTGATGCGCAGCCGCTTCAACGGACTCGAAGAACAAGCAGCACGTGCAGAAGCCGTAGACTTTTTAGGAACACTTGAACCCGAGCACGACAACAAGCAGGACGAACATCCCTGGATAAAAGAAATCGGTGGCGAGAAATCCAAGGTTCTCGAAAGCTTCGTCCGCTACTGCCACTGGGCAGCCTGCAAGAGCCCCTCTTCTGCGGATTTTTTGAGCGCACGCGGCTGGAGCATCGGACAGGCTCAACTCTATGGTCTCGGCTACTACAGCGGAGATCCGGAACCTTTTGTCAGCTACTGCATGCTTTCGGGAATCGAACGCCACGAGATCAGCTTCTACCTCGACAATCTCGAAGCCTACCACGAACCGCGCATTACAATTCCCGCGCGAAACTCCAAGGGACTGATTCACTCCGTTTACGGTCGCGTTCTCGATGACGCAGACAGCCCCCACCGCTACATTTCTTACGCATCAGGTCCGGGCGACATTCCCTTCAACATCCAGCCCGACAACAACAAGCCGCTGATTGTCGAAGGCTTCTTTGACGCCCTTACCGCGGACCTTGCGGGCATTCCCGGTGTCGTCTCGACAATGTACCAGGAGCTCTCCCTTAGCCATCTGTACAAGCTGAAGGCATGCGGCGCCGAAGAAGTATGCGTCATCCTTCGCCGCGAACAGGACCGCAGGGAACAGGAATACCGCATCCAGAAGTACCTGAAGATGTCCGAAGACCTGGGACTCAAATTCAAGTCCATCATTTTGCCAAAGGGCGAAACGGTCGACCAGGTCATCCGCAAGAATGGTGCCGACCAGCTAATTTCCTTAGTCAAGGAAACTGAAGAGGATACGGTGCATACGCACCGCCGTTCCATGCTCCTGCAGGACATCAAGGAAAACTTCGATACCGCCATGGGCTGCCCCCCGGACGTGAGCGTCGGCTATGCCCTGAACACCTTCCCGAGACTCACCCACGAAATCGACGGCATCCAGTCCGGTTGTTTCTACGTTTCATCCAAGCCTTTCGGCCTTAAAACGACACTGCTCTCCAGTCTCGCTCTCGACCTAGTCCAGAGCAACCCTAAGCTCAAGCTGATCTATATCGCGCTCGAAACGCCGCGTCGCCAAATCTTCGACAGACTTGTCGCCATGCTCATTGGCGAATCGGTGCTTACGGTCCGTAAGCAGAGCGAAGACGAATCCGTAAATCAGAAAATTCTCGAAGCGACACGCGACCTAATGGGCTTTGTGCGCAGCAACAGGCTTGAAATCTGGGAAGACCAGCCGTCCTTCGACAACCGGGAACTGCTATCGACTTTGAAGGAAGAAGTCAAGGAACATTCCAACCTGGTCGTCATCGTCGATGGTATCGACCACCTGAAGGTTTCTGACCATGCCGATATGCCCGACATTCACGAGCGCCGTTCCTCGGTGATTCTCGACCTTTACAAGGCTCTCGACATTCCGATGTTTATTGGCGGAGAACTGATTGACTCGGAACAGGGTCTCATCGGTCCACGCGCCTACCTGCGCGATTCCGACGCCATCTACTGGCTCGAATCCAAGGGTGGCAACATGTTCCTGACCGTTGATTCCAAGCGACTTGGCAACAACCAACTTTACCAGGGAACGCTTTCGATTGAACCGTTATCCAACCGCATGCAAGAAGAGATAGAACTCGGCTAATGTTCACAATCGTCGATTTCAATAATTTCTGGAGCCCGTCTGGCGGTGGCGTTCGTCGCTACCACTTGCAGAAGATGGCTTTCTACGAAAAGCAACAGGAAGTGCTATCGGTCTTTGTGATGCCCGATTCCAAGACTTTCACTGAAAAGAAAAGCGACGGGCTCATCATCGAGCATGTGAAGGCATTCCGCTTCCCAGGCAAATGGGAATACCGCTTCATGTGGAAACCCTCGCAGATAAGGCCTGTCCTGGAAAAGTACAAGCCTCAAGTCATTGAAGTCGGCTCCCCCTACCTGCTGCCGACACTCGTTCGCCGGGTGGCAAGGAAAATTGTTCCCGATGCAGTCCTGCTCAGTTTTTGGCATGCGGACTTTCCGATCACCTATGTGCAGCGCCCCGTTACAAACAAATTCGGAAAGGCTCTCGGAGTCATTAGCAAAAAGCTTGCCTTCTGGTATGCAAGAAAGGAATTCAAGCGCTATGACGGAGTTCAGGTTTCTTGCGACGAAGTCCTGAAACGCCTGGAAAGACACCACATGCCCAAGAGCTACTGGATTCCGCTGGGCTGCGACATCGAAATGTTCTCGCCCAGCAAGCGTGACGAGGCTTTGGTACAAAAACTGAAAGCGGGCAATCCGGAAAGGCTCACCATCTTTTTCCCGCACAGATTCTGCGAAGAAAAGGGAATCGAGCTCTTGCTCGCCGCCTACCCCATCATTACCAACAGGCTCGGCTGCGAACCGACTCTCGTTTTTGCAGGAACCGGTCCATACCTCCCTCAAGTGAGACTTGCCGCCAGGACATACCCGTATGTCCAATATGCCGGTTTCATTTCGTCTATCGACGAAATGGCTAAAATCTATGCAAGCGTTGATCTTGGGCTAGCCCTTTCGGGCTGGGAAACCTTCGGCCTTTCCATTCTCGAAAGCATGGCATGCGGAAATGCCCAGATCGGCGCAAGCACCGGTGCCGCCGCAGAACATGTCAGAAACTCTGGAGCCGGTCGCATCCTTAAAGAGCGCAGCCCCAGGGCTCTCGCCGAAACCATTATCGAACTTTATCATTCGGATATGCTTGCCTTGAAGCAGAAGGCTCGTGCCTATGCCGAAAAATTCAGCTGGGATGAATGCTTTAAGCGTCAGCTGAATCTCTACCAAGAAATTTACAACAACAAGAGGATTTCATGATTCGCCATATCGTATTTTGGAAATTGAAAAAGGAAGCCGAAGGTGCTTCTGCTAAAGAGAACGGACAGAAAATGGTCGACGCCTTCCATGCCTTGGCTGGCAAAATTCCCGGTCTTTTGAGCATTGAATCGGGACTCAACTTCAATAAGGCTGAACTCGGCAACGGCGATGTCGAATACGATATCGCTCTCGACACAACCTTCCACACCAAGGCAGCCCTCGACATTTACCAGAACCATCCGGAACACCTTGCTATCGTTTCGTTTGTCAAAAAAGTGGTAACGGAACGTCGCGCCGTCGATTTCGAATTTTAGACGAATACGCCGATTTTTTACTGAAAAACACCATCAACCAACATTCCTTTTACTAAATTATTCGCGTATGGTTCAATTCAGTCAAACTTCATGGCAGGAATACACTCTGGCAAACATGCTGGAGACGATGCGTTATACGCCCATGAACATGACTATCGGTAAAAATCCCGTCATTCACTACACCTTGCCCAAGGCACTCGAAGCAGGCGAAATCGTCCGCTATACAGTTGTCGTTGGTTTCAGAAAAATATGCTGGACGGGACGCATCAGTTCTATCAACAATGGGAAAATTCTTGTCCGTCTCGACAAGGGTCCCTTCCGCGGATTCAACGCGACGCACGAATTCACAGACGAAGGCAACCTCACGGGCTGCTACGATGAATTCTCGTTCCAGGGATTCAACGAGTTCCCCGAAGAAACATTCGCAAAGGTCATGGCAAGCGCATCGATCGTGTATGCGGTTGCTAGCCGCAAGGATATGCGCGACGCCCTTCTTGCCATCGAAAGCAAGAAGCAGACACAGGGTTTTGCAGCCATAGACCAATCCGCAACCGCCGGATAAGGTTACCATGTATAAAGACCTGAAACAGGCACTGCTGGATCTCGAAAAAGCAGGGATGCTTAAGCGTGTCCATCGCGAGGTGGATCCGTACCTAGAAATGGCAGAAATCGCCCGTCAGGCTTTTGAAAACAAAGGTCCTGCCATACTCTTTGAGCGAGTCAAGGGAAGCCCGTTCCGTGCAGTCTGTAACATCTTTGGGACTCAAGAACGAATCGACTTTCTATTCCGAGACACTCTCGAAGGAACACGCACCGCAGTCCTTTTCAAGTCAAATCCCGTTGAATTTTTCAAGCAAGCAAGTTTAGGCACTCTTTTAAGTGCGGCACGCACCGGCATTCATTCGCTTCCGAAAAAAAGTGGAAGCATTAAGGATTTTGTCGAATGCAAGCTTTCGGACTTGCCACAGCTTGTCTGCTGGCCCGAAGATGGAGGAGCATTCATCACTCTCCCGCAAGTGGCGACGCGTCCAAGCGAGTCAGCTAGCGTCATGAAGACGAATGTGGGAATGTATCGCATCCAAACTTCAGGAAACGAATACATACAAGATAAGGAATGCGGTCTGCATTACCAGATTAAAAGGGACATTGCCAGACACCACCAGAAAGCGCTTGAAGAAGGGCGACCTCTCAAGGTAAGCATCTTTATCGGTGGCTCGCCGGCACACACCGTTGCAGCCGTGATGCCCATGCCCGAAAACCTAAGCGAGCTTTTGTTCGCAGGAATGCTCGGTGGCAGGCGTTTTCGTTACTTTATCCATAACGATTACCTTGTCTCCAGCGATGCGGAATTTTGCATTCTCGGCGAAATCCAACCTGAACTGAAACCGGAGGGACCCTTCGGCGACCATATCGGCTACTACTCCGGCAAGCACGATTTTCCCTACCTTAAAGTGGAAAAGGTTCTTTGCAAGAAAGACGCCATATTCCCCTTTACTGTTGTCGGACGCCCGCCACAAGAAGATACGCTATTCGGAGATTTCATCCACCGCATCACCAAGCCCATGGTGCCCGCATCGGTGCCCGGACTTGTCGCGTTGCACGCCGTCGACGACGCGGGAGTTCATCCGTTTTGCCTGGCGCTCGCCCACGAACGTTTCTTGCCTTACGCCAAGGCAGAAGACCGCGAACCGATGGAACTTCTGAAAACAGCAAACGCCCTTCTCGGATTCAACCAGGCAAGTCTTTCCAAGTACCTGATGATTGCCGCCATCGAAGACGACAAGGAAACCGATGTCTACGACATTCCCCGTTTCTTTGCGCATATTCTTTCTCGAATGGACTTCAAGCGCGATCTGCACTTCCAGACGGCAACAACCATCGACACCTTGGACTACACCGGAGCAAAGCTCAATCACGGATCCAAGCTCGTTCTTGCCGCTGCAGGTCCTGTCCGCAGGGAGCTGCGTAACAACGCTTCCGATTTGCAAAGTCTGAACATTCCAGGAATCGAAAGAATCGAAATTGTCATGCCGGGAGTCATTGCGATGCAATGCAACGCAGACTGTTCACTCCACGAAATCGAAACGGCACTTGAAAGCTGGACTTACCGCGAAAACTACCCGTGGATTTCTCTAGTCGACAATGCTGAGTCGCTGCGCGAGCTCAATCCCGCCAAGCTCCACGATTTTCTGTGGCTCACCTTTACACGCTCCGACCCCGCCAAGGATTTTCACGGAATTCACGCTTCCATTCAGGATAAGCATTGGGGATGCGAAGCCCCCATAATTGTCGATGCGCGAATCAAGCCCTGGCACCAAAAGGCGCTCACCGTTCCAGACTCCGTGAAGCTGCGTGCCGCTACGATTTTAGCCGAAGAAAAAATAATGGTGGGGGCATGATGAAAAGCACAATTGCATTTTTGATTATTCTCTTGACTTTTGCCGCAAGCTCCTTGGCACACACCAAATGCGGCACAACGGAGATCTTTCAAAACATCCATGAGCATCACCGAACAAAAGCAGTGAGCCCCATTGCAAAAGAGGCCCGCAGCATCTATTCCGATTGTGCAACCGAAGATTTCTACGACAGCGTCTATACAAAAAAAACAAGCCACTTTCAAATTTTCTATACGCTTGTAGGCCCGCACAAAACAACCCTCGCCTATGTAGATACACTGGCAAAAGCTCTTGAAGATGCATGGAACTTTCATATCAACAAGACAGGCATGTTAAAGCCACTGGGTGACACAGTTTCATACCATTATCAAAGACGCGTAGAATCGGGGCTGTATCCCGTCGAAATCGTCGAGATGACCCTTTTTAGAGATATTGCCTACATTCTAAAAAATCGTTGCGAAGACGGGTGTTACGCCATCACCATGCCAAGCGACAACGCTCCCTACTCAAGCACGCTGCTGATCGAAAACGACTTTATGTATCCAAGCGCTTTCAGTCCAGCCGCAGATTCCATCGTCATCAACGGAAAGAGCTGCGCCTATGGAAAGCCCAATCTTGAACTATACAACAGGACTTACAAATACTCCTATGCAGAAAAATGGAACAATGCTCTGAGGGTTACGGCAACTCATGAACTTTACCATGCCATTCAAATCCGTTACCTGACCCCCAAGCACAACACGTTCTGGTTCGAAGCCTCCGCTGTCGGAGTCGAAGAAATAAACAACCCCGATATCGACGACTACATTCAATACATTCCCGACCTTGCGGGATATACAGGGACTTTAAACGAATTTAAGGATGATTATTCTCTTGGAGTCCTATACCTTTTCTTTTATAACCAAGTAGCAAAGAAATTCGACAAATCCATCTGGGAGAGTTTTTCCAAGAATTCCGAGCAGCCGTTTGAATATCAATTTACCCAAGCCGCCCAAAAACTAGGTCTTTCCGCAGACTCATTATTCCACGAATTTGCAGTCAGACTTTCTTTCTCCGGTAAAAGGGCTGCTCTAGCAAACAGCTCCTTCCTCATCAACAAAGACCAATCTAGCTGGCCAAATTTCAGGCATACGCGAACAAGTTCCCTGCAGGCACCCCCCGAAATAGAACCTTTCGCCTACGGCTTTTACACCAATGATCAACCTGACCTGACAAATTTTATAGGAAGAGCAAGCCTAGCCATCATCAAGGACAAATCCTACAGCATTCACTACCTTCCTACATTGAATAGCGTAGACGCCACAAACACCATCATCAAAAATGAATCCGGTATCGATTCCGTCGTCTGGATCTTAAGCCGATTCTCCGAAGAACAGACGCTTCCCTATGAAGTCAAGGATTCCACCTTGCGCGCCTACCCCACGCCCTGGCGCCACGGAGCTCTCTGCTTCACGCCGCTATCCCCAAACAAAGACTTCATCGAAATCAGAAACCGCCGCGGGAACTTGATTACAAAAATCAAATATACCCACAACACCCACTGCATCGAAGAAAGCGAAGTAAAATCGCTTATGGTACCCGGAGTCTACCGTTTCAGGGTAGGCAACAGCGGCAAGCTGAAAGACTTTATTGTCATTTATTAGCTGAACTAAAGCCAGCTGAAAATATTGTCGGATTCTTCAAGCTTCGGCAAGACGGAATTTGCAGCAGGCTTATCCGTATTTCTCAAAATCGCCTTGCATGCCTCAGCAAAAAGCGTGTGACCATTGTTATAATGATCGTCCAAGCGGCGGCGGGCATAGCCATCAGCCGAATGGTTGTGAATCATGAACGCCCAGTCCGAAGACTGGAACAGCATAAGTTCTCGCTCCATCTGCTTGATGTAGCGGGTTAAAAGCTTTCCACGGGGCGTTTCCATCCCCATCTTTTCACGGATGGACATCAGATGGTCGATCATGGCGCGCAGACGGTAGGACTGCGGATAATACTTGTCCGTATCGCCGTTAATCCACACGGAACCGAAGCCGCCCTCGCCCCAGCTCGAAAAGGCCGGTTCGTGCGCTTCAGGATCGGCAGAAGAAGTCATCACCTGGTCAGCTCCCGCAAATTCAATGACAGTCGAAGAAGCAGCCCGTTCCATCATCGATTCCAGGAACAACGGACCTTCGAACCACCAGTGTCCAAAAAGTTCGGCATCGTAGGGGCAAAGCATTGCCGCCTGGTTGCCGTCCATGTTCACCAGGAGTTCCGAAATGGTCGTCTCGCGATTCACCACGAAGAGACGCGCATGGTCTTCGGCGAGGCGCATCGCGTTCCACGGGCGATATATTTCCTTCTGTTCGCCGCCGGTGATGCGGTTGTACTTGAAGCCCGTATCAATCGGCGTATCGCCCGCGAAGAAGTATTCACCCAGGTAATCGCGCGGGCGATCCTTAGCAATGTCGGTGAAGAACTCGCGGTATTCGGGATGCCCCGGATAGCCTGTGCGGCGACTCCAGACTTCCATGGAGCTCTTCTGTTCGCGACCCATGCAGTATAGTCCCTGCGTGGTACGCAGCGGAGTAAACACGCCGTACTTGGGTGTGGGCGTTGCAAGGAGTGCGCCGTGCGTTTCTAGGAAAAAGTAATGTAGCCCGAATTCTGCAAGGTACTTGTCGAGTCCCGGAAAGTAGCCGCATTCGGGCAGCCACACGCCCATCGGCTTGCGACCAAAGGCGCGTTCAAAGCAGCGCACCGTCACATCGAGCTGCATCCGGATGGACTCTGGGTCGCTCTGGTACGCCGGCAAGAACGGGTGCGTTCCGACGCATGTCAGCAAGTTCAGCTTATGCGCCTTTTCAAGCTCAAGGAATTCCGAGAGCAGATCGCGATGGATGCGGTTTTCCCATAAGTCAATCAGAGTCTGCTGCCGCGAAAGGTAGAACCGGGATAACGATTCCAGGTCAGTCCCAGCGTTGCGAGCAACTTCCTTTTCAATCAGTTCCAGCTGACGCTTGAGATGCTCCGAGAACTTTTGAATCAAGTTCTCGTCCGAAAGCATTTCTATCAGCGGAGGAGAAATACTCAAGTTGAGCGTCCCCGGAACGCCCTTTTCCAAAAGGCGCCGCATCGCCTGCACTAGCGGCAGGTAGGTTTCGGCAATAGCCTCAAACAGCCAATTCTCTTCGAAAAAGCGCTTATATTCCGGATGCCGCACAAACGGAAGGTGTGCGTGCATCAGGAAAACAATTTTACCGGGAGCCCCCATTAAAGCGGACTACTCCGTACGCTT
Source organism: Fibrobacter sp. (assembly GCA_017526585.1). Lineage (GTDB taxonomy): Bacteria > Fibrobacterota > Fibrobacteria > Fibrobacterales > Fibrobacteraceae > Fibrobacter. The sequence continues at coordinate 50,004 of JAFXRC010000012.1, read as the reverse complement.
CACGACGATAGGCACGATCGTTGTCGGGAAATCGCCATCCTTGTCGGTAGCGAACACCGGAATGATCTTCGTGCAATCAGGAAGGTCTTCTTCAAAGCTGAAGGTGCCATCCGGATTCAGCGGGAACGGTTCGCCACGCACCTGGAGGTGTGCATCCGGACGGGTGCCACCGTAAACGATCAGACGCGTCTTCACCCACAGGAAGAAGTCCTTGCCGTAATTTACGGAGTCCTTGGACACTTCGATGTTGTTGGACTGCAGAGCCGCACTCGATAGGGCTCCGGAGAACATCGATTCGGAAGAGCTGCCGAAATTGCCTCCCAGCTGCTTGAGCCAGGATTCAGCCGTCTGGCTAGAGAATCCGGAACTCATGAAGTTGCCGAGCGTGTTACCGCCGAGGGACGCCTTTGCAAAGGCATCATCTGCGGCAGGTGCTGCGGCGGACTTATCAAAAGTCATCACCGGGGCCGATTCGACAATCGGCTTGAAGTTCTTGCCAGATACGGTACCGAGAACAGCAACGCAAGACTTGCCTGCCGTATTCTCGACGTACCAGCTGCGAGCGTTAGCAGGCACTTCGATATCACGGAACTTGCGCTTCTTGCCACGCTGCACCGTAAGGTCGCTAGATACATCGAACAAGCGAAGAACGATTTTCCCCTTACCCTTCTTCGCTTCGTTAATTCTGTTTTCGGAAACTTCCCAGAAGGCATGCATCCAGTTCGGATCCTTCTGCATCAGCACCAGGTATTCAGCATCGAAAGACTGAGCCATCGAAACAGCTTCCTTTTCGGATGCCTTGGCGGGCTTTGCAGCAACGGCCTTGTTCGCCACGGTCTTCACGGAAGCCTTGGTTGCGCTCGACTTGGTAGCCGAGGTCTTTGCAGTCGTTTTCTTAGCGGCAACTTTCTTTACTTCGGCAGAAATTTTCGACACCTTCGTTGCAGCAGCCTTTTTCACCTTGGCCACAGCCTTAACCGCCTTTTCTTCGGCATCCTTCATCGTCTTGAGGGTCGCTGTCTTTGTTGCGGTCTTCTTCGCAGCAACCTTCGCCACCTTTTCCTTGGCGGCGGTTTCGGTCGCGGTCTTCACCTTCTTGACCTTGTCGGTCGTCTTCGCGGCAATTTCCTTGACCGCAGCCTTGATCCTAGATTTAGTATCTGTTTCTTTTTTTACAGCCATGCTAGGCCTCCTTCGTTAAAAATCCTACCGGCGTTCCATTCCCCAAGTGGCAATACCAGTCAAACCGATCCTAAGTCCAATAAACATCTCTTCCCACTGAGAATCAGTATCGGCAAAACGTTTACCACCTTGCAGGGCGATGTCAAGCGTCGTTCCCTTGCGACCAAGCGGGAAGCCTCCACCCAGGGAGCCGCCCACTTCAAATACATCCTTGATGTACCAGCTTCTGTACCACGCACCGGCTCGGTAATTGATACGGTTCCAGTACGACTCGTAGAAAAGCGGACTTCCATCGCATTGATAGCCCAGGGCCACCATAACATCCTTCTGCGTCTCAGTCACGGTCGGCATATTCCAACCACCGGCGATGTTTTCGATGTCCTTATCCCAAGCACGCCACAGCAAATCAAGCATTATGTTGTGACGCTTTGCCAGGCGGTAGTTGATACCTGTCGCAAGCAAGGCGGGAACTTCGACTTCGCGCGTGTAGCGGTTTGCGGCAAGCGTATCGATTTCGCTAAACCTGAAGTTGTAATCCAGGACATTTTCCAAGGTATAGCCCGTCGTGAAAGAGAAGAAGTAGGACACCATCTTTCCGCGATATTGGAGCGCCGCCGTGTAATAGGCGGGATGATCCTTGATTTCCCAAGTTCCATCGACATAGTCCGAAATTTTGTAATTTCCCGTTGCCCAAGAATCTTCATCTGCGACATCGTCCGTATTTGCTCCCAGGGTCAAGTTTCTCGAAGTGTTACCCATGACCATGTGCGCCGAGGCACCCAAGGAGAGCGAACGGAAAAACGGAATTCGCACCGCGTAAGTCGGCACCAGCTCATAGACGCTACCCTGGTATTCCAACTTGACATCAGAACCATACTTCTCGCTTTCAAACTCTTCGTTAAACGACGACGAGTAATGCTGCCACAGGGAAAGACCGATGGCACCGAAGTTCCCCATAGGGAACGACAGGTTGAACGACGGGAGAGACAATTCGGAAAATGAATAATGGTGTCCCCTCTTGCGAGCCTCATCCAGCTCCATCGAGAAGTTCAGGTTGAAGACAACCTTCGCATCAAAAGCAAGACGCGCCGGATTTATCACCGAAAGACCTTCGGCATCGCCGGGCTTCGCATTACCCGCAAATCCGCGACCTGCAGCAGAGGCGGTCCCGCCCATCACCTGTTCCTGACCAAGAGCGTCAAGCCCAATCATCGACGAGAACGCAAAACCAGAAAAAATTCCTAAAGCGAGCAGCAGCTTTTTCATTCTTCATCCCCCCGCTTGGAAGCAAGCCATATTTTCAAAGACATCGGATTATCCATGGATGTCGAGAAATCGTAACGGGCATAATCGAAATAGGGGAAGTAGAGGCGCACCGTATCACCTTCTGCAGTCCTGTAATCGCTATAGGTCGTATCCTTTTCCTGCAGGAACGGGTAACCCATTCGCATCATGAATTTCAGCGAACGGCCATCACTAGCCTTATTCACGAAATCACGCACACCGTTCGTCAGTTGGACCGTAAGAGAATCTCCATCATGGAACACGAGATTCTGGTGTCCCTCATCTAAGACGACATCATTGTTCACTCGGTAAGATTCCATGCGGCGGATAACCAAATCCGCACTATCCACATAAGAACCAACCACTACCTGAATAGGCAGTCCTAGTTCATTTTGTCCCTTTGAATCGTCGCGAGCCATCGTAAGCTCGGCATGAATCACCGTCTGACGGACATCAATTTTATCCCCATCGGTGTAGGGGAATTCGTCACCATAGAATTCGGACAAGGCTTCCAGAATCGGTTCCGGCGGAAGTTCCACCACTAGCGAATCGAATATACCACCGTGCAGGACGGGACATTCGGAGCAATCTTCTTCGCTAGCAATGACATTGGCCATACGAGCCGGTTTCGAAGAAATACCATTCACGGAATCCGCGTAAAGCGTAAATACCGGCGGATAGTTCGTTTGTTCTCCAAAGAACCTGTAGATACGCCCCGCCTTGGGAGCAGAAAGGCGCAACTGCAAATGGGCCGCTCCCTTCACCTTCTTCAACGATTCCAGCAAGGCAGACGGAAGTTCCAGACTGAGAGCCGTATCGCCCTTAGGCACTCTCATCCTCATCTTTATATCTTCGGAACCATCTGCTTCCCAGTCCAAAAGGCTCTCGTACCAAACGCTATCCTCGATATCGGCGATACTGTCCAGGAAATCCTCGTCTTTTCCCAAATCCAGCTTCCAGCTCACATTCACATCGATTTTTTCACCCTTAGGAACGGAATCTTTCGGGAACTGTTTCGCCTTATAGTAAGGGCGCTGCCAGAACATGGCGAGGTATGCCCCTGCCGTGTCGGACTTGTTCAAGCTCTTCATAAAATCCGAATCAGGTAAAATGCCAACATCCAACACCAGGTCGTGCGTCAGGTTCGAAGCACGTCCCAAGGTCGCATAGACATCGGCTGATTTCGGGAATGTACTCAGATGAGCTTCAACCGACAGCGGTGTAAGGTTCGTCACATTGAGGGTCTGCACCTTGTAACTACTGGGCATACCCTGATCCGAAAGCCATTTTTCAAGACCATTGTCATCTGATTCAAAAAAACACGATGTCAAGACGGCGCACAGCAGAACCGCAACGATTGATGCAGTCCTAGCCGATAAACCAAACAACTTTTTCTTCACGAAAGACTCCACTTGTAATCTTCTAAATTCCTTCGTAAAATATAGAAAAAAGAGTCCTTAGAGACTTCAAATCCGTAATTTTCAACGCCCTAAGGGGGTAATCAAGGATTTCTTTGGGGAATTGGGCCTGCAATAAAATTCAAACAAAGTAACAAGAATGGAAATTCGCCCAAAACACATTCAAAATTTCAACCAAATAAGAGCCCAACGAAGGGTTTTAGTCAGACGCAAAGCAAACTTTTACTACATTGTAGGCACTATGCAGATTACTAACGCTTCTCAACTTACTGGTGTTTTCCCCGCGTTGTTCACCCCGCTCAAGAACGACGACCCCAAGAACCTTCGCAACTCCATCGACTACAAGAAGATGGGCCAGATGATCGACGACGTGATCGCTAACGGCGCAAGTGGCGTGCTCCCTGCCGTGACCACGGGTCAGAGTGCGACGGTTTCTCCGCAGCAGCACCTGGATATCATCAAGTTTACGCTCGACTATGTGGACGGACGCGTGCCCGTGATTGCCGGCGCCGGTTCCAACTGCACTCGCGAATCTATCGAAATGATTGAAAACGTTCAGAAGATTGCCCCAGTGGCAGTCCTCTGCGTGACCGGCTACTACAACAACCCGCCGCAGGAAGGCCTCCTGAAGCACTACCGAACACTCAGCAGCGAAACGGGCGCCAAGATCGTGATTTACAATGTTCCGGGCCGTACCTCCAGCTACGTGCACCCCGACACCTTGATCGAGCTCGCCGAAGACAAGAACATCATCGGTCTGAAGCAGGCCGTGGAGTTCGGCTTTGGCGAAAAGTTCCACGAAGACACGATGCGCGTGATCAAGGAAACGAAGGGCAAGGACTTCGCCGTCATGAGCGGTGAAGACGGTCTCTTCGCAGACCTGCTCGAAATGGGCGGCACAGGCCTCATCAGCGCTTCGGGCAACATTCCTGAAGCAACGAAGACCTTTGTCGATCTCTACAAGGCATTCCAGGCTGGCGACAAGGACACGGCTCACAACCTTCAGAAGGCCGCACGCGACTTTGTCGACATCACGTTCTGCCGCAAGAACCCGATTCCGCTCGGCACGCTGTTCAACAGCCCGCTGTTCCAGCCGCTCGTGAGCGTGAAGGACACGGCTAACGGCGCCGACGCTGTCGCCCGCATCATGAAGCTTATCGACGAAAAGGCCCCGAGCCTCAAGAAGTACCACGTTTAATTTTACCAGGAGATTCACATGGCAAAGACTCAGAAATCCATCAGTGACGAAATCTGCGACTACCTCAAGAAGCAGAAGCTCTCCCCCATTCCCGTTCAGACCTTGAACGAAGACATGGAAACCACCCGCTACTTCGGCGGCGACCTCAAGGAATTCATTGCCGCAGCAAAGACTCTCGGCGCAAAGGGAATCTTTGTTGAAACCCTTTACCTCGAAGAAGACGAATTCTACTACGACAGCGGCATGGACGACGAAGAATACATGGCCCTGTACGGTAACGACGACTGCTGCGACGGTCAGTGCAAGTGTGGCAAGTGCGAAGGCAAGAAGTCTAAGAAGTCCAAGGACGACGACAACGATGTCGACGCCGTTTACTTCGAACCCGAAGACCTCGACGGTCTCGACCTCACGCTCCTCAAGCCGCAGATGGCAAAGTACCTCGACCGCGTAGGCGAATCCTGCGGCGTGCGACTCACCGTTCCGGGCGTCGACCACCTCGAAGTGGAAATCTTCGCTGATTGGTACGATGACTTCGCCGAACTCGTGGACGAAGCCTCCGAAGCGATTGAAATCAACCCGACCGAAGCCCTGAAGCAGGCTCAGGCAATCTTCGAAGCCGAAGAAGCTGAACTCGCCAAGGCTGAAGACAAGAGCGTGAAGAAGATTTCTGTCCACCCCCCGAAAAAGTCTTCTAAGAAGAAGTAATTCTTCTAAGCAAACAAAGTAATTGCATACAAGCTAAAAAGTCGCGACAATGTCGCGACTTTTTTTATTACAAAACTTTTTAGAACGGTGGATTAGCAAATCAATTCATCAAAAACGCTGAATAATCAAGCAAGACAAGGCGCGAGTCCCCGTAGCGTACTAAAACGTACGTGAGGGGACGAGCAACGCTGTATTGCGCAGATTAGTCTGCGTTTTTACCCGTGATAGAGGTTGCCGGACTGATAATTCGGTTCCGTCGTCAAATTCACACCCAGCCTACGGAACACACCCACGTCAACTTGCGAAAGAATCACGCTGGCATGCACTTCACAATGGCGAAGTTCAGGCAACTTTTCAAGCGCAATCTTTGCGTTGTAATCGGTCAGAGCGCAAACAGAGAGAGCGACTAGAGCTTCATCCATGTGCAGGCGCGGATTCTTGTGGCCGAGCTGCTTTGTCTTCAAATTCTGAATCGGTTCAATCACCATGGGCGAAAGCAGGCGAACTTCGTCGGGGATTCCGGCCAAATGCTTGAGCGCATCCAGCAGCATAGCGGAACATGCTCCCAAGAGCGAAGAAGTCTTTGCCGAAATAATGGCTCCGTCATTCAATTCGATTGCAATGGCAGGGCCGCCTGTCAGTTCAGCCTTTTGGTTCGCAGCCGCAATCACGGGGCGGTCGGCGGTGCTAATCTGCGCCTGCTCCATGATCAATTCCTGCTTGTAAATCTGGTCCTTGTCGGCGTTGCCCTTACGTACGTCGCAAAGCGTATTGTAATAGCGGCGGATGATTTCTTGCTTGGCGGCGGCACAAACCGCATCGTCATCGATGATGCAATTGCCGGCCATGTTCACGCCCATGTCCGTCGGGCTCTTATACGGAGATTCACCGAGAATGCGGGTAAACAGGGCGTTAAGCACCGGGAAGATTTCGACATCGCGATTGTAATTGATGGTCGTCTGGCCGTAGGCTTCCAGGTGGAACGGGTCGATCATGTTCACGTCGTTCAAGTCGGCGGTGGCCGCTTCGTATGCGAGGTTCACCGGGTGCTTGAGCGGGATGTTCCAAATCGGGAAGGTTTCGAACTTGGCATAGCCAGCCTTTACACCACGCTTGTTTTCGTGGTAAATCTGCGAAAGGCACACAGCCATCTTTCCACTTCCGGGGCCCGGAGCCGTCACCACCACAAGTTCGCGAGAAGTTTCAACAAATTCATTCTTGCCGTAACCGTCATCGCTCACCACCAGCGGAATGTTGCTCGGGTAACCCGCAATCGGATAATGACGATAAACCTTGAGGCCTAAACCTTCGAGTTTTTTCTGGTAAGCAACGGCACTCGGCTGTTCCTGCCAGCGGGTCAGCACCACGGAACTCACAAAAAGTCCATAACCGCGGAAGGCGTCAATCAGGCGGAGTACATCCTGGTCGTAGGTAATACCCAAGTCACCGCGGACCTTATTTTTCTCGATGTCGCCGGCGTTAATCGCAATGATGACTTCTGCTTTGTCCTTCAGCTTTTCGAGCATGCGAATTTTACTGTCGGGCGCAAAACCTGGCAACACGCGGGATGCGTGATGGTCATCAAAAAGCTTTCCGCCAAATTCCAGATAAAGTTTTCCACCGAACTTCGCAATGCGCTCGGCAATCTTTTCGGACTGCGTCCTTAGGTACGCGTCGTTATCAAAGCCTACTTTAAACATCTTTTTTATCCATCTAAAAATTATCTGCACAAAAATAAAAAAAAGATGTTTCCCGCGTAAGCTCTAAATAGTCGTTCTAGCACCAATCGTTCTGATGATTGTGTTCAGGATTTCATCGCGGCCGCCCTTCAGGGCCATTTTGTTCCGATACATCATGGCGTCGGCCCTTTCAAACACCGCAGAGACACTCTTGTCATGCTTCTGATCGAACACGGAAATGCCACATGCCAAGACAACCTTGTCTTCATCGGCATTCCTTTTCACTGTATTGTAAAGCTGCTGTTCCAGCTGTTCGCGGTTCACGAAGTCGGCCCCACGCAAAATTGCAACAAATTCATCGCCTCCCACGCGGAACACGGGGCTATGCTTGAACGTCTCGCACACTAGCTTAGACGCGTTCCTGATGTAGTTGTCCCCTGCAATGTGCCCTTGCGTATCGTTAACAGTTTTTAGGCCGTTCACATCGCAAATGGCGATCGCAAACTCGACATCGTCACCCGACCGAATTTGCAGGTCCAGCGCCCGTTCAAATTCACCATAGGCATTCTTGTTCTTGATGCCAGTCAGGTCGTCGCGGCGGGCCCTTTCGAAGGCGATGTTCGCTTCTTCCCTCATCTTCTGTTCGCGGCGAACCTGGGCGTCGACATTGGTGATACTGATCACCACGTGCGTCTTGTCGGAATACACAGCGACAAGGTTCACATACATGGGGCCGTTTGGCGAATTGAGCCGATAGCTGATCGTAAACAAGCCGTTTTCGTCGAGCTCTCCCAGCAATGACTCGCGCGTCAGTGCCGCCTGAATAAGCGGGATGTCTTCGGCATACACGACCGACAGGGCATCCTTCTGCAGCTGGTTAAAGAAGTCCTCCCCTTCGGCAGCGACACTCAGTTCACTGTACATGCGCTCGGCCTTGTACTGAGCAAAATGGTTCGTCTCCAGATCGACCATGTAAAGGGCGTCGTAGCGCTCTGCCAAAGCCATCACGATCTGGCCGTAGACTTCGCTTTTGGACACCAGGCTCCTCAGTTCCATTTCGCGGCGCATCTGGGCATCAATGTTTGTCACACTGATGACGATATGCTTCGTGTCGGAATAAACCGCAATCAACTTCACATACTGCGGGCCTTTCGGAGTATTCAGGCGGTAGGTCAGGGCAAATACTCCATAGTCGTCCAGTTCCTTGAGCAAGGTATCCCTGGTAAGTGCCGCCGTTATCAGATCAATGTCGTCCTTATAAACAACCGACAGGGCGTCCTTGCGCAGCTGATTGAAGAAGTCGTCGCCTTCAAGCGCAACACTCAGCTCGCAGAAAGTTCGTTCGCTCTTGTACTGCACATAATGGTCCGTTTCAAGGTCCACCATGTAAAGGGCGTCGTACCGTTCGGCAAGAGCCATCACAATTTGACCATAGGTCGCGCTCTTGGAAGCTTTCTGTTCCAGGCTTTGCCGTTCTCGTTCCTGCTTATCGATGTTGGTAATCCCAATGATCAGGTAGTCTTTTCCATTCGACTTGCCGAGAACCACCTTCATCACGTACCACACCGGTTCCCCATCGACGACAATCCGATATTTATACGTATAGGTGTTGTCGTTTTGCACCGCAGAAAGCAGGTGATCCCTGGAAACCACCTCTGCAAAATGCCGCCGGTCTTCTTCGTAGACAACCGTCTGGAGATTCACACGGGTGTCTTCCCAGAAATCGCTCGTTTCGCTCAACTGCAAAGACTGGTGGTTCCCATGGAGGGCATACATGGCATAGTTAGCATTTTCCGCATCAACGAAAAAAACGCACTCGTAGTCAAGCGAAAGAGCGATAGCCGTATCAGCGAACGTCAACTTGTTATCCATTAAACACCTCTGGATAAATTTCTTTGTTAAAATACATAAAAAAACACAGCGGAAAGATTGCCGTAAGCTAAAAGTATGTGCCGAGCGCAATCCAAGCCGCCAGATCCGGCCAAAAGCGCTTCCATCGGAGCATTTCAACAAGCACCTTTTCGCCCCCAAAACGGCCATTTTTCGTCAAAAAACGCCAATTTTCAGTTAATTTATATGCAAAGAACGGAAATTTTTACATTGCCGTCCTTTACAAACAAGATTCTTTTGCTATATTTGGCGCAAACAATAAAACAAACCCCAAATTCCCCTAAAAAACGGGATTTTCACAAAAAGAGGTTAAAATGGCAACCGTTATCCGTCTCGCTCGTTTCGGCAAGCGTCACAACCCCATCTACCGCGCCGTGGTCATCGACTCCCGCAAGGCCCGCGACGATAGCTTTATCGAACAGGTCGGTTTCTACAACCCGAACCAGAAGACCCCGGACATCAAGTTCGACCAGGAAAAGGTGCTCAAGTGGCTCCAGACTGGCGCACAGCCGTCCGACACCGTCCGTAGCCTCCTCAAGAAGGTCGGCATCATGGACCTGTTCCACGAAATCCGCGCCGGTCGCTCCATCGAAGGCAAGACCGCTGCTCCGCGTGCTGAAAAGGCCAAGAAGGCCAAGCTCGGTCCTAAGGCTCTCGCCAAGATCGAAGCTGAAAAGGCCGCCAAGGAAGCCGCCGCTGCTGAAGCCGCTGCCGCCGCCGAAGCTCCTGCCGCAGAAGCTCCCGCTGCCGAAGCATAATTTTTGCTTTTAAGGAAACCCCGTGCCCCAAGCGGACACGGGATTTTTTTAAGCGAACGCCTCTTGAAAATGGACAACCGCCTTTCAGCGCTCACTAAACCCTCCTACGTCTTTCATGTCTGAATCCGAAGAATACATCACCGTATGCCAGCTCATGCGCACCCATGGTGTCAAGGGCTACATCAAGGCGATGCCGCTGACTCATGACTTAAACCGTCACGAGAAGCTCTCGGATGTGATGCTAAAGAAGACCAATGGCGAGACGGTTCAATTGACGCTGGAAGATTCCAGGCTTGCAAACAATCTGTGGTTGCTCAAGTTCAAGGGATACGATACGCCCGAATCGCTCACCCATTTCGTCAACGGAGACCTGATGATCCCCGAATCGGAAAGGCTCCCCCTCCCCGAGGGCGAATTCTACCTTGACGAGCTGGAAGGATTCCGCGTAAAACTGGAAGACGGAACCGACATCGGCGAAGTCCTCGGAGTCGAGGAACTGCCGACCGTGAACGCGTTTCACATCAAGTTCGATCCCGCTTTTCAGAATGCATATTCTTCAAAGACAATCCTCGCCCCCTGGATAGACGACTGCGTCTTGAATGTGGACGGAGATGGCAAGTTCATTACCTGTGACAAGGACTACTTAAAGAGCCTTTGTCCGGAGGAAAGATGAAGATCGACTGCATCACCATCTTTCCGGAAATGTTTACGCCCATGAAGTCTTCTATCATGGGACGCGCCCAGAGCAAGGGACTGATGGAATTCAACACCGTCTACCTGCGCGACTTTGCCATCAACGACTACGGACAGGTGGATGATGTCCCCTACGGCGGAGAGCCGGGAATGGTCCTAAGACCGGAGCCCTTGGCGAAAGCGATCCGCAGCACGGGAGTCAAGGAGGATGGCGGAAAGGTCATCTACCTCACGGCAGATGGAATACCCTTCAACCACAAGATGGCGGAAGAGCTTTCTCACGAAAGTCACCTGGTGCTCGTCTGTGGACACTACAAGGGAATCGACGACCGCATCCGCCAGTCCGAGGTCGATTTGGAAATTTCCATCGGTGACTTTGTCGTAAGCGGTGGCGAACTTCCGGCGATGCTCGTGACCGACGCCATCGTTAGACTGATCGACGGCGCCCTCGGAAACCGCGAATCCGGCGACACGGACTCCTTTGCGCAGGGGGTACTGGGATGGCCGGTCTACACACGACCCGAAGTTTTTGAAGGAAAAAAGGTCCCCGAAGTGCTCTTATCGGGTCACCATGCGAACATAAAAGCCTGGAGACGCCAAGAATCGTTCAAAAGAACGCAAGAAAGACGTCCAGACATCTTTAAAAATCTTGAAAAAGATTCTAAATTTGGCATCAAATAAAAACGAGGTACACAAATGTCCCTGAACATTGAAGCAATCCATAACGAAAATTTGAAGACCGACCTTCCTGACTTCCGCGCAGGTGACACCGTCACCGTGAACGTGAAGGTGATCGAAGGCACCAAGGAACGTATCCAGCCGTTCAAGGGTGTCGTGATCCAGAAGAAGAATACCGGCATTTCCGCAACTCTCACCGTTCGTAAGATGAGCGGCTCTGTGGCCGTGGAACGTATTTTCCCGCTCCACTCCCCCCGCATCGACTCTATCGTTCTCGACCGTCCGGGTAAGGTCCGTCAGGCTCGCATCTACTACATGCGCAACCTCCGCGGTAAGGCAGCCCGTATCGAAGAACGTCAGGACTAATTAACGGCAATAAGGCGGTTGTTCTCCGATGATTACGGGGGATTCCCGACAGCCAGTCCGGCAACAAGTTATCCCGCCCACGCACCAAAGCGTGAAGGCGGGTTTTGTTGTTTACTCTCCCGGAAGCGAAGAGCGAAATATCGTCATTCTTGAAGACGGAGAACTCGTCGCCCGCGAAACGACCCCCCCCTATTCAACGGTATTCACCATGCGACCAGGGGACCTGGTCGGGGTAGCCGCACTCCTGGAACGCGAACCGTTCAAGTACGAACTTTCGGCAGCCAAGGATTCCAAAATTACGCTTGTCACCGAAGACTGCATGGAATCCGAGCTCAAGCGACTTCCGCTGTGGCTATTGGCTCTTATCCGGAGTATCTCCGCAAAGACGCACCAGCTAAAGCGTTCCGCCGTCGAGACGCGCGTGCAGAATACGCTCTTGAGTCTCGCCGAATACCTGAGCCACAAGAGCGAAAAGACAGACTTCAACCTCGCCGAGCTTATCCGCGAATTCAGCTTTTTGACGAAGATTCCGACCATTACCGTCGAAGAGGACCTGAAATCCCTTTTGCGCAGACACCTGATAAAGCTTTCAGAAAAGAATAAGCGCATCTTCTGCAGGGCGATCGATTCGGAACTACTGCGGATATTCACTGACTACCTTCGTTGCAACGACAACGGAGAAAGTTTCGTTCCATACAAGTTAACTTTAGAGCTGAAGCAGATTCTGGTATACCTGTCAACCGAGGACGAGACCATCTCCAAGAATGGTCCCGAATGGATTCAGTTCATTAAGCAGAAGTTCCCCAATGCAGCAGTGACCCAGTGGATTAACCTGCTGAAATTGGAATGGTTCAGCGCAGAAAAGAACAATTCTGATCTCTTCCATATCAACAAGTCGAAGGTTCTCTACTTCTTGAAGGCTCTCCGCTACGAAACCAATATCCGGGGGGTGCTATGACGCTAGAAGAAGGTCAGGTACTGTTCTTCGAAGGGGATTTCGGTAAGAATCTCTACGTTGTCCGTAATGGCGAACTATGCGGAACCAATACGCGAAATGGCGACACGAACGTTTACGGTCCGGGAGCCTTAATTGGCGAACTTTCGCTCCTTAAAAACGAGCCCTGCAGCGAAACCGTCACTGCAACCGAAGATTCCGAGCTCCAGGAAATCACATCGGAAAATCTCGAAAGCGCTCTCGAAAAATCTCCCGCCTGGTTCAAGTCGATCATGCAGTTCTTGACAGGTCGCCTTGCCATTGCGCAAAGCAACAAGCACAAGAGCGACAAGATCAAGGCACTCCCCAGCCTGCTCTATATTCTAGGCTCGCTTTCCGCAAAGGCGGACAAGGACGGCGGAGTTCCGTTCTCAGAAATTTTTGACAGCGTTCACAATCTATTCAACATCGCTCGCGACGATCTCAAGGAGCTTCTGCAACTGCTCGAAGAGCTCGACATTCTTAAAATGCAGGGAGCCGATGTCCTTGTCAAGAATCCAAGCGTAGTCCACCTTCTGTACGAAAGCATATGCTTCCGCGCCCGGTACAAGAAGACTCCCCCGCAAATTCTTTCGATGACCGACCAGATGGTCTTAAGCGCCGTCATCAAGACCGTGCAGCAGAACACCGAGCCGCTCAAGAACGGCATGTTCTCCGTAGCGACACCAGACTTGCTGAAAAATTCGCGCAAGGCAATGCACGGCGCAACGCTCACCACAAGAACGCTTCTCTCACTGATTGACCGAAAGCTACTGAACGCATCGGTATCGATCGACTCCAAGGAAAAGCTCCCTGAAATCAGCGAAATTCCTTTCTTCTTCGGAGACTTCGACTCCATTCTAGACCTAATGGAGCTCAATCGAATTTACCCCCTGCTCGACAAGGGACTCGTCGAGGGAACAAAGTAAAAATTGGGCGTTTTTTCGCAAAAAAGCCCCTTTTCCCGTGACAAATACGTTTTTTTTATTTATTTTATAGGTGCCTAATCTTTATTAGCGGATGCATTATTCCGACTCAGGCGCATTTATTTACATCTAACTCAATCAACAAATCTTTTTTCATTTACAGTAGGAAACCATCGTGGCTCCAGCAAAAAAAACTTCTAAAGGTACACATTTGGCAGATCAAGAATCTACAGGCGTCGAAATTCCGGCAGAGCTGAATATCAACATTGAGAATGCTCCTGAAGGAGAAACCATCAAGCCCAAGCGCGCAAGAGCCCCGAAGGCGGCCAAAAACGACAACGACTCCGAGTCCAAGAAAGCCAAAAAAACACACAAAGCAAGTGACAGCGAAGAAATCAAGGCAGAACAAGTAGAAGCCCCCATCGCTCCGGTCACAGAAAAACCGATAGAAGAACAAGCCGCCCCCCAAGTAGCAACACCGAATGAAGAACAGGGCGCAGCTGTCGCGCAGATGGAACCTAACGCAGAGCCCCAGGCAGAAGGTGCTGAAGCCAACCAGGGCGACCAGAACGCAAACCAGAATGGCGATGGACAACAACGCTTCCAAAACCAGCAGAATCGCCGTTTCGACAAATTCAACAAGAACAACCGCCGTTTCGACAAGAACAACCGCCAGAACCAGCGATTCCAGCCCGAAGAAGAAGACCAGACTCCTCTTCCGGAACCTGATTCCGAAGCCTGGAACAAGGCCCGCGAATGCTGGAGCAAGTATCGCAAAATGACTATGAGCGACTTGCAGGAACTCGCAGCCCAAAAGGAAAACCTGGACTTCAGGCGCTACCGCAAACAGTCCCTTGGACTGCTTCTGCAGAGCCTCGAAAACGAGAACAACATTATCTACGCCGAAGGTCTCCTGGAAATCACGCCGCAAGGACATGGATTCCTCCGCAATACCGAATTCAACTACCAACAGGGTCCCGACGATGTCTATGTCAGCCAGAACCTGATTCGTAAGCTCGGACTCAAGGTCGGCGACACAGTGGCAGGGCTTGCCCGTCCGCCGCGCGATCAGAACGATAAGTACTATGCGCTTCGCCGCGTAGACAAGGTGAACTTCGAAGATCCCGAAAAAATCAAGCGCCGCGTGGCATTCGAATACCTGACCCCGATTCATCCGAACGAAAAAATCAAGCTCGAATGGAACAAGGACGAACTCACCACGCGAGTCATGGATCTGTTCTCCCCCATCGGTAAGGGTCAGCGCAGCATCATCCTGGCTCCTCCGCGCACCGGTAAGACGATTCTCTTGCAGAACATGGTTCGCGCCATTGCATCGAACCACCCCGAAGTCACCATCATCGTGCTCCTGATTGACGAACGTCCCGAAGAAGTGACAGAAATGCGCGAAATCGTGGGCAAACTCGTCGAGAACAACCCGGCACTCAAGGCGGAAGTGGTCGCATCGACCTTCGATGAACCGCCTGACCACCATGCCCGCGTCGCTACCATGGTGCTCGAAAAGTCGAAGCGACTCGTGGAACAGCAGAAGGACGTCGTGGTGTTGCTCGACTCCATCACCCGCTTTGCCCGTGCAAACAACGTGGTGATCCCGCACTCCGGAAAAATTCTTTCGGGCGGTGTGGACGCCAACGCCATGCAGTTCCCGAAGAAATTCTTCGGTGCAGCACGCAAGATTGCCGACAAGCTCGGCGACTTCGTCAAGGATTCCAACGGGCAGATCGTTCTGACACATGAAGGTGAACCGGTCCGTGAAATCGTCCAGAAGAGCGGCTCTCTCACCATCATCGGCACGGCCCTGATCGAAACGGGCAGCCGCATGGACGAAGTGATCTTCGAAGAATTCAAGGGAACGGGTAACATGGAACTGGTGCTCGACCGCCGTCTCGCCGAAAAGCGCACCTGGCCCGCCATCGACATATTCAAGTCCGGAACCCGAAAGGAAGAGCGTCTACTCACCCTTTACGAACGCAACGTGATTTGGAAATTCCGCCAAGATGCGCAGAATGAAACCGAAAACGGAATCATGGACAAGATCATTAAACGAATGAAAGAATACAAGACCAATGCCGAACTGCTTGAATTTTGGTCCAAGGCAAAAGACAACGGTCGCTAACAAAAAAAAGGAATTCAGAATGTCAGAAAAAATCTTTTTTGCTGGTACAGGCAACATGGGTGGTGCCATTCTCCGCGGTCTCTTGAAGGCCGGCACCAATCCTTCTACCATTTTCTTCTTTGACCCGTCCGATAAGGCTGCCGCCGAAGTCACCGCCCTCGGTTGCGTTCGCGTGGCAAGCTTTGCCGAAGGCCTCAACAAGGCCGACGTGACCTTCCTTTGCGTGAAGCCGCAGATTTTCAAGCTGGTCGCAGCCGAATGGAAGGCCGCAGCTGCTGCTGAAAAGGCAACCAAGACTTTCGTGAGCATCATGGCAGGCGTGACCCGCAAGGCTCTCATCGAAGTTTTGGGTGAAAAGAACCAGATTCTCCGCGTGATGCCGAACTTGCCGCTGACCGTCGGCAAGGGTTCCGTGGGTCTCGCTACGGATGGAGTTACCGAAGAAACACTCGCTATCGCTGAAAAGATCTTTGGCAACATTGGCGTTACCTGCCGCGTGGCAGAATCGCTGATGGATGCAGTGACCGGTCTTTCGGGCAGCGCCCCCGCCTACGTCTTCGAATTCATCGAAGGTCTTACCCGCGGTGGCGTGAAGGCCGGCCTTACTCGCGATGTGGCGCTCAAACTCGCACTCGGCACCATTGAAGGTAGCGTAGAACTCGTGAAGCAGTCCGGCAAGAGCCCCAGCGACCTCTGCGCCATGGTCTGCTCTCCCGCAGGCACTACCATTGCAGGCATCAACGCCCTTGAAGAAGGCGCCTTCCGCAGCACGCTCATCAAGGCCGTTGTCGCAGGCACCGACCGCAGCAAGGAACTGGGAAAATAATTGGTAGATCTTAGAGAATGGCTACCATCAACCTTTTCGCGAAAGAAAATGCAACGTCCTTGTTCATACAGGACGTTCTTTCGTCGGTAGATTATCCGGTAGATATTTTCCGAGACATTCCAACAGCGGACAATTTTCCTCAAGTTCCGCTTATCATTTGGGATCTAGATTCCTTTTCAGATTACAATGTCCAAATCCTTACGGCGTTTCGCGAGCAATCCCCAAATTCGCTGATTCTCGTCTACGCCGTAACCCCTGAACAGTTCAGCGGAATTTCAAGCAAGCTCTACGACAGCATCCTCTCCGTGGAATCTCTCAAGGTCCACCTGATGACGCGTATCGCAAAGCTCAAGGAAATTCACAACGCAAGGAAAATTTTCCGCGAGCGCATGAGCCACCTGGTCGGCAAAAGCCACGCCATGCAGGAACTCCGAAAGACTGTGGAACGCGCCATTCTCCACTCAGGACCGGTGCTCATCCAAGGTGAAACAGGAGTCGGCAAGGAACTGATTGCCCAGGCAATCGCCTGCATGTACGACAAGTTCATCACCGTGAATTGCAGCGCCATTCCCGACACGCTTTTCGAAAGCGAACTCTTCGGGCACACGCGCGGCGCCTTCACCGGAGCTCAGACAGATCGAATAGGGCTTTTTGAAATGGCCGATGGCGGAGCCATCTTCCTAGATGAAATCGGCGACATGCCGCTGCATGCCCAGGTGAAACTTCTGCGTGTTTTGCAGAACAAGGAAATCCGCCCCCTCGGCGCAAACAAGACGAAAAACATCGACGTTCGCATTATCGCGGCAACGAACAGAGACCTGGAACAGGAAATCGCCGAAAAGCGATTCCGCGAAGACCTCTATTACCGCCTGAATGTCATCTCGATGGAAATTTCTCCGCTACGAAAACGTAAAGAAGACATCGAAGACCTCGCCAATTACTTCATCCAAATCTATCAGGGGCCCGGCGAAAAGTACACGCTTTCCATGGACGCCCTGCACAAGATGCAGGAATACGACTGGCCAGGAAACATCCGCGAACTAGAAAACGTTATCCAGCGAGCCCTTTGCTTTACCAATTCGGGAATTTTGCGCCCCGAAGACATCCAAATAGGCGCAGGCAGGCAAATTCCTAGTGTTGCCAAGATTCCAACCCCCGTCAAGCCTGAAATCGGCACCGAATTGAGCTACGAGGCATTCCGCCAAATGCAGCAAAACCAGGAGCGAGAATTCCTGATAGAAACCATCCGTAATTGCAACGGTTCCGTTCGCGAAGCGGCGCAAAAGCTCGGACTTTTCCGCACCGCCCTCTACAATCGCCTAAATCATCTAGGCGTCAACTTAAAAGAAATCTAGGGTTTCGTCCAGTCGAGCAGACCTTCTGCACGGGCATCGCCCGCAGCGGCACAACAAACAACCCCGTTCTCGATGACCATTATCCGGTCGCTGTATTTTTCGGCATATTCCACGGAATGCGTCGAGACAATGACTCCCATACGCCTTTCCTTCGCAAGCATCCTAAGCATTTCAAAAAGCTTCCTGCTCCGGGGAATATCCAAAAAGGCGTTCGGCTCATCGAGCAACAGCACCTTGACCTGTTGGGCAATCGCTTCGGCAAGGTAGACTCGACTTCGTTCACCATCGCTGAGCTCGGACACCCAGCGGTCTGCAAACTTTTCTAGTTCCAAAAGGCGAATCGACTCGTCGACAATCTGTTCGTCTTCTGCCGAGCGCCCATCGAAAAGTCCGGCATACGGCATGCGTCCCAGCGAGACATAGTCACGAACCGTCATACGGTCACACGCAACGCCACCCATGCGTGTCAGCGAAACAAGCTTGGCTCGGTCTCTCACCGGGATTTCATCCATAGCGTGACCTTCAAGGATTACACGTCCTGAAACTGCACTAACCAAGCCACAAGCCGTTTTCAAGAATGTACTCTTGCCGCAGCCATTTTCACCCAGCAGCGCAACCACTTCCCCTGCGGAAAGTTCAAAATTGAAGGGCGCTGCAAGCCCCGTCGCCTTCTTCTCCGAGGAGCCGTAGCCAAAGACAAGGTCTTCACACTTAAGCAAAACGGATTGATTCACCGACGCACCCCTCCCCCACGGACAATTACCCACAGGACTACCGGAACACCAACCAGGCTCAGGACCGCATTCAAAGGCACTGTCGAAAATTGACATGACGCAAGACAAAGGACGATTCCGCATAAGGCTGAAGCCGGTAGCAATACCCGATGGTTACTCGTCTTGAAAAGCATAAACGCCAAATGGGGAACCGCAATTCCCACAAACGCAACAGGACCGCAGAACGCAGTCGACGACGCCGCCAAAAGGGATGCACCCAGGAGTACCATCATGCGACCGCGACGAACATTCACGCCAAGTCCCTTCGCAAAATCATCGCCGAGCCTTGCTGCATTTAGATAGCGAATCGACAACAGAACCAGCGATAGCCCCACCAGAACCGCAAGGGCGAAAACCCAGACCGAGTCCAAAGTCAAACGACCAAAGCTACCCATACCCCAGGACACATACACGCGCAGCGATTCGGCATCACTCCCTACAATCATCAAGCTTATCAGGGCATCGATAAAGTACCCCACCAGCAGGCCCACAATTAGGAGCACCGTCGAGTTTTCAAAGCGCGCCGCCACAAGCATCACCAGAGCCGTGACTGCCATAGCGCCGACTGCCGCAGCAGAAAGCACGCCAAAATGCCCGAAACTAAACCCCAGGAGCAGAGAAAGCGCAACGCCAAAGCTAGCGCCACTGCTGATTCCCAACACAAAGGGACCCGCCAACGGGTTTCTAAAAAGCGTCTGTAGAGAAAGCCCTGCTACGGCAAGCGAAAGCCCAGAAAGGACCGCCGCAACTAGTCGGGGAATGCGAATCTCCCATAGAATCTGCGACTGTACCGAAGCATAAGGCAAGCTACGAAAAGAAAGGTCAGACCAAGACAGCCCGACCGTTCCAGAGAAAATAGTCAAATAAGAGAGAAGTCCTGCCAAAGAAACAAGCAGCACAAACGCAACCAAAATACGAGTATTGATGCGCCGCACCGGTTTCTCCTTCACGAGGAAACCTTACTTTTTCTGCTTGCTCTTTTCCTGAGCCTGCTTCATTTCAGCAGTGCCCTTCGCATCGCGAATATAGACTTCTGCGGGAATATTGTCGAAACCCTGCAGGGCGTTAAGCCAGTTATCGTTCAGGTCGCGGAATTCCAGCTTGTTCAGGTTGTAAAGCAGAGAGTCCTTGACGATATCGAACGTGATGTAGTCCCAACGAACCACCTGGCGATCCTTGAACACTTCGCGGCTCACAAGGGTGCGTTCGCTATCGAAACGGTAGCGCGCCTTGAAAGTGTATTCGCCGGTCATCTGGTAGCGACCCGAATCGGAATAGGTACGAGTAATGCCCACCAGCGTATCGTTGGCACCGAAGCGGAGTTCTGCGTCACGGAAGGCGTGACCATGGGCGATAATGGGAGTGCGCCATGCACCGAAGACCTGTTCCTTCATCTTCTTCTGGAGAACCGTATCGATATTCCAATGGTCGAAATTGCTCTTGTCGTAGCGGGCACGCTGAACGTACTTGCCCTGCTGGATCAACTTGCGGACGCTGTCCGTCTTGACCTGTGCGACACTATCCACATTGCGAGCACCCGTGGCAGGAACCACATGGTTCATGGAATCGAGCTTCGCCTGAATCATTTCGTCCAAGGTAGCCGTTGCTCCACGCGGGGTCGCAACCACCTGAGATTCCACCTTCGCGAGGTTCGCCGGCTGAGCAGCGGGTTTTGCGGCAGGGGCAGCGGCTTGTGCCGGAGCTTGGGCTGGTTTAGCCGCAGGTGCCGGAGCAGGGGTGGCAGTCTGAGCCGAAACGGCAGGTGCAGGATTGGCGGCAGCAGCGTTAGCGGGAGCCGTCTGGGCCAAAGGCATTCCTACGAAAGCCAAGGACAAAATCGAAAGAACAATATGCTTATACATGGATACACTCATCGCTGTAAATGTAGTTAAAGGATACAAAAATGGTGGGTCGAGGGGCAAAAAAAGGTATCTTTGGGCACATGGAAAACATTTCTTTAGGCAATCCGCTCGATTATACGCAGGTTCCGTCCCCCTGTTTTGTGCTGGACGAGACTAGACTCCGCCGCAACATGGAAATTTTAGACGATATCCAGAAGCGCGGGAATGTCAAAATCATCTGCGCCCTGAAAGGCTACAGCTTCTGGCGCAGTTTTCCGCTCATCAGACAGTACCTTGCCGGAGCAACCGCTTCCAGCCTAAACGAAGCGAGACTCGCCAAAGAAGAAATGGACAAGGAAGTCCATGTTTTTGCCCCCGTCTACGAAGATGACGAAATCGACCAGATTTTAGCCTGTGCTGGGCACATCACCTTTAACAGTTTTAGCCAGTGGACCCGTTTTAAAGAGAAAACCTTGGCCGCAGGAGTCAGCGCAGGCATCCGGGTAAACCCGCAGTTTTCCACCGTCGAGACCGACCTGTACAATCCATGCGGAAAGTTCTCAAGACTAGGCGTCACCGAGGCGGAGTTCAAACCGGAACTCTTGGACGGCATCGAGGGGCTGCACTTCCACGCCCTCTGCGAACAGGACGCCGATGCACTGGAAGGCGTGCTCAAGGCTTTCGAGCAGCACTTCGGCAAATACCTGCCCCAAATGAAATGGGTGAACTTCGGCGGCGGACACCACATTACCCGCAAGGATTACCACCGCGAAGAACTCGTACGCATCCTGAATGATTTCCACAGCCGCTACCCGCACCTCACCGTCATTATGGAACCGGGCGAAGCCGTCGGCTGGCAGACCGGCGAACTAGTTGCTTCTGTCGGCGACATCGTGCATAACGAGATGGATATCGCCATCTTGAATGTATCTATCAGTGCGCACATGCCCGACTGTCTCGAAATGCCGTACCGCCCTGCCGTAATTGGTGCTGGTATGCCTGACGAAAAGAAGTATACATACAAACTAACCGGAAATTCCTGCTTAGCTGGCGACCAGCTCGGAGACTTCTCGTTTGACGAACCTCTCAAGGTCGGCGACAAGATCATCTTTTTGGACATGATCCACTACACCATGGTGAAGACCACGTTCTTCAACGGGGTACGCCATCCGAGCATCGGCAAGTTCGACGAAAGCGGTAAATTCCACTTGTTGCACAAGTTTACTTACGAGCAGTTCAAGGAGAAGCTGTAAAGTGCTTTTCCACAGCGAAGAAGAGACTTATAACTGGGCCGTCGAATTTGGACGCACCCTAAAGCCGGGCGACAAGGTGGCGCTATTTGGCAATCTTGGAGCCGGAAAGACCGTCATCAGCCGCGGCGTCTGTAAGGGGCTGGGTTTCGAGGGTGCAGTCTGCTCCCCCACCTACACCATACTGCACGAATACCCGAACGATCCGCCCATATTCCACTTCGACCTTTACCGTCTCGAAGGCGGAGCCGACCTCTACGAAGTCGGGCTCGATCCAGATTACCTTGAAAAAGGAATCAGCTTGATTGAATGGCCGGAGCGCATCGAAGACAACGATCCCGGCATCACGCATAAAATCGAAATAAAAATCCTCTCGGAAACCGAGAGGGAAATTGTCGTAACGGCTTTGTAGAAAGTCCTACTTTGCGACGCTTGAATCCTTGGGAGGAGGCGCCATCAGCTGGCGGAGCGAATCCACAAGGACGCTGTCCTTCTTGGGGAACATATTCTGGTATATGACCGCGCGGCGTTTTGCCATGAACTGGCTCTCGCGCATGTTCGGGTGGTGCTTTCCAGGACTTGCAAGCATCGCCGCCAGGTTGATTGCCTGGTCCACGCTCAACTTGGAGCAACTCTTCTTATAGTAAGCAAGACACGCTTCCTGGCAGCCGAAAATATCCTTTCCCCACTGGGCGTAGTTCAGGTAAAGTTCCAAAATGCGGTCCTTGCCCAGTTCGTGTTCCATCAAGAGCGCATAGGCAAGTTCCTTGAACTTGCGGTTGAACGAACGTTCGCCACTCAGGAACAAATTCTTTGCAAGCTGCTGAGTAATCGTAGATCCACCGAACTTGGTCTTGCCCGCCACCTGGTTGGCATCGAGAGCCTCTGCAATAGCGCGAATATCAAAACCCGGATGGAAATAGAAACCGGCATCTTCGCTCGCAATCACCGCCTTGCGCAAGTAGGGACTAATGGAATCAAGCGGAACATAGGTGTGCTTGATTTGCATATTCGGACTGGAATCCTGCAGGGCTTCCATGTACTTGCTCATTTCGGGCTGGGCATCCTTGAGCTGCGCCACCCCATCGTAGATATCATAACCATAGATAAAGGCACGGTAGAGCGCATAGGATGCCGCCACCGAAAATACCGCCGAATAGATGATCAGAATCAACAAGGCTTGGCGAATGATAAAGTTGATGGTCCGGTACAGCCACTTGAAGATAAACCCAGTGACCTTCGCAAACGTGGTGTTTGCAAACCACCTGAAAAAACGCTTCACCTTATCCAAATACAACTTCACCTTGTCCACTACTTCTTTCCTCCGAACCAGTCGTTGATATCTTCGCCTTCCTTCATCGCGGTCGGCAGGTTTTCCATACCTTCGCCCAAAATTACATTATGGATGCCCGCCTGCGTAAACAACTTGCCGATATATTCCATACCAGAACGGCCCGCTTCGTCATGATCCAGGCAAAGCACCACATTTTTCCCCTTAAAATAGCTCAGCCATTCGACTTTAAAGCTACGTACGCCAGGAATCCCAACGGCGGTAATTTTTTGCCCCAGGAAGGTGAGCGTATCAACCACCCCTTCGCAAAGGTACACCCACCCCGGTTTCTGGTCGAGCGCTGACAGGTTGTACGGGAACGGCACCGTTCCGCGCAAATTGAGTTCCTTCGGAACAACGGTATTGTCGATTGCCCGTGCCTGAAAATAGAAGGACCTTCGTAGCGTGTCGAGATACGGGAAAATCAGGGGGTGCTTATAGTAGCGTAAGTGGCCCTTATCGTTGAAGAGCCCCACATACTTGAGAACTTCTTCGCCAAAATCCGCCTTGAGACTTTTATTCACCGCTTCGTAATTCGTGATGGTACGCAAGAGCATCTTGTCCCAGACGGGCTTGTAGATGCGACGGCGCGTGAGCCACTTCGCTGCGGGAGTGTCATCGACAGGAGAAAGTCGCTTCAGGAACGACAAGATGATTTTCTTACGTTCATCTTCGCTCACCAGCGGAACTTCTTCGGGGGCTGGCGGCGGAGCGATTTCTACAACCGGTGCTTCGACACGGGAACGGGACTGGGGTGCGGAATTGGCTGAACGAGCCGCAAGCCGCGTCATTTCCTTACGTGCTGAAGGCGGCACCAGGAACGGGTACTGTTCCATGAGCCAGCTCAACGCCTCCGTAAAGCTGCAGCTCTTTGCAATCTGCACCAGAGAAATCACATCGCCACGAACATCGTCGCATACCCAGCAACGGAATGTTCCGCGCTCTTCGGAAATGGATACAGATGGAGTCTGATCCCCATGGGCATGACGCTGCGGAAAGAAACACCGAAAGCGTCCGCGTTCCACATTTAGGCCTAGATTCTGGGCGACAGCAGTTATCGAAATCGCCGCCTTGAATTGTTTCAGTTCTTCAGCAGTCATTTGAAGGAATAATAGAAACTACACCCCTTCCAGAAAACACTTCAACCCTGCAGAAACTATATTTTGCACATGCAAATCCTTGAAAACGAGCCCATGAGCAAGCACACCTCCTTTAAGGTGGGGGGCCCCGCACGCTATTTTGCGAAAGTGGACAGCCAGGACGACCTCAAAGAAGCTTTCGGCTTGACCCGCGAAAAGGGACTTCCCTACTTTGTTTTAGGGAACGGAACAAATCTACTTGTCTCGGATAAAGGATTCAACGGCGTGATCATAACACTTGCCGGAGAGTTTTCTTCGATTGAAGATCTTGGAAGCGGAACATTCAAAGTTGGAGCAGCCGTTCCACTCGGCAGGTTCGCCCGCAGCGTACTCAAGCAAGGTTTTGCAGGCATCCATAAGCTCGCCGGAATTCCCGGAACCTTGGGCGGCGCAATTTACATGAATGCGGGCGCCTATGGGCAAGAAATCGGAACTTACTGTACAGTGGTAACCGTTCTTGACAGCGACGGAAACATTCGCGAATACTCCAACGCCGACTGCGCCTTCGGGTATAGGAAAAGTTTTTTCCAGCAAATCAACGCGACCATTCTCTCGGCGACATTCCAATTGCCGACCGCAGCGAGTCTCGACAAGACGGTCGTCGACCTCGAAGCGGAACTCGCCGAATGTATGGCGAAGCGCAAAGCAACACAGCCTCTCAATATGCCAAATGCTGGTTCCACCTTCAAACGCCTTTCCGCTGGAGCTGCCGACACACCCACGCAAATCGCACCGGGCTATTACATTGAACAAGCAAGGCTCAAGGGCTACCGCATCGGTGGCGCCGAAGTCAGCACCGTGCATGCCAACTTCATCGTGAACGCAGGCGGCGCAACCGCAAGCGACATCAAGCAATTAAGCGAATTTGTACAGCAGAAAGTCGCCGAGAAATTCGGCATTAAACTACACCGCGAAATCATACTGCTTGGGGAATTTTAGTCTTCTACGGAGGACTGTTTTTCCGGCACCGGGTCATAGCGATTCAAAATCCGCGTGACAATGGCGTAAACAATGCCGCCCGTGAGTCCACCCGTCAAGTCCGCCACCAAGTCGAGCACGCTGCTATCGCGAGTTTCAACGAAACTCTGGTGGTATTCGTCGGTGCAACCATAAGCAAGCGCAAGCACGCCCACTACCAGCACGCGCAGCCACTGGCGCTTAGACCATTCTCCCCGAGTCCAAAGCATCGCGTAGCAGCCGGCAAGCGTCGCATACTCGCAGAAGTGCGCCAGCTTGTCCCAGACATGCGGAAAATCTTCCAGCTGCTCCATCGTGAGCGATGACAGCTTGAAAATGATTGCCATACAAAGCACGCAGGGGACGGCTCTAAAGAAGGGGTATTTGTCGAATACGCTTTCAAACATCGTGGCGCCAAAGATAGAATAATAGACAAGTAGGCTCCCTGCAGGTTACTATATTTACCCTCATGAAAGCGATTACTTTGAAAGCCGGACGCGAAAAGTCCGCACTGCGTTACCACCCTTGGATTTTTAGCGGAGCCGTTGACGAAGTCATCGGCGACCCGGAACTTGGCGACACCGTTGAAGTTTACAGCTACAAGAGCGATTTTCTGGGTCTTGCGGCGTACTCGCCCAAGTCCCAGATCCGCGGGCGTTTCTGGACGTTCGGCGAAAAGGCAAACATCGATCGCGAATTCTTTAGCGACTTGCTCGACCGCGCGATCGCCGCACGCAAGAGCCGAGGCTTTGACATCGAAGACAAGGAATCAGCCTTCCGCCTGATTAACGCCGAGAACGACGGCATTCCAGGCTGCATCATCGACAAGTACGCCGACATCTATTCTGTCGAAATCTTGGCCGCTGGCGCCGAAGTCCACCGCAAAGACATTTACGAATTGCTGGCCGAAAAGACGCACTGTCGCGGCATCTATGAACGCTGCGATTCCGACGTGCGCAAAAAAGAAGGCCTGCCGCTGCGCACCGGATGCGTTTACGGTGAAGTGCCCGACGAACCGGTCATCATTAACGAAAACGGAATCCTCTTCCCCATCGACGTAAAGAACGGCCACAAGACCGGATACTACCTGGACCAGCGCGACGCCCGTCGTCGCATCGGTGAACTTTCCAAGGGAAAGAAGGTGCTGAACTGCTTCTGCTATACCGGCGGATTCGGTCTCTACGCTCTCCGCGGCGGTTGCGAAAAAGTTTATCAGGTGGATGTTTCCAAAGACGCGCTCAAGCTCGCCAAGGAAGGCATCATGCGCAACAAGCTCAGCACCGCCCACGCCACCCATGTGGAAGCCGACGTGTTCCAGTATCTGCGCAAGTGCCGCGACAAGGCCGAGACCTTCGACCTTATCGTGCTGGACCCGCCCAAGTTCGTGGAAAGCAAGGACAATCTGCAGAAGGGTGCCCGCGGCTACAAGGACATCAACCTGCTCGCCATGAAGCTCTTGGCCGAAGGCGGCATGCTCGCGACGTTTAGCTGCTCGGGCCTTATGGAAATGGACTTGTTCCAGAAGATTATCGCGGATGCCGCCGCCGATGCGAGACGGCGCGTTCAAATCATTGAACGCTTCGGCCAACCCGCCGACCACCCCGTGAATACGGCATTCCCCGAAGGCCAGTACCTGAAGGGCTTACTCGTTCAAGTCATCTAAGACCTTTCGCAAAAAACGCCTCTCCGCAGAGAGGCGTTTTTCATTGCAACATCCTTATTTCTTGAACCGCCGGATATCCGTGCGGTTTTTATTTTGCACCACCACATGGTACATTCCCGAAGCAAGGGAGCACACATCAAATGCAGCCGTGTGCGTAGCCTGTTTACGTATAACTTCGCGCCCCTGCAAATCAAGGATCCGCACATTCGCTCCATTCACAAAGCTACTGCCGAGTTCTACGAACAAGCGATTGTCCGCATAATGCACCGAAGTCCCGTACACAAGAGCAAAATTGCCGAGCGCAGTCTTACCGGTGTCCGTTATAGACGTATCTTTCTTCGTCGTATCCTTCGAGGGAACAACATCGTCCTTGCCGAGCAGGCGCCACATCTGGTTCCATTCCCAGTCATCGGCCCAGCTCTGCACCACGCGCTCGCCATCCGTCGTTGCACGTAAGTACATGCTGCTGTGCTGCATTTTCATGCGCACCACGGAGCCTTCGTAGCCGGACTGTTTTTCCATCACAACCTTCTGGTGTCCGCCACCGTTCCACTTGTAAAGCCCCATGGTAATGCCGGCATCGGTCGATTCGTTCGGAGTGTCAATGGACATGTCACCAAAGTTGATGCGGTATGTCGTCGAAGAAAGCGGAGTGATCGTTACGACGGCAGCATCGGAATTGCAATCGCCAAGAGCAAGCTTGTCTTCTGCAGTTCTAACCATGCACGTGCCAAAGTTCATCGACATGATACGCACCGTATCTGGCTTTGCGGGTTTCGCTTGCCACACGCGCACCCAGTCCGCCTCAAAGTAGGCAGGTTTGTCAGTCGTAATATCAATGTCATCGCCAGCCCAGCCGCCAATAGCCAGGTTCACGATAATGTACTGCGCCGCAAGCTGCTTGATTTCAGTCGGGCGGTTGTAACTTGCAAATCTTTTGTCGTCAAAGTAAAAGCTGAGAGTGCCTTCGTCCCATTCCACGCCGTAGTTATGGAATCCTGCGGAACGGTCCACGTCGTCATCCTTATGACCGCCGAAGGAAGCTTCGTGATCCCATGCCGAGCCATGGCTGCTATACCAGCTCGGATCCGTGTAATGCAAGTAGTAATGGTGCTGCTTACGCGAAGCGGGAATTTCCAAGATGTCAATTTCGGGAGGCCAGCCGTCTTGCAGCGTCCAGAACGCAGGCCAGGTTCCCTTTTGCGACGGAGCCTTGAAGCGGCCTTCGATGTAGCCGTACTTGACTTCGAATTTGCCCTTGGTGTCGATGGCACCCGAAGTGTAGTCCACCGGAATTTCTTTGCCGTTGAACTTCGCCGTTCTTCCCTTAGCATCAGGATGCGTTTTCTTTTCGCCTTTAAGTTTGAGCGTACCATCAGAGACAATCACGTTCTCTTCGGCGCAATAGGCACGGTGGTTGTGAGTGGGGCCCCAGTTGTAAGTCGGGTTCCATTTGGATTTGTCAAGGCTTGTGCCGTCGAAATTGTCTTCGAATACCTTTTCCCAACCGCTAAAATTCGACGGCGGGTCGGCGAACGCGAAAGACACCGCAAGCAAAGCGAGCACATTTAAATACTTCATATTCAACTCCATACCTTACCCACTACACCAAAAAGCCGCAGGCTTTATATAAATATACCTACGGCTTCGCTTTTTTCAAAGTCAAATGTTATTAACAAGCAGCCAAACTAGCCTTATCTCGTTCTGCGCGGCAACTCAGAAGCATGCTTTTCGAGCCACACGGCATCTTCGAGTGCACGTTCGGCTTCGGCAGCCCAGTCAGAATCCGGGAACTGCTGCACCACTTCGCGGTAACGCACCACGGCACTGTGGAAGTCGCGGAGTTCACGATAAGCATTCCCCAGCTGCAACATGGTAAAGTAGCGTTCTTCAGGCTGCTGTTCCGTTTCGAGCAATGCTTTGTACATCTTGACGGCAGACTCAATACTACCGGCGCTGTAAAGCAAGTTCGCATTGGCAAGCGTCGGAGTGCTGGAAGGGGCGTCTGCGATGTCTGCAACAGGAGCTGCAGCAACTTCTGCCGGAGCAGTCCTCGCGTCCTGTGCCGGAGCAGCGTCCACAGCCTTCGTTTCAGTCTTTGCGACCGTTTCGGTTGCCGGAGCCGCTTCTGCAGCCGGCTGATTCTTCGCTTCCTTTGCCGCCTTGATTTCGGCAATGCGTTCTTCGGCGGCGGCACGGTACTTGGCGCCAGGAGCAGCCTTCTTCATATAGGCAGCAAGGAACTTGAGTTCCTGATCCTGCTTGTTGGCCTTCTGTGCGATCTTTGCCAAGAAGAAGTTCGCGTCGTTACCTTCTTCCTTGTATTCAAGACCCTTCTTCAGGTTGAACTCGGCCTTGTCCATTTCGCCGAGCTGGTAACGGGTAAGACCCGCGTAGAAATACGCACCGGCGTGTCCCGGCTGCTTGCGCAACACTTCACGCCACATCGGAGCAGCTTCCTTATACTTGCCTTCAGCATAGAGAGCCTTGCCCTTTTCAAACGGATCCGTCGGAAGAGCAGTCTCCGTTTTCGCAGGCTCTGCCTTTGCGGGTTCCGCAGCCTTGGTTTCGGTCTTCGCCGGTTCCACCTTAGCAGGCTCAGCAGCCTTTTCCACCTTGGCAGTTTCGACGGGTTTCGGTTCAGGCTTTGCCGCTTCAACCGGTTTTGTCTCCGGAGCAGGTTCAGCCTTCGGAGCCTCGGCTACAGGCGCAGCAGGAGCCGGTTCTGCCTTCGGGGCTTCCGCAACAGCTGCAGGAGCTTCCGCCTGAGTCTCAGCAACGGGATTGTTCTTCGGATCCTTCGCACGTTCAACCTCAGCCTTCGCCTTCTGTCCCAGGGCTTCGTACACCTTGGCGGCACCTTCGTAGGCGGCACTCATCGTGGGTTCAAACTTGTAAGCAAGGCGGTAGTTGGCAAGCGCCCCGCTGTAATCCTTCATCTTCATGCGAACTTGGGCCGCGGCAAAATAGGCTTCGGCACTCTTCGGGTTCTCGGCAAGAATCGCGCGGTATTCACCAAGCGCCATTTCAAATTCACCCTTCGCCTCAAAACGGGCACCCTGTTCCATCCTGGGGTCGGCACTAACGGCAATTCCCACCAGGCAAGCTAATGCAATCGCAGAAATTCGGATATTCATGCCCCTAATTTAGTAATTTCGTGCTGACGCGGTCCCTGACTGCACCCAAGAAAAGCTACATTCTTGGCATGAGCAAAATCATCGCACGAATCATTGTCGGACTTCTTGTCGCAGCAGCGCTAAAACTCATCAGCAGCCTTCTTCTGCCCGCATCGCTTACCGAAAGCGAAAGCTTCGACACCGTCATCAGCCTGTGCTATGCGGCATGCATCGTCGTTCCGTGCGCGCTCTATTTCGCAAAGGCAAAACCTGGAACGAACAACAAAGGCGAACGCGTCAATTAATTACTTCTTGCGGCAGCGCACAGCAGCGGCTGCACCGAGAGCAACCAGCAGCACGGCGGCAACCAAACTCACCCAAACGGTCTTGTGGAACGGGGCGCTGCGGTATTCCATGCGGACTTCGGAATTGCCAGCCGGAATCTGCACAGCGCGCAAAGTTCCGAAAGCCTTGTAAACCTTAGATTCCTTGCCGTTCACATAAGCCTTCCAGTACGGGTGATAGTTACCGGCAACAACCATGAAACCTGCGCGGTCAGCCGTCACATTGAACACCTGCGTGTCCATCTTCGGGCTGGCGACAAGTTTTGCAAAGCCCTGAATCGGTCCCTTTGCCGCCACACTACCCTTGCCATCGAATTCAGGAGTTTCGGACAAAATAACTTTTTCCTTGTAGAAAAACTTACCCGGTTCGTCGCCAAATTCAGGAGCAGCGATAGCGGCTGGTTTCGCAGCTTCGGCACTTGCGGAATCAACAACAGCGCTGTCTGCAGAAGCCGTTACAGCGGAGTCCGCAGCCGGTTCAGCGGCGGGTTCTGCCACCGGTTCAGCTAAGGTCCCAGAGCTTGTCGAAGGGCGAATCGCCGCCTGAGTCTGCAGCGTCTTAATCGCTGCATCGTCATCCATCACGACGGCTTCGCCGTAGAGGTAAGCCTCGCCCATCGCCGTCGGAATCGGCATGTAGGTCGTCCCCTGGCGGCTATCGAAAATGATTGCGCCCACATTCATCAAGTCGAGGAACGGATGTGCTGCTTCGGGGTCATTGATGTTCATCAGGTAATTCGCATCGGTCTGACCGCCACGGAATGCACGGTAAGAAGCGAGTTCGTTATCATGGATACCGTCGGCATTGCGCATGTGGTACTGCGAGAAGATGTTTCCGCTAAGAGCCTTGTTGCGTGAAAGCGACAGCACGCGCGGCGTATTCAGCGAATCAGCCTTGTAAGGAGCCTTGATGGCCGTCACAATGGCGTTGTTCGGCTGCAAGTATTCAGCAGCAGGCACATTCTGTACAAACGCCGCATCGATAAAGTACAAATCCAGACCCGCAGCAATGGCAAGCGCCAATGCCTTCGCAGGGATTCCGGCCTTCCACTTAAACACGACCCAGGTCGCAGCGACAATCAGAAGAATCAGCACAAAGCCGGGCACCACCTTCCCTGCCGAAGCGTTCATCACAATTTCGTTGAGAGGCTTAAAGTACGGCGCCGTCACCGAGTCCTGCAGCAGCTTCTGACCACTCATGAGCATTACGCCCAGGTAAGCAAAGCCAATAAAGATGCATGCCTGCAAAACGCGCGGAGTTCCCGGAAGTCCCTTCTGGAAAGCTTCCGTCAAGTTCGCCACGCTGAACGGCTTGCCGCGGTCGTCTAGACTCATCACGCCAAGACAAAGAACCGCGTAAATCACCATCACTACAAGACCGACGGGACCAATGAAAGTCGTCCAGGCAAAGCGCGCCACTAGGGCAAGAACCAGCAGCAAGCCATACATTGCCGTACCATGCAGCAAGGCACGCTTAAGAGCATCAGCTTCGTAGCGTTCTTCGGCGGACTTTGCGGCAAACACGTCGCTGAAAGCCTTGAGAACTGGACCCGCCATCATCACCAGCAAGAGCGGCAACCAAAACAGAGCCATGCCCGGAGCGCGGAAGTTCTTGACACCGGGAAGCACATTGTACCACAACTTGAACAGCGGAGAATGGTCGCCCATGCCGTAGCTCAAGGCGATGACTGCGCCTAGGCCCCAGAAGGTCGCATAGCGACGTTTTCCCGGCAAGAACAGGCAAAGGAATCCGAGGAAAGTCAGCAAGGCGCCCGCGTTGTTGTGGTCGAGCTTGAAGCTGTTGTGTCCCCAATAGAAGGGCGAACCACCCGCCATTCTGCGGTATTCGTCCATGGTCACATTCACAAAAGAGGAGCCTTCGAGATTGCCCGTCTTTTCGTTCTGTTCGTAAACGTCTACGCCCACAAAGCCCGGCAACAGAATCTGAGCCATTTCTTCCTGATGCAACGACCAGCTGACCGCATGACCGTAATTGGTGTGGCTGTCATCGCCACGCACCGACTGCGTTGTCGTGTACATGTAAGGAGGCACAATCTGGAAGCAAGAAAGCGCAAGGCCAAAACCGAGGCCCACCGCAGCAAGGCCAAGGCGCTTGCCGCGAGTCTTTAGGGCATCGCAATGGAAGGCGACTTCGTAAAGCGTGTAAAGGCCAGCACCCCACAGGAACAAGTAAGTAAGTTGCAGGTGCGAACCGAGAATCATCCACGCGACCGAGAGCGCAAGCACGATCATGTAAGGAATGCTACCCGAGCGCACAATCTTGCGGATAGCAAGCAGCGAAAGAGGTGCAATCGCAAAGACCATCATCTTGCCGTCATGGCCACCGTACAGGTAGGTAAAGAATTCCGGCGAAAAAGCGTAAAGCATGCCGAGGAGTCCCGCCCACCAGCGGTTCCCCGTCAGGTTCCACGCCAAGAGCATGGCACTCATGAAGGCGACCCACAGTGTGAGAATGAACTTGAAGCCCACAGCGCGGGCCGGGTCCATCAGGAACTGCACCCACACCAGCGGATGGTAGGCGTCGGCGAATAAGGCGTCGATCGTCGGCACGCCACCCAGGCGGGAATCGTCCCATTCCGTGAGTACGGCAGATTCGGCTCGCAAGATGCGGCTACCGATACCGTTCAGCTGGTCGCTGTTGAGCATGAGCTGATTCGGGTCAAACGCGAAATCGCGGAACACGATCAGCAAAATTCCAAGGAAAATGGCGGATAGCGCCACAAAGAAAGCAGGCTTCTTATTTAAGAAATTCATGTGATTAATTTAGTTAAAACAAAAAGAACCGGTCACTTGTTAGTGATCGTTCCTTTCACGAAAAGCGTGTGTGATTATTCTTCCGACTTGTTCTCGATTTTGTCTTCAGCAGAAGAATACTTAATAAGGCAATACACGCCGAAAGCCGAAATAATGCATGCGGCGACAATGGCGACGTACTTGATGATCTTTCCCATAGGATTCTCCTGAATAAAGCTCTTTTCTATAAGATATACATTTTTTTTCTAAAAAGCAAGCAATTCAGAAAAAAATTTCAACTACAGCTCGCCGTACTTCTGCTTAGGCTTGACTTCGCCCGGAAGCAGCTGACCAGGACTTGTCCGCTGAGCATCCTTCCCCGTAAAATTCGGGTTGAATTTCTTCACCTGAGCCTGTTTCTGTTCCGCCTGGAGGTCAATCATGTGGCGTTCCCATTCCTGCATCGCCTGATCCAGTTCCGCACGGGCGTTCAACATCAATTCCTTAAGCTGCATCAGCTCAAGCATCCGGTCGCGCTTCATCATCCAAAGCTCTTCCTCTTCGGGCATGCGTTCAATGTTGAAGAGCAGGTTCAGGTAATTTTTTTCAGCTTCGCTATAAGCTTTGTACATTTCCTTGTAGACCATATAACGGTCGTCCACCATCGTCTGTTGCGGCGACGGATGGGATGCGCACCCCACCAACAGAAGCACGCATACGGAAAAAAGGTATAAGTAGGCAACCTTACGCATTTTTAGTTTTCTTGTTCCTCTGCATCAGGTTTCTTGACCGTATAAAGGCGTTCCAGAGTAATCTGGCTCTTGAAGGTCGCCGTATCCTTGGTATCGGGGTTCACCATCGTGTGCGTACCGACCTTCACTTCGCGTTCCTGACAGGGAACACCCGTCGTCGGGTCGATCATCACCTCGAACTGGGTCTGGTATTCCGCCTTGAGCCCCTTGTTGTACTTCTTGAACTTATCGGGGACGATGTTACTATTTACGTGCTGCTCCCATATATAGTAAGGGAAGCTTTCCGTCTCCTGCAAGTAGACAATGTAATCCAGGCAGCGACGGTGGTCGCGGTTTTCAAAGCCCTTCACCACCACGGAGTCCACCTTGATCAGGGCGAAGTTCAGGCGTCCCTGGTCCTTGAGCATCTGTGTAATGTTCCCCTTGGTCGGGACTTCTCCTAGAAGCATATGGTCCATTTCCCAGCGGTGCTTTTCCAGGCGCTTCAGGTGCGGCTTGTATTCAGGGTTCAGGAGCTGTTTGCGCCAGACTTCGGGCATGGGAATACGGGCCAAAAGCGAGTCATAACCCGCATCCAGACCCTCGACATTTTTCACTTCGCGGTCCACCGCCGTCATATCCACGGACTTCACGCGCCACGCAAGTTCCGACGGCATGTAGTTCTTAAGGTAGCCCTGAGACTTGTCCATCACATATTCGCGGTGAACCTTAAGGGTATCCCCCACATTGGAATATGCAAGAGTCGCATAGGCGGCAGTTCTCGTGCCCACCTTTTCGTCGCCCTTCAGGTCGATGGTTGAGAAATACCCTTCTGTATAGAGTTCCACCAGGACAGGTTCCGGCAGCTTGTACTGGACGTTAATCTTGGATTCACCGCAACCGCCAAGGACAAGGGCAGCTGTGATAGCGCATAGGCATAGAGATTTCATGAATTACCGATTCTTGGTCAAAAGGATTTGTTTTGCGGCGAGAACCTTGCCGTCACCCGATACTTCGATGACAATAGAGCCTGGTTCCTTCTTGCGGCTGAGTTCGCGAGCCGTCATCAGCCCACCGCGACGGGACTTGCCCTGCAGCGTGTAGACACCCATTTTTTCACTCACAGCCACTTCGTGCGTCCAGATTTCAGGACCGCGATTAGCAAGAGTTCCTTCAAAGAAGGTCGTCTTCAATTTCGCAAAATCAAAGTTCTGCCCGTAACGGAACTGGACAATAAGCGGATCCTTCATCTCGAATTCGCTCGCCGTATCCGCGACCACTTCCAAGGCGGGGTTCCATTCCCTGCCGCATACGATAGCCGTCTTTTCCACATGGCAACCCGAAAGCAGGCCCAGCAGAGCCAACGAAAGCATCATCATCCATTTTTTCATACAAGCCTCCATCAAACTTTCTTTAAACAAACTAGAAATTTCAGGATTTTTCGGCTAGCGCGAAAGCACAAACAACATTTCCAAATGCGGCGTCTGCGGATAAAAGGCAAAGCCTTCCGCCTTTTTTAGGCAAAAACCAGCCTCACGGAACTTTGTAAAATCTCGCGCAAGCGTCACCGGATCGCAGGAAACATAGATTACTCTGTTAACAGAACTTTTCACAATGGCATCCAAGGCGCTCGGCGGAAGCCCCGTACGCGGCGGATCCACAATCAAAGTGGCTGGACAGTCCACCACATTCTTTGCAAGCCAATCTTCTGCAGGCGCCGAAACATTCTCGACATTTCCGCCACCAGAGAGGTTCTCCTTGGCATGTTTCAGGCAACCATCGTCGCGTTCGACCGTCGTAATTTTTTTGAATTTATCTTTTAGGATAGCGGCAAAAAAGCCTACACCACTGAAAAGGTCAATCAACCAGGCGTCACTCGCTTCACCGCTAGCAATGCCTTCGTCTACTGCATTCTGCACAGCATACACAAGCTCCGGCAAGAGAGACAAGTTACTCTGAAAGAAAACGGAAGCATCTGAACGGATTTTCTTACCCGCAATTTCGACAACACTCACCGCTTTCTTTTCAAAATCAGCTGCTGGCATCCCCTTATAATAGTAGCTGACCTTGCCGTTCCCATTATCAAACACATTCACATCTAGTTCAAAATTCCGAGGAGGTCGTTTTGCGTTCTGTACCGATTCCTCATAAATTTTGGAAGCGTTCGCTTTCAGGAATTCATTAACAGCAGGCGTCAATACCGGACAATTTGCGAACGGTATAATACCGTTGCTTTTTTGCATACGGAACCCATAGCGGACTTTTCCATCTTTTGCACGGGAAATCACCACGCGGGCACGGTTTCTATAGCCCCATGCGGGACCCATATGAATTTTAAAATTTTCAGGTAAATCCGCATGAGCTAGCCGTCTAAAATTTTCCCGAGAAACCGACTCGTAATACAGAGCCTGCTTTTCGGCAGACAAATGCTGCAAGCTGCAGCCGCCACATTTGTTGTAATTGGCACATCTAGGAGTTTCTCGATCAGGGCTTCTCTCAAGAATTTTAACGAGCTTCCCGTGCGCAAAGTCCTTTTTGTCACGCGTCAATTCAACACGGCAAAATTCCCCCGCCAAGGCACCCTGCACAAAACAGGCTCGACCGTCGGGCAGTCGAGCAAAGCCCTCGCCGCCCTGCACCAATTTTTCGATACGGAGTTCCAACTGCATATACTAAAGATAGAAAACTGCTCAAAACTTGAAAAAGAAAGGAACATCTTGGTTTCAACTGAAAACACTTTCTTCATACGCCCCCCTACCTAGCAGATTGCAAAAGGTATAGATTTAGGACAAACAAAAGGATGCTTTATGGAATTCACCAAAATTTTCACAACGGCACTCACGCTTTCAGTACTAAGCGTTTCGCCCCTTTTCGCAGCAACCGCCGACCAAAACCAGGTTGGGTTCATCACTAAATCCCAGAAGCAGATGGCTGTTGTCGGTGCAGAAGGCAAGGACATCGTTTTCAAGAACTCTAGTGGAAAAGATGTTCTCAAAGTAACCGTTCCGAAAGCTAAGGTATGGCTTCCTGCAGGCGACACCGCTGCATCCCTAGTCGATTTTTCTGAAATCACGACCGAAGGAAATTACCAAGCCTACCTCAACGACGAACCGATTGGGCACCCGATTATCATCGCAAACAACGCCTTCGAAGATGTCACAAAGGCTTCCCTCAAGTTCTTCTATTTCCAGCGCGCATCCACGGCACTCACCGAAGAATATGCAGGTATTTACGCCCGTGCCGCTGGTCACCCAGACACCGATGTCAAGTATCACGCTTCTACCGGAAAAACCGATACAGAAGCAACTTTCGATGGTTCCAAAGGCTGGTACGATGCCGGCGACTACGGCAAGTATATCGTCAACTCCGGTATTTCAACCTACACACTACTACAGCTCTACCAGCAGAACAAGGAATACTTCAAGAAGTTTAACCTAAACATTCCCGAAAGTAAGAACGATATTCCCGACATTCTCGACGAAATCCGTTGGAATCTCGATTGGATGCTTACCATGCAAGATGACGATGGAGGCGTTTTCCACAAGCTCACCACGCTAAAATTCAGCGGAACCGTGATGCCCGAAAAAGATGTCGCCGCACGATATGCCATCGGTAAGTCCGTTACGGCATCTTGGAACTTGGCTGCTGTCGCTGCTCTTGCCGCAGAGATTTATTCCCCCTACGACAAGGATTTCGCGGTAAAGTGCGCAACAGCCGCATCCAAGGCAAGAATATGGGCATTAAACAACGAAGCAGCCCTCTTTGAGCAGCCCGCCGGAGTCAACACAGGAACTTATAGCGACGGTTATCCAATCGACGAAGAAATCTGGGCAAACACAGAACTTTACAGAATTTCCAAGAATCCTGTTTTTGCCGATGTTTTCAAAAAGTACCCCTTCAAGAAATTCCGTTGGGTACTGCAAAGCTGGCAGTATACCTACGCCCTTGCAGCCTTCACCATTGCAACGAATCCTGAAATTTTTGACACAGACATCCAGGATTCTGCCAGAGCATGTATTTTCTCACTCGCCGACACCATCCTCAATTCTCTCGATAACAACGGCTACGGAGTTCCTCTTCTGGAAGAAGACTTCAACTGGGGATCCAACAGCTTCGCGGCAAACAAGGGCATGGTCCTGATTCACGCCTACATTCTTTCCAAGGAAGAAAAATACCTGAATGCAGCAACCGCCATTATAGACTACATTCTGGGACGTAACCCGCTCAACATTTCCTACCTCACTGGCTACGGAGTCAACTCAGCAAAGAATCCGCACCATCGCCCGAGTCAAGCTGACGGAATCGACGAACCCATTCCCGGCATGCTTGTGGGTGGTCCGAACTACTCCGCCAATGACTGCGCCTCGAAATATGTTCAATACGACGCCGTGGCAAGATCCTATTACGACAACAGCTGCAGCTACGCCACCAACGAAGTCGCCATCAACTGGAATGCGCCATTTGCCTATGTCGTCGGTAGCCTACAAGCAATTTCGACCACAGGAAAAACCTACGACATCAAAACCGTTCCGGACCATTTCATGGAGGTCGCCGATGGAATCAAGGCAAAAAGAAACCTCCAAAAGCAGATTTCCGTCGGTAGCAAGCTTATCATCCGCAACGGAGCTGTTCAGGTTCAAAAAACCGACCGCGACGGAAAAATTCAGTATTTCAACGTTAGCGGCAAGCACATCCGCTAAGCGGAACCGATACTCCAAACAAAAAACACTCCCTCCCAACACACCCAATACAGCATCGATCCGATGCTGTATTTTTTATAGGAGCGACATAACCGCGTCACTCAACGCAGATTCATCTAGGGAGTTGTCGATAAAGCGCAGCACCTTGCCGGGGAAAAGGCCTCGCCAGTAGGCTTCGCTATCGCGTGACTTTTGCAGTTCAATGC
This sequence comes from Fibrobacter sp., assembly GCA_017526585.1. Taxonomy (GTDB): domain Bacteria; phylum Fibrobacterota; class Fibrobacteria; order Fibrobacterales; family Fibrobacteraceae; genus Fibrobacter. The sequence continues at coordinate 11,135 of JAFXRC010000012.1, read as the reverse complement.
GGCGACGGGCATCTTCTTCGCTAAAGCCACGCTTTGCCATAAGACGATTCAAGCGAACTTCTTCAGAAGCGATCACCACCCATATTTCGTCAAGGCGCTCTACTAATTTTGGCACGTTTTCAAATAGCGCCGCTTCGACAAAAGCAGGATTTGCACGAAGCAGGTAATCCGTCAATACCGGATACACAAGTGCTTCCAGACGCAACCGAGCCGAAGGGTCTTTAAAAACCAGCTCCGCCATTCTCCCTCGGCTAATCCCCTTTTCTGTCAGCATATCTGCACCGAATTCACTTGCGATTGTCTGGCGCAGCTCTTGGTTGTCCCGATACAGGTGATGCACCGCGATATCAGCATCGATAACGCGGATTTTACGCTCTCGTAAAATCGCACCTACCAGGGACTTGCCCGCGCCTATGGAACCGGTAATGCCTTTCATACAACTACTTCCCGAGAGCGATCATGCAGATACCAAGAATCACTCCAAGCAGTGCCACAAACTTCATCTTGCTCTTGCGTTCCTTGAAGAACAAGAGCCCTGCAAAGAACGAAATCAACACACTGGAGCGACGGAACACCGTAATAATCGAAATCAATGCATCGGGGTCGCTTACAGCAACAAAATAGCAACGGTCCGCCACGATCAAAAGAATGGCGACCAGCAACATGGACCAACGGAACTTGAACGGGGTCGTCTTATGACGCGTCGGGAACCAGGTTACGGCACAAATCACGAACTGCCAAAGCATCATATAGATGCTGAACCACACCTGCACCGTCAGCGGATCAAAGTTCATCCGCTGCAATATAAACTTGTCGTACACGCCGCTGCATGCAGCAAGAATCGTCCCCAGCACCATGCAAATCACCCAGCCGTTGCTAAAGAAATGCCCCATTTCTTTGCGGCCAGCCAAACTTAAGCCTACATACGAACAGATACAGACGGCAACACCGACCCACTGGAGCGCAAACGGGCGTTCCCCCATAAAGGTGACAGCAATAAATATCGTAAACACCGGAGCCAGGGCACGTATGGTCGTTGCAATGCTGAGAGGCAAATGAGCCAGCGCATTATAGGTCAGAATCCAGCTGCCACCCACGATGGCTGCCTTGCCGAACAAGTAGAAATGGCTCTGCAAGGGCATGCTTTCACAGTGCCCCGTCAACAGGAGTGGACTCATAAAAAGGGCGTAAAAGGCGCTGCAAAAGAAGAGCGTCACCCGGACGGCGTTATCCTGTACCGATTTTTTCTTGGCGAGGTCGTAACACCCCAGAAAGAACGCCGACAATAGAGCTAAAACGAACCATGACATAGCATGCAAAATTTAGAAAACACTCTTGCCAAAGAGATATTTTAAACATATTTTTATCTTAACTTCAACAAAAGGATCCAATATGGGTATCAAAGGTAAAGCAACATCCCTGATCGAAGAATTCAAGGCCTTCGCTCTCAAGGGCAATATCGTCGACATGGCCATCGGTGTTATCATCGGTGGTGCTTTCGGCAAAATCGTCACCTCCTTCGTCAACGACATCGTCATGCCCTGCGTAAACGCCCTTATCGCAGCTGGTGGTGCAGAAGGCGCCGGCGAAGGACTCAAGGCCCTCACCTACACAACCGCTTCCGGCGCACAGATTCCGTACGGAGCATTCATCGGCAATGTCGTCGATTTCTTCATCGTTGCCATCGTGGTGTTCATCGTCATGAAGAAGTTCCTCGGCTTCGTGCAGAACATGCGCAAGAAAGAAGAAGAGAAGCCTGCCGAACCGCCCGCACCTCCTGAACCGAGCGCCGAAGAAAAGCTCCTCACCGAAATCCGCGACTTGCTGAAGAAGTGACACGAAGTGTCATCCTGAGCGAGGGCGAAGCCCGGAGTCGAAGGATCTACAGATGAAAAGCTCTGCGTTTAAAACGCAGAGTTTTTTTATTTGAGACTAAGTCCAATTTCAGCATCTGCCTTAAACGGCAGTTCCTCGAACTGCGGTGTCGCGATAATCACCTGGCAGCCCTTTTCGCGAATGAGGGTAGCGACGGAATCGCGGCGGTTCACATCGAGTTCAGCAAAAATATCGTCCAGCAGAAGGATCGGCTTGCTCAGGTAGCGGCTCGCCACATCGACCGCGGCAAAACGCATGGCAACCGCAGCAGAACGGCATTGTCCCTGCGACCCCGACGACCGCATTTCGGCACCACCGATGCACACGCCCAGGTCGTCGCGGTGTGGCCCCGCCAGAGTACCGCCAAAGGACTTTTCTGCAATTTCTAGCCCCGAAAGCTTGCGACCATAGGCTATCCGCAGCGACTCTTCATCAACAGAGCCATCGTCGCATTCGCCGGAGATATTATCCGCAATGCGGTAAGGAGCTCCGCTTTCAGCTGCGAACGCAGCCCGGTCCAGATCAGAATCGTCAAGGAACTCCGCACCGTCAAGCGCGTCGAGTTCCTTGAGAATTGAGCTCTTGTAGGCACAGGTAATTTCATCGACGCCACCCGACAGTCTACGGTAATAGCCCGTGATAATCGGGGAAATCTCCTTCGACAACGACAGGCGCGCCGCCCAAAGTTTTGCACCCAAGTCAATCAGCTGTTCCGTCAGAATATGGAACAAGTCTTCGCCGCCGACAGAGAGCGCACCATCGCTGCGTTTGTAATCGCGGAGCCACTTATTGCGCTGCTGCAGCACACGACGATAACGCCTTAAAACAGAAGCGTTCGCCGGCGAACGGAAACAGAGGATTTCATCGAGCCAACTGCGACGGACTTCAGGGGCGCCCCGCAAAAGTTCAATGTCCGAAGGCTGCATCACCACCGCCGGTAAGCTTCCGAAAAAGGCCGCCGGGGATTTGAGCGACTCGCCGTTTTCACGTACTTCGCAGCTACGGCGTCCTACACGGATAGCACGATTCACCTGGTTTGCAAGACGCTCTTCTTCAAATTCTCCACGAATCAGGAACTGATCCCCCTTCCAGGCGATAAGCTCCTTTAAGTCACGTGCTCTAAAAGAAAAACCTTGCGAAAGCAAGTGAACCGATTCCAGAAGCGTCGTCTTGCCGCAACCGTTTATACCGTGAACCACGGTGATGCCCGGTCCGAACTCGCAATCGAACTCGGAAAGGCTACGCACACCTTCAATGTGGATTTTGGAAATCACGGAATATAGCCCCGCAGGCCAAAGCTGAGAGGAGTCCAGATTCCCGCCTCAGTTTCATAGATCAGGGCATAGTTCACATCGAACGGATACTTCTTCTTGCCAATGCGAATGTTGAACTTGTAGCCCGCACCCACCGTCCAGTCGAGATCGTCCATACCCAGGCGAAGCGTTCCATCTGTAATAACTTCGTACTCAAAACCGACGCGGCCCGTCCACACATGCAAATCCGGATCGAACGCCAAGAACTCATCGGCAACCTGGTAATCAAGCGCTTCCATCCAGGCATATGCCGACCTGCCAAGCAGCTTGGTGCGGTAACCGAGACCAATCTGCAACACCTTCGGACGCACCCCTTCGGTACTCGCAACGGAGTTGTCCGTACTCGTGTTCTTGCTCCACTTTGCAGACAAGTTCTCGCTAAAGCTCAGGTTGCGAATCACCACCGAAGTAGACCACTTGTCATTCCACTGCCTAAGCCAACTCAGGTTGAGCGTTACTGGGCTGCGGTAGTCATCGACTAGTTCCACGCCATCGTAGTATTCCGCGATGTCCAGATTGTCGTAGCTCATCGAAAGCGAAAGGCCGAATGCGTCTCGACGCGTAGCACGGTAGGCAAAGCCCAAGTACATCATGGTAAAGTACGGCGTCGCCGTGCCCATGGTCTCATCATCTTCGTTAATCACGTCGAAGTTCAAGTCGCCACGGTAAAGCATCGCAAGGCCTACCCCCATGCGCTTTCCAATCTTAGATTCCAGTCCCAGGGAGCCGCCCATACGATCCAAGTCGCGCTTTTCGGCATTCAGCGTATAGGCAAAGTTTTCGCGGAAACCAAGGATGGCGGGGTTCCAATACGCCGCCGGCATCGACGCCGTATCGGCAGAGCCCGTATTGCCTCGACCAAGTTCACGCGTACCCGCACCCATGCGTTCCACAAAGCCATCGAAGCTACCCAGCGTAGCGCGCTTCCCCGCAACAGCCGAAGACACAAGCAAAAGTGCCACGACGGCAGCAAACCAGGGGCGGCAAGCAAAATTCTTTTGTCTAAGCATTACTTGTGCCCTCCCAAGGTCATCACCTTTCCCCAGCCGACATGACCGTGGTTGTCCTTGACGCGCACATAGTAGACGCCCATGGTGCAGGGCCTACCCGTCTTGTCCTTTCCATCCCAGAAGTCTTCCTTGGGATTCGTGCTGCGCGAAGCATCTGCATCGCGGGGCGCATCCTTGACGATGGTGCGGATTTTCCGCATATCGTAGCTAAACACATCAATCGTAATTTTCGATTCCTTGCCAACCTTATAAGAAACCAGCGACTGGTCCCCCGCCGTAATCACCGAAGGAACCATGCGGATGGAACCCAGATTGCCGCCCAGCTTGGCGCGGTTTAGAATCGTAGACCAGGTCTTCCCGGAATCGGCTGAAACAGAAATTCCGTTGCCGTATGTGGCAATCGCAAGCCCCGTCAAATCCTTCTTCAACGGGAACGAACAAATAGACGTGATAATTGCATCGCGGTCCGTCGCACCGGTTTCATAACCATAGAGCCACTGGTTCTTGCCGTCATCATCCTTGTCCCACGCACGGATTCCCGCAGAATCCAGCTTGAAGTATCCGCTGACAGAACCGCCGGATGTACCGACAGCGACAAAGGCAGTCTTTCCGACAAAGGCAACTCCACTCACGGTGAAGTCCCCATCATCGTAGACATCCTTCTTCTGAGCCTTGCCCGCTGTATCCAGGAACACGACCTTCGAAAAATCCTTCGCCTTTTTGCGGAGCACCCACAAGGCACCCTTCACCGACTCCTTCTCCTTGTAAGAAGTCTCTGAGATAATCTGAAGCGGGTCGCCGCCCATCCAAAGACCCGTCACGCGAGCCGTCGAATCCAACTTTGTCGAGACCTTCGAAACCTTGCCATCCGAGCTGCGCTTCCAAAGCCCCTTCGATGTCGCAAGCCAAAGCTCTCCCGTTTCAGGGTGCTGCTTCACGTCAAATACATACGGATTTTTCTTGGCATTCCACTTGTAGTTGGACTTGGCAAGTTCCAAAGTTTCGGTAGAAGTATTCAGCACATAATTTTCCTTTTTCGCTGAGCCCTTGCCAGAAAAGTCATACAAGCCAAGCCCCGCGGCTCCGCGCGCCATCCAAAGCTGATTCTTGACAGAATCGTATGCGAATCCACTCACGGCATAATGCATAGCCGAGTCAAGATCTTCCATAGCTTCGAATACTTCAAACGGTGTCTCTACGATATTGTCTACGCCTCGCACCGACAAGAAGCCCGAAGGCTGCAAATGGTTTCCTTCGTCATCCAAGCCGACCATCGGAAGCACATAGCCCAGCTTTCCCGCATAGACCGACGGTGTCCGCCTATGTTCAGCAAGCACATCGCTAAAAATTCCATCCTGTACTGCCGTCATGGAATCAGAAACCTGCCCCTGCTCGGAACCGGAAACTTGCACACCCGATGTTCCCAAGTTCAAGGTCAAGAGCGTTGCACCGCTATAGATATCACCACGAGAAAACACCCAAAGCGCACCGGGCTTTCCGGCTTCGTTCACATTCAACGCATAATTACTAAAGAGCGTCTCTGCGGCAAAAGATGCCGCAGCCATGAGCCCTACCAACAGCATCACCGAACACTTTTTCATAAGCATCGTCAATATCCTTCTTTATCGCATATCGATTTCATCGACACCCTTGATCGGCTTGTACTTGAAGTCTCCCGGAGCAACCGACTTCATCACCTTCAGGTTCACAATGTTGTACCAGGAACCATTCCCCGATGGATCCACCGTGTAAAGGCGCTTCGGCGAAAAATCCTTCTTGGAAAGCCAGACTTCCATCTGGGTAAACTGGCCTGCATACTTGGACGGGTCCAGCTTCAGCACCCACAGTTTCTCTCCGCCGAACTCCCCTTCCGAAATTTCCTTGGCCTTACAGTTCAGGTACTTGAACAAAAGTTCCGACGGGTGCAAGGAACTCGACAAGTCTTCGACAGACTTGATCAGCACCTGTTTTTGCTCCATGTTGTGTTGCCACAAGCTTTCGCCATCGCTATAGAACTTGATTCCAGCCATATCCAGGACAAAGCGGTCGCCCTCAGCCACCAGGAGTTTCCCATTCTGGGACGCGATATCCGGAGAATCCGCATAGAATACCTGGACCCTAAAATCAAGACTCCAGGCTTTTCCCGACTTGAACCAAGCCTTGGACTTTTCCATGGCCTGATCAGCAGTCATCGACATGGAAGGAACCACGGCAAAAAACAGGACTAGGGCAAACAAATGAAACAAACCGCGCATTTCAGGACTCCATATAATAAGGAATATAAGCAAATTTACAAAATTACGCCCCTAGGCAATTGGCTTTCCGCCATGGAAATTTCTATCTTTGCACAAGAAAAAATTCAATTCTTATTGGAAACTGATATGCGCAAACTGATTTTGCCCCTGGCTATGGTAGCGTCCACCGCAGCGTTCGCCGCAGACATCGAAGTCCACGGCGACGTAAATATGGACTACGCCAGCTATTTTGACAGCGACTTTGACCCCACCAACGCAGGGAACCAGGATATCGACCTCGCTCTCCATGCTCATCTTGATGAAAACATCTCTGTCGTCGTCATGGGAACAACCCATAGCACATTCGTGGACCAAAACGGTGACCTTCAGGAATCCGAAGTCCGCCACGGACTTGCTCGTTCGACCGCCATGGGCAGTGATGGTCGCAACAACTCCTTCGATTTCGACGGAGTCCAGTTCCGCTGGGATGTGAGCCACGAAGTGAGCCTCGTCTTTGGCGACATGACTTACAGTGCAGGTGCGTACAACTACTACTTCTGGCGCGATGTTTCCCGCTACGCCGTGATCACTCGTGAACAGAAGCTGCGCGGTGTCGGGCTCGATGTCGGCAACGAAAAATACGGCAAGGGCTCCTTCTACCTGGGTGCATCCGACAACACGGACCACACCATCGCGATGTTCACCACTTACGCCTTCCCGCTTTTGAACCACACCGACGAACACTTGATCATCACCCCCAGCCTCGACTGGGTGTTCGGCTCCGAAATCGAGCGTACCCACACCTACGTTCTGGGTACCGAAGTCGACTGGAGCAAGAGTTACGAAAAGTTCAACTATGACATCTATGTCGTTTGGGGCCTGCATCCGTACAAGGGCAAGGGAGTCCACTCCTTCTTGCTTGAACCCAGCATGAACTACGCTATCTTCAACCTTGCCACTACATTCGCCTACACCATCACCGACAAGGAATACGACGCCGCACCGCAGCTCATGACGGACGACCAGATGCTGTTCGCGATTGAACCGAGCTTCAACATCCACAAGAAGTATACGTTGGGCGTGAGCTACGAATACCACGACCCGGATACCGAAAAGCACAAGGACGACTTCACCTTCTTGGGTATGAACCACTACCTCTACCCCACCATGAAGACCGAAATCGTTATCTGGTACGGTTACAACTTCACCGACACGGACAACACCCCGTTCGGCAAGGGAAGATTCTCCCTCGGCTTGAGTGGCAAGGCTAGTTTCTAACACGACTGCTCGCGCCCAATCATAAAAGTACGTACCCAGAGCGCTCGCTCTCGTAACCACGCCTCGTTAATACGAGGCGTTTGTTACTCACAGACAAGAGCACCTGCATAAGGATTTTAAGCGCCGGGTTCTGCCCGGTGTTTTTTTATGAAGGGGAAGGCATTCCCCTCGCGAAAGCCTTGTCAAGTTCAACAAGGACCTCCTCGCGATATTTGCACTCACTCGCTAGCCGGTTACACCGGGGCTCGTTCGTTACAAATCTCGCAGTCGGTCCAAGCTTTGATTCAAGTCTTTCGCTACCCTTTCTAACGGGGTTCGAACGCCCCAGTAACACCTATATAAAAAGCCCTCGGAGTTAACCGAGGGCGTCCACTAAAATTCTCTAGCAGCAATAAATTACTGACCGAGGAACTTGCGGCCAATGCCGTATTCGTCCTTGTATTCCACATAGTCAGGAACGAAGTCCTTCGGGAAGGAGAAGGAGACGTTCACGGAGCACTGGAACTCGTTCATGAGCTTGCCCTTGCCGCCCTTGATAGCCTGCTTCTTCTTTTCGATCTTTTCCTGACCCTTCTTGCCAACGAGGACTTCGGCTTCGCACCAGCCACCGCTAGCCTTGGCAATTGCTTCACGACCGTCGGTAGATACAACCTTAATCTTGGACGGATCAAGTTCGGTGTTGTTACCCGTCGAAGCCCAGAACTGGAGTTCGCCAGAGAGAGAACCCGGAGCCATCTTGATAGTCGGGAAAGCCATCACGTAGCCCCACTTGTCGATGCGGCGGCTGACCGGTTCGCCAATCTGTTCACCGAAGATCAGGAAGTAACCGCGAGTGCCCTTGCGGCTCTTGTTCAGAGCAGCCTTCACATCGGCGTTTTCCGGTGCCATTTCGGCAATCTTCATAATCTGGTATTCGCTCACCACCGGGTCAGATTCGCCCACGGCGTCAGAGAGGTTCTTTGCGACATAAGCGTTTTCAGCTTCCGTGCGGATGGTCTTCACGGCAGCTTCGCCAGCACCCTTGGCCTTGGCGGTCACGAGAGCAGAGTCGATCTTAGCAAAGGCATTCACGATCGTGCCGTAGTCCATGCCTTCCTGGGCGGCCTGCTGCTTACCGATCGTTGCAAGCTTGGTCACATATTCTTCCACGACTTCAGCGTTCTGGACTTCAGCCATGTTCACGGAAGCCTTGTCAAAGTAGCCGTTGATCAGGTCGCTGTTCAAGTCCTTCTTGGCTTCAGCTTCGGCAGCGCGCACCAGGGCGAGCGTGAAGTTATCATAAAATTCATCGGACATGCTGCCTTTCTTCTTAGCTTCCAGGTAGGAATTGATGGCATTGCGATAACGACCTTCCTTCAGGTGTTCGTCACCACGCTTTTCATTGGTACCCTTACAACCGACCATCGTGAAAGCGACAGCGGCAGCCAAAGAGGCAATTAGCATTTTTTTCATTTTTGTTTCCTTCAGTTGATTGTTTTCAACTAATATAGATAGATTAAAAGCTTTTTTTGTAAAAAAAACACTTTTTGTACTTTCATTCTAAAAATAATTAAATAAATTTATGCTAAACTTACTTCGAAAGTAAAATTTTGTTTGGAGAACGCGTAGCGGATGAACATCCTAGTTGTAAGCCCCGAAGCCGGAAACTGGAGAAAGACCAGCCCACTGGCTACAGCGGTCAATCGCATGACCGACGCCTTCGCTAGCGCCGGGACTACTGTTATAACCTGCTCCCCCTTCTTCAAAAGTCTGCTCGCTGACATTGATTCCTACCATTGTATCTTCAAGGGTGTTGAAAAGCTCCAGAACAAGCCTTACGAAATATGGGTATCCGAAAAGGACCCGCTGCACACCTATATATATAATGAGGAGTATTTCGGCAGACCTTATGTATACGGCCCTCCGCAGAGTGCCCCGTATACAGACAACCATATCCGGTTCGCCTTCCTCGCATCGGCAGCACTCGCCTACGCCGAAGCTTCGCACTTCCAGTGCCAGGCCGTTCTAGGTCACGAATGGGGCGGAGCCCTCGCAGGCGCCCTCGCCCAGACCACCTACCAAGACTTCGCCGGAAAAATTCCTTTCTTCTTTACCGTCCACAACATCACCTACGATTTCCACATTGCTGCAAGCGAAATCGGAAAGATTGGTCTTCCGGCTAAAGACTTCAACATGGACGGATACGAATTCTGGGGCAAGGTCAGCCTCTTGAAGGCGGGCATCCTGTATGCCACCAAGGTGCTGTTCCCGTCTCCGGGCTACCGCGACGCCATGCTCAACACCAACTTGCCCGGCGGCATCAGCGGATTCCTAAACCGCTGCGCAGACAAGCTTATCGGCGTCCAGTTCGGCGTAAGCTACAAGGTATGGGACTTCAACCTCGACGACAACCTGCCCATCAAGGAAGCCAAGGCACGAGCCAAGGCAAAGTTGCAGAATAAGTTGGGAGTCGACTTCAAGAACCGCATGGTGCTTTACGTCCATCTGGACGAAGAAGCGGGCAACACATCCGAAACGCTCGCCACGGTACTCTCCGACATTACGCGACTGGACATCTTTATCATCGTCGGTATTTCGTCGAAAAACAGTGAATGGGGCTACTACCAGGACTTCGCCCAGCAGTATCCCGAAAACATGTATCTGCAGGACCTCGACAACGACAAGGACGATGGAATCATCCTGTTGCGCGATACGCTCGCAGGCTCAGACGCCCTTTTCGCCGCCAATCTCCGCGAGCCATCCTCTTCGATTATCCTAAAGGCAATGGCAGCCGGTACGCTTCCCCTCACAGGTCGCACGGTAGGAGTCGCCACAATGCTTACGAGCTATGCGCTCGAAACCGCAGGCGAAGCAAATGCATTCCTCGTCGATGACGCCAACGCCCCGCACCAGATGCTGCGTTGCGTCAAGGACGCCCTGAATGTCTACAAGACAGAAGTCGCCGACTGGGACAAGTGCGTAGTGAACGCCTACAGCGGATTCCACTACGAATGGTGCAGGACCATTTCCAAATACCTGCTGATTTTTGGAGAACTCGGACTTTAACGTCCCTTTTTCCGAAAAAAAAAGACTATATTTGGCGCACTATCGGGACTTTAGCTCAATTGGTTAGAGCCGCGGACTATCAACCCAGCCCCGGAAATTTTTCAGAAAGTACTCCATTGGAAGCCCGAAGGCAAAAGCCTCCGGGCCTTTTTTATCAGTAAAATCAAGGTTTCCGGCGCGATTTGGACTGTCTGTCGCGGTTCTCCGTCGCTTGTAATGGTTTTTCCCGAAAGACGGGGGAAACCGCCAAAAATCGGGTATGATGTGAGACATTTGTGAGCTTTTTGTGAGCCGACTTTTAGGCAAATTTTAGTAGATTTGTTTGTATGAAAAGCTACAGCATATCGCAGCGGTACAAATACCGCGGCAACCTTACATGG
>JAFXRC010000011.1 GCA_017526585.1 Fibrobacter sp. | reverse complement strand
GGCACGGCTATTCCCGAACAGGGGGCAGATTGCTTACGCGTTACTCACCCGTTCGCCGCTATGCATTGCTGCACCGCTCGACTTGCATGTATAAGACACGCCACCAGCGTTCGTTCTGAGCCAGGATCAAACTCTTCATTAATTTTTTAAAGTCTTGGTCCCGTTAATCACGTTCGTATCTTGACTTTCCAAGAAATCTCTTGGACCCGTCACTAAGCACATCTCCGATTCCTTCAATCTTCCCGGCGGTCTCTCGGACCTCCGTCACGTTCGTTTCGGTTTGACCGTCTCGTTCGTGGGTGAGGCCAATTATAGAACTTTTAATCGCAAGCGTCAAGGGGTTTTCTCAAAAAATTTCACTTTTTTTCATTTTTTTGTCTCTTTGACGATTTGTTTACATATTTTGCTGTCAATCAACGCCTTAGAAACATGTTTTTTTGAGCTGTCGTCCGCCTTTTTTTATAATTTTCCATATATGAGCTACGAATGCAGACACCTGCGGAACACCTTCTGCAATAAACGAAAAAAGGAATGCGATCCTGGCGCTCCGGGGTGTGTCCTTCGCGGTCGTTTCGTATTCCCTTTCAGCGAATCCGCCAACAAGGATCCGCACGACAAGCCCAAGAAAGGCTAGCGGTTATTTCTTGAGGCCGTCTATCGGTTTGAGGAACTTGAGCAGTTCCTTCTTTACCTCGTCATAATACTCATCCCAAATATTGGAGATTTCACCGATGAGCGAGACATCGTCCATGGGGTACTTCTCTTCAACGGGAGGTGCCACGCGGAAGACATTTTCTTTACCGATGTTTGCACAGGCTTCGTAATAGCCCGAATTGCCAGTGCGCGCAATCCATTCGTCCAAAATATACTTGCCCCAGCCGAGAACACTCTTATCCTTGGGCGCACTGTTAGGGCGGTCCATCCTGGTATTGAAGGAAAGAATTCTATAATTGTTCTTGAATTCCTTTACGTTGTTCAAACCGGATTCCAAAACCATAATCGGATCGTTCGCCCACATGCCACCATCGCAATAGATTTCCTTCTTATTGTTCTTGGTGCGAGAAACGGTATCGAAATAGGTTGGTGCGGAGCAGCTCGAAAGAACGGCGAACCACTGTTCCGTCATGCCGTCGCCGCGATCCCAGACTTTCTCGACGCTTCGACCGTTCATGAATGTAGCCGGGATAAACATGGGCTTCTTGAATTCGTACATGCACTTTTTGAAATTTGTCTGCAAAAGCTTTTTTAGCTTGGCGTTGTTGTAGCGGTAATAGTTGTTCGTGACCAGGCGCGCGGCGCTCACCTTTGTAAATATTGCAGACAAATTATCTTCATAAAGACTATAAAGTTCTTCGGCACTCATGCCGTTGCAAAGACCGACCACGGCAATGCTTCCCGTCGATGTTCCTGCAAAGGCATCGGCAATGTCCGCCAGGTGCTTTCCCAGATCTTCTTCAAGACGACGCATGAACTGGAGAGGTCCTATGCCAAGGGCTCCACCGCCAGAAACAGAAATAGCAAGCTTCATTGTTTTCTCCTTTTATTGGGTATTGATTTTTGACAGACAAAATAATTACTTTAAACCATGCCGAGAATGTTTTTTTAGTAAAATAATTTCTACAGTTTTTTTAAATTGTAGACGATGAACCGCTTTTACAGGACATGCGAAAAAATAGCAGCCCTTCTGTTTGAAAAGGCTCTGTTCCTTGTGCTGTTCAGCACAGGCTGGAAAAAAAGGACTATCAGGGCAAATACCGAATATGTCCAAATCTGCGGAATTACAGACAAAAAAACTTTTTATAGACAACTTATAAAAAACCTGTCACACCATGTGAGTGACATTGTCTTCAAGTTTGGCTCATTTAAAAAGCTTCCCCACGAAACGATTCAATACCCCTTCCAAATGGACGGCACACACTACCAGATTGCACCGGGGAGCGAAACCGTACTCAACAAGATGCGCAAGGGCGGAATATTTCTCACAGCGCATTACGGAAATTACGAGGCGATGGGTCCGTGGCTCTGTCGACTTGGAATCCCCCTTAAAGCAAGCTACATTCCACTAAAACCCAAATGGTTGAACCGCATTGTCGAAAACAAAATTCGCGCCATCGACGGGAAAACTTATTCAGTCCACGCTAGGACTCCTAGGGAATTTTTGCAGCTGCTGAAGGATAAAAACCTGTTCTGTCTTTTGATGGACCAGGACAGCCGAATCCCAAGTGCCACCGATGGAAACTTTCTGGGCAAGCCCGCAAAGGTAAATCCACTTCCGGAATTCCTGCTCCGACATGAACCGGAGACCCCCGTGTACATCTGCTGGATGGAGGAATCCCCGCAAAGCAAGATACTCCATGCCGAAGAAATCCGTTCAAAAAAACTAAACGACGCGTTCAATCAATGGCTTGAAGCGCGTATTCAGGAAAATCCGGCATTGTGGTATGGCTGGACACACCGACGGTTCTACAGCACGGCAAAAGAAATCTACCTATAGCGGGTGTGAGATAAATCAAAACGCATATTCCAAGTTGGAATAAAACGGCACATATTCCAGGAAAAAATTATATATATAATGTAAACTGGAATTATCAATGCAAATACTCGAAACCGAAAATCTCTGCGATATAGAAGACGCCAAGGTTATCAAGCCCATTTCCAAGAGGAAGCTGGTCCTGCTGGATCTCAGGGACAGTTCTCTCAAAAAGTTCCGTGCGATGCTCTCGGAGGAATTTCCCATCATCGATGTCGATTCCGAAAAGGAGGCCGTGCAGCTGATAGACAAGCAGCACGACAACATCTCGGCCGTACTCTTCAATGTGGAACTATGCAAGAAGAACAACTTCTGGCTACAGAAAAGCATGGAAGAAGACAAGAGATTCGTAGGCATTCCAAATATCGCTATCTCGACAGTTCCCGATTCGGACGACTACAAGATGTGCCTCGATGCGGGAGCGAACGAGTATTTCGAGCCGCCCTTCAAGCGTGAGCTCGTGATGCTTCGACTCAACAACGCCATCAAGAGCAAGGACTCCGCGACATTTTCCGAAGTTGAAAAAATCCTGAAGGAACTGCCATCCAACATCTACTTGAAGGATGCCGAGGGCAAGTACGTTTTTGCGACACACTACTGGCACCACCTGCATACCGAAGACGACCCGACCTGGACCATACGTGGAAAAACCGACATCGAAATCCGCACCGACAAGGAGAACGCCCTCAAGGCCATGGAATCCGACAAGGAACTGCTCCGCACCGGGAAAGGAACGAACTACGTCATCAGGGAAGACGGACCGAACGGTACAGAATACCTGGAACTCATCAAGCGGCCAATCTTCGATGAAAACGGGAAAATAAACGGAATCATCGCGCTCATCAACAACGTGACAGAAATCCAGTCGCTGAAACTGGAGCTGGAAAAACGTTCCAAGACAGACTCACTCACAGGACTTCTGAACAAGCAAGAAACGGAAGCGGAAATTATGAAGGTTATCGAAAACGCTCCGAACGACCGCTGCGGAACCTTGCTGATGATCGATGTTGACAAGTTCAAGGAGATCAACGATTCGTTCGGCCATGCAGCGGGAGACCGCGTCCTGACTGCGATTGGTGACATGCTACAAAGGACATTCAAGGGCATGGATATCAAGGGACGAATCGGCGGTGACGAATTCATGGTGTTCTTGCGCGACATTACCAAAAGCGATACCGCGTTCAAGCTCGCCGCAAAAATTCTGGAAAAGGCAAGACGCTTGTTCCCTGGCGAACCCCTAGGAGAGAGCGTTTCGCTTTCAATTGGAATATCCATGTTCCCCGATCACGGAAAGAAATTCGAGGACCTCTACCGCGCAGCCGACATGGCGCTCTACTATGTCAAGGAACGCGGCAGGGACTTCTACAAGATGTATTCCCCCGACCTGAAAAGCCTGCATTCATAGACTTATAAAAAAAAGGAACCACGCAATGTGGCTCCTTTCAAATTTGAAATGAAGACGGCAGACTAGTTGTTCGTCTTGAGGCCAGCGGCTTCGAACGTTGTCTTGTTCTTCGGATCCGGAAGCGCGACCGTCGTAATCCAGTTGTATTCGGCAATGCCAGCAAGTCCAACACGGGCGCAAAGCTGGTCGCGTGCCACGTTGTAGGCATTCAGGATCTGGATCTTTTCGGTATCGCTTGCGTTGTCGATCTTTTCGGACCAACGAACGCCGAGTTCCACGAGGGCGGCACTTGCCTTGGCATAGAGCTTTGCCTTCTCTGCAGTAATTTCGGAGGAAGCGGGTGTCGTGAACTCGTCGACCTTCACAATAGGTGCGGTCTTAGGTGCAGAAGCCTGCACCTGGTTCATTTGCGGAACATTCTGTTCGTCGGTTTCACAAGCGACAAACAGCGGAGCTACGAAAAAAGAGGCGATCATCAACAACGCCACTTTTAGGATTCGTCTTGACATATCAGCCTCTTTTTCAAAATACTAGCGGCTTGTGGGCTCGAACCACAGACCTGCGGATTATGATTCCGACGCTCTACCAACTGAGCTAAGCCGCCAAATTTTTCCCAAATTTAGTCAAAAAGGTTTAAAAATTCAAGGGGTCATTCAAAATAAACTTCAGTTTCTACAAAATTTTCGCCCCAATTAATCACTTGCCAGCCTGGAGCAGCACTCTGCAAGTTAAAATAGGGCATATTAGGATCAATCTGGAACTGTGTGGCAGGCGCAACATGGACAATCTGGCGACCCATGTTCACCTCGAACTGGTGGTGGTAGTGCCCTGCGTAAATGTGCGTCAAGTTATTGATGCCACCTAGGACTTCTTGAACTTCCACCATGTTTTCGAGATGGAATCGCAAGTCCATGAAACGGTGTCCACAGAAGCAAGGCGGATGGTGCATGAACAAGATGACTTCACCCTTGACCTTTGCAGTTTCAGCCTTAAGCCAGTCCAATTCTTCCTTGGATACATTTCCGCAGGCACTGTCCAAGAAGAATATGGATCTTCCCTTCAAGTCGTAACGGTAAAAGCACCTGTCACCCGACACCTTGCCGGAAAGATCGAAGTAATTCTTCATCAGGTCGAGATTGTCGTGGTTGCCGGGAATGACACACCAGGGGGACTTGTAGTCCTTGAAAAGTGATGCCACATACTCGTATGCGCCGGCTTCTGCATTTTCAGCAAGGTCTCCTGACAAAACAAGCAGGTCCAAATTCTTCATAGAGTCAGAATTCAGTGCATTGCGGAAATTCGCGCAGACATCGATTCCCTGCACTAGTTCCTCGCCGTTTCCGATGTGGATATCGGATATCTGGCCTATTTTTAAAATTTTGGACATTTTGTTTGCATAATATAACTATAAAATGTGCAAAACGAACAAAAAAAAGCGATTTTTATCTAAAATGTGACGTTAATCATGTTGAAAAGGGCATTTTTTTCCAGATTTTCAACATAGAACGGTAAATTCGCTGTGAACTAGCATTGAAAAGTAAACTTCAACACTTATCAACATTGAAAAAAGTGAACAGAATGAAAGTTTTCAACATTTATCATCAATTTATTTAAGCGTGTAACTTTTTGACACTCATCGAGTTATAATTTCACTATCACAAATCTATTCACTATCCACATTATTATATACCATTACCATTTATATAAATAATTTCATAGTTATTGATATAGGTGTGAAATAAAAAATCCTCTCCTTTTTTGGAGAGGTTATTCCTTATGGTTTGGCAAAAATCTTACTTGTCTTCTTTTGCGGCAGGCTTTTCAGAAGCTGTCCTCAAACCCATCTGGCAGTTACCCTGGAAGATTGCACCTTCCTGAATGATGAGCTGCTTAGTCTTGATGTTCCCTACGAACTGGGAGGAGCTTTCAAGGATGAGCTTTTCGGCTACATCGATATTGCCCTTAACCGTACCGGCAATGACAGCCGTGGTGGTCTTGATTTCTGCTTCAACAGTACCCTGACGTTCCACGATGAGTTCACCTTCGATGGAGATGCTGCCATTGATGGTGCCTGCAACACGAACATCGCTCTTGCCGCTGACATCGCCCTTGATGGTGACGCTGTGGCCAATCTGTGTGATTTCCTGTTCGCCTTTAATAGCCATGTTTACCTCTTTTGTGATTTTCCTAGTAATTTATAAATACTTCCGGATCCAGTTCCTTACCGTTCTTGGTGATGGTGTAATGCAGGTGCGGACCGCTGGTATTGCCGGTCTTGCCTACAGTTCCGATAATTTCACCTTTGCCGACGGTGCGGCCCTTGCGGGTCCTGATATCCTTCAAGTGTGAATAGCTGGTCACGTAGCCGTTCTCGTGGTTGATGATGACCGTGTTTCCAAGTTCATCCTTCTGCCCGGCGAATTCCACGATGCCGCTGCCCGATGCAAAGACCGGATCACCAATCTGTGCAGAGAAGTCCGTTCCAAGGTGGTCGTTTTCTTCGCTAAATTTTTTGCTCACAATTCCGACCACTGGAATCACGTTGGGGATGTGTTCCAGGCGGATTTTTTCTTCGGGCGGTTTCCAGCCGTGGATACCTTCGTAGTCCACGTCGATTTTTTGCGACGGCGTGTGGGCGAAACGGTTCTTGTCGATAAGGCTGTTGATTTTTCCGGAATCGTTTTCGATGAATGTCCCGAGAATGTTCTGGATGCGTTCTTCCAGAACCCAGAGCGAGTCAATTCTGAAGAAGAGTTCTTCGTAGTTGGCATTCTGCTTGATGAGCTGGGCGTTCGCAGTACGCATCTTTTCATACTGAACGAGCGTGCGTCCGATGCGTCCTGCGTTGTAGATGACAAAGCCTGCCGCGATTACGAGCAGTACCAGGAGGACCTTGAGTAAAAAGAACCACTTCGTATTGACGCGGTACTTCTTGATTTCCTTGGAATCTTCCGGAATGATTTGTACGATGTAGTACTTGCCTTTCATGTTCGCCTAGCGGTTTTCCATGAGTTCCTGGATTCGGGTAAGGTCGTCCATGGAATAGTAGTTGATGACAATGGTACCCTTGGCCTCGGTCGAGGCGCTCGGATTGAGCTGAACCTTGGTTCCAAAGAAAGTTTCGAGGCGGGACTCGAACTGTTTCATGTCGGCGCTGAGTTCCGGCTTGGGCTTTGCGGGAGTTTCAGGTTTGTCGGCGTGGACTTCCGGTTCGTCTTCGGACCCAGGTTCGGTGACCGCTTCGGCTGCCTTGGGTTCTTCGCCACGGGCAATCGCTTCAATCTGGCGGACATTCAGTCCTTCGTCGATAACGCGCTGGGCAAGTTCTTCGGGGTTCTCGATTTTGTCGCTGCAAAGGGCACGGGCGGCACCGCCAGAAATTTTACCCTCTTCTATCCATAAGAGCACCTGTGCCGGTAACTTGAGCAGACGGAGTGCGTTGGTAATGGCGGAGCGCGACTTACTCACAATTTTGGACAAATCTTCGTGGGTATAGCCGTGATTATCGATCAATTGTTGATAAGACTTGGCGACTTCGACCGGATTCAGATCGACACGCTGAATATTTTCGATGAGCGCCCATTCGGCCATGGCCTTGTCGTCGAGGTTTTCATAAACCTGGGCCTTGATGGTCGGGAGACCGGCAAGCTTACTTGCGCGGGTACGGCGTTCACCGCTGATGAGCTGGTAACGGTCGCCCACTTTGCGGACGGCGATCGGCTGGATCAGACCGTGCTGTTCGATAGATTCTGCAAGTTCGACCAGTTCGTCATCGCTAAAAACTTTACGCGGCTGGAACGGGTTCGGGTCGATGAGTTCGACGCTAATTTCGACAACTTTTTGGGAGTTATCAACAGCAGAAGAATTTTCAGCGTTTTTTTCGCCGGATTGTGTATTGGACTGTTGAATGTCGGATGCTGCCGGAGCAGAGTGGTCCTTGAGGATATCGGCGAGGCTGCGACCCAGTGCGGAAGACTTTTTACCCATTTATTACTTTCCCTTATTCAAGATTTCTTCGGCGAGTTTCATGTACGCTTGTGCACCACTACTCTGTACATCGTAAAGGATGGCGGGCTTGCCGTGGCTGGGTGCTTCGGAGAGTTTCACGTTTCTCGGAATCATTGCCTGGAAGACGGTATCGCTCAGATTTTCACGCACTTCTTCGGCGACCTGTTTGCAGAGGCTCAGGCGGGAATCGTACATGGTGAGGAGCGCACCTTCGATCTTGAGGTTTGCGTTCAGGTTTTTCTGGACTTCGCGGATAGTCTTGAAAAGTTCGGTCATACCCTGCAGGGCGTAGTATTCGCACTGCACCGGAATAAGGACACTGGTAGCTGCGGTCAGCACGTTCAGCGTCAAAAGGTTCAGGCTCGGAGGAGCGTCGATGATGATGAATTCGAAAGACTGCTTCAGGATATTCATCACGCGTTCGAGGCGGCGTTCGCGGCTCATGGCATTCACCAGTTCGATTTCCATGACGGCGAGGTCCGGACCGGAGGTGATGACCTTGAGGTAGTCGAGGCTCGTGTCGAGGATAGCTTCCTTGATATTGTCGTAGGTGACATTGTCCGGATTTTCAGCCATGTTCAGGACTTCGTGAATATCAACATCCTGAAGTTCATTGTAGCCGAGACCCTGCGACGCGTTCCCCTGCGGGTCCATGTCGATAAGGAGTGTCTTCTTTTCCAATGCGGCAAAACTTGCAGCCAGGTTCACGGCTGTCGTGGTCTTGCCCACGCCACCTTTCTGGTTGCAGACTGCTATCACTTTACTCATTCATTACCTCGAGTGACTAAGGCGTAAACTTGTTCTTCCTGCGGGAGTGCATATTTATATATGTGTACTGCCGGATCATTTTCCAGGTGAACAATATTGTTGAAACTTTTCAGAGTGAGGAATTTTCCACCGCCCTTCAAACCGGGCTGGGCACGTTCCCAGTCGTTTTCGAAAGTGGAGAGGGCGCGGCAACTCACAAAATCCAGATAGGCAAGTCCCGAAGTTTCGAAACGCTTGCCCACGACGGTCAAGTTATCCAGGTGCAGTTTTTCCTTGGCGTACTTCATGAACTCCACACGCATATGGCGGGGTTCGACTGCAAAGAATTCCACCTGGGGCATGACAATGGCGAGAGGGAAAATCGGGCAACCTGCACCGGCTCCCATATCGGCCCATTTGGCACCTGCAGGAACGGACTTCAACATTTCCTTCACTATATATATATAGGGAACGAGTGAATCTGCGATGTGCCTGCTCAAAAACTTTTCGGAGTCCTTTGCCGAAATCAGGTTACCAAACTGCTTGGTATCTACGACCAAGTCCGCAAAATCATAAAGCTTGCCGAGTACATCTTCGGACAGCTGCACACCATGTTCTGTCAAGAACTGGTTTAAAAGATTCTGCTGTACAATGTTGGATCTGTAACTCATTCTTCGGTTTGATAACGTTGGGACTACGGCTACGCCATAGTCCTACATGCTCATACTCGGTCATAAAAATATGCAAGCATATTTTTGCGACACTCGTAATCGCATGTCTGCTCCTTCGGAGCCAACTCGCTTCGGTTCGGCAATGAAAATACACAAGTGTATTTTCGCTGCGCTCACCTCGCTAACGTTCCACGTGGAACAATTTAGTATTATGAATTGTGAATACAAGAAAAAAGGGCGGGCGCCCTTTCACTTTTTAAAAATATCCGTTAATAAGTTTTTGATTGGTGTGGATTTTTTGTGAATAATAATTTTTTGTCAGCCCTATGGTATTGTCATTTGGTCACTTGCATCGTGTGATCAAGTTTGGATTTGTTCTTGATAGGGCGGCCGAGGAGGTCAAAATGTTTGGCCTTTTCGGGGATAAATGCCGGCTTGTTTTTGCGGAGGATCGAGGTGGTGGAATTGGGATCGACTTTGGCAAAGAAAGCCTTTGTATCGAAATTGCTGTAAGATACGGTGAATCCTGTTTCTGTAGTTTCTATGAGTTCTTGATGTGCTTTATCAAATGTTTTAGTATAGGTATCACCTTGTTTTTTCAGTGTATAGTCAATTGCATTGCAGGTGTTTTCTTTTTCAGGGCTGGGGGTTCTTAAAGTGTTTTCATATATGCGTGGGCTTTCATCTGGATTTTCATATGGGGTTCCATCTATATTCATTTTTTCATCATATAGGGTATCGTTGTGCAGGTACATGCAAAAGATATCTTCTAATGAATCCGGTTTGTCCGAGTTTAGACCATATTGGTATATGCAGGTAGAATCTTTTTCTAAATAATAAATGGTTACCTGGGAAATGTTGCTTTCGAGAAGAGAGGTGGTTAGCTTAATTGTGGAATCAGTTGTTTCTTTCATCACACTATATTTTTGTGTGTCACATTTTCCTTTACTATAACATTCGACGACACTATCTAAACTATTATCGGTATAGTAATATTTAGAGGATGAATAATAGATTTTGTCATCTACAAAGCTAGGGGCGTATGTGCTATCTACACGATAATTGTTGTTCAGTTTGTATTCAATATAGTCATTGCGTAAATAGTCGAGGCAGTTTACAGCATGCACATTCAGTGCTATAAAGGATAGAATGAGGATCAGTTTTTTCATATGAGGAAATATAGTAAAAGGTTTTAGAAATTCTGATTATATGTTTGGCCTTTGGCTTCGCCAGAGGTTACGTTTGGACACTTCGTGTCCTACCTTAATCGGCTCGGAAATATATACGAAACTCGAAACTTTAGTTTCGTAGTTGAGTTATCCTCTGCGGGGAGAAACAAGCAAGCTTGTTTCTGCTTCACTCGCCTCATAAGGTTTCACGTGAAACACATCTAAAGACCAAACATTTCACACTACACATTCCACATCTCACTTCCTATAATATATAGTGGTATACTTGTTGCCGCCGTAGCAGGGGCCGGGGGCTTTGAAGTACTTTTTGTGATCGAACTTAATTGATTTCTGGATGAGGGTGTTTCCCTTCATTTCATATTCATAAGTGTCGATGATAAAGTTTTTATCGCTTTTCCGGGTACACTTACTTTCGTTATTCGGGTCGCGGAAGATGATCCAGTTTTTTGGGAGCCAGTTGTCGATTTCGTGGATGGTGTCGTTCTTGACGTAGAATATCTGGTGCTGTTCCTTGTTTATACCGATATAGACGGAATCCTTTGCGCGGTAGACCGTAAAGTGCCATCCTTTTTCTTTCTGGGATTTCCAATCGTAT
Organism: Fibrobacter sp.; assembly: GCA_017526585.1. Classification (GTDB taxonomy): domain Bacteria; phylum Fibrobacterota; class Fibrobacteria; order Fibrobacterales; family Fibrobacteraceae; genus Fibrobacter. The sequence goes on along the minus strand of JAFXRC010000011.1, from coordinate 106,369 downwards.
TTCTTGACTTTGCTTACTTTGGTGGAGTCGATTTTCCAGTCGGGAATGTAGGTCGACCTTTCTTCGACATTGCGGGCAAGGCAAGATTGGTACAGGTTCATGCTATCAAGATGAGTGCCTGTCCAATGATATTTGATGGTATTGACCAGGCCGTTTTGTTCCTGATAGAGACTATCCGGCAACATTTCGCCTGGCATAACGAGTGCGTGGTTTTCAAAGTTTGTCGCGAAGTAGTCGAATGTGTGTTGGATGCAATCGACTGCATGGGCATTTAGAAATGCCACTGCCAATACAATAAATATTCTCCTCATACCTTTAATATACATTTTTTGTTGGAACTTTCGAAATGTTCCACGTGGAACGTTAGCGAGGTGAGTGCAGCGAAAATATACTTGTATATTTTCATTGCCGAACCGAAGCGAGTTGGCTCCGAAGGAGCAAACATGCGATAGCGAGTGTTGCGACGAAATGCTAGCATTTCGGCATGACCGAGCATGAGCATGTCGGACTTAGGCTTTGCCAAAGTCCCAACATGACACAAAGTGTCAAGGGGATGGATGTATATTTAACTATAGAACCTTTTCAGGGAGGCTTTCTATGTGCAGCGGTTGCTGTTCCCTTGTTGCCGCGATTTTCTTGGTCGCATTATTTATGATATGGCGCTAGACGGTTATCTCGATGCGGTTACCTTCGGGATCGAGAACCACACTTTCATAATACCCGTCGCCGGTGGTTCGGGGCTGCCCTACCACCTGGATTCCGTCACTGGACATTTGTTGGGTAAGGTAATCCACTTTTTCTTTGGAACCGACGGAAAAAGAAACATGCGCATACCCGAGATAATCTGAAGCTGCGGATGTGTTGATGTCGGGACGGTGCATGATTTCCAAGCGGGCGCCGTCTTCGAAGGTGACGAAGCGGCTGGTGAATTTCTTTGCCGGATTATGGTAAATCGGGTGGAATACCCCGCCGAAATATTTCCGGTAGAATTCGCATACCTTGTCGATGTCTTTTACCCAGATGGCGATATGCTCGATTTTCATTTCCCTAAAAACCTACGGCTGTCCACGAAAGCAGAGGGAATTTGCACTGGCGCCTTTTGAAAGGATTGCTTCCGTGGCGCAAATCCCTGTCCATATCAAGGAGCTCTTGAAGTCAAAACCTCCATGATTATTTCGATGGAGTTGTTCTGTTGACGGTTCCTCCTCTTTTTGAGGAGCATTTATCGGATCCGTTTCATCGCCGTAGTTGACCCTGAAGACGAGAGCGCTGTCGAGTTTCGGAACGCTTTCCGTTTTCTTGGAGGGCAGGAGCTGTGCGCTTGACAGTCCAGCCAGTGCTATAACAGTAAGTGTGAATATATGAAATTTCATGAATTAACCCCCGGTGTTTTTAATATATAAAAATTAGAGTGGACGGAATGATTTTTTCGGTGCTTTTTATTGATGTTTCACATGAAACATTCTGTAACCAAGATTGGATTTAGCAAGTCCTTTTTACTATATTATGGATAGGAAATAATACTAACAGGAGTTTATTATGGAAGAAGTCAAGAACTTTATCAAGGAATGCGGCGCCTATTTTTTGGCAACGGTTGATGGCGACCAGCCGCGCGTGCGCCCCTTCGGCACCATCGAAATTTTCGAAGGCAAGCTCTACATTCAGACCGGCAAGTCCAAGGACTGCTCGAAGCAGATCCAGAAGAATGGTAAGGTCGAAATCTGCGCGATGAACGCAGCCGGCAATAAATGGCTGCGTCTTGCAGGTACCCTGGTCCGCGATGATCGCCGCGAGCCCAAGGTTCACATGCTCGAACACTACCCCGAGCTCAAGTCGATGTACTCCCCCGACGACGACAACACCGAAACGCTCTACTTCAAGGATGCGACCGCCACGTTCTACTGCTTCACCGAGGCTCCCCGCACGGTGAAATTCTAGTCGTTTTCTCTTGGATTTTTTTCATCCCGATCCCGGTTCTCTAGCCGGGATTTTCTTTTTTGTGCTTTTGACGGGGCTCCCCTCGATATGGAAATTCGTCCTTTGTGTTGATAACTTTTGTAAACATTCTAATCACACTATATATAATAGTATGAAATACTGAATCTTCATTCGTGGATAAATTTTGGATTAAATTCGAGTCCTTACCAACATGTCGTGAAAAAACATTTTAAAAGGGAAAAATTAGTCTGTTAAAAAATGGATCATTGTGGATATGTTGTTAGATTTGGAGAAAAACAACTTGCCGGCCCTTTTAAACTATAAACAAGATATCAACAATTGGCAATAAGGAAAAATTATCGGTCAGAGTGACGGAATTGAGCTGTTGGCTTGAATTGTTGATAAATTTTATCCTATTTTGGCGGTGGAATAGTCCATTTTTTTTGAGCTTTTCGGCTCCACATTTATTATAATTAGGGTGATGAGATTGCTTGTTTTTTGGATGATATTGCTGATAGCCCCTCTCGCCTTTGCGCAGGGGGTTTTTGAAGGTTCTGGTGAAGTGAGCGACCCCAATTGCGTGGGCGACGGTTGTGGTTTTGTTCCGGCGGATCAGGCCAATCAGGAAAATGCGCAGGGTTACGAGTATGGAACCAGTGCCGCACCTGAAGGCGATTCGACCTTGGTGGTAAACGACAGCGTTCAGACGGACAGCACGCAGGCGAAGGACAGCGTCAAGGTTTCGACGACCAACATCGACGAGGAGGACGACTCTCCGCACTTCATTGTCGAAAATGCGGCTGAGTACCGAGCCCGCAAGGAAGGCTTTTCTAGGGGTGTCCAGTTTGGTGTCCGCATCGCGGGTGGCGTAAGCAAAAGCTTCGGTAGCGAGTCGGGTGACTGGAATGTCGGTCCCGAGTTTGGCGGCGGTCTCATGGCTAGGCTTCCCCTTGGTCAGTCCTTCGGCGTGGCGACCGAACTCGATTTCAGTTACCGCAGCTACAGCTACGAAGGCAAGTCCGATTACGGTAAGAACGAGGCCAATATCGATGAGATGCTGTTCGAGATTCCCGTGATGGGCCAGCTCGTTTTTGACGAGGACGGCTTCTTTATCAATCTGGGTGTGAACCTTGGGCTCAAGATGAGTGGTGATTCCGAATTCAAGCAGACGATCGATGTCGAGGATAAGCACGAAAAGGACAAGCGTTCCAATACCATTCCGACGGTGGGCGTGGAGGTCGGCGGGCTTCTGGGTGTGGGCTATGTCGTGAACCGTTGGCTCATGGTCGATTTGCGTGCCGTGCAGAATTTCACCAACCTGCTCGACCTGGATCTGATTGCGGAATCCGCCCTAATGCATTCAAAACTTTACACGATGCATGTCACGCTGGGTGCGACTTTCTTGCTGTAGTCTAGGCTCTACGTCTAGGTAAAAAATTTTTTCTACACTCTTTTTACACAGATAAGTTATTTTATAGGCGGCGTAGTTATAAATCGTTTATTATAATTGACTTATGGATTTTAAGAGATTGAGTGTGGTGTTGGCTATGGCGTTTGCACTTTCTGTGCCGGCCATTGCCCAAGATGATTCCTCCGACGATGAAGGTTGGGCGACTGCCCCCTCTGCTGAAAGTGCTTCTGGTGAAGAGGCGCCTGCTTACGACGGCTCCACCGACAGTGAATTTGCCAACGACGAAGAATATGCTAGCGCCTACGCCCGCTACAAGGCAGAAACGACCAAGAAGTCCGAAATCAACCGTATGCGTAATGAAGGATTCCAGCGCGCAGTGATGCTCGGTGTCCGCGCACAGGGCGGTATCAATACGTTCTTCGGTGAAAACTCCGACGGTTGGGGTATTGGATTCCAGGGTGGCGGCGGCCTGATTGTCAAGATGAACTTCATGATCAAGAATCTGAGCCTTGTTCCGGAATTGACCTTTAACTACAGGCACTACGCCTACGAACAGGACATGGACGCCTACACCAACGAGGCTTCCATCGACATCATGATGTTTGAAATCCCGGTGATTTTCCGCTACACGTTCGAAGACTACAACTTCTACGTGGGTCTTGGCCTGAACATGGGGCTCAAGCTGCAGGGATCGTCGGAATTCAAGACTAGCGGTGGTAAGCGCGAGAACACCGTTGCGACTTCCGGTATGGAAGTGGGCGGCGCCCTTGACATTGGCTACATGATCACCCGCTGGGTCAGCGTGGACGTCCGCGTGGTGCAGTGTTTCACGAGTCTTTTGAACAAGACGCTCGTTGCCGAAGAAATTTTCTACGATTCTTCGCTTAATACGTTCTACACCACTGCTGGTGTGAACTTCATGTTTTAGACCGGACTGGCTAAATCCTACAGCCACTTATTTAGTATTTGATACAACGGACAGAGCGGGCTTCTTGCTTATGTTCGTAATGGTTCGTGTCGATCCTGTCGAACTGCGCCCTCAGCGAGACACTCTTTGCGGCAAACTCGCCATTTTGGTCGCGTGTCCAGAAGGACGCCTCTTCGGTAGTCCTGATAAAGGTGCTGCTATAGAATCCTGCCGGGAGTGCCGAGAAACCGATGGCGTCCAGGCCCTTGCCATTTTCGTTCCACAAGTCGGAGTTTGCCTTGAGAAGGGTTCCTGCCGGAAGAATTCGGGTGTCGGACAGGTAGTGGTTCAAGGTGTCGTATTGGCTTAACGAGGGGAGATACCAGCCGTCGGGGCAGATTCCCTGGTATGTCGTATCCCTGCAGAAATGGTCGTACCCGCATTCCGAATCGGAGTGGCCTTTTGCGGCGGCCCAGGTGTATAGTCTACCGTAGGCGTCGCAGTCGCCTTCCTTGTATTCATATCCGCCGCCGCACCAGCTTTGAACTCCAGGATTGTAGACGTAGTTCAGGTTCTGCGCCATCCATGTCTGGTTGTTGAAGGTGAACGTCTTGTATACCTGGCCGTCTCGGCTGTCGGTCATTTCGCCATATTCGATATCCGGGTTGAGGTAAGTGATGGCGGCCTGGGGTTCCCCGGGTTCTATGATGGTGGGGCCTAGGTCGATGTTAAAATCAGGCGGCTCGATGACGGTCTCGGACAAGTTGGCGGGGTCTGTTTCGATGGTATCCTTGATACAGCGGATTGCAAGCGCATAGGTATTTCTACCATAAAGTTTGATACGGTAAGTTTCTGCATAATCTGGTTTTATTATCATCATATAGAAATCGGACCACGGCTCGGCTCTAGACCAGAATGCCGCAACGGCAATGCCATGGACTCCACTCCAGTTGTAGCCCGAAGGCAATGCGTTGAATCCAAATGATTTTTGGGTGATGTTGCTATGTTGATACAAGACATCGACCCACATGGCGGAGTCGCCAAGCAGGTTCCGTGGAGATTTTTTGTATCCCTGAACGGTATTGTCGGGGATAAACTCTTCTTCGCCGTCGATGCTAGCTGCCAGTGCGAGCGTTTTCCATTCCGTCAGGTCGGGAATATGCCAGCCGTCGGGGCAAATCCCCTGCCTCGGGCAAGGGATGTCAGAAAGCCAGTCATTTTCGTTACAGAATTCACCGTTGGTTGCGACCTGCTGCACGGAATCCATTGCGACACCGTAGGTGTAGAGTTTTCCGAATGTGGCACAGTCGCCGTGCTTGCGGTTTTGCACTCCTTTGCCGGCACACCAGTTGTTCCGCTGGATTTCGTCGGTTTGATTGTAGACGACGGTGGGCGTATAGTTCAGGTTCTGGGCCATCCAGGTCTGCGTGCCTATGGTAACCGTCTTGTAGATTTGCCCGTCGCGGCTGTCGGTCATGAGGCCGTAGCGGATAGTTTCTGGATCAACAAACGGATTGCTGGAAGACGCTGGCATAGACGAAGAGCTAGAGACATTCGAACTACTTGACGGGTCCGTTTCGTCGTCGCCGCTGGAAGAAGACCCGCCGTGGCGGGCGTTGGACGAGGAGTATTTCGACGTGGAAGAGTCTCGGCCCGATGAATTCGAGCGTGTCCAGCCCCAGGTGCCGTTCTCTTCTTGGTCGCAGACGAACGACGCGTCCTTTTCTTCGACAAAGACCTCGATGCCGTTCAGGGATTCATCACAGGTGAATTGTTTGAGTTCGTCGATGGTCGAAAGTTCGATGGGAGTGTTTGCGCTCGTGAAGTTCTCGCTTTCGGATTCGCTGCAAGCTGTCAAAAGGAGTCCGCCTGCGATGAGTGTCATTGCAATTTTTTTCATGGGCTAGTCCTTTACGCAGCGAACATTGATGTGGGTCGATTTATAGGTATCGCTGAGCCAGTAAGAACAGGATTCATGTTCACTACCATTAGCCCTTCTATGGCTAAGCAGTTTTGCTTGTTTGGAACCGTTATAGCTCTCTGCAAACCAAATGCCGCTGATTACATAGCTGCTCGTGTCGGGCAGAGATTCCCAAAAATTATATTCGTTCAACAAGGTTTCGTATGCTAAACCTGCCGGCAATGCAAGGAACAAATTGTCTAGATCTTTTTCGGTGGGAATGTGCCAGCCATGGGGGCAGATGCCTTTCCAGTGTCGATTGCCATCGCAGACATTGTCGTAGCCGCAACCGGTATTTACAGAGTCCATGGCGGCACCCCAGGTGTACTTGCATTCTTTGCCGGTGGAGTCGCAGTAGGTGCGGCCTATAAGGGAAGGCGCCATGGTTGAATCTGAAAAGCGAAGGTTGTCGATAGTCCAGGTGCAGCTGCCGACAGTCATGGTCCTGTACTGGTTGTTGTCGCGCAGGTCGGTCAGGATGCCGGTTGCCTCGTCGAATTCACTTCCGTAGAATGTTTCGTCCCATGTGACCAGGTGGCTTTCGAATGGCGGCTTTTCGGTGGAGTCGGGGTACCTGGTGTATGCCGAGATGGAGCTGGAAGAAACACTGCTCGATGAATGGGGTGCGTCCGAAGAGTAGTGCTCCGTTTCGCCGGATGAATACTCTTCGTCCCTGGACGAAGAAGATTGCGCTCTTGCAGACGAATAGTAGTCTTCTGTAGATGACGAATAATCACGTCCAGATGAATTGTCATCGCCTTCAGAAGAGGAGCTGCTCTCCGAGTTTTTTCCCTTTTGCAGGCTCACCCATTTTTCGCCATCGCAGACGAATTTCAGGTGTCCGTCCTCGACCTTGACGATAGAGTCTACATAGCTTTCGTTGCAGTCGAGGGTATGCAGGACAGAAAGGTTCCTGACTGTTGAAGGCAGGCCCGAAGGGGCGTCAGTAGACGATTCGCTGCAGGCGAAAAAGAAAAACGGTGCAAACGCTAACGCTAGACATGAAATTGAATATCTCATGTGTAACTTCTCCTAATCAATGCGTCAAATATAAAAATATAGCTGCAGCGACTGTAGAAGGGCTACTTTGCGAGCTTTCTCCTGAGTTGCTGGATTTCGCGTTCGATGAGTCGCTTTTCGACGGCGAAGAAGCTTTCGTTCTTCTGGATGGCGTTCTTGTAGATGACGTCGGCCAGGTCGGGTTCGTCGGCGAGGAGCGCAATCACGATGCAGTCGCGCAGGAACAGTTCGTCCATGTCGCCCATTTCGTAGCGGTCGTAGAAGTCCGCGATCAGGAGCGCCGCCTGCTTGTAGACTCCTTCGCGGGCGGCTTCGACGATGTTGAATTCCTCGGCGAAGCTTTTCGGGAAGGCGCCTGCGTTCACGGCCCCGCTGACCTTGATGTAGACTTCGTCGGTATCGCGGGCTTCGAGCGGAACCTTGCGAATCCATTCCATGTAGTTCTCGCGGAACTTCTGGTAGCCAATGGAAGCTTCAAGGGCTGCAAGGCGCGGGTCTTCGGGCTGAGTGCTATCTGCCGCGGTGGAATCGGCGGTGGTTGCGGTGTCGGCGAAGGTTTGCTGTGGAACAGTAGCTGCAGCCTTGGCATCTATTTTGGCTAAGCTGTCTGCGGCGGCCTTCGCGAGACTGTCTGCGGTCGCCTTCGCAGCGCCGAGTTCTGCCACATAGGAAAGCAACGCAGTCTTCAGGAATTCGTCCTTCGGTTCGGCAAGCATGGCTTTTACGCGGGCTTCGCGGCGGGGCTTGTAGTCTTCGGGATCCAGGTATTGCTGCCAGCAGACTTCGCAGCTGTCGAACATCTGCACGATGTGTGCTTCGGAGTGTACGAAGCGCGCCTCTTCTGCCTTGTTGTCGACCATCGGGATGAACAAGCTGTTGGGTTTCACGCCTTCCAGCAGCGACTTTAGCATCTTGTTCGTGAACAGGAAGTTCCTTTCGCCGAAAAATTCCGGATCGCGATGGATGCGGTTGAATTCCGCGACGAGTGCAGTGTCTGTCGAGAAGCGTCCAATGCCTTTCTGCATCACCGGCTCGTCGCTTGCGATCATGATGATGTCGGGTTCGTCGGTGGACTTGTACAGGCTCACGTAGGGGAACACCGTATCGAGTGCTTTCAGGATATTCAGGAACATCAGGTCGTTGAATTCGTAGGTCTGAATCCACTGTACCCAGAGGGCGCCCGGTTTCATGTAGCGGCGCATCTTGGCGTAGAACTCGTGTGCAAAGAGCCCTGCCACGCCGCTCACCCACGGGTTACTCGGCACGCTGATAATCATGTCGTACTTGCGGCGGTTCGTGTGGAAGAACGTCGTCGCGTCGTCAATATAAATATGGATGCGCGGGTCGTCGTAGCCGCGGTAGTTCCACGGGTAGAATCCCTTGGCGAGTGTCATCATGGCTTCTTCGATTTCGACGCAGTCGAAGTCCTTGAGCAAGGGGTCTGCGAGCAGGTAGTGCGCGCCCATGCCGCTACCGAAGCCGACCATCGCGGCATCGTAGGGTTCCGTCTTCACGGCCATGGGCATGAACGCCGTTGCCGCCTGCGTGAGTTCGTCGCTCGAAATGGGAGCCTCACGGTTTTTGCTCATGCTCGCATCAGCCTTGCCGTTCGTCTTCACGTAATAATGCACCGGAGATTCGTGGAAGCTGATGGTTGCCGTCTTTCCGTCGATGACCTGGATCTTTTCGTTGGGGTGCATGTTCTTGTAGCTGCGGAACACGCCCGAAGTAATGAGCGACGGGTCGAACTTCATGAACAGCGACGGGAGAATCATCACGCACACCATGATGTAGAACATGACGCTGTAGCGGAAGCGCCTGCGGTAAACCACTAGAAGAATGAAGCCGATGGCGAAGTCGAGGAGCGCCGCCGTGACGAGGGCGCCTTTCAGCTGCAATAACGGGAGCAGCAGGAGTCCGCCGCCTGCCGAGCCGATGATGGAGCCGACCGTGTTCCAGCCGTAGACCTTGCCGATGGGCGCTTCGCTCTTGAAGGCGCGCGTGAGGATCAAGGTGATGAGAGGGAGTGTCATGCCCGCAAAGAAGCTGGTGGGTACCATCCACAAAAGCGAGAGTGCGTATTTAAAGAGACTCCAGCAGATGTAGCCGTCAGATGTCGGGTTGAAAATCTGGTTCGCCTCGTTCATCATGCCCCAGAAGGGCTGGTGGAAATACAAGGTGCAAAGTGCAAAGAAGGCCATTAAAATCTGCGCCATCGAGAGCACCACCAGGCTGTCTTTCTTAAGGAGCTTTCCGCTCACGGCGGATCCTATCGAAAGTCCCAGGATGAATGCCGAAAGCATCTGGTCGAAGCTGTGGCTCGATGAACCGAGCAAAAGCGAAAGCAAGCGGATCCAGACGATTTCATAAACAAATGAGGTCAAGCCAGTAATCGCCGCAATCCAGAGCCACGCGGATTTGGGCGGCATGGAAAGCTTGTGTTCTTCCACGAAGTCGACGTCTTGTTTCTTGGGCTTTTTGGAATCCTTGGTGGGAACCGGCGAAGTCGCGATGCCAATGAAGCTGAATACTGCCGCGAGCAGGAAGTTGATGGAAGCCGCAACGCACAGGGTGGCATGGTTTCCAATTTCAGGAATAAGCAAGTAACTTGTCGCCAAAATGCCAATAGCGGAGCCCAGGCTGTTCGTGAAGTAGAGCATCGGGAGCGACACTTCGGCGCCGCTCTTGCGCATAAGCCCCGCTGCAATGAAGGGAAACGTCATGCCGACGGCGATGGCGATGGGGAGCGTGGAACCGGTGGCGAGGAATACCTTTGCCACTTCGGCCTGCTGGCTTGTAAGGGACGCCGTCCACGCGGAATCGTAGAAGATGCCCGTGAGCCACAGGTAGAGCGGATGGTAGGCGACGCCGCCGATACCGATGAAGAGTTCTACGATGCCGTAGCCCAGCAGCGGACGCTTGGTGCGCTCGACGAGCTTGCCCGCGACAAAGCTGCCGATGGCAAGGCCGCCCATGTAAATGCACAGCGTGAGCACCTGGCCGTAGCTGGAATGCCCGAGAAAGAGTTTAAGGTAGCGAGCCCACGAGCCTTCGTAAATGAGGCCCGCGAACCCGGACAGGGCAAACAGGAAGTAGACCAGGATGTTCATGGCGTAAATTTATATAAAAAAGACGCCGTTATATGTAAAAGAATTTTATGGTCGTCCGCCTTCAGTAAGACCGAATTCCCGGCGAGCCCAAGTTTCCATATAGGGCAGAATTTCCTTGTAAGGCACCACGATCATCACGCTGCCGTGGGTGTGCTCGCCGATTTCGAAAGAGGAACCGTCAAAACCGATACCGTCCTTCAAGAAAGAAGGCTCCAACCGGAAATTCATGCCGATGGCATTGGGACGGGCATCGTATTTTTCCGCATATTTGCGAAGAAGCGATACAATCTTTTCCTTTTCTTCTGGATTGAAAATAGTGGAATCAACCAGCGACCCGTCTTTCTTCGAGAAGGTCCGATGATACTCGTAATTGTATCCTCCGGCGGCACCGGCTTGGTAACCGGCATTTGAAATATAATAAGTCGTCCACAGCTGCGAATCGAACAAGACATCTATACTGTCCTGGCGTTCGTATTTGAGGGTGGCGGCGACTTCCGTATGGGTGCTGTCATAGTACCAGTCATCGGGATAATTCCTGAGTTCGGACTCAATGAACCTCTTGTATTCTTCCACCTGCCGATAAAGGGCCCTTTTATGGATTTCTCTTAAATGTCCAGCATCAAGGACCGTGTCTGCATCGGTCAAGTCATCGCCCAGCAACCCCTTGATGATTTTCCGGTAGACCCATTTAGGGTATACCTGGAACCTCGGCAACTCCCAATGCAAGGAAACCCTGTAAAACCTGTTGCTGTCGCTCATCGTCCCATAATTGGAGAATTCCATACAGCCCTTCTCTTTTGTGGGGTCGCATTCAATCAATTCGTCGTCATGCATGGCGATTTTCGCCTGGACCCGCTCCAGATCGCTTTTTCCAATCAGGCTGTATTCCGCTTTCATGTCGGCAAGCATGGAATGGATTTTATCCACCTTCTCTTCCAGAGCGGACAAGTCCTTGTAATCTAAAGTCTGCGATGCAACTGCGGTCTCCTTTTTGGGGGCATCTGACCGTTCTTTGGAACCGCTTTGGAAAAAAATAAGCGGGCAGGCAATTACCGCGACAAGGTATGCTACCGACAAAATCGAGCTTACGATTTTCTTTGCCCTGGAACCCGTTGGGCTCGGCCTGTTCATCATGGCGAGCACGAACGCCACTACGGCAAGCGGCAGCAAGAAAAGGTACATTCCTCCCCGCGACACAAGGCCCATGAGAAGGCCGGCCAAGATAAAAAGAGTTTCAAAAATTGCCATATTCTACTCCATCAGAGTGAAAAATATTACACAGAAAAATTAGATAAAAATTATACGCCCCAGTTAAATTGAGCAGACTTAAAATCCTCAACGGAATTCAAGATGCTGATTGCACATTTTTTGACATTCTTGGTATTCGGATATTCCGCTACACCATTTTTCCTAAGCAGACGAACCACTTCCGTAGACTTCACCAAATTGCTAGTATTCTCTTCAGCAATTATCGACTTGCTCATTCCACCGATTCGACCGTCCCTGGTAAAATTAGGCCCACCAGACATACCATACCGCAATGTTCCTGTCATGCGATAATAGTTGTAATTGCCGTCATAACGATACTGCATATGAATGCTCAACGGGATAATCGTTAACTCAGGCTCAACAAACGGTTCAGGATAACCATACGATATCAGTTTTTCCCCGATAGGCAATTCACTATGAGCAAGACGGCATACCATAGGCATTTCGAGAGGTTCCTCATCCAGTTTCAACACGGCGACGTCTGAGTCTACTGTATAATCCACGAGATGAACCTGGTGGCACGTATCGTTCTTGATGTCGTAATAGCACGTGTTTTCATAACCCTCAACGACATGATACGCAGTCACGATGTACTTGCTGTTGACGAAGAACCCCGTGCCGCAATGCACATCGTCTTCGGCAAAGGCAATGACGACGAAAGCGAAGATGATACCGATTAGCTGTATCATTATACCCCCCATTCATCATGAGCTGACTTGAACACTTTAATGCTGTTCACGATGCTGATAACACAGTTTTTTACGTTCCTGGTGTTCGGATATTCCCTTACACCATTTTTACGAAGCAGACGAATCACTTCCGTAGACTTCACCAGATTGCTGGTATTCTGTTCCATTGTCGATATCGACTTACTCATTCCACCAATTCGACCATCCGTGGTAAAATTAGGCCCACCAGACATACCAAGCTGCAGAGTTCCTGTCGTGCGATAATAGCTGTAATCCCCATCATAACGATATTGCACGCGGATATTCATAGGGATAATGGTCAAATCATGGTCAAGGAACGGCTCAGGGTAACCATACGATGTCAGTTTTGACCCAATAGGCAATTCCGAGTGTTCGATACGGCATACACGAGGCATTTCGACAGGCTCATCATCCAACTTCAACAGAACGATGTCTGTCTCAGCATCGTAATCAACGATATGCACCTTGTAGCACGAATCGTTCTGGATATCGTAATAACAATTGTGGTCATAATCTTCGACGACATGATACGCAGTCACGATGTACTCTGAGTTGACAAAGAACCCCGTGCCGTTGTGAAACCCTTCCCCAAAAGTCATGGCGGCGAAAGCAAGGATGATAGCGATTAGATGTTTCATGATGTTACCGCTTTTTCCCATAAGGATTCCTCCTTGTGAAACAGGTCCTGTCTATTTATCGTCAAAAAGGAAACCGTTGTAAAACGATTTTTCAAAAAAGCACCAAACGCCACATCAAAATGGCCGAAAATAAGCAAAATTGGCGTATTTTCGGTAAATTGTTAAGTCGAGTTGACGTTACTCCGCGGCCTTGAACCCGCCGAGCGACTTTCTCGTCGATAAGGAATACACCCTAGAAGTAGGCGGCAAGGGCAAAACCCGAAAGCAAATCAAGGACATTCCGAAATCTTACATCATTGCCGACGACATCGAATACGGCACGGAAAAACGTATTCCCCTTTGGCTGTTGGGATTTTTGTATTAAAGTCTAATCCTTCGCGACGGCGGGCATCTTGATAGTCTTATTGTCTTTATCGACAGCTTTCCAAGGTGTAAGGCCCACCACGTTATCTACGGGGAGCGAGAAGGCGATGCCCTGCCCCATGGTATCGAGTCCTGCCTTCTGGTAAAGGGCGTGGAGCACTGCGTCCTTGATTTTTGTGTCCACGAGAATCATGACGATTTCTTTTTCGGGCTGGATGGCGATGTGGAAGAACGATTCGGCTTCCTTGTTCGCCGTGCCGCGGGCGTTCAGGATGGTACCGCCGCGGGCGCCGGCATCCTTCGCCGCTTCCATCACGGTTTCGGAGAATCCGGTATTCACAATGCAAAAGATGACTTCGTGATTGAATCCGTTCATTTTTCGTGTCTCCGTACTGCGTTGCGGTTGTCGCTTAAGAAGTTGAAGATGGACTTGCCGATAATGCTTGTCATGGGAATCGTATAGGCGATGCCCTTGCCGCCCACGATGGTGTTGAACTTTTCGCCTAGGCTTTCGAGAGCCGCTTGCAGCTGGTTTTCGCCGATAATGCTTAAGATGACGGCACGCTCCGAGTCGGCAAGACCCATTGCCGTAGCAATTTCACGCGGGGCAGTTCCCTGTCCGAACACGACCATCTGCATGTTCACGCCGAAAGACTGGATGTGGTCCATGTAGAAGTCCGCCTTGGCACGGCTCACCACCGTAATCAGAATCTTGAGGCGGTTCATCGATACTTTGGCGCGGGTGTTTGCCCGCAAGGACTTGCCCTTTATTTTCTTTTCTGCTTCCACGGTGCCCCCTACATAAAATCGATAATCTGTTCGTCGTCGGCATCCTGGATGCGGCGCATCATCATGCGGTTACGGAGAGCCGTCGAGACGATTGCCCTGAAGCCAAGAATCTGGATGGTAATAAGCGGAGTCATCGCGACCATCGCGACGATTCCGAAGGCGTAGTTCAGAATGGAGTCTCCCCCGCCGCGGAGCGATGCGCAGGCCCCGATGGCGAGCGGCAGGATAAAGCTCGATGTCAAAGGGCCGCTCGCGACACCGCCCGAGTCAAATGCGATGGCGGTGTAGAGCTTAGGTACAAAGAACGAGAGCGCAAGCGAGATGAAGTAGCCTGGAATCAGGTAGTAGATGATGGGAAATCCCATGATGATTCTGATCATCGAAAGCCCGATGGAGATGCCAACGCCCAATGAAAGCGCAATCAGCATGGAACGCTTGGTCACGAGTCCGTCCGTGATGTCTTCGACCTGTTTGTTCAAAACGTGCACCGCGGGTTCTGCAAGCACCACCACCATGCCGAGCACAAATCCTGCGATCACCAGTGCGCGAGGCATGTTCCCGAGCTGCTTTCCGAGTTCAAATCCGATCGGCATGAAGCCCACCGCGACGGCAGTGAGGAATACCACCAGGCCCACGAAGGTATAGACTATTCCGAAGGTCATCGGTATCAGGCGCGTCCAAGAAAGGCGAAGCACGGTGAGTTGCAGCAGCATGAAGAAAATGACGATGAGCCCGAGTGCCACGAGGACTTCCCTAGCGACACCAAGGATGGTCGGCAGGAAGTTTGTACCAAGGCTTGCGTCGATGGAGTAGGCGGATTCCGAAAGTTCATAAGTCAAGTCGCCCTTCGAGAAAATCACGAGGCCCATCAGGGCGATGATTGGCCCTACGGAACAGAGCGCGATAAGGCCGAAGCTGTTCTCGTTCGCGTTCTTGCCGCCGATAGCGCCTGCCACACCCACGCCGAGCGCCATGATGAAGGGCACCGTGATGGGGCCGGTCGTGACGCCGCCGGAATCGAAGGCGAGGGGCACGAACATGTCCTTGCCGAAGGTGACCATCAGCATTCCGAACATGAACAGCAGCATATAGAAGAAGATGATGATGGTCGAGAGGTCGCGCTTGAAGACAATCTTTATTATAGAAAGGCCGAGGAACATGCCGACGCCGATGCCGATCGTTGCGATGAGCAGCGTGGGCTCCACCGCGTTCTTCACCTGTTCGGCGAGTACCGACAAGTCGGGTTCTGCGACGGTGATGAGCACGCCCATAACAAAGCACACCGACACGAGTAGCAGCAGGCGGCGAGACTTGGCAAGGCCCGAACCTACATGCTCCCCCATCGGGGTCATGGCAAGGTCGGCGCCCAGGTTGAATAGTCCAATGCCGCCTATCAGGAAAATGGCGCAAATTGCAAAGACAATCAGCTGCTTAGGGGTCAGCGAAACAAGCGGCGTAAACGACACCGCGAGCACAATCAGCGTGACCGGTAAAACCGAGGCGAATGCCTCCCTCAGCTTGTCAAGCAAAATCTTGAACATCGCGAAACAATATAGAAAAAGGTTCGCGAAACTTTACGGCTGCTTGCCGTTATAGACTTTGACTTCCTGAATGAACGAGAGCTCGATCATTTCGGGGGTGTCGCTACCGTAGGGCTGGATTTCGATGGACTGCGGGGACTTGGCGAGCTTGAGCGCATGCACAAAGAAGTTCTTTTCGATTTCGTTGTCGCCGCGCTTAGCCGGGTTCTTGAGCTTTGCGCCGATGAGCGCTCCGACGGTCTTGGCGTAGCGCAGCACCTTGACTAAATCGAAGGTGCTGAGCTTCTGGTAGTTGCTTCCGTACTTGGTCGAGTTGAGCGCCGTTTGCAGCGATTCCGAATCGGCAGTTGCCTTGAGTTCGTAATCGGGTGCCTTGGCCTCGGGCCACGGGGTCGAAAAGTCCTTGCGCCATTCTTCGGTCGGTGCGCCCGTGCGGTTCACGTTCTTGCGTTCCACAAACGGGGAGAAGCCGTAGTTCGTTAAAATTTCGAAGGCGCGTTCTTCCATTTCGGGCTTGAGTACGAATCCGTAGCCCGGAATGTACTCCTTGGTGCATTCCACGAACTGTGGAAAGCGTGAAAGTTCGGAGAGAACGGTAGCGCTTTCGATTTTGAGCAGGCGGACGGTCTGCACCTTGGCGCCGTAATAGGAGGAGTTCCATTCGGCAAGGGTCGATTCCACGTTTGCGGGCGGCTTGATCCAGCTCTTGAAATTCTCGATTTCGGATTCGGCTATACCGCACTTGAGACCGCGAATGTAGCTTTCGCGGTTGAGCGAGAATCGCAGGTACATTTCGTCGTTTTCGACCTTGGCAAGGCAGGCGAGAAGCAACAACACGCGCGGCGACGTGCCCGTCGATGTAATCAGTTCGAAGTTCGGAAGGCAGGAGATGTTCTGCTCCGGAACGGAAACGACCGAGGACTCAATCCAGTCGCGACCGGCCTGTTCCAAAGAGATGGTCGCTACTTTTCCGCCAACCATCGTGAAGCGCAGAAGTCCTAGAATCCAAAGTTCGCGAAGCAGACGCGGGAGTGCTTCCCAGGCGACGGCGCCGTCCTTGTCTTGCAGGCGGAATGTCGGATCCATCACCCAGAAAATCGAGGCTGCCGTTTGTGCGGTACGCGGCTGTTCAAGCATCTTTAGGAGCCGCGTGCAGTGGCTGCGTTCGCCGCGGAAACGTTCCTTGACCCACCATGTCAGAATGTCCTGGTGCAATCTGAAGCCGTTCTTGCGGATAAAGTCATGCGCCTTTTCGGTGGGAATAAGACGGGAATCTTCCTGTTCGAGCCAGCCGCTGTTGATGAAGAAATTGAAGATGAGCGAGAGCTCGTTCTCGGCTGCCTTTTCAGAAATCTGCTTTGCCGTCGTGAACAAGTCGGTGCATACCTGGTAGCTGTGGCGGTGCAGCATGTTGGAGTTGTTCACCTTGAGTTCGCCGAGCATGGCGAGTGCAAGGACTTCGCAGACATGCCAGTCGAGCAGGTTCTGGTAGAATACGCTGGTGCCCTTGACTGTAGGAGCTTCTGCCAGGTCTTCCTTGAAAATATCAATGAAGTCCTTGAAACCGTAATAGACGGTGGTGTTTGTAGAAGGGGAGCGCCAGAGCAAATATTCGCGGCACATCGAGATTAAGAACGACTGCAGGTCGCGGCACTTGCTCACTGGAATGGTCAGGCGCAGTTCGTTGAACGTGAGTCCCCTCGAGGCGCTGTTGTAGATCAGGCTCATGCAGTGCCGTTGCCAGTCTTCCATTTTTTCAAGCTGGGCTAAGGCACGCTTGCTGTCGTTGTAGTAAGAAAGCGTCTCGCTTTGAATGAGTGCGTTGTTCAGCAGGCCCTTTTGACCGAAAGCCTTCGCATGGGCATTGCGAAGCTGCGGCTTGGACATCCCTTCAAAAAAAACATTCAAGTCAAACATCAAATTCACCTTTATTGGGGAGCCAAATATAGTAAAAAAAAGGGCAAGTGGCAAAGTAAGATACTATCTTTGTAGCGTATGGCTTTAGATCTTTCGAAAACGTATCCTTTGCTCCCACTTAGGGACGCTATTGTCTTTCCGCATACGACCCGCCGCATTTTGGTGGGGCGCGATGTCTCCTTGCATGCTCTTGAATACGCTGAGTCCCATGATGGCGAAATTGTTCTTTCAGCGCAGAAAAATATTGAACTGGAAGAAATTGAGAACCCGATGCTCGACCTTTACTCGGTGGGAATCCTTGCGCATGTGAGTAATGTGACTCCGTTTCCGAACGGCTGCGTGAAGGTGGTGCTCGAGGGCGAGGAGGTCGTGGACCTCCGTTCGATTTCGACGCAGAAAGATTTCTTGGCGGTGACTATCTCGGCGCATACACCAACCATCAAGTCGGAAGACAAGAGCGCAAGCTTTGAATCCGTGCTCTCGCAGTTCAAGGAATACTCCATGCACCGCAATATTTCGGAAGGCATGGTCGATGCGTTGTTTACGATGGACAGTCATATTAACGCTTTTTACGGGATGATCCCCTTCTTGCAGATTTCGATGGACGAACGCCAGCGACTGCTTGAGATTGGAAACATCGATGAACTTGCCGAGCGCCTGATTGAAATCATGAAGGTCGCGGCGGACACCGACACCATGATGGTGAAGGTGCAGCAGAACGTGCGCCAGAAGATGGCTCAGCAGCAGAAGGAATGGTTTATTTCGGAGCAGATTCGCCAGCTGCAGGATGAGCTGGATGGCGAAAATGGAAATGCCTCGGAACCTGACCAGCTGCTTAAGAAAGTTAAAGCGAAAAAGTTCTCGCAGGCGATTCAGGAAAAGCTCGAAGAAGAAATTGGACGCATGAAGCTGATGCAGCCCACGTCGCCGGAATATGCGGTGAGCCGCAACTATTTGGACTGGTTTTTGACGCTTCCGTATGGCGAGTACACTGACACCGTGCTCAACATGAAGAAGGTGAAGGGCGAGCTCGACTCCAAGCATTTTGGGCTCGACAAGGTGAAGGAACGTATCATGGAATACGTGGCGGTCCTGAAGCTCACTGGAACCGAACGCCGCGCTCCGATCCTTTGCCTGGTGGGTCCTCCGGGCGTGGGCAAGACGACGCTTGTCGAATCAATTGCAAATGCCATGAAGAGAAACTTTGTGCGCATTACCCTTGGTGGCGTGCGTGACGAAGCCGAAATTCGCGGTCACCGCCGCACTTACATTGGAGCCATGCCTGGTCGCTTCATTCAGGCGTTGCGCCGTGCGAAGTGCATGAACCCGATTATCTTGCTCGACGAAATCGACAAGATGGCGAGCGATTTCCGTGGCGACCCGGCGAGTGCGATGCTCGAAGTGTTGGACCCCGAGCAAAATCATGACTTTACCGACCACTTCATGGAGGTGGGGCTCGATCTTAGCCGCGTGCTGTTTATTGCAACGGCGAACAGCGAAGCCGAAATTCCCGAAGCCCTGCGTGACCGTTTGGAAATGGTGCGCCTGCCCGGTTACTACCCGCACGAAAAGTTGCAGATCGCAAGCAAGTACCTGGTGCCGCGCATCTGCGAACGCACCGGTATCGAGAACGGCAAGGATGTCGCTTTCGGTGACGGCATCATTGCAAAGGTGATTCGCGAATGGACCCGCGAGGCGGGCGTGCGCGAATTGGAACGTACGCTTGAAAATGTGGTGCGTCACCGTGCGAAAGACAAGGTGATGGGCAAGAAGTACAAGGCCGAAATCACCGAGAAGACTTTGCAGGATTACCTGGGCGCTCCGCGTTACCTCGATAACCAGCTGCCCGCGGCAGGTCGTCCGGGCGTTATCGTGGGTCTTGCGTGGACAAGTGTCGGCGGTGAAATTTTGCCGATTGAATGTATGCTTCTGCCCGGCAAGGGAACGCTTCTGATGACGGGTAAGCTTGGCGATGTGATGAAGGAGTCGGCGCAGATTGCTTTAAGCCTTGTTCGCGAACGTCTGGAGCGTTTCGGCATCGACCCGAATATCGTGAAAAAGACGGATATCCACATTCACGTGCCCGAAGGCGCCGTACCGAAGGACGGACCTTCTGCGGGTATTGCGCTGACGCTCTGTCTGCTTTCTGCGTTTACGAAACAGCCCGTGTCGCCTGAAATCGCCTTTACCGGCGAGGTGAGCTTGACGGGTGCATGCCTCCCGATTGGTGGACTCAACGAGAAGGCGCTAGCGGCACTCCAGGCGGGCGTGAAGACGTTGCGTCTCCCTGCAGGAAACCAGAAGGATGTGAACGAGCTTCCGGCGCCTGCGAAGAAGGGCCTCAAGATTTTCACGCACAAGCACATCGATGAAATTATCAAGGTGCTGTTCGTGGAAAAGAAGACTGGCTCTGCGAAAAAAGTGAAGAAGTAAAATATGGAATTCACACTTGATGAAATGCGCGAGCACCTTGCAGCTCTCGAAGCAAGGATTACCGAAGCTTGTAAAATTGCGGGACGTAGCCGCGACTCGGTGAAGCTTGTGTGGGTGAGCAAGTTCCACCCGGCAGAAGCCGTGGAGAATGCGATTGCGCTCGGTGCGACCGACTTCGGCGAAAACCGCGTGCAGGAAGCTGAACTTAAGTTCTCGACGCCTCGCACTGCAAAAGACGGAAGCCGAGTGCGCTGTCACGTGATCGGTCCTGTACAAAGTAATAAGCTCAAGAAGGCTGCGATTGTCGCTGACTGTATTCATTCCATCGCGAGCATCGAGGCAGTTGAAAAGTTGGAGAAGGTCTGCGCGGCGCTCCCCGGTGAAAGTGGCGCGGGCAAGATCCTCGATATCCTTTTCCAGGTGAATGCCGGCGAAGAAGAAACCAAGAGTGGCTTGGATGTTCACGAAGCCGAGGCGTTCCTTGCTGATTTGGAGTCGCGCGGAGCAAGTGCGTATCCGCACCTGCGTTTCCGTGGGCTCATGACCATCGGGAAGAACACCGGTGTCGCCGAGGACAGCCGCGAATGTTTTGCGTTCTTGCGCAGCCTGCAGCAGAAATTCTTGGCGAAGGGTGGCGTGTTCGCGAACTTTGACCAGCTTTCGATGGGTATGACTGGCGACTTGGAAGTCGCTATCGAGGAAGGTTCCACGATGATTCGTGTGGGAACGGCGCTCTTCGGCGAAAGAGACTACAGCAAGCCGGTAAACGATCCTGTATAAGGGTGCGTTTACCCGACGATTACCTTGTAGAATTCAAGGAACTGGGCGGGCGAAAGTTCTTCGGCACGGACAGTTGTCGGATAATCCAGGAGCTCGATAGCTTCCTGGATTTTCTTTTTGTCGTAAGCGCGGCCGAACGAGTTGGCAAGGGTTTTGCGCTTTTGGGTGAAGGCGGCGCGCACGAAGTCGAAGAATCCTTCGGGGGCCTCGAGCGCATCGGCTTTAGGAGTCAAAAGCATTGTGGCGCTATCGACATTGGGCCGGGGCGTGAAATGCTCGGGGCCAATCTTGCGGAGAATTTGCGTGTCGGCGTAGGCGGACACGAGCACGGATAGGCTTCCGTAATTGCTGCTGCAGGGGCTTGCACAGATGCGTTCGGCGACTTCGAGCTGCACCATTCCCATGAAGCCCTTGGTCAAGTAGAGTTTCGGCATCAAACCTGCGATAATTGCAGTCGACACGTTGTAGGGAAGGTTCCCTGTAACCCAGGGCTTTTCATGGGCGTCCAGGAAAGCCTGCAGGTCGAATTTTAGGAAGTCGATGTTTTCGATGTGGAAGTTTTTTAGGCCCTGGAATTTTTCTTGCAAAAATTCTACGCACTGCTCGTCGATCTCGACGGCAGTGAGTTGCACGGCGCGTTCGAGCAGGTGTTCCGTAAGGGCGCCGTGCCCAGGACCGATTTCCAGCACCCATTCGCCTGCATTGGCGGGCAGGTCCCCTGCAATCATCTGCGCGGTAGGTACATCCAGAAAGTTCTGGCCAAATTTACGGCGGCGTGCTCTATCCATACCGCCAAAGATAGAAATAAAAAGCCCGCAATTCAATTGCAGGCCTTTCAAGTTATACTTTAACTATTTTCTAGAGTCTAGCCTTTACAAGCTTATACAAGTCGGCGAATACGGCATCAGGCGTACGGTCGGCATCGATAGCCGCAACACAGTCGCTGTAGTCACGGGCCGCGGCAAGGTACCCCTTGCGCACCCTCTCGAAAAATTCGGCCTTTTCGCTCTCCAGTCGATCGGGTGCCTCGCCCCGCTTCGCGGTGCGCGCGCGTCCCCGCTGCACATCAATGTCAAGCACCACCGTCAACTCCGGAAAGCATCCGTCGCAAGTAATCTCGGTCAGGCGCTGCACAAGATCGGCACCCAAGCCGCGGGCGTATCCCTGGTAGGCAAAAGTGCTCCAGGCGAATCGGTCGGCAATCACGATTTTACCGGCATCGAGCGCGGGCTGAATGATTTCTGCAATCACCTGCGCACGCGCCGCATTGTACAGTAGCAGTTCCGTCTTGTCGCTCATGATTCCCTTGAAGCTTGTATCCAAAAGAATTTCACGTACGCGTTCCGAAATTTTTGCGCCGCCCGGTTCGCGCAGCTTTACGACAGAATAACCCTCTTTCGTGAGGGCGTCAATCAGCATGTCGATCTGAGTCGTTTTGCCTGACCCGTCGATACCTTCCAAACTAAAAAAATGCTTCGCCGTTTTCATAGTAGATTCACAATTACTTGAAAAAGGTAGAAAAAATTTATGGTACGCCAAGAAAATACTATCTTTACAACGCTTTTTGCAACGAATGGAGTTTTGTATGGCCTCTGAAAATGCGATTATCGAACGTGCCGAAATGTACCTGCGCAAGCTCTCTTGCGGAATCAACCCCCTGACAGACGAAATCCTGCCCGAAGGGGATTCCTGCAAACAGGAACGCATCAGCAAGTGCCTCGCCTACGTCGCATCGCTTTTGCAGCAGCAACTGAACCACGACTTGGTGGCCCCCATGCCCGTCGCCGAAAAGCCGCGCGTAGCAAAGAAGAATGCAAAGCCCGCCATGCAAGATTTGGCCATCGACGCCGAAACCCTGAAGGGTTACCGTTTCTTCGATTACCCGGTTTCGATTTCCCGCGTGGTGCGCAACGTGAACGAACTTTTGCCCAAGAACATGAACCACCTGCTCTATGCCGACGTGGCAAACTTCCTGGTGCAAGAAGGCATTCTCGAAAGACAGTCCACCGAAAGCGGCACCGACGCCAACCTGCCCACTGCCAAGGGCGAAACCTACGGATTCGAAAAGGGCGAATCGGACCTGCGCGGACACCATAACATTTATACGCAGTGCTGGCAACAGGCGCAACAGTTCATTTTGGACAACATTCAAAAGTGTGTCGCCATCGCGAACGAACGCTATGCCACCCGCAAGGCCAACCAGGCTCAAGATTTTCAAGACGACCAGGAATACGCTCCGAAGCGCGTGCAAAGGGAAAAATTCCACCTGACCGCTGAACAGTTGGCCGATTACCCCACCGAAGACACGCCCGTGCCCGTCAGCGAAATCGCACGCCGCCTGAACACCCTTGTAGGCGAGAATATGGAACGCATCTACTACAAAGTCATTCGCGACTGGTATGTGGAACAAGGCTACCTTGAATTCAAGACATCACCCGAAGGCCGCAGTGCATTCCTGCCCACCGAAAAGGGCTCCATGGGCGGACTCTTCGTGGAATCCCGCACCGGCAAAGACGGAGAACTCTACGACGTAGTGATGTACGATTCAAAAGCCCAGAAGATTTACCTGGACCACCTCGCAAGCGAAAACTAATACAATCAGCAAAATTTATCCCGGTGACAATCCGGGAATTTTTCATACAAAAAAGCCGTCGGTTAAGACGGCTTCTTTTTAAATTGCAGTGCGCTTGATGAGCGCGTTACCTTACTCCAGGTCCTTGCCGTGGCACTTCTTGTACTTGAGGCCAGAACCGCACCAGCACGGATCATTGCGGCCGAGCTTGGGAGCCTGCTGCTGGGCGCGGCGGCGTGCAGCGGCGAGCATGGCGGGGTTCACCTGGCGAGTACCCGGAAGCGCAGACTGCGGCATCGGCTGGGATTCTTGCTGTTCTTCAGAAATCGCATTCGTTTCAGAAGTAGCGGCGGTGCCTGCAAGGCCTGCGGGCTTAGCGCCTTCGGCACTCATCTGCTCGGCAGATTCGGCATTGGATTGCTTCGCTTCGCTCGCAATGACGTCAGATTCTGCGGCATTGTTCGCGGCAGCGGCTTCTTCGGCAGCCTTCCTTTCAGCTTCGAGCTGTTCCTTGCTCTTGAGCTGCAACTGGTCAGGCGACACAGTCACACCGTTCGGGAGCGTAATGCGAATGTTCAAGATGCGGAGAGCCGTAAGCGTCGCGATCTTTTCCATGCAACCTTCGAACATCTTGTAGCCTTCGTTCTTGTAGACCATCAGCGGATCCTTCTGGGCGTATCCGTGGAAGCGGATCGATTCCTTCAGCTGGTCCATGGCGTACAAGTGTTCCTTCCAAACCTGGTCGATGGTCATCAGCAAGAAGCGGCGTTCAATCTGGCGGAAGTCCGTTTCCGGAATAATCTTCGTGAGCTTTTCGTAGCGGGCCTTGCACATGTCGATGATTTCGTCAAGCACCATTTCGGGAGTCTTGTTGATCGCATCTTCGAGCGTCAAGTTGTATTCCATGCCGAGGCTTCGCTGCAGGTCGGTGTGGAGCCCTTCGAGGTTCCAGGCTTCGGCGTAGCTCTTTGCCGGAATGTACTGAGACACCTTGATGTCGCAGGCGTCTTCGATGCGGTTCATGATTTCTTCGCTGATGTCTTCGCCGTTCAGAATGCGGCGGCGGAGCCCGTAAATCACCTTGCGCTGCTCGTTCATCACGTTATCGTAGTCGAGCAAGTGCTTACGGATATCGAAGCTCTGGCCTTCCACGCGGCGCTGCGCACCACGAATCGAGCGGCTAACAATCGGGTGGGTAATCACTTCGTCTTCGCCCACGCCAAAACGGGTCATCAGGTTCTTGACGCTGTCGCCACCGAAGATACGCATCAGGTTGTCATCGAGGCTCAAGAAGTACTGGCTGGAACCTGGGTCGCCCTGACGGCCGGAACGGCCGCGCAGCTGGTTGTCGATACGGCGGGATTCGTGGCGTTCGGTGCCAAGCACGTGCAAACCGCCAAGCTCGGTAACTCCCGGGCCAAGGGCGATGTCGGTACCACGACCGGCCATGTTGGTGGCGATCGTCACCTTGTCCTTGTAGCCGGCGTACTGGATGATTTCGGCTTCGCGGCCATGGTTCTTGGCGTTCAAGACTTCGTGCGGGATGCCTTCCTTTTCCAAAAGGCCATGCAAGTGTTCGGACTTTTCAATAGAGGCCGTACCCACCAGGAGCGGCTGGCCCTTGCTGTGGCGTTCCTTGATTTCGGCCACAATGGCGCGCCACTTGGCATCTTCGCTCTTGTACACCATGTCCTGCAGGTCCTTACGGATGCAGGGCTTGTTGGTCGGAATCACCCAGGTGTTCATGTTGTAGATCTTGATGAATTCCGTAGCTTCGGTTTCGGCGGTACCCGTCATACCCGAAAGCTTCTTGTACATGCGGAAGTAGTTCTGGAACGTAATCGTTGCAAGCGTCTGGTTTTCGCGACGGATCTGCACGCCTTCCTTGGCTTCGATTGCCTGGTGCATACCGTTGCTGTAACGGCGGCCTTCCATGAGACGGCCCGTGTTTTCGTCGACGATGATGATTTCGGTGTCGCGGACGATGTAGTCCACGTCCTTTTCGTACAGGTACCAGGCCTTGAGGGCGTTATCGAGGAAATGCACCCAGTCGGCATGTTCGCCGTACAGGTTTGTGATGTGCATGAGTTCCTGGATGTGGTTCACGCCTTTTTCGGTCAGCTGGATGTTCTTGTCCTTTTCGTCGACCGAGAAGTCCTTGTTCTTGATGAGCTGCTTGGCGATCTCGTTTGCCTTGGCGTACTTAACGGTAGCGTCTTCGGCGGGGCCGCTGATGATGAGCGGCGTACGGGCTTCGTCGATCAAGATGGAGTCCACTTCGTCAACGATACAGAAGTTCAGTTCGCGTTGCACCAGCTGGCTGGGTTCCACGGCCATGTTGTCGCGGAGGTAGTCAAAGCCGAATTCGTTGTTGGTGCCGTAGGTCACGTCGCTGTTGTAGCTTATGCGGCGTTCTTCGGGGTTCAGGCCGTTCACGATGAGGCCGACAGTCAATCCGAGGAACTTGTAGACCATACCCATCTGCTTGGCGTCACGGCCGGCGAGGTAGTCGTTCACCGTCACCACGTGCACACCGTGGCCAGAAAGACCGTTCAAGTAAACCGGCAGGGCGGCGGCAAGGGTCTTACCTTCACCGGTCGCCATTTCGGCGATGGCACCTTCGTGGAGCACGAGGCCGCCAATCATCTGCACGTCGAAAGGCATCATGCGGAACGGCTTCACCGATTCGGGGTAAAGTTCGCGGACCTTCGCGTACACGGAGGCGGGCAGGTAGACTTCCCATTCGTTCTTGCCGGCGGCAAGTTCGGCCTTCGCGGCGTTCACCGATTCCTGGAGTTCAGGGCCCAGGCGGCTAAAATCAAAGTTGAACTCCGGCTTGAAAATGTTGAAGATGCCCAGACGGCGGTCGCAGGCTTCCTGGCACACGGCAAACGCTTCGACCTTGATATCTTCGAGGGTAGCGCCATTCTTGAGCTTTTCGCGGAATTCCGCACTCTTGGCGGCCAGGGCGGCGTCATCCAGGGCTTCAAGCGCCTGTCTTGCAGCATGAATCTGCGCAATGACCGGGCGCAGCTGCTTCACTTTGCGTTCGTGAGGGGTACCAAAGATCTTGTGAAGAACGGTATCGACTATGCTCATCTTTTTCCTTTTTACGGCCGAGGGCGCTGCCCGCGGACACTGATTATTAAAAAATACGGGGATAATTTAGCAAATTGCGTGCCAACTCAAAATCGTTTAGTCTTGAAACAGGGGCCTATTGCCGAGTCTGTCGCAAAATCTGGGCCAGCATCGCCTTGCAGCCCTCATTTACATCGTCCCAGGTGGCCTGAAAATCGCCTGTATACCAGGGGTCCGCCACGTCGCGGCTTTCGCCTACCCAGTCCATCAGGAGCGAGACCTTGCGGTTTTCCGCTGAAGCGCCTGTCTCATGGGCGTACACGTCGGCCGGCAAAATCCAGCGGAGGTTGCGCAAATTGTTACGGTCCATGAGCACAATGTAGTCGTAATACTCGTAATCGCGTACCGTCATTTGACGCGCCGTTTTACCGCTGCAGTCGATTCCGTGCATGGCAAGCATGCGGTGTGCCGGCGGGTAAATCGGGTTCCCGATTTCTTCGGTACTCGTCGCGGCGCTCGCGATTTCGAATTCTATATCTTTCAACTGGGACTGCGGCGCCCCTTGTTGTAATTCGGCGGGCAAATCCCGTACCAGCTTTTTCATGACGAACTCTGCCATGGGGCTCCGGCAAATGTTTCCGTGGCAAACGAACAGGATCTTGATTTTCATGGATAAAAATATAGCAACTTAATTTTTTATATTGTATCGAGAAAGTTAGGAGATTTGGGAACCTTATGTCCAGTTTATACAAAGTAATTTTGGCAGGTATTCTTGCGTCAGTTCTTCTTTCGGCTTGCGGCGGAGACTCTTCGAGCAGCAGCGAAGAAGAGTCTGTCTACAATACCGACGCCTGCGCCGAGACCTACAAGGTTGAAGGCGACTTGTGGTCCAAGGACATGTCCGACAAAAGCTATCTCAAGCAGCAAATCTGTGACCGTGCCGTGTCGTACATCAATGGCTACAACAACGACGTCGTCTGCGTCTCCGTGGATTACGATTCGTGGAACGAACGCTTTGACATTTCGCTCTACGACAGGAACGAACAGGCTGAAAAGTCCATCTGGGCTAAGGTGTGGGACTGCAATTTTAGACTAGGAACGGAGGCCGCCTACCAGGCTGTGCTTTCGGACATAGGCTATTGGCAAATCGACGGCTGCCTCTGTAAAATGGTTTACGATGTCCCGTTTTATCGGTATGGTGAAGACGATGTCGTTGTGGGCGAGCCGCTCTCTTCGAGCTCTACGGGGAAGGATGCGGGAAAATCTTCCGACTCGGAGTCCCGCTATTCTTCAAGCAGCGAGTCACAAAATTCATCGTCGAGTAAAACTTCGAAGACTTACGAGTTTGTAAAGCTGGGTTCGCAGGAATGGATGACCGAAAACCTGAACGAGCCCGTTGAAGGAAGCCGGTGCTATGAGGACGATTCCGAAAACTGTGAAAAGTATGGCAGGCTATACACCTGGGCGGATGCGATGAAGGTCGGTATAGATTATGACAGGAATGAACTGGGAAAAATTAAGTTGCCGCACCAGGGAATCTGCCCCGATGGTTCTCACATTCCAAGCTACGACGAGTGGCAGCAGCTAGAAACCTATCTGGGAAATCATTCCAAGGACAAGGAGTTTTTCACGAATCAGGTCGGAGGCTTCTACGATTACCGCGGTCAGTACAAGAACGAGCGCTACGAAGCGCTCTTCTGGAGCTCCACGGAATATGATGTCTCTGGAATCACTTACGATTTCGAATACGCTTGGCTCTGGGCATTCCGCCGCGACTTTACCATCGACAATGATAATTCACACAAGTGGACCGCCGCCAATGTCCGCTGCGTCCGGGCTGCAACTTTGGACGAATCGTCTTCTTCGAACGCCGAGACGGTCGAATCTTCGAATTCGGTGTATAATCCCGATGCGGAAAGCGTAAGAATAGGAGCGCAGGTGTGGAGTACGCGGAACTTGGATACCCCTGTCGAAGGGAGCATGTGCTACGACGACGACCCTGAAAACTGCGAAAAGTACGGGCGCCTTTATACATGGGCGTTGGCGATGGATGTCGAGACGAAATTCGATGCCAAGCAGCTGGGAGAGGTAGTGCATCCCTACCGTGGCATTTGCCCGAGTGGCTGGCATCTGCCTAGTGATAAGGAATGGCGGGATTTGTATGAGAATCTTCAAGATTATCCGGACTACCAGGCGTATTTTACGAGCCAGCCGGGGGGTGCTTTTGATTACAAGGGCTACTACAGGAGCGAAGGCTATGAATCGCTCTATTGGAGCTCTACGGAATACGATGTTTCGGGCACGGACTACGAGTTTGAATTTGCCTATGTGTGGTCGTATCGCGCAGATGGATCGGTCGGGACCGACAATGCGCACAAGATCACCGGCGCATATGTCCGCTGTGTTGAAGACGAAGTCGTCGACGTGAATTTATTTTAAACCACCTGAAAGGCGGCTCTCTATGCTGATGGAAAAAATTGCATCTCCGGCTGATGTCAAGAAGATGAACCCAGAAAATCTCAAGGCGCTTGCGGGCGAAATTCGCACGGCCTTGATTAACAAGATTTCACACTGCGGCGGGCACTTGGGACCGAACCTCGGATTTGTAGAAGCGACGATTGCGCTCCACTATGTTTTTGAGTCGCCCAAAGATAAAATTGTCTACGATGTTAGCCACCAGAGTTACACGCACAAAATTTTGACGGGTCGCGCCGAGGCGTTCCTGAATCCGGACAAGTACTGGAGCGTTACAGGCTACACCGAACCTTGCGAAAGCGAACATGACCACTTTATGATTGGCCATACTTCGACTTCGGTGAGTTTGGCTCTCGGGCTTGCAACCGCCCGCGATGTCTTGGGTGAACAGGGCAACGTCATCGCCGTCATTGGTGACGGTTCGCTCAGCGGCGGCGAAGCATTCGAAGGTTTGGATAACGCCGGCGAATACGCCACCAACTTTATCGTGGTCGTGAATGACAACGAAATGTCTATCGCCGAAAACCATGGCGGCCTTTACGGGAGTCTCGCAGAACTCCGTACCACGCAAGGCAAGAGCGAAAACAATTACTTCAAGAGCCTCGGCTTTGACTACCTGTATGTAGAACAAGGTAACGACATCGAATCGCTTATCGCCGCATTCAAGCAGGTGAAAGGTTCCACAAAGCCCGTGGTCGTTCACATCCACACGCTCAAGGGCAAGGGCTACAGCTTCGCCGAAAATTCCAAGGAAGGCTTCCATTGGGCCGCACCGTTTGATATTCCGACCGGTGTTGTGAACTGGGGTAGCGGCGAATCTTACGGCGCAATCCTCGGCGACTACCTGATGAAAAAAATCAAGGCGGACCCGAAGGTGGTCGTAATCCATTCCGCCGTGCCCGCGGGTATCGGGTTCTTTGCCGAACAGCGCAAGGAAGCAGGCAAGCAATTCATTGACGTGGGTATCGCCGAAGAGCACGCAGTCGCACTCGCCTCGGGCCTTGCGAAGGGCGGCGCAAAGCCCGTGTACAGCACGCACAGCACGTTCATCCAGCGCACCTACGACCAGCTTTCGCAGGATTTGTGCGCGAACAACAACCCGGCCACACTGCTCATTACCATGTCCGGCGCCGACGGCATGAATGACACCACGCACCTCTGCATTTTCGACATCGCGATGATGAGCAACATCCCGAACCTGGTGTACCTTTGCCCCACCTGCGTAGAAGAGGCCATCGCCATGATGGATTACGCCATCGAGCAGACCGCGCACCCGATGGCCATCCGCATCCCGAACGGAGTCGCACACCGTAGCGTAAAATTCGACACCGACTACTCCAAACTGAATACATACAAAGTAGACAAACGCGGAAGCAAGGTGGCACTCATCGGTCTCGGCAGCTACTACGCCCTCGCTGAAAGTGCTGCAGCGGAACTTGCCAAGCAGGGAATCGACGCGTCCATCATCAACCCGCGATTTGCAACGGGCATCGACGCAGAAACGCTCACGGGATTGCTCGCCGACCATCAGGTGGTCGTGACGTTCGAAAACGGTGTCATCGACGGCGGCTTCGGTGAAAAGGTCGCCCGCTTCTACGGCAATACCGACATGCGCGTACTCGTGAAGGGTCTCAAGAAAGAATTCTACGACAAGGTCCCCTACGGCGAGCTCATGGAACGCAATCGCCTCACGCCTGCGCAGATTGTCGAAGATGTCCTCGCTGCGTTGAAGTCGTAAGGCTCTTTGCGGAAGGTGCGAAGCAGGGGGCGAATCGTAAGTGAAAAGAGCAACGATACAGAAGAATACGCGCACGCATGTAACGCACGAATTTCCGGCGGTCTATGATCGGAATTCGCGCGTGTTGCTGCTGGGTTCCATTCCTTCGCCGAAGTCCCGCGAAGTCGGCTTTTACTATGGGCATCCACAGAACCGTTTCTGGAAGGTGCTTGCGCGGGTCTTGGGCGAAGAAGTTCCCGAAACTATTCCGCAGAAGAAGGCGATGCTCAAGAAGCACAATGTGGCGCTTTGGGATGTGCTCGAAAGCTGCACCATTGTGGGCGCCTCTGACACGAGCATCGAAGATGCCGTGCCGAACAGGATAGGCGAACTTGTGAAAAAGTCGAAAGTCGCCCGGGTCTTTTGTACTGGGGCGACCGCCTATAAGCTGTACCAGAAGTATTGCGCCAAGGATGTCGGTATCGATGCGGTGAAGCTTCCCTCCACTTCGCCTGCAAATTGTGCCGTGTCGCTCGAAACGCTTGTCGAGGCGTACAAGGCGATTCGGGAACTAAATTCAATCAAAATAATTGATTAAAACTATAGAATTAATGTATTTGACATTATGAATTTTTAAGGGTATATTATGGATGTAAACAAGAGAAACCCTTAAAGACTGGAGGCATTTCGTTGAAAAAGAAGATGAATAGTGAAATTGTGATTGAGTTGTTGGCTCTGTTAAGGCAGGCAAGGTCTATGAAGGACGCCGTTAACGGAGGGTAGCGAATGAGAATGTAATTGAGTAAAGCTTTGGTCATTTTTTTGTATCTTTTGCTCTGTAAAACTTGTGGTTGCCCCTAGGTGATTTTCATCGGAGGGGCAGCTATTTCAATTTGAGGTTTTTATGAGCGTTACGATGCAAGAAGTGATGAAGCAGTCCGGTGTGGCTTTTGGCACGAGTGGTGCCCGTGGCCTGGTGACTGCAATGACTGACCGTGTGTGCTATGTGTACGCGCGGTCTTTTATTAAGTATTGCGAGCAAAGCTACAAGTGTGACCATACGATCGCGATTGCAGGCGACCTGCGCCCGAGTACCGAACGCATCCTGAAGGCACTCGTGAAGGCGGGTGAGGATTCTTCTTGGAAGGTCGTCTATTGCGGACGCATTCCGAGCCCGGCGATTGCGCTCTACGGCATTGACAAGGCGCTCCCGACCATCATGGTCACGGGCAGCCACATTCCCGCCGATCGTAACGGCATCAAGTTCAACCACCCGCAGGGCGAAATCTCGAAGAAGGACGAACAGGGGATCGTCTCGCAGGCGGTGGATTTCGACGAATCGATTTTTGACGCTAAGGGCATGTTGAAGAATGCCCCCGAGCTCCCGGCTGTAGAAACCGAGGCGGAAGAGAACTATGTAAAGCGCTATCCGGAATTCTTCGGTACGAAGGCGCTTTCGGGGCTCACCATCGGCGTGTATCAGCATTCCGCCGTGGGTCGCGACATCGTGGTGAAGGTGCTCGAAAGCCTGGGTGCCACGGTGAAGCCGTTCGCCCGTAGCGAGACCTTTATTCCGGTGGATACCGAGGCGATTCGCAAGGAAGACGAAGAACTTGCCCGCGACTTTGCGCACAAGGACTTTGTGGATGCGATTTTCAGCACCGATGGCGATAGCGACCGCCCGCTTCTTGCAGACGATGTCGGCATGTGGCTGCGTGGCGACGTGCTGGGCATCCTGGCTGCCCAGGCGCTGGGTATCAAGCGCATTGCAACTCCGGTGAGTTGCAACACGTCGCTCGAAAAGTGTGGCAGCTTTGAGAAGATTTGCCGCACCCGCATCGGTAGCCCCTATGTGATTGCCGGTATGGAAAGCTTGGTGGATGCAAACGACGCAAGCGTCTCCGTCGCTGGCTACGAGGCGAACGGCGGCTTCCTTTTGCAGACGAACCTGACGCGCGCCTTTGAAGACGGCACGCGCACGCTTCCGGCGCTGCCTACCCGCGACGCGCTTCTCCCGATGATTGCCGTGATGGTGATGGTCCGCGAACAAAAGATGTGCGTGGTGGATCTGTTGAAGAAACTCCCGAAGCGCTTTACCGTGAGCGATCGCCTTAAGGAATTCCCGACTGAAGTATCGAAGGCGAAGCTTGCCGAAATTCGCGAAAAGAAACTCGGCGCAAAGCTCTTTGGCGCCCTTACCGCAAAACCCTCCAAGTTCAAGCCCAAGGACGGTCCTGCGCCGAAGCCTTTCCACGGCGAAGTCGTTTCAATCGACGAGACCGATGGCTACCGCATGGAATTCGATTCCGGCGACATCGTGCACCTGCGTCCGAGTGGCAACGCTCCGGAATTCCGCTGCTATGTGGAAACCGAAGGCAAGGACCGTTCCGCCGAACTGCTTGTCGGCTGCATGAAAATCATGGAAGGCTGGCGCAAATAACGCCACTGTCATCCCCGGCAGGGTCCGGGGATCTCCTGTCTATTTAAAGAGTTACTTTGCTAGATGCAATTTTCTTAAGACTTTGCCAAGGAGTTCGTTGAGAATATCCTTGGCATCTTTGCTTCCAAGGTATCGCTGGATAATCAGCGTGAGCGTGAACAGCAGGACTCCTGCGGCGCATGCGTAGACCACGAGGACGACGAAACTTGCGTCGCGGACGAATTCGCCCGATACGCGGTCAAGTCCGACCGCTGCGGCAATCATGATACCGAAGGCGACCAAGGCGCGCACCATATTCAACAGGGCTTCCTTCATGCCGTCGGTGCCGTTCTTCTTTGCCCACATGACAATCATCGAAATCACTTGGAGAATCGCGCCCGTCGCACCGATAATCGGCACGCTCTTGATGCCGAGTCCCATTTCGGGGGCGCCCAGCACAATGTAGGCGGGAATCGTCGCGGCGAAGATGCCCGTATTCAAAAGCGTCGGTACCCACATGCGCTCGCAGGCGTAGAAGCTGCGCACTAGCACCGCTTGCAGGCAAAGTCCGAGGCTCACTGGTAAATACCAGCGGAGGATTTCGGAAATCGCCTCGGTGGTTTCGCGCTGAAAGGCGCCGCGTTCAAAGAGGATGCGTACCGCCGGGAAACTGAGTGCCCACACAGCGACCACGGCGGGAATCAATATGCAGAACATGCGAGAAAGGCTCTTCCAGATTTTACGGTTGAGCTGTCCGAAGTCGCCTTCCTTCACGAGGCGCGCCATGTCGGGGTAACTTGTAACGCTGACAGAAAATCCAAAGACGGCGACCAGGGTATACATTACGCGATAGGCGTAGTTGAGGCTTGAAATGCCGCCGGTACCGAAGTTCGCGCCGAAGCTACGAATAATAAATTCGAGACCGAACATGGAACCCACCCCAAGCGACATCGGAAGCATCATCTTGAAGTAGCGAACGATGTCGGGATGCGTGGGCTGCACCAGGAGCTCGTAGTGGACTCCGCCACGCCGGGCGCCGAAAATCTGCAGGGCGAAGAAGCCGATGAAGGCGCCCACCGGCACGCCCCAGGCGAATCCTTCGAGACCGAAATCCGTGCCGGTGTACCGACCGAGCGCGATTCCCGCAGCGCCGCCGCCGACAATTGCCACATTGTAGATAAGCCCGGTCAGTGACGGAATCAGGAACTGCTTGCGGGTGTGCTGCACGGCGACGAGGATGCTGCCTACGAAGATAAACACCTGACCCGGCAAGATGATGCGGCCGTAGTAGGTAGCGCGCTCGATCAGTTCCGGCGTGGCGCCGTCGACGGTCAACAGCTGCAAAAGTTCCTTCATCCATATAAACGCAGGCACCACCAAAATCAGGAGCGCAATGCCGAAGGTGTTCAGCACGTTGCTAAAGAACTTCCAGCCGCCTTTCTCGTCGCCTGCCACCTTGTAGCCCGTGAAGATTGGAATGAAAATGATTGACAGGAATCCGGTACTGACCACATGGTTCAAAATGTCTGGAATCATGAAGGCAAGGTCGAGAGCGTTCTTTTCAAGCGACACGCCCGCGGCATGCGCCAAAAGCATTTCACGGAAAATTCCGAGCACGCGGCTCAGGAGCATCGAAACAGCGACAATAATAGCGGCTTTATTCATAGATTATTTATTAAAAATAAAATGTGTCATTCTGAGCGTAGGGCGAAGCTCGGAGTCGAAGAATCTTGGTTTGAATTTAGTAATTCTTTTATTATCTTTATTGCATGAAAAAATTTTTCTCTGCAATCCTATCCTTCGCAGC
This sequence comes from Fibrobacter sp., assembly GCA_017526585.1. Classification (GTDB taxonomy): domain Bacteria; phylum Fibrobacterota; class Fibrobacteria; order Fibrobacterales; family Fibrobacteraceae; genus Fibrobacter. Next base: position 71,515 of record JAFXRC010000011.1, on the reverse strand, counting down.
GCTTTCTTTTGCTGCCAATGTTCAAGTGCTCGCCCCCGAAGGCGCCGAGTTCGCACCCGATGCCCCCAACATGGTGCATTCCATTGTGCGTGCATCCGTCAGCGAAACGGGCAATACCCCGGTCGATGGCGGTGCCGACATCAAGTTGCGCACGAATGTCATGACGATGGGTTCGTCTTTCGTTGTTGTTTGCGAACAAATTAATAACGGAACGGTTGTTGGAAGCGGCAGGCAGAAGGCCGGCTCCATCGACGATCTCGATGTTGCGATTGATGGCGCCGTCAAGTCGGCACTCGCAAATGTTTCCGAAAACTCTTCGGATGACTCCTACGCATCGACCGCCACTAGGCAGGAACCGCAGCCGAACGTGGTGGTGTTCGTCCCCGCCGAAGACAACGACAGGGGAGACCCCAATGACAACTTTGCCCATAAGCGCCCGACCCGCAACTATGTGAGCTACGGTCTCGGCACCGCCCTTTGGCACAACTATGACTATACAGAAAGTCGTTGCGATGATTTTGACACTGAGAGCGGCCGTCAATGCCATAAGAAGTACGATACGGACCGCACTTGGGAACAGGCGTTCGTCTTCCACTACGCCCGCATTTTCGAAGTGATTCCCCAGGCGGCAATCACCATTGTGAACAACATGAACATGTCTTTCGGTGATGAATGGCAGCTGCACGAGACCTTCTTGCTGGGCGGTCGCTTCTTCCCGAGCACCGGCACGGTCACCCCGTTCCTCGGAGCTGGCTTCGGTCTTGGCATGCAACTTGACGGCCACTACTACGACAAAGACGAAAGCTTCGCTATCGGCCTTGCCGGCGGCGCAGAACTCGGCGTGATCTTCTTCCGCAATTCGGCGACCCAGCTCGAAGTGGGTCTCGCCTGGGACGCCCTGTGGGACGGCTTCGACAGCTTCGACCGCCGCTTCGGTGCCGGAAGCTTCTACATCGCCATCAACTACTAAAAAATTACGGCTTATAAAAGAAGTCCGCCGGCTTGCATGCTCGGCGGACTTTTCAATTTTATCTTGGCTTCTAGTCTTATTCGATAGCCGAATCAAGACCCTTGATACCGATATAGCGGACTTCGTTCTTGCTGTTCACGATAATCGCAAGACCCGTCAGGTAGTTGACCCACCAGCGGCCCATCGTCCTGTAACGGATAGAGGCGGTCTTGTTGGTCGCCCAGGCGATCAGGGGTACGACAAATTCATCGTGGCTGATAATCACCTTCGCCTTCGGCATTTCGGCGTAGTCCTTGATCAGGTAAGTGTTAATGACTTCTTTGCTGCGTTCTTCCAGATCGTAGAAGGCGTCGGCAAATTCACCGTCGTAAGCCCAGAGTGAAACGATGACGCTCGTGTTGGTGTCCTTTCCGGTATTGCTAACGTAGGAATCACGAAGATCCTCGTCCTTGATGAACCAGCCACCAGTCAATTCGGAAATCGTGTCAGAGACAAAGCTGTCGTCGCAGACCTGCACCTGGCCGCGTCCCAGAGCGATATTGCAAGCCGTTTCCTTGGTACGCACATAAGCCGTGTGGGCGTAAACGAACTCATCGGAACTGATGAGCTTCTGACCCACGGATTGCGCCTGCAACTTTCCGTTATTTGTGAGCGGGGTTTCGCGACCGGTGCCGTCTTCTCTTGCGGCGTGTCTCAGGATAAAGACCACCTTTTCATCCGGTGCGACTGTATGGAATGCGTTACCGATATCGGCAAAGCCGATGGTGTCGTAGACCAGTTCCTCGGGGACAAACGGAACATCCGGATCGGAAGGTACGGTTCCCGCATCCGAGCTGGTCGGCACTTCGTCAATCGATGCAGACGATTCGGGAATCGGATTTGAAGGATCTGTCTGGCCCGAAGGGTCGGTCGGATTGGAAGGGTCCGAAGGATCCTGTGTCGGAACAGAAGGATCGGCTGTAGCGGAAGAGGAAATCTCCGTTGCGGTAGGCGCTTCGGCCGGCGAACTATCCGAATCGGAGGAACAGGCTGCCCAGAAAATGGCGGGCACGGCGAGGAAAAGCAGATTCTTTAAATTCATAGAAGCAATTATATATTATTTGGGACTTCCCTGCTAGGCAAATCAAGAAAGATTTTATTTACAGAATTCCTCGCAAGTCGCAAACACCCTAAAAAAGCTGAAAAATGCCGATTTTGAATCAAATTGAGTAGTTTTGTCCATATTGGATAAGTTGTGAAGCCGGTGGTTGTTCGCCCGTGTGGCGCGCCTAAATATCGTTGTAAAGTCTCACAACGGAGATTAGCTATAATTCCTAGTTTTTTGAGTATCAAGGAATTATCTTTTTTAGTATGAAGCAGATTTTTGAATATACCGACTACCGCGAATGGCTACGAGACGCTTTTGAAGACTTTAAGCAACGTAAGACCATTATTTCGTGGCGCTACATGGCGATGAAGATGGGTGCCGACCCCGGCAACCTGTTACGCGTGTCGCAGGGTAAAATTCATCTGCCGTTAAGCCTTATCAAGCCCGCCGCCGACTTCTTCGAACTCGAAGGCAAGGAAGCCGACTACTGGGCGGAGATGGTGTATTTCGGTCGCGCAAAGACCGATGCTGACGCGCTCCAGCACTACGAACGCATGCAGGCTCTCAAAGGCGTTTCCCTCAAGTTGCTGCAGAAGAAGGAACTGGAATTCTACCGCCATTGGTACTACAACGCCATCCGTTCCGTGATTGGCATCAGCAAGTTCAAGGACGACTACCAGGGCCTTGCCGAAAGCTGCACCCCGAACATTACCGAAAAAGAGGCCAAGGACGCCGTCAAGCTGCTTGCGGACCTCAACATGATTTCGACCGACCGCGAAGGCTACTGGAAGGTGAATGACACCTTTGTATCTACCGGTGGAAACTGGCGCTCCCAGGCGGTTCGTGCGTTCCAACACGAGACAATTCGCCTCGCTGACGAGTCTTTGGACCGTCACCAGCCGTTTTTGAGGGATATCAGCACCGTTACCATGACTTTTTGCATGGATGATATCCAGCTCCTGCGCGAAAAAATTAACGCTTTCCGTGAAGATTTACTACGTTTATCCCAAGAAGGGACGGATGACGATACCGTCTTCCAGCTGAATATTCAGATGTTCCCGCTCGCGTTCACCAAACCTCTAAAGGAGAAAGGAAAATGAGAAAATCGCTTTTTCTTTTGCCCCTAGTATCGGGTTTGGTCTTCGGTTTGTCCGCCTGTTCCAACAAGGCGGAAAGCGAAGATATTGCAGGTGGACCGGGCAGCATTACCACGAATGGACTTGCACTTGTTGATGGCCATCCGGCATCTTATGCAACGGTGGCACTTCGCAAGGTGGACTTCAGGGCTGAACAGCCTGTCGAAGAGAACGCCCTGGTGGTAGCCGATATTTATGCCGACAAGGACGGCTTCTTCGATGTGAACATTCCGTCCGACGGCGAGTACCGCCTCACGGTACTCCACGATGGTGTGGCGTATTCCAAGGTGGTGACGCATAATGACTTTGCCGAAGTGGGCAAGGCGACCGAACCTGATACCGTGAACCTCGCTGCGACCGCTGTACTCGGCGGCGTGGTTGACATCCCCGAAGGTTCTTCTGCGGTTTGGGTTGGTATTGTGGGAACCGACATTCTGGTGAAGACCGATGTGAATGGCTGGTTTGCGCTTTCGTCGATTCCTGCCAACGACACCTTGCAGCTCTACTTTGTAAGCGAAGATTACTCGCAGAATCTGGGAGAAAAGACTCTCTATGTAACGCCGATGGAATCGGTCATGCAGGACTACCGCAGCGATGCCAAGGTCCCCGAAGACACGAGCTCGAAGGCCGATACGGTTGAGCCCGCAAAGCTTCCGCAGGTGTCGGTTCTTATGAAGGACGGTTCCTCGGCTGCGTATGCGACCGTTGCCCTGCGCGCCGCAGATGCAAGGGTGAGCGAATATGCGGTCCAGAACTCGATGGTCAATTTGGACCTGCGTGCCGACGAGAACGGTCAATTTGACATGGAATGGCCCACGAAGGGTGACTTCCGCCTGACGGTTATGAAGGATGGTAACGCCTATTCCAAGGTGATGAGCGCCAAGGAGCTTGCCAAGATCGATACGCTTCGCCTAGATGCAACGGCGTCGGTTTCGAGCAAGGTGACACTCCAGTCTAGCGACGAATTCCTGTGGGTGGGCGTGTACGGTCTCGACATGCTCGTGAAGACGAATGACGTGGGCGCCTATGTGCTCCCCAACGTGCCTGCAAACGATACGCTCGGCATTTACTTTGTGACCCCGGACAGCTCGAACCGCCTGTACGCCGAATGGAAAGCCTTTGCCGAACCGAGCGGCACGGAATTCCTGAGCCCCGTGAAGGTGCTCCAGGATTTTGAAGACAGTGCAAGCAGCTGGTATGTGAATACGGATTCCCTGAAGAAGGGAACGACCATTACACCCGCAAAGAATGCGAAGGACGGTATCGTATACGATTCTACCCGCAAGTCCAAGGTGTTCCACGGTACATACAAACTAGCAAACGACGGCTACGCCTGGGCGCTTGTCGGAACATCGTTTGAACATTACATGAACCTGGCCGCCATCGATTCCGTGGTATTCTACGCGAAGGGCGACGGCAATATCCGTCTTTCGCTGGAAAACTACATCGACCAGTCCAAGAACCTGAAGGCCGCTACCGAGTGGATTAAGCTTTCGAATGACTGGAAACGCATTAGCGTGAACCCGGCGGAACTTTGCGTAGGCAACGCCACCGACGAGACCTGTTTTGCATCGTGGAGCGCAGTCAAGAATTACGTGAAGCAGTTCCATATCTTTGTGCAGGACGGCACCGAATTCTACATCGACGATGTGATCCTGTACGGCGCATTGTTCTAGTCGAAAATAAAATTTTCTTACATGTATAGAACCGCCTTTTAAGGGCGGTTTTTTATGTGTTTTTTCGCTTGTAACGGCCTTTTTGTGGCTTGTTTAGGCTTGTTAACAATCGCGAAATTAAGTATCTTTGTGCTTATGGAAACCCTTGAAAAAGAAGCGGCTGTTGCCCTCGATTACCTGTCCCGCATCTCTAAGGTTGCGGAAAAGAAGTTTGATGAATTTTTGCCGCCCGTGTCCGACCGTCCGGAAAGGCTCCACGAGGCGATGCGTTATTCCATGTTTGCAGGCGGCAAGAGACTCCGCCCGGCACTTGTGCGTGCTGCATTTGATATGTTCGGTGGTACGGGCAACTCGGTGGATTACGCCATGAGCGCCCTTGAAATGATCCACACCTTCTCCCTCATTCACGATGACCTGCCCTGCATCGACAACGATGACTTTAGGCGCGGGAAGCCCACGAGCCACAAGCAGTTCGGTGAGGCTACGGCCGTCATGGCGGGAGACGCCCTCTGCGTTTTGGCTTTTGAACTGATGGGCAAGACTGGCAACGCGAAGGCGATCGAAGTGCTTGCGCACCTGCTCAGTACCTACGGCCTTATCGGCGGCGAAATGGTCGATATTGAGTGCGAAGGCAAGAAGGTGGACCTCGACACGGTCGATTACATCCATTACCACAAGACGGCGGCTTTGATTGAGGCCTCTTTGGAAGTGGGCGCACGTCTCGCTAACGCTAGCGAAGACGACATCAAGATTATTCGCGACTACGGCCGCTCCATCGGCCTTGCGTTCCAGATTGTGGACGACATTCTGGATATCGTTTCTACGACCGAGGAACTGGGCAAGGATGCCGGTTCCGACATCGAAAAGGGTAAGGCGACATACCCGGCTCTCGTGGGTCTCGACAAGTCCCGCGAGCGTGCGCACGAACTCTACGAGGAATCGCTCAAGGCGCTGGACTCTCTCAAGTGCGACACCACGATTCTGCGCTCCATTGCCGCATTCATCATTACCAGGGTTAACTAATGGACCTTAAGAATATCAAGTCCCCCCAGGACATAAAGCATTGCTCTGTCGACGAGCTTTATCACCTGGCGTCGCAGATCCGCGAGACCATCATCGGTCAAGTGGCGAAGCATGGCGGTCACCTGGCTTCTAGCCTGGGTGTCGTGGAACTGACGCTTGCCCTGCATTACGTGTTCAATGCCCCCGACGATAAAATCGTGTGGGACGTGGGCCACCAGGCCTATGTACACAAGCTTTTGACGGGCCGTTTCGACCGCTTCGAGACGCTGCGCCAGCAGGGCGGCATTTCCGGATTTTTGAAGAGGAACGAAAGCGAGTACGACTGCTACGGTGCCGGACACGCGACGACCTCCATTTCGGCGGCCCTCGGTTTTGCCGTGGCACGCGACCACTTCAAGCACAAGAACAGCGTGGTGGCCGTGATTGGTGACGGTTCCATGACGGGCGGTATGGCTTACGAAGCCATCAACAACGCCGGTCTTTCGAAGCAGAACATGACCATCATCTTGAACGACAACAAGATGAGCATCGCCCCGAACGTGGGCAACTTCAGCAAGTACCTGAACCGCGTGATTTCGGACCCGGTCTACAACAAGATGCGTTCGGACTTGGACCGCCTGATGAAGCGCCTGCCGGGCATTCTCGGGTCGCGTTTCCGCGATTTGTTTTTGCAGGCGGAAAATGCCGCGAAGACGGTGGTGAAGCCGGGCCGCTTCTTCGAAGACCTCGGCATCCGTTATTTTGGCCCGATCGACGGTCACGATATTAACGAACTGATTATGCTGTTGCAGCGCGTCAAGGAACAACCGGGCCCGTGCCTGGTGCATATCTTGACCGAGAAGGGCCGCGGGCTTGACGCCGCAGTAAAGAACCCGACCAAGTGGCACGGCATTGGACCTTTCGACCCCGAAAGCGGACTTCCGCTTTCTCCGGGAAGCCCGAACCCGTCGCTTACGCACGTGTTCGGTCAGACGCTTTTGGAACTTGCGAAGAAGGACGACCGCATTATCGGCATTACGGCTGCTATGCCTACCGGTTGCGGCATGGATATCGTTGCGAAGGAACTTCCGGACCGCGTGATTGACGTGGGCATTGCCGAAGAACATGCGCTCACGTTTGCCTCGGGCCTCGCCTGCGACGGCGTGGTGCCGGTGGTCGCGATTTATTCGAGCTTCATGCAGCGCGCCTACGACCAGATCATGCACGACATCGCCTTGCAGAACTTGCATGTGGTGATGGTGCTTGACCGGGCGGGGCTTGTCGGAGCCGACGGCCCGACCCACCATGGCGCGTTCGACTTGTCTTACCTGCGCACGGTGCCGGGTATTACCATCTTGGCGCCGAGCAACGAGAACGAACTGCGCGACATGGTGCGCGCGTCTATCGACATGAAGGGCCCTGTCGCAATCCGATATCCGCGCGGCACCGCCCTCGAGGAACACCTGAAGCCCGCTCCTGAAACCGTGGACGTGAAGCTTCCGAAGGTGCTGGAAGAAGGCAAGGACATCTTGCTTTTGGGCGCAGGCTTCATGACAAACGAACTCAAGAAGACGGCTGCCGTTCTCCGCGAAAACGGAAAGAGCGCAACGGTCGTGGATGCACGCGTTATCAAGCCGCTGGATACCGAGGCTTACCGCAAGCTCTTTGACGCCCACAAGACGATTGTGACGCTCGAAGACAACACGCTGGTGGGCGGTTTCGGATCTGCCGTGGCTGAACTCATTGCTGATCTCGGTCTTGAAGGCAAGCGCCTATTGCGCTTTGGTCTGCCGGATCATTTTGTGGAACAGGGCGAAATACCTGCCTTGTTCAAGCTTTTGAAAATTGACGGAGAATCCGTCGCCAAACAAATCATGGAAAAAGTATGAGCGAAGAAAATAAAAACCGCACCGTAAAGATAACTCTGGACCGTAAGTTCGGAGTGAGCGAAAAGCCTGAACGTCGTCCGCGCCGTGACGATGACCGCGAAGAACGCGGTGGTCGTGAAGGCCGTTCCTTCGGTGATCGCACGGGTGCCCGTGGCGACCGCAAGTTTGGCGACAAGAAGTTTGGAGACCGCCGCGAGGGTCGCTTCGACCGCGAACGCCGTCCGCGCCGCGACGGTGATGACCGAGGCTCCTTCGGAGGCCGCGAAGGTCGCCGTCCTTTCGGTGAACGCTCCGGAAGCCGCTTTGGCGACCGTCGCCCGCGTCGCGACTTTGCTTCTGCAGGTGCTCCGATTTATCGTCAGCGTCCCGAAGAACAGAAGGAAGAAGTCGAAGAAGTATTGGATGAAGCCGCACTCGAAGCTCGCGTGGCCGAAGTGGAAGCCAGCGAAGATGCAAGCTTCAACCCGCCTTGGTACAAGAAACTTCTTGCCCTCACTACTGAAAAGGGCCGCGAACGCGAAGGTAAGTTCCTTGGCGAAGGCGTGCATGTGGTGCAGGAACTCGTAACTCATCACCGCGAACTCGTGCTCGGTGTTTATGTGACCGAAGCCTTTAGCGATGAAGGTCTGATCGAAACCATCAACGAAGCCGAAGTCAAGATCAACGTGCTCACCGACGAGCAGATGAAGCGCTTGTCTTCTACGGTGACGACGCAGGGCGTTATCGCCGTTGCACGCATCGCAAGCAAGAAGCCGGTGTACGAATCTAGCCGCAGCGTGATTACGCTTGTGGACGCCGTGCAGGATCCGGGTAACCTCGGTACGCTTTTCCGCACGAGCCTCGGCTTTGGTTCCGACGGCATGATTCTTGGCCGCGGTACCGTGAGCCCGTTCAACCCGAAGGTGGTGCGCGGTTCCTCGGGCACCTTCCTCCGCGTGCCTTTCGAATTCGACGTGGATCTCGTTGACCAGATCAATTTCCTCCGTAGCAAGGGTTACACCATTATCGCAACTGACTTGCACGCCAAGCAGTCCCTGCGCCAGATTCCGCAGAACAAGCTTCGCAAGATGGCGTTCCTCGTGGGTAACGAAGGCGCCGGCACCAACCCGTACTTCATTGAACTCGCCGACGAAACGGTGAAGATCCCGATGAGCAGCGAACTCGAATCCCTGAACGTCGCTGTCGCTCACGGTATCCTTAGCTACGAAGCCGCCCAGATTCAAGAGGATTTGAAGTAATGAATTTCCAGGCTCGTCTCGAAGAACGCATCGCCAAGTGCGGTAACCCGATTTGCCTCGGCATGGATCCGGTCATGAAGTTGATCGACCCGTGCTGCCCCGAAGGTAGCGCCGAAGACAAGATCAAGCGTTTCTATTCTGAAATTTTGGAATGCTGCCTCAAGCGTAACGTGACGCCCGCCGTAGTGAAGCCGAACAGCGCATACTACGAATGCGTGAGCGTGCAGGCTATGCTCGTATTGCAGCAGCTGATTACCGACTATCGCAGTGCCGGTATCCCCGTTATTTTGGATGCAAAGCGCGGTGACATCGGTAAGTCGAGCGCAGCTTATGCAACCGCCGCTTACGATGTGTACAAGGCAGATGCTGTGACGGTGTCTCCTTGGATGGGTGCCGATTCCGTGGGTCCGTTCATTCGCGAGAATTCTGAAAACGGCGCATACGTTTTGCTCCGTACCAGCAACAAGGGCGCCCACGATTTCCAGGATTTGCAAGTAGTTCGTGGCGATGATCCGCGCGATGTTGCCGAAGCCTTCTATTCCGTAGCAGACAAGATTATGGAATGGGATGCGGGCCTCGGCTACCTCGGTGCCGTGGTCGGTGCAACTCACCCTGAAGAACTCGAAAAAATAACCTCTTACACGGTGGCCCACAAGCACGAAATTCCGTTCCTGATTCCGGGCGTGTCTATTCCTGGTGTTCCGGGCGGTCAGGGCGGCGACGCCAAGACCGTGCTTACGGCGATTGCAAACGGCGGTGGCAAGCGCAAGTTCCACGTGCTCAACAGCTCGAGCGGTTTAAACTTTGCTTACCAGCGCAGCGGTCATCCCGAAAACTTCGCGAACGATTGCGTAGACGCTCTCGAAAAACTCGCTGAGGCTTGCCAGATTTAAGTATGCGTTTCCTTGCAGTCATCATCGTTGCTATCGCTATTATCGCAGCGGCTTTCCATTTTGCAAAGCCGCTTCCCGGTACGAATTTCGACGAGTCTTTCTTGCCGAAGGCTTCGACGGTGCATTATGTGGCTGCAGGACACGACGCCTCTGTTGCGGGTCTCTTCTGGATCAAGGGACTTACGGAACTCGGCGAAAGCTATTTGACCGGAAAGGAATACGCCTACCTCGGTCATGTGGCTGAACTTTCGACAAGTCTCGATTCCCTGTTCTACACGCCGTATTACTTTGTTGGAGGCGTGACTCCGATCGATGCTCCCGATACGTCGGATTTCTCGGTGCTGCGCCGTGCAAGCCGCGTTTACCCCGAGAACTGGCGCCTGTCGCTTTACTACGCGCTTCGCCTTGCCCGTGGCCCCTACCCGAACAGGACCGAAGCGGCTAACGTCATGCGCAAGTATTTCGATAGCCCGGACACAACGATTCCCGACCACATCCGCACCATCTACCGCAGCTTCGAACTGGATTCCATGCAGACAGAGACTGCGCTCGAAACCGTGCTGAACGATGTGATGCAACCGCGCTTCAAGAAGTTCCGCGCAAGCTTCTATTCCAAGATTTTAAAGTTGCTGGGCCACAAGGGACTGATCGCAGACTTTGACAAGGATGAGACTTATCAGAAGGTGAAGATGCTTGTCGACGGCATGGCTGACGGTAAGATTCACCCGGCAATCGTCTACCGCGAACTCCTCACCATGAAGAAACTTCAAGACGAAAAACTTGCCGAAGAAGCCAAGGCGAAAGAAGCTGCGGCAGATTCTACGGCAGTGACGGACACGACAGTTGCAGCTGATTCAACAGTCGTCGATTCTACGGCAACGATGGACACGACTGCAGCTGCATCGAAGGCAGATTCAACGTCGGCATCGAATTAGCGTTTGAAGATTTTTCTTGAAATGGGGCGGGCAACGACCCGCTTTTTTATTCCCCGCAGCGCTTTGCGTTGTTCGGGAGCCCCATCAGCTCAAAAGCATTCTTGCAGCGGAGCTTTAAATCCGCTGCTTCTTTTTTGGGTGTGCTTTTCAGCTGTGAACGGTAGTAGAGAATGTTCGCCGTGTTGTAGGGCTTGTTCGCCTTGATTGCCTTTTCTTCGGCGACTCGGTACAGGGAGTCTGCCTCGCCGCTGCCGCTGATGTCTGCCATGCGTGCCGCGGTAAAGGCGTAGAAACCGCCCTTCTTGTCGGAACGCTTGCCCGCCATCTTCAACGATTCCTCGGCGCGTTCCCCGTCGCGGATGCCCGCATAGGCGATGGCGCATTCCCCGTAGAACGCTGCCTGCGCATTCTCGTCGGCATCATCCAGGGTGTCTTCGTCAATGCTGCCGCAGATTTTTGCGGCGTCCTTGTACTTTTCGCGGGCGTTCAGGAGCGCCATTTTCACCTTGGCGTACTGCACTTGCGTACTCAGGTCCAGAACATTTTCGCGTACTACGGAGAGCAGCGAATCCGCAAATTCAAGGTCGAGGCTCATGGTGCGTATCTGCGCCATGGCAATCAGCACGCGGCCTTCGGAAAGCAGGTCCGCTTCCTTGCGGCTTGCGAGCAGTGCGCGTTCCAGCTGACCGTAGCCCTTGGCGAACTTGCCGTTGTCAAAGGAACGCTGCGCACGGTAAGAGAGGATTCCCGATTCCGAGGCGCTAGCCAACGAGCTTGCGACAAGCGCTGCGGTCAACAATGTCTTCAACCGCATCGTTACCATAGCGTCTCCACCATAAAGGGCACGGAATCCTTGCTAGGCATGGAGCGGCGCACAATCCACATGTTCGATATGCCGGCCATCAGGTCGTCTGCATTCTGGAGTGTCTGCTCGGTGGACTCCATAAAGTCCGAAAGTCCGGCGGTGACCACTCCCACTTGGTTCAGCAGGACGTCTACGCGACCAAAGGTGTTGTCCATCTTGCCCATCAGGCCGTCCACGTTGTTCATCAAGGCGTCCACCTTCTGCGGCATAGGCTTCATTTCGGTCATGAGTTCGGCGACATTGTCGGTGATGCCGTCCACCTTACCCAGTAGGATCGGGACTTGCAGCTGCATCGTGTCGAGCAGTCCGGATGTCTGGAAAAGCACCTTCTTGCCGACGAAGGTGATGTCGTCGAGACGGAGGAGCTGGCGGTTCAGGTTGTCGTAGAGCTGTCGAGAACCGAACAGGGCGCCGATGGTAGTCCCCGTGTCCATTACCATGCCCACTAGGGTATCGGCGGCATCGATAAGCTTGTTTACGCGTCCCAGGATTTCGTTTGCGGTTTCAAGCACGGTTTCGATGTCCTGTGCCTGTCCTGGGGGCAGAAAGTCTCCGTCTTGCAGGACTCGACCCTTGCCGCGGCGTACGTCAATGTTGATGATACGTGCCGAAATCATGTTCTGGTCACGCATGGCAAACACCTGGGCGCTGTCGGTAATCAGGTTCTGGTACTGCTTGCGGATGATAAATTCCATCTTTACGCCGTCGCCTTCGATTTCCATGTCGCCAATCTGGCCGACATCCACGCCGCTAATCTGGACGCGGGTACCCGGACGCAGACCGAACGCCTTTTCGAAGTTACTGTGCAGGTGGTATTCCTCGACACCGATCATGCCGGTGGAGAAAAGCTTAGCGTAAAGCACAATGGCAAACACCATGACGGCAACGGTAAAGAAGATGCCGACCAAGAGGCCGGATATCTCCATCCAGTTGATTTGTTTCAATGGTTTAAATGCCATGTGCAATAATATAGTAATATCTATCTTTTGTACATGGATTTCTTTGAATTTTTGAATTATGCGGTCACTCCCTACCATACGGTAGCTGGAATTAGGCAACTTTTAGGGGAAAATGACGGCGGCGTGAAAGTTTTTGAGCGCGGCGGCGCCCTTATCGCGGTACGCATGCCCCAGCAAGTTTGTCTGGACTCTCGCTTTAGGATAGCGCTTGCCCATACGGATTACCCGACGCTCAAGATTACGCCGAATCCCGATAGCGCTTCGGCGGGAGTGCGTACGTTGCACCCCGAGATTTACGGCAGTCCGCTTTTTACCAGCTGGCTCGACCGCGACCTGGGTTATGCAGGGCTGCTGGCGTACGAGCGGAACGGTAAGCTTGAGACCAAGCTTGTTCGTGGCGACAAGTTGTTCCGTATTCCGCAGCTGGCGGTTCACCTGAACCGCGGCGTGAACCAGGAAGGGCTCAAGGTGAATCCGCAGACGGACCTGAACGCCCTATGGACGGCTATGGATGGCCGTGAACGTTTTGTCGATGCGCTTTCGGCGGAACTCCCTGCCGGCTCGAAGCTCCTGGATTTTGATATTCAACTGTTCGATGCGCAACCGGCGAACCGTGGCGGCTTTGCCGATGAATGGATCTATTCGGGGCGTCTCGATAACTTGAGCAGCTGTCATGCGATTGCCGAGGCTTTTGCCGCTGCGGACGCCCTTGAAAAGGATTTCCAGGTGGCCGCCTTCTTCAATAACGAGGAGGTCGGTTCTGAGACCCGTGAAGGTGCCGCCGGCAATTTCTTGAAGAGCGTGCTGGATTCTGTCTCGTCTCTCGTCTGTAGCGAGCTTGCGAGCGTTCTTTCGTCGAGTTTCGCCCTCTCCATCGATATGGCGCACGCCTGTCACCCGAATTTTGTCCAGAAGCATGAAGGCAACCACGCGCCTGTCCTGGGCGGCGGTGTCGTGCTGAAGATGAACTCCCAGAAGCGCTATGCCAGCGACGTGTTCTCGAATGCGCGTTTTAAGCTGCTTTGTGAACAAAGTAATATTCCGTACCAGACGTTCGTGATGCGCAACGACATGCCCTGCGGCTCTACGGTGGGGCCCGCCATTTCGGCCAGTCTCGGGATTCCGACGGTAGATATTGGCGAACCGATGCTCAGTATGCACAGCATTCGCGAAATGACGGCTGTCGTAGATCACGAAAATATGACAAAACTGGTTTCTGCGCTGTATTGTAGCTCAAATCTGGCCTAGATTAGTTACATTTACAACCGCATGTTTGTTGATAAGATAAAAGCGGTTCGTGACAAGTTTCCGCGCAAGTCCCTGATGGGGCAGTTTCTGCGCTACCTGGTGACGGGTGGCCTTGCCTTCGTTGTCGATTTTGGCCTGTTTGCCTTGTGCCTTTATGTGTTTGACTGGCATTATCTGCTTGCAAACTTGGTGGGCCTGGTCGCCGGGCTTGTGCTCAACTATACCATGAGTATCGTGTGGGTGTTCACGGCTTGCGAAAGGACGCTTGAAAAGCGCAAGGTGATGGAATTCTCGCTGTTTGCGCTTGTGGGAATCGCTGGTGTCGGTATCAACCAGCTGCTGATGTTTCTGATGGTGGGAGTGTTTGATTGGAACGAGATGGCCTCCAAGATGATTGCCGCGATTCTTGTTCTGATGTGGAATTTTGGGGCGCGTAAGTTGATGCTGTTCCGAGAAAGGAAGGAGTGATTATGGTTGCTGAAAATGGTGAAAAGAAGATTGCCGTGATTGCGGGCGCGGGTCCTGCGGGGCTTACCTGTGCGCTGGAACTGTTGCGTACGACGGATGTGAAACCCGTGATTTTCGAAGCCGAAGACGTTATCGGCGGCATCTCGCGCACGGCGCGTTACAATGGCAACCGCATGGATATCGGCGGTCACCGCTTTTTCAGCAAGAGCGATACGGTGATGGACTGGTGGCAGGGAATCTTGCCGTTGCAGGGTGCAGCGAGCAAGGACGACATCGCCATCGGCCGCAAGGTCCCGCTGGTCGAAGGTGGTCCCGATCCCGAGAAGACGGACTACGTGATGCTTTGCCGTAGCCGACTTTCCCGCATCCTTTTCCTCCGTAAGCTCTTTGACTATCCTGTTTCGTTGAACGGTGACACGATTCGCAACCTTGGACTCTGGCGCATGTTCAAGATCGGCATGAGCTACCTCAAGGTGCAGCTGCTGCCTGCCCGCAAGGAAAAGAGCCTCGAAGACTTCATGATCAACCGCTTTGGCGTGGAACTGTATCGTACGTTCTTCCGCGACTACACCGAGAAGGTGTGGGGTGTGCCCTGCAGCAAGATCAGCCCCGACTGGGGCGGTCAGCGCATCAAGGGCCTCTCGATTACGAAGACGGTGGTGCATGCCCTGAAGCAGATTTTTGCCGGCAAGAAGAAGGCCGAGGCCGGTGCCGCTAACGGTGCGGATATCCGCCAGAAGGATACCGAGACGAGCCTTATCGGCCAGTTCCTCTATCCGAAATTCGGACCCGGTCAGCTTTGGGAAACGGTTGCCGAGAAGGTGCAGGAAAAGGGCGGCGAAATCCGCATGAAGTCGAAGGTCGTGGGCGTGAACCGCTCCGCCGACGGCAAGCGCATCGAAAGCGTGGTTGTAGAATCCCGTGCGGCAGACGGAAACGTTTCGACCGAAACGGTCGCCTGCGATTATTTCCTCAGCACCATGCCTGTGAAGGAACTTGTCGCTGCGATGGACAATGAAAAGAACCCGGTGCCTTCAGAAGTTCGCCGCGTATCCGATGGACTCGTGTACCGCGACTTCATTACAGTGGGCCTGCTGCTCGACAAGCTCGAGATCAAGAATCCTGCGAAGCCCGGCACTCCCGAAAGCAAGCTCAAGTTCGTGGCGGACAACTGGATCTATGTGCAGGAATCCGACGTGAAGCTCGGCCGCATTCAGATTTTCAACAACTGGAGCCCCTACCTGGTGGCTGACCCGAGCAAGGTGTGGATTGGCCTCGAATACTTCGCGACCGAAGGCGACGAAATGTGGCGTATGCCCGATGCGGACTTCATCAAGTTCGCGATTGAAGAACTCGACAAGATTCACGTGGCAAAGCCCGAGTCTGTGCGCGATTCCGTAGTGTTCCACATTAAGAAGGCATACCCTGCCTACTTTGGTACCTATGGTGAGTTCGACAAGGTGCGCGCCTATGTGGACCCCATCGAGAACCTGTTCCTGATGGGCCGTAACGGCATGCACAAGTACAACAACATGGACCACAGTATGCTCGCCGCCATGGAAGTCGCGAAATGCATCCGCGAAAATTCCACCGACAAGACCGCCCTCTGGAGCGTGAACAGCGAAGAAGACTACCACGAAGGCAAGAAAGCGTAGTGGAGTCCTGATGAAAAAGTTGTTCAGAATTTTCAGGTTCCCTGAACTCTATTGTGCGTTGCTGCTGGTGGCAAGCCTCGTCGTCGGTTTTGCCTTGAGGGTCTCGGTCGAGAACGTCGTTCTGCGGCAGGGCGCCTCTATGGAGAATGTCAGCCTGCCCGTGACCAAGAAAATGCGAGAAGGCGAAATGTTCCAGGTTGAGCTGGACATCAAGAATGCCTACCGTACTTCATATGACTTGCGCGTGGTTCCCGACGATTGTGCCGAGGGAATCGTGATCAACGGACAAAATCTGGATGTTAGGTCCAACCCTGGGCGCTGTGATTTTACGAAGGGATTTTGGCTGAACGATAGCGTGACGGCGCCGCACCGTGTGGGCGACAGGACGCATTATACGTTCTACTTGAGGAACAATGGCGGAAACGCGGGGCTGAATGTCTTTATCAATCAGACGTCATTCCTGACGCGGGTCATGAATGTTGCTGCCGTAGTCTTTTTTGCGTTGCTCTGCATGTTTGTGGCGCGGCGGTTCAAGTTGCGCGGCGGGATCCTTTTCCTCTTTTTGTTGGGAGTGCTCCTCAGGACGGTGTTTTTTGCGAACGTGCCGTACACGACTTACTCAAACGATGTCGATGGCCATGTCGCCTACGTACAGTACGTTCTCGACAACCATGCCATTCCCGGAGTCGATGACTGCTGGACTTGCTACCATCCGCCTGTTTACTATGTCACGGCGGCGCCCTCTTTCGTGTTCGGCGAATGGGTGGGCGTTTCGGGCCCTGCTGGCCTGCAGTCGTTTAGCCTGCTTTTATCGGTGCTCACGCTCTTTTTCGGGATATTGTTCCTGAAGTCCTTCATGACGGGACCTGCGTTTGGAACCGCTGCGGTGCTGTGGACCTTGTGGCCGTTGATGATTCTGGTGTCGCCGCGCATCGGTAACGACCAGATGTTCTACCTGCTGCACGTGCTCTGCCTGTGGGGCGGCGTCAAGTATTTCAACGAAGGCCGTGGCAAGTTCCTGATTGTGGCGGTGCTTTCGTCGGCGCTTGCGATGTGGACCAAGACGACGGGCGTGGTGACGATCGGGATGGTGTTCCTGTTTACCGTTTGCGGTTATGTCAGGAATGAGAGATTCCCGTACCCGACAAAATCCGAGGTGGTGGCGTGGGGACTGTTCGTCCTACTGATTGCGGGGGTCGCCTTGCAGAAGCTTTTGGGCGATGCGGACCTGGTCGGTAACGCGAGTGGGCTGAATGGCCGGCTTAAGGTGGGCAACGAGGCGTTCAACTACATTTTCTTTGACCTGAAGTCCTTTGTGACGAATCCTTACACGAGCGCCTGGAAAGAAGAATGGGGCCGCGAATTTTTCTGGAATTATTCTTTCAAGTCGGCCATGTTCGGCGAATTTGAACTCGTGCGGAATGCGACAGGAAGGACGCTCGCGACCCTGATGAGCGTGTCTTTCCTCGGGCTCATGGTGTATGCGATTCGCGGATTCTGGAAGACGAAACTGCAGGTGATTCACTGGATTCTTTTGCTGCAGGCGGTGGCGTTCTTTGGCGCGCTGATGGTCTTGCGTATCAAGGTGCCGTTCTCTTGCAGCAACGACTTCAGGTACATTGCACCGGTCGTGTTGAGCATGATACCCTTCATGGCGACGGGAATTACCCTGGAAGGCTCTTCGGTCAAGTGGAAAGTGCTCGGTTACGCGCTGGTGGCGACATTTGCCTTGAGCACGGTGATTTTGTATATTCTTGCTATGTAGGAACTAAATGTGTCCTATGGAAGAAAGAAGATGCGTTTTTTATTGATTTGTGTATGTGTGCTGTCGGCGGCCCTGTGGGCGCGGCCCATAAACGACGGCAATAAACTGTTCAAGAACGGCGACTATGCCGGAGCGCTCGAAAAGTATATGAAGGCCCGCGAGGCCGAACCTGCGAACCCGCTCCTGTTCTACAATATCGGAACGTGCCAGTACAGGCTCGGTAATTACGAAGAAGCCAAGAAGGAACTTGAAAGCGCCGTGCGCATGCCGGATAAAAAGATGGCAGCGAAGGCTGCCTACAACCTGGCAAATACACATTTCCGTATGGGCGAAAAGGCGGCCGAAGGGAGCGAACGCATTGCGTCGTGGCGCGAATCGGTGGCGTACCTGAAAAAGGCGATTGACCTCGACAATAATTTCGAGAACGCCAAGAAGAACGTGGAAATCGTGCAGCGCAAGCTGAAAGAGGAACTCGACAAGCAGAAACAGAATCAGGATCAAAACCAGGACCAGAACAACGACCAGAAACAGCCGCCGCTTTCCGAGAAGGCGAAGGAAGTCTTGGCGCGTGCGCTCCAGCTCTGCAAAGACGGCAAGTATGCCGAAGGCAAGGAGATGCTCGAGAACCTGATTGCCGAAGACGAGACGGCGGGTCAGCTCAGCGGACACGTGCAGCGCATTGACGACGTCATTGAAATCAAGGCGGGCAGGAAGCCCAAGGCGAAGATTGACGCGAGCAACACCGATAACGACCTGGAGGTAATCTAATGAAAAAGATTATGTCTACAGTCGCGGTTTTGTTCCTTGCAGTGGCTGCGTTTGCGGCGCCGAAGTCGGCATCTGCTTATTACAGCGATGCGGCGTTCCAGTACATCGAAAACCGCTTGCCGTCTGCAGAAATCACCTGCAACGAGGGTCTGCAATACTACCCGAACGACCAGAAACTGCAAATGCTCCTTGACCGTATTCACGAGGCCAAGGACGAGCAGAAGAACGAAAACAAGAAGAACGACAAGAACCAGGATAATAACCAAGACCAGAATCAGGATCAAAACCAAGATCAGAATCAAGATCAGAACCAGGATAAGGATCAGCAGGATCAAAACAAGGATCAGCAAAACCAGAATGGCGACGATCAGAACAAGGATCAACAGGACCAGAATCAGGACCCGCAGAATAAAGACCAGAACGGTGGCGAGTCCAGCGACAGCCAGGGGGCCGAAAGCTCCGACAGTAACGGAGGTGCGGGCGAACAGAATCAGCCTGAGCAGCAGCCCGAAGGGGAATCGAGCGACAGCAATGGTGGCGAAGAACCCCAGGAACAGCCTGTGCAAATGGGCGAGATGAGCCCCGAAGACGCAGCGCAGCTCTTGAAGGATTTCGACGAGCAGAACGGCGAACGCAAGCCTTGGAAACCTCTCCGCGGGCAGGCAAGACCTGCCAAAGACTGGTAAGCCGAGTGTCGCGCTTGAAAAGCGCCAAGACTGGTAAGTTTCACGCATTTGTCCCCGACTAAGCCGGGGGCTCTTTGTATATTATCCTATATGAAGAATCGTGCCCTTGTTTTTTGTTTTAGCGCCTTGGTGAGTGCAGGTATTGTCGCTTGCGGTGACGACTCGGCGACGAGTGCCGCCGAGACTCCTTCGAGTGAAAGCGTGCTGGTGTCAAGTTCCTCGCAATTTTCGTCATCGCATCTGTGCGAGGGTGCGCAGTGCGGTGCCGAAGCTTTTTCCAGCAGCTCTGCAGAAATTCAGGGATCTTCTGAAACGGCTAAGGTCCCTGAGCCTGTCGAAGGGGCTAGTTCCTCCGAAAAAATAGAGACTTCTTCTGAATCGGTAGTGGAATCGTCTTCGTCAATTGCGTCGGAGGTTTCTTCGTCGAGCGAGGTACCTGAATCCAGCAGCGACGAGGACGATGGTGACGGCGGCAAGTGTACCGCTTGCGACAGCTACACCGCGGCAGACCCCGAACTCACCGAAAACGGCGGCAAGGGCTCCGTGACCACCTACGGGAGCATCACGGCAAAAGAAACGAGCCTCGGTGGCGCTTGCAATTACGGACAAACTAATATGCAGTACTACGCTGCAATTCATGTGAATGTGTCCCCTGGCGACAATAAGGGCCCGTGGCAAGGCGGACTCGCCTGTGGCGGCTGCGTCCGCGTGATGGCGAAAACACCCGACGGCTGGAAAAAAGTGACTGTGCGCATTACCGACCGCTGCCCCGATGCCGATTGCGGCGTAGACCTAGGTGGTGCTCCCGCTTCTGACATCATGGGAATTCAGGTGGGCCGTTACTATGGCGAATGGGAATTCGTAAGCTGCGAAGGCGTAGATGGTGTGTGGGGCGATTCGACATCGCTGTTCGTCAAGGACGGCGCAAATGATTTCTGGAGCGTTATCCAGGTGCGAAACCCCAGGGATATGGTCAAGTCCATCACCATCAAGGGCATCGATACCCGCGACTATCATGAACTCAAGATGTTCGACGGTGCCGAGAACTTCTGGGCAGTCCCCGAGGCTGTATTACAGACCGATAACCGTTACTACGTCATCGCGACCTACCGTACTGGCGACGAAGACAAATGGAAAATCAAAGGCTCCGACCTCACCGTCCCCGAAGCGAATCTGTACCTTTACGAGCATCGGGAATAAGAAACAAAATCAATCAGGTCTAAATACATCATGCGAGTGTTTAGTGGTTGACTTGTATCAATGTGAAAGGCTTCCTTTTCAAGATTTTCGTCCGAATACAAAAAGCGGAACCCATTCTTTTGATAAAAACCTGTTGTTTCGGGTCGGTTATATGCGTCAACAACCATAAAACGACAACCGGTTTTATTGTCAGGATGGACAAACCAAGAAATCAGATAATCTATGATTTGGCTCCCTAAATGTAATCCGCTTCTTTGAAATTGGTCGTTTACTCCTAAGCGCCCTATCAGTAGTGCCGGATAAGTTCGCGTGTGCTTTGCGTTAGGAACCTTTCGTTCTAATCGATTTCTTGATGATCGCGGAATCATCGTGGATTTTATGCTGTCGTTTGCCAAGGTAAATGCGCACGCGATTTGTGGTGAATCTGCGTTTGTTACTGCGATGTAGCTTTTTCCTAAGAGTTGTGCGGAATACAGGTATGCGTCATTTCGAAAAAATTCATCCAAATCTTCATCGCCACAGCAAAATGAAGAAAGGTCTGTATTCTTATCGATGGGATAGATTGTGCAATCAGATGCTAAACGGATTCTTTCCATTATGAGCCTCTCTATAAGAACGGGCGCGGGCGGCCATTTCATCAATCTGGGCGAAGGAAACCTTGAGTCCGAGATGACGTGGGTTCTTCTCGCGTTCTTCGGCAGCACGAATAAACGACTCTGCCGTAGAGCCTGTAAGAACCGGAATATTTCTTATTTCAAGAGCCATAATTTCTCCATAATTTAATTTTTTGGTAATGCACTGTCAAGATAACTTTATCAATACGCAAAAAAGCCGGCCTTTGGATATATTAATAGCCCAATTTTTATTGGGGATATACCAAATAGCCGACTTATTTGTCAGTTATAGCTTGCAAGCGAATTTCTGACCTCGCCGTCCTCAAAGCCTGTTCATGGTACGAACAAGAAGCAATTCCCGCAAATAAAAAAACAGGGCGCTCAAACGAACGCCCTGTTTGGTTGCATGGTAGTGAAACTTACTTCGAGACTCTGTAGGTCTTGTTGCCGACGATCACGAGCATGACTCCCTTGCTGCCCAGGCGGATTTCCTGGCTGGCGGAGTTCGTCCTGGAGGCGGCGAGAACACGGCCGTTCATGTCGGTGACGGTGTACTTGGTACCAGCCGGAGCGTTGTCGATAACGATTGCGCTATTCGTCGAATAAACCTTTACGCCGCTGTTCAGGGCAACCGACTGTGCTATTGCCTCAATCGCCTTGCCGCTGACGGTTGCCTTGTAGAGCTTGCAGCCTTCAAAGTAATCGATCTTGTCGCCATCCTTGTAGGAGACGCCGTTGATTTCGGTCGGCTCGATGGTCTTTTCTTCGGCGGTCGGCTTCGGTTTCCAAATCTTGAAGTTGCCAGTCAGGTGGAGCATGGCGAGATAGTGTACCAGGCCATCATAGTAGCGGTACTGACCGGTCATGAAACGTTCGTTCCAAGCCATTTCCAGATTCTTCTTGATGGCAGCTTCGTAGCTCGCGTCGTTCATCAAGGCGTAGGTGGCAACGGCGTTTGCGCCCTTTTCGCCCGTAGTGTAGCTTTCAGACGGATTAGAACCGTCCCAGTTAAAGCGACCATGCTGGTAACCATCTCTTTCGAAGAAATCAATGATACGCTTTGCCATTTCGGTTTCACGGTCTGCGTCAACACCGAACAGATAGTAGTCCATACCGAAGTTCATAGCGCAGCGCATGGCGTCGTACATGTATTTTGTGGCATTGCCATTGAATTCTACGGCATGGGGAGTTCCGTCAAAGTTGTTGTAATCGGAGAACAAACCGGACTGCTTGTTAGAAGATACATACAGGTGCGTACGCGTAGCCTCGGTTGCCTTGCCCCACTTGTCATTGTTGGTTTCGGACCAGCGGGTGAACAAGTCTACGAATGCAGGCAAGCTGTAAGACGGGTCAGACCAGGAGTTGTTTCCCTGCGAGGGCTGGAACGTCACGATGTAGGACTGTTCGTTGAACAGGGAATTGCCATTGCCCTTCCAGCAAGCCTTGAGGATTGCCTGGGCGTCCTTCATGTAGCCTTCGTCGTTCCAGCGGTTGGCGGCGAACAGAAGAGACATCATGAAATACATTTCACCATCAGGTGCGTTACCACGGTCTTTCACACTGCCGTAAGTCTCGACTGACCAAGAGAAATATCCGTCTCCGCCAGTTGCGGGATCATGCCACATGTGGGCCTTGGTCCACTTCCAGAGCTTGTCGAATTCTTCCTTGTGGTTGGTCTGTACGGCAATCATCATGCCGTAGCTCATGCCTTCGGAACGAGCGTCATTGTTGCCAATGTCCTTGACGTAGGCATCGCCTTCGTTAGTTTCGTAATAGACGGTCGAGTTGCCATCGCCCTTGAAGTAGTGATTCCAAAGGTCGTCGAGTTTCTTCTGGATTTCTTCGTCAGTTTTTCCTAAATATTTTTTGAACGGGCTGGTGTAATCACCGGTATAGTAGGCACCCGTAGACTGGGTTCCATCTTTATCGCAATCGGGGCCGAAGTAAGCGCCGTCTTCGTCGAAGAAGTTGCCTGCGTAAATTTGAGATTCGGCTGCAAATGCCGCTGCCGTACCCAAAAGCAGGGCGATAGATAGTTTTTTCATGTTGTACTCCCTATAAAAAAACCGTATATAATATAAATAGGGGACTTTCGAATTGCACTAGGTATGGGGCAATTGCCGTTGTATATAAAAACAACGCGGTTTTGGCATGTAATTGACATTTTGTTTAGTTATATTTTCCTTTATGCCTTCCCGCACGTACGCTGCCATAGACCTCAAGTCGTTCTTTGCCTCGGTGGAATGTATCCTCCGTGGCCTTGACCCGTTGAAGGCGAAGTTGGTGGTGGCAGACGAGAGCCGCACCGAAAAGACGATTTGCCTTGCGGTGACGCCTGCGCTCAAGGCTTACGGGATTCCAGGGCGTGCGCGGCTTTTCGAGGTGAACCAGAAGGTGCGCGAGGTATTGCGGCGCACGGGTGAAAAGATCGAGTTCACGATCGCGAAACCGCAGATGGCGAAGTACGTGGAATATTCCACGAAGGTCTACAATGTTTATCTGAAGTATGTGAGCGCCGAGGATATTCATGCGTATTCGATTGACGAATGTTTTCTGGACTTGACGCGGTATCTGAAACTTTATAAGAAGACGGCGCGCGAACTGGTGAAGACGATTATCCAGGATGTGTTCACGACTACGGGAATCACAGCGACGGGTGGCATCGGCACGAACCTTTACCTTTGTAAGATCGCGATGGATGTGATGGCGAAGCATGTGGATGCGGATGCTGACGGCGTGCGCATCGCGGAACTTGACGAGATGAGCTACCGCAGGCAGCTTTGGTCGCACAGGCCGCTCACGAGTTTTTGGCAGGTGGGGCGTGGCATTGCGGAACGCCTGGAAAATTGCAGGCTGAATGCAGGGCGTGGCATTTACACGATGGGAGACATTGCGCGTGTGAGTGTCAAGAATCCTGAAGCGCTTTACAAGCTTTTCGGCGTGAATGCGGAAATTTTGATTGACCACGCCTGGGGTTACGAACCCTGCACGATTGCGGATATCAAGAAGGCGAAGCCGCGGAACAGGAGTACGGGTGAGGGGCAGGTGCTGCAGGATCCATATCCGTTTGATAAGGCGCGTCTTGTGGTGCGCGAGATGGTCGATACGGTTTCGATGACCTTGATTGCGCATGATTTGGTGACAAATGCGATGGTGCTCACGGTGGGTTACGACCGCGAAAATGTGGACAAGGGAATTTACCGTGGCGAAACGGTGATGGATGTTTATGGGCGTTTGCTCCCGAAGCCTGCCCACGGTACGGCAAGCATCGGATATTACACTAGCTCGCAGTCGGTGATGGCCGATGCGGTGATGAAACTTTTTGACCGCATTGTGGACCCGAAACTGACGGTGCGGCGATTGAACCTGGTGGCCGCCGACATCGTGGATGCAAGTCACGAACAGTACGACCTGTTCACCGATGTGCAGAAACAGGAGCGCGAAAAGAAACGCCTGAAGGCGGAACTTCTCATCAAGAAGCGGTTCGGCAAGAATGCGATTGTGAAGGGGATGGACTTGCAAGAGGGCGCTACCACCATTGAACGCAACGGACAAATCGGAGGTCACCGTGCTTAGACGAAAGATGAGGGAGTGTCATCCTGAGCGAAGCGTAGCGAAGTCGAAGGATCTAGTATGAGAGATGATTATTCTGACATAATTGACTTGCCGTACCCGCGCAACGATTGGAACTTTCTTATCAAGCATCCGCGAATGAGTATGGAAGACCGCGCAAAAATTTTCCACCCCTTCGCGGCACTTCGCGGGCATGCCGAGGCGCTTGACGCGACGGCAGAAAAGAAACAGGAAGCCGTAGAGAACGAACTCACGCTCGGCGAATTCGATTAGCTTTTTCGACTAAAAAAGTATATATTTCGGGTATGGTCGCCTCAAGACGCATATCTCGGTTCAGCGTTTCCGCACTCCTGTGCGGAGTGTCTTTGCTTGCGTGCGGACCTTTTGCTGGCATGGTTCAAGCCGCGGGGATTGCCGGCGTATTCGATGCGGGTTGGTCGACCGCCTACTACCCGCAGGATTCTATCACGCACATGCATCAGCGACTACACGCACTCGGAATGGACGAAGTCGTGCTGCAATACGCTGCTGTCGAAGCGACGCACCTGTATTACCCTTCGGAGCTGGATTTTCTACAGAATACGCAGTACAGGAACAATGAGCTTTTCCCCAAGAGCATCGAGGCGGCGAAGGCTGCGGGTACAAAGATCTGGCTGGGGCTTTACTACAATGGCGAAAATTGGTACACCCCGCCGACCGCCGAGCAGCTCGATACGTTGTCTGCAAGAAACTTGAAAGTGCTTGAAGAAGTCTACACGCTCTACGGCAACGAGAGTGTTGTCGCGGGAGTGTACATCCCGCAAGAAATTGCCCGCTACTACTGGGATGGCCTGCGCGATGACGCGACTGCGGAAATGCTCGCGGAACACTTTTTGAATCCCGTCACCGAAGCGGCACAGGCGAAGGGCTGGAAGGTGATGGCGGCGCCCTTCTACAACCAGAACCTAGAATCACCTGAAAAGTTGCAGTCTTTCTTCGAAACCCTTTTTGCGGCGGGCTTCAAGCCTGATATCATCGCCGTGCAAGATGGCGTAGGAGCAAGCGATGCGGGAAAGGCTCACGCAGAGACTGCGACTGTGGGCGGCTATGAACGCGCCGTCGCTGTAACCTGCAAAAAGTATGGCGTCGATTTCTGGGTGGACATGGAACTCTTCCGCACCGACGATTCGCATGCGCTTGCCGACGGCGCAAGGATTTCGGCACAGCTCGATACCGCTTACGCCGCGGGTGCGTCCAAAGTCATCGGCTACGACCTTGCCGTCCTCGGAAACGCGGGTCTTGATTCCCTCGAAAAGTGGCAGCTGAAATCTAGCGTGGAACCGCAAACGCAGTCCATCCGGAATTTCCGCGCGCTAAAGCGCGGCAACACAGTCCCCGAATCGAGATCTCGCGCCGCCTCATCGGAAAATGAGCAGAGGTATTACAAGCTGAATGGCGCCCGTGCTGCTTCCGTTACTTCACACAGCGCACCGATCTTGCTTCGTCCTTGCCGAAGGCGCTGAGTTTTGCGGCTTTGGTGCTGAAATCGAGTAGTAGGTAGTGGGCGAGTCCGTCGGAGGTTTCTGTGGCGCTCCAAAAGTGTGCGTAGCCGCCGATGCCGTCGAACTTGCCACCTGAAGTTGTGCCTCCATTGTCAAAACCTGCGAGGCGGTAACCTGCGGGGCGCGCGTCAAAGCCGAAGTCATCAGAACCATTGCCTTTCTTAAACCAACCACTGGTGGACTTGAGTGCAAAACCCGCGGCTTCTGCGCCGCCTGCCGCTGTAATAAGTTGTTCGAAGTCCGCATTGTCGGGGAGCCGCCAATCCTCGGGGCAAATGTGTTTTGCTTCTTCCCAGGTGTAGAGGCGTCCGTATTTGGAACAATTCCGTTTGTCGCCTTCGGGACAAGCACTCGTTTCGGTTTCAAAATTCAGATTTTCCGCCATCCAGGTTTGCGAACTGATTTTCACGATGTCGTAACTCTGCCCGTCGCGCGAGTCGGTGAAAGACTCGGTGCAAGCGGTGAGCATTGCAGCCGAGAGTATCAAAATAAACGTGAAAAAGGTTCTTGTCATCATTTTGCGCCTCTTAAAAATATAATAAATATAGACCTAAAATTGGGTGAATATGTTAAATTTTTTGACTTAATAACCCATTATAGGGTTGTTTTATTGATGATAATTTGATATATTTATGTTTGATAACTAGGAGATTGATATGTACAGGGCCACTCCGCTTACAGAAAACACCACACTCAAGGAGTTGGGCGAGCGCATCCGTGCGCACCGCATCACCATGGATCTTTCGCGCGAAGCGCTTGCCGAAAAGGCGGGCATCGGCAAGAATACCCTGGTGCGTCTTGAGATGGGCAAAAGTGTGAGCCTCTCGCACCTAGTCAAGGTGCTAATGCAGTTCGGCTTTGCCGAAGCGTTAGTCAATATCGTTCCCGATTACAGTCGCAGCCCCATGATGCTTCTCCGCGAATCGCAGAAGCTGCCCCAGCGCAAGCGTGCCGGTCGCAAGAAGAAGGCTGCTCCTAACGCTCCGTGGGTATGGAAGGAGGACGAATGATTCCCGTCGAGGTAAAACTCTGGGGGACGACCGTCGGCGCCCTCTCGCAAGGGAGCGGTGATGATTTCGCATTCTTCGAGTACAATCCCGACTTTGTCCGCAGCGGCATAGAGCCCGCACCGATTACCATGCCCGTACGCGCTGGTGCTATCTACCGCTTCCTGGAACTTTCGCCTGCCACGTTTCACAAGCTGCCGGGGCTCTTCGCCGATTCTGTCCCAGATAAGTTCGGCAACAAGATAATTGACCAGTGGCTTATCCAGAACGGCAGGGAGCCTCAAAGTTTCTCTGCGCTCGAAAGGCTTTGCTACACGGGTTCGCGCGGCATGGGCGCACTTGAATTTTATCCCGCTATCGGCCCCGATCCCGTCAAGAGCGAGCCGCTTGAAATCGAAAGGCTTCGCGCCCTTGCGGCAAACATCTTGGACCAGCGTAAAAGAGTGAAGGTTAAGCTTCGCGAAAAGAATGCTTTCGAACAGATTGTCCGTGTCGGTACATCGGCGGGGGGTGCCCGCGCCAAGGTGCTCGTCGCCTACGACGATGCGACAAAAACTGTGCTCTCGGGGCAAGTCCCTGCGCCTAAGGGCTACGGCTATTGGCTTCTGAAATTCGACGATATCGAGAATAACCGCGACAAAGAAAGCGCCGACCCCGCAGGGTTCGGAGCGCTCGAATACACTTATAGCGAAATTGCAAAAGAAGCGGGAATCGATATGACGGAATGCCGCCTGCTTGTTGATGGCGACCATAGGCACTTTATGACGCGCCGTTTTGACCGTACCGAAAACGGCGGCAAATTGCATTACCAGTCACTCGCGGCCATCGCGCATTACGATTTCAACATCGCGGGAGCGTACAGCTACGAGCAGGCTTTCGCCGTTGCAAGGCGAATCGGGCTTACCACCGCCGACATCGAGCAGATGTACCGCAGGGCCGTATTCAATATTTGCGCGAGGAACCAAGATGACCACACGAAAAACATCGGATTCCTGATGGACAAGCGTGGCGACTGGTCGCTTGCTCCCGCCTTCGACGTCACCTACGCCTATAATCCCGCGGGTCGCTGGACCGGGACGCATCAGATGACTTTCAATGGCAAACGTGAAAAGTTCTCTCTAGATGATTTCAAGACGGTTGCGAAAAATGCAGGGCTCGTGCAAGGGCGCTACAAGCGCATCCTCGAGCAAGTGCAAGACGCCCTCGCCGACTTCAAGAAACGTGCCAAGGCGAATGATGTTCCTAAGAAGCTTGCTCAGGAAGTTGAGAAAAATATTCTTAAATTTTAAAGACCCTAATATGGGTTTTTAATTGTATTTTTCTATTATAAAAGCTCATTATAGGGTTATTTTAGTTTGCTTGGCGCCGTGTCGATATCGCGTTTTCTATTACTTTTATATATAAAAAGGGCTATTGTTTGCAAAAAATTGCCGTCATACGCCCCAAATTTTCCTTTTTTTGTATAATTAATCAAAATTATTGATTAGAATGCTAGAAATAATATATTGGACAATATGAATCTTTGAAAATATATTATAGGTATAAAAGAAATTAAAGAGAGGAATAACATCATGAAAACCCAAATTTTGATGGCATCGCCGATGGTGTGGTCGCTCTCTGGGGTGGTATCCACGATATCAATCTCGTGAAGAATAGCGATGTCCCCGTATTCCTTGCTCACGGTGATTCTGACTATGTGATGCCTTATAAGGTGGGGCATGCCATTGAGGATGCGGAAAAGATGGTTCGCGATGCCGTGCCTGCAAAATACAGCGCCTTTGCAAGTCTCTTCAAGTTCGATGTCCAGACTCCGACCATTTACGGAAGCGCTGCCATTGACTCTGCCCTGACGGCAAGGGGAGTGGCTCACGAATTCTACAATCCGGTGGGTTATGGCCTCAAGCATGAATTCTACAACAGCACTCGTACCGCCGATGATGGCAGCGAGATCGTGTTTGCGGACAGCGTGCAGAACAAGGCCTTCGCCTTCCTGTACAAGTTGGCAACTGGAACCTACGGAAAGACGGAACCGGTATTCGCCATGGCAAAGGCGGTTGCACCGTCGAATACGTCTGACTTCGAAGTCTCCAAGCCTGCTGCACCTGTGTTTGCGAATGTGACGAAGATCGCCATGGGTGACAAGAACCTGAGTTTTACGGTTGTCGAAGGCGAGAATCTTGCATACGCGCTGTTTGACCTGAAGGGTAAGAAGGTGATGGCAGGGCGTGCCTCTAGGGGCGAAACGGTATCCCTGGAAGCGATTGCTGGCGGGAACTACTTCCTGAGAGTCCAGGGTGAAGCTGCTCGACGCATCACCGTGAAGCACTAGGTGCTTGGTATAGAATGTATTTCATAGTTTCCTCTCCATAATAGCAAAACGACCCGGAATTTCCGGGTCGTTTTTCCGATAGAAGTTTCCCGCTCGGAGGCGGGAATGACAATCGCGGATTACTTCACGAAGGCGCCGTAGATGGCCTTGATGGCCTTCTCGGTATCGGCTTCGTCAACACCGGTGATGATGTTGATCTGCGAAGAACCCTGGTCGATAATACGGACGTTCACCTTGTTGTCGGCGAGAGCGGTGAAGAGCTTCGCAGCCACACCGATCTTATTCGTCATGCCGTGACCCACGGTAGCGATGAGCGAGATGCCCGGGAACACCTTGATACGGTCGGGGCGCATCTGCTGCGTGATGTCTTCGAGAACCACGTCCTGCACGGCGTCGAGAGCCTTGCTATCCACCACGATGCTCATGGAGTCAATAGCGCTCGGGCACAGTTCGTAGGAGAGGCCTTCGCTTTCGAGCACGGCGAGCACGCGGCGACCGAAACCGACTTCCTTGTTCATCATGGACTTTTCGATGTAGATCATCGAGAAGCCCTTGCGGCCGGCGACACCCGTAATCGGGAGCTTCGCTTCTTCCGGAGTGGGGCCGATGATGGTGCCCGGATCCTGCGGACGGTTCGTGTTGCGGATGTTGATAGGAATCTTCTTCGCGCGGCACGGGGCGATAGATTCGTCGTGGAGCACAGAAGCGCCGGAGTAGGCGAGTTCGCGGATTTCGCGGTAGCTCACGTATTCGATCGGCAGCGGATTTTCGACGATGCGCGGGTCAGCCATGAGCATGCCCGAAACGTCGGTCCAGTTTTCGTACTTGGCGGCATCGATGCCGTTGGCAAGGATAGCGCCCGTGATGTCGGAGCCGCCACGGCTGAAGGTCTTAACTTCGCCACGGAGATTGCTACCGTAAAAGCCCGGCAGCACGTAAAGCTGGTTTTCGTCAGACAAGGTCTTCGCGATGTCTTCGTAGGTCTTCGGCGTAATGCGGTACTTGTCGTCGAAGGTGATCAGCGGGAAGGTGTCGACGAAGTTTGCGCCCAGGTACTTGGCCATGAGGCGTGCACACAGGAATTCGCCACGGCTCACCAAGAAGTCGGTGCTGACGGATTCGGGGTGGTTCTTGAGCTTGTCTTCGAGGCTGTCCAAGTCTTCGGTGAGCTTGTCACCCAGGCCGAGATCGTTGCAGATTTCGTCGTAGCGCTGACGGATCAGGTTCCACGGGGTCGAAAAGTCGAGGCCCTTGGAGGCGAGGTCGTAGGTGCTGTAGAGGAGGTCGGTAAGCTTGGTTTCCTTAGGATTGCGCTTGCCGGGTGCGGAAACGACGATGACCTTGCGGTTCTTGTCGGATTCAACGATGGCCTTGATCTTCTTGAACTGGCCGGCATCGGCGACAGAGCTGCCGCCGAACTTACATACGATTCTTTGACTCATTTTTTCCTTTCGGGCCACCAAACCTCTCGGCTTCGAGCGCAGTCACTTTCCTCGCGACCGTCGTGCCCAAGCCTACCCATCTGGCCAGCCACTTTGGTAATATGGTTGTCTATGTCTGCGACGGTGTTTTTTACCGTTGCGGGGGCAATAATAGAAATTTTAATGATTTTTGGCTAGTATTTGTGACTTGGGGAATTGCTATATTACCCCTGAAATTTCTTGGGAAAAGAGGAGAACATCTATGAAACATGCCTTTATTGCAGCAGTAGCTGCATCTGTATTCTTATTTGCCGCTTGTAGCAACAGTGATTCGTCAAGCGCGGAGCCGGAACCATTCCTATACAACGACCCCTTGAACGAACCAGAAGAGGAACCGTCGGACGAACTGGAACAGGATTACTCGCATGTGCTAGATACCATGGGGAACGCGACGGTATTCGAGTTTCCGGGCACATACACCGCGGACGAAAAAGAGCACAAAATTACGATTACCCCCGATGCAAAGACGCTGGATGCCTGCGTTGCCGAAGGCAAGAGCTATACCTGGAAGACGATTACCGTGGCCGACGAACCCGATAGTTACTGGTACGAATTTTTGGGTGATACCCTGCTGCTTTACATTATCCGTGTCGATGCCAATGCTAATCTATCGTTCAACGGCACTTGGGAAAATCGCGCTTACGGACTTGTATTTGTTGGCGGAAAAGGCGGAAGTTTCGAAGGCACATGGGAGTTTACCGGCTGCGAATATACTACAGAGACCGGGAAAATCAAATGCTATGATCCCCTGGACGATCATACTGCGGTATCGTTCAATTTCACAGGAAAGAAAGTCACCAAAATAGAGAGACGCTTCCACGAAAAATACCTTGAAGAGCTCGAAGCCGTCGGCTATGTGGATGTCCTTATCAGTGGGTTGTACGAATCGTTGGCGAGTATCTACGGTTATGGATTTTCATTGGGGAGTCCCTTCGAATTTTATTCGAAAAATGTTGCACAGTCTAATAGGCAAGATGCCTCTCGATATAAGGTCGATGTTATCGGTTCGACCGAAAACAGCCGGACCTTCACCGTAGGTGGCAAGACTTACACTTTTAAGGTGAATAAGGTGGAGCAGAGCCTGGATGAATACAACGGACTCCTGAAAGATATTAGTGCGGAAGTGACGGATGGTACAACCACTTGTGTCGGCTACTATAAAATACAGAAGCTCGAGAAAACGTTGTGCAACGCAAAAAATGCTGAAATGTTCTTTGAAGAAACGGGGTATGCGGACAATAACCGCGAGATTCATTATTCCTATAAGTATTTGGACCAAAATGAAGATGAACTCACCAGGTGTGTCGATAAAATCGCTGCAAAGTCCTATGATCCCGAACTGGAAAATTTAAAAGAATCTGAAAAATAAAGTGAAATAATGTATATTTTCGTACGGACAAATTAATAATTATTCCGAATAGGAGGAACAATGAAGCGATATCTGATTACTGCCGCTGCGACTGCAGCCTTGATGTTTGCCGCCTGCGGTGATGACTCGTCTTCCGGTGCGGGCGACGGTTCCTGGACACAGAAGGCGGCGCTTTCTGTGGATGAGGCGCAGCAGACATTTATTATAACGGAACCCGAGGAATTCGAAGAATTATGTGTCCGTGAATTAGATGGCTCGGTTGTCTGGAAGAATGTCAAGATAAATCCCGAAAGAGCGCTGAAGTACAAATACGAATTCCTGGGTGACACGCTGGTAATGTATCGGATTTACGATGACGATTTAGATAGATATGGTCAGATGTATTTGGGCGGAACCGCTGGCAAAATTTATGGCTCTTGGACCAATATCTTTTGCGAGCATAACAAAGGTGAAAACCGGACGGAATGCTACGAAAAGGATGCTCGTTACATGACGCATATCATGAAGTTCTCCGAAGGAGAAATCGCTGCAAGCTACGAATATCGGTACGACTTGTATCTCCAAGACCTCTCTGCAGTGGGTTACATGAATTCCGATTTCATGTACGATCTGTATAATATGATGTCTTATGGTTACGGTGAAATCCGAGCCGAAGACATCACCGACTTTGATGAATACGAAGACGGTGATTTGCAGTCAACCATTCAGGAGTATAATATTGAAATTCTCGAAACATCGTCGAATAAGCAGACCTTCAAAAGGGGTGAAAAGACCTATACGGTTTCGTTGGATAAGATCGATATATACTTGAGCGAAAAATGGGATGAGAATGCCGAGATTTCCATCAGCCTTACGGATGGCAGTTCCACTTGTAACCTGGATTATGTAAAGAAGAGTCCGACCAGCGATGTCTGCAAGGTTGAATATGTGGATGACCTTCGCTTTGAAGAAGACGACGATGGCTACGGCAATGAATACAGCTATGCTTACCGCTACAAAAAAACGAACGCACAGGAATTTTCTCGTTGTGTGATGGCTATGGCAGGTACTGCTGACCCTGTACAAGATCCTGTCTATTACAAGACGCCGGCAAAGGCGGAATTTTCTCACAAGGATCGCCTTCAGAAGTTCCTTAAGGAAATGCGGACATTCACCGAAAAGTAAGTATTGAATTTATGGTTCCTGAAAGTCTCCGACAAAGTCGGGGGCTTTTTCTTTTGTAAAAATATCGACGCGAATGTAAAATTCTTGCGCAGTCGTTCCCAAAAGTCGCGAAAAGAGCGTGTATATAGAATAGAGGCTTTATGAATAGACACGAATCTTTATTGCGCATCGCGGCAAGTTCCGAAATTTCAGTTCTTTTACTCGGCGAGTCGGGTTCCGGCAAGGAGGTTGCCGCCCGCTTTATCCACGCTCACAGCAAAAGGGCGGGCGGGCCCTTTATCGCGTTGAACTGCGGCGCGATTGCGAAGGGGCTTACCGAAAGCATTCTGGAGGGGCATTGCAAGGGGGCGTTCACCGGTGCTTTCGAGGAGCGCTTGGGAGTGGTACGCTCGGCAGAGCACGGCACATTGTTCTTGGATGAAATCGGCGAGATGCCGTTTGAGACACAGTGCAAGCTTTTGCGTATCTTGCAGGAACGCACCGTGATGCCACTTGGGAGCAGCAAAAATGTCCCCGTCGATTTTCGATTGATTTGTGCTACGAACCGAAACCTGCATTCGGAAATCGCGGCGGGGCGCTTCCGCGAAGACCTGTTCTTTCGCCTGAATGTGTTCCCCGTGAAAATCCCGCCGCTGCGGGACCGCGAAGATTTCGAGCGTATCGCTGCGGATATCTGGCGCGAAATCGGCGGTAAGGAGGTGCTCCCATTCGGCGATTTAACTTTGCTGAAAAAGCCTGCGTGGCCCGGCAATGTGCGTCAGCTGAAGAATGTGCTGCAACGCTATGCGCTGCTCAAATGCTACGGTATTTCGCTCGCTAAAATTCTGGACGAGGAGTTTTGCTCGGCTCCCCTGAACTATTTTGAATCGGGCTGCGCGACGACCCCTATGACAGGGGAGCCGGAGCGTGGTGCAAAGGAAATATCGCGTTACATCGGCTCATTCTGCGAGCGTCCGCGACACTATGCCGCTTCGCCTGAATGGAAATTAATTTGTTCTGAACTCGCCCGTAACGATGGAAATCGGAGTGTCACGGCGCAAAAACTTGGAATCAGCCGCGGCTGTCTCAATTATCAAATTAAGAAACACAGTTGTGCTCGGAATTAGCGGCTCGCTTTCTAGAAGCGCAGTCCGAGAGTCAGGTAATGGTATCCGCCGTCGAATGCCTTTTTGGGGCTGTAGGCGTAGTCGAAGGTAATCATGCCGAAGCAGAAACCGATACCTGCGCTCACGCCGTCTTCGGTGTCGGGGCGTGCGGCGTAGCCGATGCGGAGGGCGATGGTTTCCATATAGTCGATTTCACCGCCGAAACGCCATTCGGGGTCTTCCATGTCGGCGCGGCGGTAGGCGTCTGCGGATAGGTGCACATTCCAGGCGCTTGCAAGGTTGAAAAGTTCTGCAACGGGGACGATTCCCGTGATGCCCGCCTGCAATGCCATCGGGGCGTGTTCGGTTTCGCCGTCATAGTCGCCCATGTAGCCGGCGTTAGTGAGGGTTGCACCGAAGGCGAAATAACGATTTACGCGGAATGCTCCGCCTATATCGCCCAGCAACGCAATCGCAGATTCGTCGTCGATAGTCTGCTGGCTAAAGCGCGCGGTGGCGGCCCAGCTGAATGCCTTGCCACGGTTTCCGAGGCCTGCCTGTAGCGTCCAGGCGTAGGCGCCGTAATCCGCCGTCTTGAAACCTTCTTCGTCGCGGCCCTCGATTCCGTCATAGCCCAGGAATTCGGCGCCCGCAGAAAAAGTGAACGGGTAGTTGAACGCCGTGAAGGGGAGCGCGATGTATGCCGTGGTGTAGTCGTCGGCGGTGTATTCGGGGAAGATGATGTGGTTCACGCCCGCCTCGGCTTCTGTTACGGAGCTCATGGCGAGCGGATTCCTCTGAACATCGGAGGCGCGCGTGGCATCCGCGACACCCGCACCCGAGAGCGCGGCGGACCTAGCTGAAACCTGCATGCTCAGGTACTTCATCGACACATCGCCCGCATCCAGGTTCCAATGCTCCCCGGCAAACGCAAGGGACGCAGATGAACATAAAGTAAAGGCTGTGACGATTTTCTTGAGCATATAGCCAAAAGATACAAAATTTACTTTTTCCGGATGACCGTCAGCAGCTTTCTTGCGCGGGTGGCGCCTACCAACAGGCGCCGTTTCCAGTCTTCGCGCTTGGCGGGGTCCTTGGGTTCTTCGACATCGACCAAGATGACGGCAGCGGCATCGAGTCCCTTGATGCGGTGGGCACTGACGATGTTCACCTTGTCCTTCACGATGCGCTTGTTGCCCACGCCGTTCCAGATAAAGCGATCATCCTTTAGGTCTTTCAGAGCCGAAGAGCCTTGGCTGCGCATCGATACGACTAGAACATCTTCTGGCGAAAGTTTGTTCTTGGCGATGAGTTCCTTGTAGCTTGCAAGCAGCAGGTCTACTTGTTCAGCGGGGTCCGTATAGTATTTTTCCTTGACGGAATTGCCCGCTGCGGCATTGTTGTAGGGCTCTAGCCTAAAGCCGGTGTTCTTGAAGACCCATTTCAAGATGCTTTTGGTATTGCGGTATGTTCTGTTCAGCACCAAGACCGGCATGGCGGCAATTTGAGCGTTCTCAATGCCGTTGCGCTTTCCGTAAAGGCGCTGCGCGGGGTCGTAGAAAAAGCGCACGATTCCGCGTTCATCATTTTTCAGCAATGCGATGATACTGTCGACCCAGTCGCTGGAAAGGTCCTGGCCTTCATCAATGATGACGGCGTCGTAGAAGTACTGTTCGCGTTTCTTCTTGTCCTTGGCAAGAATCTTTTGCGCCTTGCAGAAAGCAGCGGGTAGAAGGTGGTCGTAGTATTCCGATGCGTCGCCTTTGTTGGTGACGTCGAGTTTGGCGGCCTTGACGTAGGTCTTGCACCATTCAGAATAGGCATGCACATCGATGCGCCCGTAACTGAACCCGCCATCTTCCTTGTATGTTTCGGCGACGACACTGCGGTCCTTTTCAAGGGTTTCCTTCATGGAATTCTTGAGCTCGTCGGCGAGCAGATCGTTATAGCAGACGATGGCGACATTTTTTCCCATCTTCGAAAGGTGTAGCGCCTCCCATTCGACCATGCGCGATTTTCCGGAGCCTGCCACACCTTCGATTTTCATGCGGCGGTTTCTGGAGATGGAATCCATTAGCATCTGCTGAATGTCGGTCGGCTTCACCTGGAACACATCGTCTGCTTCCTTGAACATTTCGCTTTCGCTGTATCTCATTCCGCTGCCGTCCAGGAAGTTCAGCAGCGAGAAGAGCGCCTCGTCGTCAAGGCGTTCGTTCGGGAACGGCTTATTGTTGCGGGATGCTTCCTTAGTCTGCAAGATATCGATGAGCCTGTTCTCGAACTTCTTGACATCGAGCAGGTCGGGGCGCAGGAGGGTGCGCCTGCGCGAAAGCACTAGCGACGGGAGCCCTTCCATCGAGTCCATGTCGCTGAAGCACACCGCCCACTGGACGCGTAGCGGATAGGTTCTCTGGCTACCGGGACGCTTGACGACTTGCTTCAGGTAGTCGTGCAGCGGCCCTATCAAGGATGACACCTGGTCTACGGGATCTCTTCCCGTGATGACCTCTCCGGCCCGTTTCCAGACGGTCGCTTTCTTTTTTTCGTCGTACTCAGCGCTAATTCTATTTGATTTGCATTCGATAACGAGCATGCCGTGCTCACGGTGGTACAAAATGCAGTCGACTTCCCTGTTCACGCTCCCGTCGTCGTCCGTCTCGAAACCCAGCTTTCGATTCATCCATATGTACCAGTTGTCGTCAAGCTTGCATGCCATGCGGAAAAGGTCGTGTTCGGCGCGGGATTCGGATTCGGGATTGATTGCTATTTGAATGTTCATAAAAGCTCCTTTATTCAAGTACAATATATACAAAGTCCCACGAAAAAAATCGCGGGACTTTTCAAATTATGTTGATTCTTGCTATTGCACGTCGCAACCGGCGCTCGGATTCTGCCAACCGTTTTCTTCGGGGGCTTCGCCAGCCTTCCAGCAATGAAGCGTGTCGAGTACGTCGCCTTCCTTGACCGTGGACCAGTCTTCCAGTTTCTTGATATTGGTTTCGTTAGTGGAGTTGATTCTGCTTGAGTAATGATCGATCAAGTATTGCGGGCATTCCACTTCTTCGATGTAGTAAGTCGGATTGTCTGCCGCCATGTACCAGTCGGCAAACCAGTGGCAGCCTCGCAAAAGATTCGGGAGACCGGCGTCACCGAAAGCAGCGTCGCACATGTTCTTGACACAGGTTTGGTAACATTCCAGGGAACCTTCGGTACCGCAGTTGTCGCCTTTCTGGCATTCCGTAAGGAACCCGCCAAAACCAGCTCCCCAGTTAAAGTCGGCACCCTTGTTCACCTGAATAGAGAGAGCGTCAAAGGCGCCCACACCGCCGCCCGGCACCATCAGGTCGAACTGGCCTGCAGGCAATTTTTCGTTGCCTCCAGCTACATCTCCACCGATGTTAGAGGCCATCACCACCAAGTGCTTACCCATAAGTGCCTTATGGGTCGCCTTGGGCGGGTTCTGCTCGAACTCATCCTTGAAATGACCATCGTATTGCAAGTGATAGCACTTGCCACACCTGCTATCAGCTGTGCCTGCAACGTATGCATAGGCAAGGGTGTCGTTCACGGCAATAGGAGCCATGTCCGTGCAGGTGAACACACCCGCTTCCTTGACTTTGGTGCAAGCGCTGTTCGTACCTTCATAACCGAACCAGGACTTTGATACATTGCCCAAGGTAAAGGTAGGGACTTCAACATCGTGAATGTTGCAGTTACGCGCCGTGCCATAGGTGGCAAGATAGGTCTCGTTGGAAGTTATGTCTGCACGAGTCTTATCGTTCTCGCTTTCCCTAAGCCAGGAGCAATGAGGCTTGCAGGCGTCCCAGTAGCGGGTATTCCAGCCACGCGGAGCCGAGGCGCTAATGTCCTTGGTGTATTCGGCCGGAGGCGGGCCATAAGATTCTATAGTCGGGAATCCATTCTCGTCGAGTTCCGGATCCGTATTCACGGAACTGCTGCTTGTCACAGGTTCCGTGCCCGCGCTTGATGTCGGGTCAGTCGGGTTCGTGCCGTCCGCACTCGATGTCGGATCATTCGGATTCTGGGGATTGTCAGGATTCGTGCCCGCGCTTGATGTCGGGTTCTGCGTATTGCCCGGATCCTGTGTGTTGCCCGGATTGCTCGGATCGGTCACTCCGCCCGAAGAATACGGGTTGTCGACTACGCTCGTATCTGGATCAACGAGCGAGCTCGGATCTGTTGCATTGTCCGAAGAGGCGTCATCGCCGCAGGCGCAAATCATGGCGACCGCAGCTGCAGCAATTACGCTCTTGAATAACTTACGATTCATAAAACCTCTTACGGTCCGCAACCTTGGGGATAGTTATCGGTCAGGCATTCCTGAGTCTCGATTTCATCACCCTTCTTGTAGCTGGACCAGTCGTCGCGCCAACGGAAACGGTTGTCCTTAGTTGTGTTGATGGTAGTCATGTAATGGTCCACCAAGTACTGTGGACATTCCACTTCTTCCCAGTTGTAGGTCGGGTTGTCTGCCGCCATGTACCATTCTGCATACCATTTGCAACCACGCAACAGGTTCGGCCACTTGGAAAATGCCTTTTCGCAGCCTTCAATGATGCACTTCTGGAAGTCGGCGACTTCGCCATCCCAGCCAACTTGTTCAAAGCAGACTCTTCCGATACCGCCACCATTGGCTCCGAGTACCGAGGCGTCCGTTAGGCCTAGCTGTGTCGAAAGGGCGTCAAACGCACCCACGCCACCGCCGGGGATAAGCAGGTCGAACTGTCCCACTTCCACGTCGTAACCGATGTTGGACACCATCACCACGATGTGCTTGCCGTTCAGGGCCTTGTGAGTCTTCTTGACGTCGCCGTCATTCTTGCCACCGTTATACTGTAGGTGATAGCACTTGCCGCAACCGTACTGGTATTGCTTTCCGGAACCGGCAACGTAAGCGTACGAAAGCGTGTCGTTCACGGCGATAGGCGCCATGTCCGTGCAGGCGAACGTTCCCGAAGGGTCCTTTGTATCGCAGGCGCTGTTCGTGCCCTCGTAACCCATCCAGAACTGCTGCACTGCATGGCCGAGAGTGTATGCCGGAACTTCTACATCGTGAACATTGCAGTTACGAGCCACTGTAAGGCCTGCCTGGAATGTTTCTTCGCTGGTGGTATCGACGCTGCTGAGCCAGGAGCAGTGCGGCTTACAGCCATCCCAGTAGCGGCTGTTCCAGCCGGTCTGTCCGTTGTTGCGGATTTCCTTGGTGTATTCGGCCGGGGGGGCTCCGTAAGATTCGATGGTCGGGAACCCGTTCTCGTCCAGTTCAGGGTCCGTGTTCACGGAGCTGCTGCTTTCGGTCGGTGTCGTGGTCGTGTCGTTCGGGTTCACGCTCGCCGAAGAGGTTGGATTCGAATTGCCGCCAACAGACGAGGAGCTCTGGCTCACGACTTCACCCGAATTGGGGTCAATGGTGGCGTTCGCGTCGCAGATAGTCAGGGTTGTCAAATCCACGCCATTGACCAGGGGAGTGCCAGTTAGATCAACAATGTTGCCTTCGCTAAGTGTTCCTAGAGGATTGCCCGAGGCGTCGGTCACGCTGTTATCGGTATGGATAACCATGTAGCCAGTACCGACATCCAGAAGCCATGCAGGAGCAAGGAGCTGTACCTTGTTGCAGGGACTGTCCGGAACGGCATTTTCCGAGGAACCTGGATCGATGCTTGCCGAGGATCCTGGATTGACGACAGCCGAAGAAAGGGTCGTGTTGTTAGTTTCGTCAGTGGCTCCGCTCGATGAATCGTCGCCGCAGGCGCAAATCATGGCGACCGAAGATGCGGCTACCATCGTCTTGAAAAGTTTATGCTTCATAGTACCTCTTTTTACGCCTCCCCAAACGAGGCAGTTTTTTTCCAAAAATATATTCTGTTTTACGATTTTCAAAGTAAAAACAGAATATTAAAACATAAAACGTTCTCGAAATGTGCGCAAAGCCGCATATCGTAAAAAAAAGGCCGCACATGCGTGCAAGCCTTTTTATGTGCTTATCAAGCGGTGTATTCCGCAAGGATTAGTCGCGGAACTTCACCTGCTTGGTACCCTTCACGACTTCGCCGATCTGCACCCACTTTTCGCCCTTGGCTTCGAGGTGTGCGGTAACTTCGGCCTTGTCCTTGGGGTCGATGAAGACGAGCATGCCCATGCCCATGTTGAAGGTAGAGTACATTTCGTCCTTCTCCACGGAGCCAGCCTGCTGGATGAGCTTGAAGATCATCGGAGGATCCCACGTGGTGCGGTCGATGATCACGTCGACATCGTCCGGAAGGATACGCGGGATGTTGCCCTGGTAGCCAGAACCCGTGATGTGGGCGAGACCTTGAATGATCTTCTTGTTGCAGAGGTCAATCAGGCTCGGATAGTAGCTGCGGTGCGGCATGGCGAGTGCTTCGCCAATCGTCTTATCCATGCCGTCGACCAACGTATCGACCTTGTAGCCGGCCACGTCGAAGAGCACCTTGCGGGCGAGAGAGTAGCCGTTGGTGTGGAGACCCGTAGACGGCAGACCGAGGATGATAGTACCCGGCTTGATCTTCTTGCCGTCGATGATGTTTTCGCGTTCCACGACACCCACGATGGTACCGGAGATATCGTAGTCGCCCGGACCGTAGAAGCCCGGCATTTCAGCAGTTTCACCGCCGATGAGTACGAGACCGTTTTCGCGGCAGGCCTTTGCCATACCAGCAACGAGCTTGTCCATGACACCCGGTTCCAGACGGCCGGTAGCCACATAGTCCAAGAAGAACAGCGGACGCGCGCCCTGCACCAGGATATCGTCACAGCAGTGGTTCACGATGTCCTGACCCGGAAGTTCGTGGGTGCCCATTTCGATATCGACCTTGAGCTTGGTTCCCACGCCATCCACGGAGCTCACCAGCACCGGGTCCTTCATGCCCAGGTGGTTCAGCGTGAAGAGGCCACCAAAGTTGCCCACGTCACCGAGGACACCTTCGTTGAATGTAGTACGTACGGATTTCTTGACACCGACCATTGCTTCGTCAGCTCGGGCCAGGGAAACTCCTGCGTCTGCGTAATTCATCTTTTTTCCTTTGCCCTAGCGGGCATCTATTCGCCCTTAGTGGGCATTTTGTTTTTCATCAATATTTCTGAGCGCGTCCAGAATGAGGCTCGTGGTGTCGGACATCTGGTTGATGTTCACGATTTCGGGCATCAAGTGGGTGTCGAGCTTGAAGAGCGTCTCGTCGCCCCAAGAGAGCATCTTTTCCAGTGCGTCCGGACCTGCCAGTTTGCCGCACTTGGCGCAGCAGATACGGCCTTCCTGGAAGGCGATAAAGCCTTTTTCGCCGTTGCATTCGAACATCACGGTACCCGTGATGCGGCTCTTTTCCATGGTTTGCGCAAAATCAATAAAGGGGAGCACCTTGGCAGAAGCCAGGAGCGAAAGTCTTTCAAATTCGTCGAACGCCTTGTTCTTGGCGCGCAGGCGGTCAGAGACGACCTTGTAGAGGTACACCATGATGTTCGGGTTCTTGTCGAGGAACTTCACGAACTCTTCACGAGGAATGTGGAGCACGGTGGCGCCGTCTTCGCCTGCGATAACGGTATTGCTGGTCGGTTCGTTACAGATGATGGACATTTCGCCGAAGCAGGTACCTGCTTCGAGTGTGGCGAGCGTGTTGTAGTGCCCGTCGGCGAGAATCTGGCCGCAAATAAAGCCGCGACCACTCTGCAGCACGCAGAACGAGTCGCCGATAGAACCGCCGTTGATGATGATTTCACCGGGTTCATATTCGCGAATCTGCGCGTTCAGAAGCAAATAGTCGGCACATTCCCTGGGGACCTGCTGTAGAAACGGGGTTCCCAGTTCGTAGTTTGCCGCGATCCAGTCGCCAATACCAGTATGAGTCTTCATGCCTTAAAAGATAAAAATATTGCGGTACCAGTCAAATTCCCTTCGGCTGGAATCGGCTCCATTTGTTGCATTTTGTAAACACCGGCGCAGGTTTTGGAGCATTTCGGCGGGGTAGGCCACGGCAGATTCGTAAAAATCGTTGCCGCCGCCGGGTCCCTTGCGCCCGTCGTTCTGGCATACGCGCTTTTCATTGAATGCTCGGATGAATTTTACTCTGGGTTCTGCGGTGAGGATTTCGTCCGGGGTCGAAAACATTCCCGGATTCACCCACACGTCGACGCTGTCTGCGATAGCCATGATTTCTTCGAGTGTGAACTTGAGTTCGCGGCTGGTGTCTGCGGCCCACAGGTAGCAGCCGCCCGCATCCTTGATGAGCTTTGCGGTAAAGCTGTTGCCGCCAGGAGCGTACCACACGCCGCCGTAACTCATGCCTACAAGTACGCGAGGGCATTTTTTCTCAACACCCCCGTTGGCGATTGCGGTGTAGCTGCTTTTACTTTGTTCAAAAATCGAATCGGCGAGCGTCTCCATGCCGAACAGGGCGCCGTAGAGCTTGATCCATTCGGCCTTCGCAAGTGGGCTTTCTTCCTGCCATTCCGAGGTGAGCATCAGCGGCAGGCCGAGCGCGTTAATTCGTTTGTAATCATCGTGGGCGCCGCCCGTCGCAAATGTCATCGCAAGGTCCGGCTTCAGGGCAATCAATTTCTCCAGGTCGATTGTTCCTCCGTTGCCCACTTCGGCGACTTGACCTGCGGCGAATTTCGCATACAGGGTGCTATCGACAATGTAGCGGCCTTCCCCTACGCCTACGATGCGGTCCTGCACCCCGAGACGGGTCATGTAGCCAATCTGCGCCGACGAAAGCGCGACGACCCTCTGCAGCGGTACGTAAAGGGTGGCTGCGTCAGAAAGTTCCGGGGCGGTATTTCCT
This sequence comes from Fibrobacter sp., assembly GCA_017526585.1. Classification (GTDB taxonomy): domain Bacteria; phylum Fibrobacterota; class Fibrobacteria; order Fibrobacterales; family Fibrobacteraceae; genus Fibrobacter. The sequence continues at coordinate 28,093 of JAFXRC010000011.1, read as the reverse complement.
GCATTTTCGACCGTTCCGGTACCTTCAGTTGTCCTTTTTTTCAGGATGAACCGGCGCACTAGGGTGTCGCTACCCACGATGGAGCGGATTTCGGCAACCGACTGACCGCAGGTAGTGCCGATTTTCAGGTTCTTGCTGTATTCGAGGGCGGGGAGATCTTCGCACTTTTCGGCTGAAATTTCCGTTTTTTCGCTATTTCCGCAGCCAGAGCCCCAAAGGGCGGCAAGCGATAAAAATAGAGCCGGAGCCACTTTAAGGGGTCTTTTTCCACAAATTTTCCACATCCTAAGCACCTAAAAAAGTATGTAAATCGTTGATTTTTAACATCTTATGAAAATTTTTCTGCCAAATTAGCAAAACATAATGTATTTTATATGCCGTATACTAGCAATGGAATCTTTTATGAAAACAAAGATAGCCTCTTTTTTGAGCGTTTTCGCTCTCAGCTTGCTTACGCTTGTCACCGGCGCCTTTGCCGATAGCGAAGCAGGGTTTTACGAAAAGGACCACGTCCGTGGGTTCGTTTCCGTTGGTGCCGACTACCGCGGTATGCGTAGCGAATTCCAGCGCTATGTGAATACGGTGCCGTTCTACGGTGGACATTTCGTCAAGGCTGTCAAGACCTCTTCCAGTGGCGATGTCGATACGGTGCGCGCTTCTGGCTGGGGTGACTTGAACTACAAGAAGTTCAACGACTACTACCTGGGCTTGCATGTGAACGTCGGTGCCCAGTACAAGCAGTTCATGACCTGGATGGACTTCAACTTCATGCCGCCGCAGGTGTCCAAGCGCCCGGACGACTATTACACGGTCGAAATAGAAAAGGGACTGACGGCTGTCGAAAGTACGACGTACCCCCTCTACGACGTGGAATGGTTTACCTATGGCGCCGACTGGATGTTCGGTTGGAAGATTTTTGGCGAGGACGCCTTCATCAACTTGATTCCGGCTGTGGGCTTTGGCCTCAACCTGATCAATATGCACTACGCTTCCCACTTCGACTGGTATGAAGTCGGCAACGAGGAAAATGTCGTAACCTTGCGTGACCGTTTCTACAGTACGCTCGCCACGACGGTGAACGCCGAACTCGAACTCCGCATCGAACTTGGCAGGCTCGCCCTCGGTGCCTACGGTGGCTACCGCTTTGTGCGCTACAACGATATGCAGCACGAAGGCTTCAACAAGGAATACGGCAAGTGGCACACGAACCATACCGACAACGTGGGTGACACCTACTTCTTTGGTCTCCGTCTGACCTGGTACTTCTACTCCCAGTGGGAAAAGAAGCAAGCCGATAAGTTATAATGACCGGATTGGCTAATAGACCTCTTTCGCCCCGCTATCATGCCGGGGCTTTTTTATTAAGGCGGTGGAGCGCATGAGGATTACGCCCCACCGCCACCTTTGGTCGAGGTTTAAACTAGGTCTTTCGTGCAGGCTGAAAGAAGAATCCCCTGGAGGCTTTTTCACAGCAGCCTCTGTCGACGACCTTCTCCATGGCGACATAGTGGGCGCAGGTCCTGCGTAGGTAGGAGTCTGTCTTCCAGTGTACATTGTACTTTGATTTTGGATAAATGAAGTTCCAGCCGAGCAGGAGCATGGGGATTCCCATGAGCCGCAGCCGATCGGGCAGAGGCGCATATTCCCCTTGCGTGCTGAGGAGAATGATTGCGTCCATCTTGCGGTACATGGCGAATAGCAGGGCGTCTTCCATGAGCGAGAGGTTCGGCCCGATTCCGTCGCGGATTCTGCGCTTGTTGAAGTGGACCGTGTAGCCTGCGGATATGAGCTGCTGTTCTAGCCGAAGAGTGCCCTCGCGTTCGACTGCGTTCTGGTGTGGGTTGGCGTAGGGGTGGTAGTAGTGCGATTCCATTTCGAGTTCGCGGAAGTGTTCGCCTTCGAAGTAGCGGATCGCCTGCATTTCGACCCAGACCCTTAGGCTTTTGAAGTCAAGGGTGGAATGAAACCGGTGAAAGTTCCTGTAGTAGTCGTTCACCTTTTTCAAGGTGTAGCCGTCTAGGAAGAATCCTATGCGGAGTGGTCGTGACATGGTACCTCCAAAAAAGACGTGTCTTTTTACTAACACGTTTTTTTAGAGGTCCTTGTGGAAAATTTGGGTGTAAAATTTTACAAACAAATGAATTTTAGAGGAGTTTCCGCTTTTTCAGATCATCCATCAGCGAGCCTGGCATCCAGCGTTCCTGCTTGTCGAATTCGGGGTCGTCCAGGAGCTTGCGCCACTGCGCTGCCTTCTCCTTGTTGCCCTTGTCGTTCTCGATACGGATGAGGTTCAGTACCGAACACCAGTAGCGGATGCTCTTGCCGGTGCGCTTCAGGTAGTCGGCGGCGCTTTGCTCGTAGATTTTGGCGGCTTCGTCGTAGCGCTTTAGGCGGTAGAGCATGTCCGCCTTGATTTGCAGCAATACGGGGTGTTTCGGGGCACGGGCGAGCCCGCGTTCAGAAAGCTTCAAACCCGTCGAGAAGTCTTCGCGGTCGTAGTGCATCCAAATCAGCGGTGTCAGGAACAGCGGCCAGAAACGGTCCGACTTCATCGAGGCGGAATCGAGCGTGGCGAGGTAAAGGTCGCGATTGTCGGACTTGAAGGGAACCCAGCTGAAGCTCTTGTCGATATAGTAGGCGTATATCGCGAAGAAGGCGCGCGCCTCGAGTTCCTTGGAATCTTCGAACGCCTTGGCGGCGGAGCGCGTTGTCATGGCGCCCTTGACGGAGTGTCCTGTTTCGCCTTGCACATAGCCCATCTCGAATTTGCGGAGGGCGTCCCACAGGTTTTCGGTCTTGCATTTTTCAAGCAGCGGGCCTGCCTTCAGGAGCGCGGTCGTGTCGCCCTTGTCGTCGTAGAGGCTGATGCGCACGATATTTTCGAGTACGCAACCTGCACCCTCGTTTTCGGAACGGAGCTTCTTGGCGAGCGAGAACGCCTCGTCGTAGCGCAGCGCCATTGTGGCTGCCGTCGTCTTGGACCAGGTTTCCGCCTGTTCCTTGGGGAGCGAAAGCGTGGGGGCTTCTGCCGCAAACGAAAGCGCTGCAATACCGGCGATGATTGTCGATGCTAAAAAACGCATAGGTTCAAATTTAGAAAAAACGAGCCGCGTTGGAGCTGGATTTTTGTTGATAAATTATGGATAAGAATAATTAATAAACAGTTTATCCACAATTATTTGTGCTTTGGGGAGCCTTCGAGGGAGCCTTTTTTCGAGTTTTTTTAGTCCAAATTGGAATATGCGGAATTTTGCCCCCTTGGGGTGAAAATTTGTCCGGAAAGGCCCTTGTAATCCGTTGATTGGCAAAGGGTTAGCCTTTTGCAAATGCAAAAAAAATGGCGAAATTTGCAAAATTTCCAAAATATTACGGAATTCTGTTTTGCAAGAAATGTGATTTCGGGCTATTGCAAAAGGGGGTAAATTTTTCTATAACTAATACAGGAAATAAACAACTTTTCAACAATCCAACAACAAGTAGATATGTCACCCTAACCATTTTTAACCCAGAATTGAGACGGAGGTCTTATGAAGCTCTTCCATAAAACATCTGCACTGTCGTTCTACCTCATTCATTCCGGCTTCATGGCGTTCAAGACGCGCGTGAAGGAGGAACTGGACTCCATGGGTGGCGACAACCTGGACGATCTTTTGGATGACGATAGCCTCCATGCCTACTACCGCAATGGGGATTCTCCGTCTTATGTTGCTGCTTCGCTCTGCCCGACAGTGGAAGAGGATTAGGGGCGCCTGGAAAATACGGTTTTCATTCAAGTTCTCTCCTCCTAGAAACATAAAACCCCGGACGATTGTCTGGGGTTTTATGTTGTATAAAGTTTTTGACCGGGTGCTGACGGCAGGTGCCTCTACTTGGCGGGTGCCGCAGCGGGGGTGGGGCAGCCTTCGAGCGTTTCGAACTTGCCCTTGTTCACGGTCACGATCTTCGTGTTGGTGTTCATGCCGCGCTTGAACTTGATTTCTCCATAGACACCCTGGAAGTTTGCGGTGTTGTTGATGGAGTTCGTCAGGCTGTTCGGTTTCTTGGCGAGAGACGTGAACACGATGTTGGCGGCGTCGTAGCTGAGTCCGCTCACCTTGTCTTCGCCGGGTTCTTCGCCCCAGCGTTCCTTGAAGCTGTTCACGAATTTCTTCAGGTTGTCGTTGTTTCCGTCCATGTCCATGGCGGGGACGCTGAAGTAGGAGCTGTCGACCTGGCGCTTACCCTGGATCAAGAGTTCGCGGCCGTACCAGCCCGAGGCTCCGAGGAGCACGCCAGAGATCTTGTTGAATGCCACCTGACCAGCCATGAGGCCGGCGTCGCCGGGGTTCGTCGCCGGGATGAAGATGCCCGGGATGTTGAAGGTGGAGTCCTGCATGTAGGAACGGCGTTCCTTGGCGTTCACGGCGTCCAGGTCGGAAGCGCCCTTTGCGATATTCCTGCGGCGGTTCAGCTGCTTGAAGCGCACGTCGCGAAGCAGGCTGAATTCGGTCTTGTAGTCGGGGCGGCCTTCTTCGTAGTTGCGGAAGGCGACGATGCTTGCGCCGCGGCGTTCCACCGCCTGCGTAAAGCTCTGCGACATGGAGGCGCCGTAGCCGCCCAGCGGGCTGAGGATTGCGAATTCGCGGATGTCGAGGCACTTGGTCGCAAAGTCGGCGATGCTCTTTGCGAGGTTGTCCATGGTGATGTTCACCTGGAAGATGTTCGGACCCATCTTCGCGATGCCGTCGTCGGTCGCGGTCGGAGTGAGCATCGGGATGTTCTGGAAGTTGCTGCCGAGCCATGCGGCGACGGTCGCTGCGGGGGCGCTCATGATGGGGCCGATGACGGCGACGACGCTGTCTTGGTTGATGGCCTGCTGCGTACGGAGGAGCGCCTGGGCGGCGTCGGCGCGGGTGTCTGCCACGCGCAGGTTCACCTTGCCCTGGAGTCCAGCCTTTTCGTGGGCGAGGATGACGCCCTGGATTGCCGCTGCGCCGAATTCGGCGAAGTCGCCGGACAAGGGGGCGAGCACCAGTACGGTGGGCATGCCGGCCCCGTAGCCTTCCAGGGATTCAAGTCCCTTCTGGGCCGTGTTGGAAAGGTTTTCGGCCACTTCGCCGGCGATGACCTTCTTGTACCAGTAGCGGGCGGCGCGGTAGCGCTTGGAGTTCTGGCATTCGCGGCCGATCTGCAGCTGGATCCAGCCGATGGCGTCCTTGTCGACGGGGTACTTTTCAAGAAGCGCCTGCAGCTGGTCTGCGGTCAGGAGCGAGGCGGCAAGCGTCTGAATGACGACTTCCTTGGTGCGAGCCTTTGCGGCCGGGTTCTTGGTGTAGGCGAGGATGCGGAGCATTGCCTCGACACCTTCGTAGACGTTGCCCTTTTCGACGGTCACGATGGCGTGGGCGAGTTCCATACGTTCACGGTATGCCGTGTTCACGTAGTATTCCAGGAAGCGTTCGGATGTCTTGAGTGCTTCATCGCGCTTATGTTCGCGCAGGTAGCATTCCGTGAGCATCACGGTGGCCTTTTCGCCTGCGGGCTTGCGGAAGCTCGACTTGTAGAGCTTCTGGAGAGGGACGATTGCGTCGGAACAACGCCCGTTCTGAATGAGTGATTTTGCCTGGGCAAGTTCGTCCTGGGCAAAAGCGGAAGCGGCAAGCATTGCCACCAAGGCAAAAGGTAAGAGACGTTTCATACTACGATTCCGCGGCGGCTTGCACCACTTCGTGTTCTTTTTTGATTTGCTTTTGGAGTGATTCGGGGAGTTTTGCCCAGTCCATGATATCGACCCTGAAGGGCAGGCCGCTATCGACAAATGCCTTTTCGACGGCGGTCATCGCTTCGAAGGACAAGGGCCCGTCCGAAATAACCACCAGTTCCAGTTCCGTATCGGGTGTGAAGTCCACTCCTGAAACTCGGGCTCCATGGGCCCAGACTTCCAGGCCTTCGAAATGGAGGGCGAGGATGCGTTGGACTGTTTCCAAATGATCAGATTCAATACATAAAGCCATACGGGGGCAAATATAGCTAAAAATCGGTTCGGAGGCTAAAGTTCAAAAAATCCCAGATGAATGTTTACTAGCTTTCCAATATGATTATCTTCTTGGTTATCCTGCTTGCGGCGTTAATCCTGGTCTATATCAACCTGAGTACCCTTGCGAAGGGGAAAAAGGGGCAAATTATTGCCGCGGCAACTCTCGTGGCTATTTTCCTGGGGATGTTTTTTCGCGAAACGCTGGTCGGAAGTGCGGTTGTTTCGTTTATTTCCGTATGGCTCTGCCTGGCACTCCTGATTTACATTCCTTGGACGCTTTACAGAATTGGTTACTACTATACACAGCCGCATCATTTGAGCCACCGCCTGGTGCGCCGCGTGAGCCGCTGGCTACTTGGCGTTACCGTTGCGGCGACTGTCGCCATGTTTATATACGGGGTTCCGCACAATGCCGATTACAAGATGCGCCCTTTAACGGTGGATTTGCCGTCGCAGTATACCCAGGAATTTTCGGCGGTGTTCTTTACCGATATCCATATTGATCCGTTGTTCAACCGCGAAAAACTCGAACGCTTTATTGCGCAGGCGGACTCCATCAAGCCTGACTATTTACTATTCGGTGGAGACCTCGCCGATATTTCGACGGCGAAACTCGATGCACAGGGTTATGATAGTTTGTTCAAAAAGCTCACGGCTACGGCGAAGATTGCCGCAGTCGCCGTGAACGGAAACCACGAATCGATGCAGGAGCGATCCGGCTCCGATCCCGATGCGTGGATGCGGAAGACGGGCTTTGTGGTGCTCGACGATTCTACTGCTTGCCTTGGCGAAGTGTGCTTTACGGGCCGCACCGATTTTATGGTGGCACGTGGCAGGGATGTAGAGCGCAAGCCGTTGGTGGAACTTATGCCCGATACCATCGTGCTGACCGAATTGGCGCAGTACACGGTAGCAGTCGAAGTGATACCGCCGGATTCACTTGTAGAGATTGCCGATACCATCGCCCCCGCTGTCGCTTACGATACCGCCGTCGTTCACCGCCCCTGGATTCTGCTGGATCATCAGCCCAAGGGAATCGAAATGACGCATTCGGGCAGGCTTCCTGATTTGGCTCTTTCGGGACACACTCACGATGGACAGTTTTTCCCGGTCACCTTCATTATCGACTATGTATGGAAACTTGCCTATGGTAAGGGTGCGCTTGGCGGCGTGCTGTGGCTCGTGAGTTCCGGCTTTGACTGCTGGGGACCTCCGGTCCGTTTCGGTAGCGACTCTGAATTTTGGGTAATCAAGTTCAAGACGAAAGAAGCCGATCGTACACAGCAATCTGACGCTGAATGATGCCGTCCCAGGTGAAGCATTCGGCGATACGCTTTTGGGAGCCGGCGAGTAGGCGCGTTATAAGCTCCGGGTCGGCGGCGAGCTGCTTGAAGGCGTTTGCGAGTGCTTCGGGGGCTTTTTCGGGGACGAGGATGCCCGAGGTGCCGTCCACGACGACATCGGGGATCCCGCCGACATTGCTTGCGACAATCGGGAGACCGAGTTCCATTGCCTCGATGAGTACGACGCCGAGGCCTTCGGTGTCTCCCTTGCTGTCGACAATCGCCGGGAGCGTGAAGACGTTCGCGGTCTTGTATTCGTTTGCGAGCGCTTCGGGCGAAAGCTTTCCGGTGAAGATGATTTCGGCGGGTAGATCCTTCGACTCCGTTTCACTACGCTCAGGATGACACAACGCTGCGGCTTGCTTCTTTAGTTCTTCGGTTAGGTCGCCGGCGCCGACGATGCGGATTTCGAAACTTTCGCGCGGCAGGTACTTTGCCGCCTCGATGAGGTAGCAGATTCCCTTGCGTTCGATGTGGCGCCCGACAAAGAGAATTTTGAATTTGCCCTGGACGGGATGCGGCGAGGGGCGTTGCGGGGATACTTCCCCGCTAGAGGGGGTAGTGGATGCCGCATTGGCGGCAGAAGCGAGGGGGAGACTTCCCCCTTCTTTTACCTCAAGGGTTGTTCCGTAGGGGCTCCACTCGATTTGGACGTCGCGGAGAGCCTTGATTTTACCGGCAGTAAAGCTAGAATTCGCGAATACGGCTTGCGCCTGGCTAATGGCAAATTTGAGGAACGGCTTCACCCATTTCTTCTTGCGGATGAGCAGGAGCTCTGCACCGTGGAAGTTTAGTACCAGCGGAATTTTGAACAACTTAGCGGCGCCGAGCGCGATGTAGGCGTGCGGAAACGGCCAGTGTGCGTGGAGGATGTCGGGCCTCCACTTGCGACAAATCTTGATGCACTTGAAAAATCCGCTGATGATGTAGGGGATGGCGAGCAACTGCAGCCACGGCTTGTTTGCCATCTTGGAAGGGGCGCCTTCTTCGTGGGTCAGGAATTCCCAGTTGGCGGGGGCGTAGCGGAAGCGGTTCACCTTGACGCCGTCGATTTCGTGGCTCTTGAGTCCTTTGTATGCCGGGGCGAGAACCTGTATGTCGAGTCCCGCTTTTTTAAGGTGCGCAATGGAGGTTCGCAGCCAGGGGACTTCGGCGTCTTCGTGGAAACGCGGGTAGACGGATCCGATGACGAGGACTTTCTTGACCATTTTATGCGGAGGCGGTCGCGGGCTTTTCTGCGGGGGTGTCGTTCACCTGGATGCAGGCCGGGTACAGAATGGGACGGATGGTCTTTTCGAGAATGTCCTTGACGCCAGGGAAGCCGAGAACGGAACCCTTCTGCTCGATACGGCCCTTGACGCGGTTCCAACCGTCGAGCTTGGAATCGAGAAGCAGCATGCCGATTCCGGATTCGTGTTCAAGGAAACCGATGATGTCGCTTCCGCGGCTGCTGTTGTTGAGGGCGGCAAAGAAGACGTCCCAGAACTGGAGCTGCGTATCGATGTCGGGCATTTCCTTTTGCAGCATCTCAAAGTCGAATTCCAGGTATACGAACGAGCTGTTGTCTTCGTCGCTTCGGATGATTTCTTCTTGACAACGGCGTTCAAAGATCTCTTCGGTGTAGATAGAGATGTTATACTTGTGTTTTCTTATCAAATTAAAGAGCTGCTCTTTCATCATCGACCCAAATTTAGGCTATTTTTATGCCATGCAGCGATTGTTAAAACTGAAAAAAGTGCTTAAGAACAGTATTTTGGCGGCTTCCGTCGAAAATTTCAAGGGAATTCTATCGGGAACGTCCAAATACCGTTCGCTGACCGAAGCCGAAATCCAGATTCTCGAAAAGAACGGCAACCGTTCCGAATCCTGGAACAAGGTCATGGTGGAAACCGATTTTGACCCGAACCGCATTTTCCGATCTTCCTTTATGGGCGCGGTCTACCTGCCCCGCTTTTTTGGTACGCTCCTGTTGCCGGGCGATGTGTCCTTCCCGACGGGCATTTACGATAGTCTTGTGCATAACTGCATCGTCGAAAACGCGCTGGTGCACCGTGTCGCGATGCTCAGCAACATTCTGGTGCGTAGCTCCTCGGTGCTGCAGAACGTGGGTTCCATTGTCAGCAGCGGAAAGATTAGCTACATGATCGGAAACGCGATGCATGTGGGCAACGAGATGGGCGGACGCCGTGTTCTCGTGTTTCCCGAAATCAGCACGGACCTCGTCGACCTCCAGCTCTTCCACAAGGCTGATGCCGAAGTTGCCGCTGCATTTGAAGAACAGCTGAAGACCTACCGCGAAGAAATGGCACTCCCGTTCGGTGTTGTTGGCAAGGGTGCCGTCATTTGCAACACGAACATCATTCGTAACAGTTGGATTGGTGCGCATGCCCGTATCGAGGGCGCCGAAAAAATCCGTAACTCCGTGGTGCTTTCTTCGCTCGAAGAACCGAGCCACGTCTACGATTCCGTGATTCTTGAAAATTCGAATGTGCAGAAGGGTGTCACGATTCATACCGGTGCCGAAGTGCAGGGGTCTGTGCTCATGAGCCGCACCACGGTGGCATGCAAGGCTATCGTGAAGTCTTCGATTATTGCGCCGTGCTGCCACATTGAAGAAGGTGAAGTGAACAGTTCCTACATGGGACCCATGACGCAGATGCACCACCATTCGCTTTTGATTGCGGCGCTTTGGCCCGATGGCTGTGGAAACCTGGGTTACGGTGCCAACGTGGGTAGCAACCACACCGGCCGCATGCCCGACCAGGAAGTGATGCCTGGCCTTGGGATGTTCTTTGGCTTGGGCGTGAACATCAAGTTCCCCGCGAACTACCGCGAATCTCCGTTTACGCTTGTGGCGACTGGGCTCACTACGCTTCCGCAGCGGCTCAAGTTCCCGTTCTCGCTGATTAAGCCGGGTGACCCGCAGCTAGTGAATGTCGCTCCGCGCTTGAATGAAATTGTGCCGGGCTGGAACTACGCGAAGAACGCCTATGCGCTCGACCGCAACCTTTACAAGTATTCGCTGCGCGGCAAGGGCGTTGTGCCTTCTGCGTTTTATAGCATCTTCAACGCCGACACGGTTCGCTATGTGTGCGATGCGTACCAGCGCCTGCAGGTGAGCGATGTCCGCGACATCTACACCAAGGAACATATCGATGGACTTGGCGAGAACTTTATGCGCGAACGTGTGCGTCAGCAGGCGATGAAGACTTATCGCGAATACCTGGAACGCTACGCCCTGGAACAGATAATTACCCTTGTCGTGAACGATACGAGCCTCCAGACGCAGCCGGTCAAGGAACTGCGCCGCATGGCCACTAACGAACTGAACAAGGATGCGATGCGCCTAGTGAACCTTCCGGATACTTTCGAGGAGCTGCTGAAGCGCTACCGTCAGCTGGAAAAGGACTGGTTCGAACGGGTGACGCATGGACTCGACAAGGATAACGATCGTGGTCGCAAGATATTCGACGATTACGACGATGCGCACCCCATCGACCGTGGATTTACCGAGTGGGAAAAGTCGCGCGTCGAAGAGAAGTTACGTCGCCTGGGAACCCTTGTAAAGGTGACTAGGTTCGAATGAGTTTTCCGTGGTTGCTGCTCGGCGCATGCCTGATTGCTGAACTTGTGGCGAGGGTGGTGCTGGAAATTCGCGAACATCGCCTTACGGGAGTGCGCGGCGGAGTGTTTACGGTTCTGCGGTTGATTCCGCTGGTAAACGATATCGTTCCATTGCCAGAATGCCGTCGCGAACCCGTTGAAAATGAATTTGTTCGAATGCACGAGGAAGGTCACGCGACGATGCGACACAGCGTGTTGCGGAATTTGGTGAAGGTCGCTTTCTTGCTGCTTGCGGTATGGGCGTTTGCCTTTTTGCTCAGCAGCATGACGCTTTCTATTCTAGAAGCGGTGCTATGGCTGCACTTGGCGGTGATTCCTTTCCGTATGGTGTATCATTGGTATTGCTGGTATCAGGAATACGATGCGGACCGTTACGCGTTCGAAAAGCTCGGCAAGAAGCCGGCGAAGGCTGCCATGAGAAACATTGTCGATAGCGAGACTCCTTACACCAAGTTGTTTGCCTTGGTGTACCGCGAACACCCAACTGCGAGAGACCGAAGCCAGCGAATTTAAAATAAATGAAGTTGAGCCTGGGCTAGAACGACCAGATCGAAACGCCGGCGTTGAGCGACCAGTTGCCGCCATTGAAATCGATGAGCTCGTTGGAGACTCCCGCCTGGAATTCAAGCAAGTCTGTGTACCAGTAAGACACATAGAAGTTGTTCGTGAACATGAAGGGAGTCTTGAAGCAGAACCTTGGATTCGGTTCGTTGATGACAAGGGACATGTTCGGCCTGTATACACTTCCATTGTAACCGAGCGTAACCGGACCCAAGAACAGACCCGCGTAACCGCCGACGCCGTATTGGAATACGAGCTTGTTGTCGTTGATGGCTTCGAGTTTCTCAAATTCGTCTTTGCCCTTCTTTTCGTAGGCGAGGAAGCTGTACCTTTGGTAGGTGAATCTCTGGAAGGAGTTCACTCCCAGCTCAAAGAACTTGGTGTTGATTCCAAGACCGGTGGAGGCGTAGATTCCGTGGTTGATGCCAAAGCCGATGTTCATGGTGAACAGTTCGCCCTTGACAAACTTGTCGATGGAACCGTAGATGGGTAGGTACTTGATTTTGTACCTTGCATCGACATCGAGGGAGTCGCGGTCTCCGGTGTTGTGGACTGCATCGAGCTTGACCCTGTCGGTGAATCCGCCGATGACGCCGCCACGCAGGCGTGAACCGGTCGAGTTTTCGGGAAGGTGGCGGTTAGCTCCTTGCGAGTTCGGGGCGGGGAAAGCGTCCATCTCGATGGATTCCGCATAGTTCATTCTGGTGCTTGAGCAGGCGCCCAGCATAAGAATTGCCCCCGTCAAGAATATCTTTTTGAAGAATTCCATGCTTCAAAAGATAAGTATTTGAAATTTATTTCTTGATTCGGCCCATGGCAAGGCATGCTGTATTGGCTATAAAAGCAGCAATCATCAGGATGTCACCCGTGTGGGCGCCGAGTGTTCCCGGTAGCGGTGGGCAGAGCTTGCCCGCGAGCGCGAGGATTCCGCCTGCGACAATGGCTGCGGCGACGAACTTCGGTTTTGCTTTGAGACCGAGGAGTCCCCATAAAATGGGCACGGTGAATGCCCCTGCGTAAACGGCGAGGGCGAGCAGCAAGGTGCCGATGATGTCGGTGAATACGAGCGCGAGCAGAAGCGCTACGATGCCGTTTAGCAAGATGATGATGCGTGCCTTAGCGAGAGGATGCTTTTCGTCTGTAGGCTCTGTGCGGCCTAGGCCCATAAGCCTAGAGATGATGACGGAGCTGCTGAGGAGCGTGGTATCTGCGCTGGAGAGTACGACACTTAGGAGTGCAAGGGCGATGACGGGAATCAGGAAGCCTGGCAATACGTTGTCTGCAATAGCCGTGATGCGGGCGCCCTGGACATTTTCGAGGGAGACTCCGTATACAGCGAGAAAGCCGATGACGAAGGCGACAGGGATGAGCGTGACCGCAGCCATGCCGATGGCCTTTTTTGCGGTGGCGACATCCTTGGCGCAGAACATGCGGCTAAAGATGTCGGGGCCTGCCGTGTAGGTGGTGCCGTAGGTTAAAATGAGCAGGAATAGGTCAAGTGGGCTGAAGTTCGCGTTGAACGGGAACGATGGCGCCGTTTGCAGGATTTCGGAGAGGGAACGAGTCGGGGCGTTGCCGCCGAATAGCGCGAAGCCTGCGACTAGGAGAAGCCCTAAGATGATAAGGCATGCCTGCATGAAGTCGGTGCGCAGAATGGAAAGCTGACCGCCCGCTAATGTGTACAAGGTGAATACGGCGGCGGAGATGATTGCCGCTGCGGTGTAGCTAAGATCGGTGAATGTCATCAGGAGCTTTGCCGCGGCGATAATCTGTGCTGCGACGATACCTGTCCATGCGACAGGGATTACAATCGATGCGACAAGGCGTGGACCGTTACCGTATAGGCTTTCGACAAGGTCGGGGAGGGCGTATTTACCGTGGCTGTATGCCCGGCTTGCAAATGGAATGAGTGCAAGGAGCCCGAGTGCTCCCGTCAGCATGAACCAGCTTGCGGCCCCGCCGAGCCTTGCTCCGGAATCTACCGCGCCGATCACGGCCGAGCCGCCCAGAATCGTTGCAACGAGGCTCCCCGCCACGGCTTTTGCCGACGCTCCCTTGCGCGCCACGAAGAAATCGGGAATGTCCCCGACGCGCCGCGCACTGCGCACGGCGATCAACACGAGGACAACGAGATAGATGATTAAAGCGATATTCACGATGTACCCTGCGATTGGCTATAACCGAACACAATGATAGAAAAGTACATCGTATATTTCGCTTGCATTTTTATTAAATCACGACGACCGGCTCGCGGAGCGACTTGTTCTCGAGCAGGTGCGCATTTTCACCTACAGTCACGAAGATGCGGTAGATGAACACATCCACCTTTTCGCCCACGGAAATACTCGGCTCATCGAAGCTGCGTCGCGCTGTAAGCGTCACGCCGTTTACAAGCACCGACAACTCAATGCCGCTGCCACGGAAGGCGACGTCGGTCACGATGCCTTCTTCGGCGGAACTGCGATACTTTTGCGTTTCCGTTTTCTTGGTGACCTTCACGAATTCGGGGCGGACAATCGCCTGTTCCGCGCCTTCGATGATGTCGAAGCGACGGAAGTTGCTGTAATCCCTGAAAATGCTGGGTTGCCCAAAGAACGACGCCACGAAAGCGGTCTTGGGAGCGCTATACACATCGAGAGGTTTTCCTATCTGGTCGATGCGCCCCTTGTTCATGATGATAATCTCGTCAGCGACTTCGATGGCTTCGTCTTGGTCATGCGTGACGAAGATGCTCGTGACGCCGAGTTTCGCAATCATCTCCTTGAGCCAGTGACGCAGTTCTTGACGCACCTTCGCGTCGATTGCCGCAAAGGGCTCGTCGAGCAGGAGCAATTGCGGGTTTGGAGCGAGCGCGCGTGCGAATGCAACACGTTGGCGCTGTCCACCCGAAAGCTGACTGGGGTAACGGTTTTCAAGCCCTTCGAGACCGATCAACTTCACGAGTTCCGCTACTCGCTCCTTGATTTCGTTGTTCGGTTTCTTGAGCACGCGGAGTCCGAAGGCGATGTTCTCGAAAACGGTCATGTAGCGGAACAGTGCATAGCTTTGGAATACGAAGCCGATGCCACGCTTACTTGCCGGAACCTTGTTGATGACCTTGCCGTCGATAATGATGTCGCCGCTATCGGGCGTCTCGAGCCCAGCAATCATGCGGAGGATTGTCGTCTTTCCCGAACCGCTAGGACCCAGAAGGCCGATGAGCTTACCCTTCTCGATGCCGAAGGAAACGTTGTCGGATGCCTTGAAATTGCCAAAATGCTTGTTGATGTTTTTCAGTTCTACGTACATAAAATCTCCTTTTCTGGACCCTATGGTGCTTCGCGCTCCAGGGTGACATTTTTTGAATCCGTGAGCGCCTTTATTTCGCTATACCTTTTTCTTTCCGTTATATTCTATCAAACTGCGCGCGATTAGAATGATGATGGCGAGCAGCACTAGAATCGACGCCACCGCAAACGCAGGCACATACTGGAATTCGTTGAACAAAATTTCCACATGCAGCGGAAGCGTGTTCGTCTTGCCACGCAAATGCCCCGAAATCACCGAGACCGCACCGAATTCGCCCATCGCACGCGCCGCACAAAGCACCACGCCGTACAAAAACGCCCACTTGATATGCGGAAAGGTGATTTTCCTGAAAATCGTCCAACCCTTCGCACCCATCAGCGCTGCGGCTTCTTCCTCATCGTTTCCGCGCGATTCCAGAACCGGAATCAACTCGCGCGAAATAAAAGGGAACGTCACGAAAATCGTCGCAAGTACGATGCCCGGCACCGCGAATACAATTTTGATATCCCATTCCTGCAACAGTGGGAAAATCGGACTCTGACGACCGAACGTGAGCAAGAAAATCAGACCCGCGATAATCGGCGAAACGGTCACTGGCAAGTCAATCAGTGTCGTGAGAATTTTCTTGCCCTTGAACTGGAACTTGGTAATCGACCACGCCGCGCTCAATCCGAAAACTGTATTGATAATCACCGCAAGTGCCGTCGCTTCGAGCGTGAGCCAAATCGCCTTCACGGTATAGTTGTCGGTTACCGCCTTCTCGTACACGGCGAAACCCTGCTTGAACGCTTCGGTAATCACTGTAATCAGCGGGAGCAGCAGCATTAGCACCACGAAAATAACACTGATGCCAATCAAAGACCACTTGACAATTTTAGAAGAATTCGTTTCTTTATACATCAAATTCCTCCCTTCAAAATTTTTGTATTTCTAGTTTGTATTAAATTCACCAAGAACAGCGTCACGAAAGATGCCACAAGCATTACAAGCGCAATGGTCGTGGCACTTGCGTAATCGTATTCCTGCAATTCCGACATGATGATAAGCGGCACGATTTCAGTTTCGAACGGCTTGTTGCCCGCGATAAACACCACGCTTCCGTATTCGCCGAGGCAGCGTCCGAACGCAAGCCCAAAACCCGTCAGCGCAGCGGGAATGATTTCCGGGATGACAATTTTCCAGAAGATGCGGCTTCTGGATGCTCCCAGAACGCCCGCGGCTTCTTCGTAGGCGGGGTCAAGTTTCTCAAGCACCGGCTGCACCGCGCGCACCACAAACGGGATGCCGATAAATACGAGTGCCACCGTAATGCCCACCTGCGTAAACGCGATCTTGATGCCAAACTTTGCGAAGAATCCGCCGACAAGTCCCGTATCTGCCGTCAGCGCCGTAAGCGCGATACCCGCCACAGCCGTCGGCAACGCGAACGGGAGTTCAATCATTCCATCGACAAGGCGCTTGAGCGGAAACGTATACTTCACCAGCACCCACGCAAGCACGACCCCCATTATCGCGTTGATGAGCGAAGCCACGAATGCGGTCACGAAGCTCACGCGGAAACTCGAAAGCACGCGGTCGCGCGTAATGGTCGCCACGATTTCGTCAAAACTCATCTGTGCGCTAAACACCACCAGCGACGCAAGCGGAATCAGCACCACGACGCTCAAGATGGTAAGCGTGATGCCTGTAGTAAGGCCAAAGCCCGGAATAACACTTCTATTGGTTCTTTTCATAGTCGCGTCCAAATATAGAACGCACTATGCCGGGTGTCCAATACTTAATTAGTATCGCTTTTTATAGCTTTTTTTTATAGAGAGGCTTTCTTGTTCCACAATTTTGGGTGCTGAGAAATTATTTCTTCAGCGCCTTGACTGTCGTTGCCTTGGTCTTCACGATGTACATACCCTGGCGCATATCAAGACGGAGCGTTCCATCGGCGTTGAGGGCTTGTCCCTTGACACCTTTCCAGACAAGGTTTCCGTTCAGGTCGAATACCTTGGCTGGTTCGAGTCGGTCGTTCGCAAAGTATGCGCGGATGCCCTTGATGGCGGAACTGCCTCCGCATCCGGTAGCAACGATTTTTGCAATGTAGATGCCGGCGTTGTCGCTGTTGAACGAAAGCTGCGTGGAACCGAAAGGTGCTCCAGTCGAGTCGATTTCGTTATCCAGCGGGACGGATACCTGATCCCAGGCGCCTGCGGGGGCGGTGTTGCCGTACTGGTAGTTGCTCCAGCTGCTGCCACCTGCACCGCCGATATTAACGGAAGCGTCTTCGGAATCAACGCTACGCATGGTGAACACGAGTTCCTTGCATTTGGTGAGAGGCTCCTTGACGGCGGCTGCATCGGGAATGGTGAAGAGCGCGTGCTGGTAGCCGCAATCGTCCTGGGCGCAACCGGCAAGAGGAACCTTTACATACTTGGAAATGCCATCGAGTGCGGTTGTCTGGAAAGTGACGGCATCGAGGGTTTCGTCGCTCTTCCAGCCTGCGGCAGAAGTTTCGTTGGCGTAGTCTACAATGACGAGAGAATCGCCAATCTGGCTGGACGGATCAACATAGGGATCATCGATGGGGGAGTCTTCACACTGGAGGGATGCCGCGTTGCTCGTGGTGAACACGACCGTGGTGATGGACTTTGCAGGGGCGTCGATAATGGCGCCAGCGGTTACGGTTTTGCTCTTTGCGCCGCTTTCGGTTGATTGTACGGCATAAACCGGATTGTAACCGTTCACGGAGAAGTTCAGGTTCTGGGAGGAGCCCTTGTTGATGGCCACGACGGTAATGGAGTCGCAGTCGGCACTACGAAAGGCCACCGCATAGACGTTGCTGCCATCGGCGGTGCTGCTCACAACGCGCCAGCCCGGATTCACAAACTTGGAATAGTGGCGCATGGCGTGGTATTCGGGATTGATGTAGAGCTTTGCCTCGGTACAGCTGCTCCAGCCTTCACCCGGACAGACACCGATGAGCTGACCGTTCTGTTCGCCCCAGAAGAGTTCCCAGGCGATATAGGCGTTGAGCTTGCCGCTAGTAAAGCCGACCTGCATAATATGGGCAAGTCCGAGCATGTCCTGTTCGCGCACGGCTTTTTCCATGGTGCAGAATTCGGTCATGATGATGGGCTTGTTGTCGCTGCCGTAGTTTTTGGCGATGGCGCTCATGGGCTTGCGGAAGTTTTCGGGATTCAGGTAGTTCGTGCCGGAATTGTCATTGCCGTCGCCCGCGTTGTACAGGTGGTAGGCGTAACCGTCGAGGTTCTTGTCGTCGAGAGCCTTCGCGTACTTTTCGAAGTTGCTGTAGCCGATGCCGAGAGGTTCAGGACCGATGATTTTAGGCGGGTTAGCAAGCGTGCTGATGGAATCGCGTACGGCCTGGAGGGCCTGCTTGTAACCGGCGAGTTCGCTGGTTTCGGTCGGTTCGAACAAGGTTTCTTCGTAATCGGCTTCCATGTCGGGTTCGTTCTGGAGGCTGATGTAGTCGGGCGTAATGCCCATCTGCTGGTAAGCCTGCAGTGATGTTTTCCACCAGTGAGCGAATTCTCTGTAGACGAATTTTCCGTACGGGTCGTTGCTAGAAGTCTTGAGCGTATTTTGGCTTGGAATTTTCTGACCGTTCACTTTACCGTTTACGTTACCACTCGGCTTGAGGCGAGCCGGTGCAGACCAGCTGGACATCTCAATTTTAAGGCGGTTGCCGAGACGCTGCTTGCCTGCCTTGACAATGGCGACATCGTTTGCGATGCTGGTGGTGTCTTCTTGCTTCCAGTTTCCGATACGCAGTAGCGAAAGGTTGAGCCCGTTGAAAGCCGTGTCGTAGAAGTCCTTCTGCATCGAAGAACTCATGGCGGTAATCCAGCTCTGATAATAGGCGGCACCGGCACCAAATCCGACGATTTTCTGCGCCGTGGTGCTAGGATTTACGGTAATGTTTGCCGCTGCGGCAATAGAGGCGGCAGCAAGCGCTACTGCAGTAATTTCTTTCATCATACACAACACCCTTTTTTCACTGAAAATAGCTTTATTTACGGAGCTTGTTAAAGCTTAAAAGGCAAAAAGAAATGTGAACGACGCTTGTTTCGTTGCAAATTGAGCGTCAAATATGATGAATACACAAAAATCCCTGCTCCGCGAAGAGCAGGGACTTTACTATGACAATCAAGCCCTTCGGCGGGCTCAGGGGCCTTATTTCTTTTCGTAAATCTGGTCGAAGATGCCGCCGTTAGAGAAGTGCATGCCCTGAGCCTTGTCCCAGCCGCCAAAGCGTTCGATGCTGAACAGGTTCACGTTCGGGTCGAATTCCTTGTATTGCGCGAGAATTGCCTTGTTCGACGGACGGTAATGATTCTTCGCGGCAATGTGCTGGCCTTCGTCGGAGTAGAGGTAGTTCAGGTATTCGGTGGCAAGTTCGCGGGTCCCGCGCTTGTCGACGACCTTGTCCACGATAGCGACGGAAGGTTCAGCCAAGATGCTGATGCTCGGAATCACAATTTCGTAGTCGTTCGGGTAATCCTTGAGAGCAAGGAAGGCCTCGTTTTCCCAGGAGAGCAATACGTCACCCTGACCGTTCTCGATGAAGGTCGTGGTAGAGCCGCGAGCACCCGAGGCGAGCACGAGCACGTTGGCATAGAGTTTCTTCACGAAATCCTTCGCCTTTTCCTGGTCGCCGTTATACTGGTTCTCGGCCCATGCCCATGCGGCAAGGTAGTTCCAGCGCGCGCCACCGGAAGTCTTCGGGTTCGGCGTAATGATGCCCACGCTCGGCTTCACGAGGTCGCCCCAATCCTTCAGGTTCTTCGGGTTACCCTTACGGACCAGGAAGACGATAGTGGAAGTGTAGGGCGAGCTGTTCAGCGGGAATTCCTTGACCCAGCCCGGTTCGATGAGACCCGCGTCGCGCACGGCGTTCACATCGAATTCGAGAGCGAGCGTCACCACGTCGGCTTCGAGACCGTTCGCCACTTCGAGCGCCTGCTTTCCGGAACCGCCATGGGACTGCGTGATTTCCACGTCCTTGCCGGTCTTTTCTTTCCAGTGCTTGGCAAAGGCTTCGTTGTAGTTGGCGTAGAGTTCTCGCGTCGGGTCGTAGGACACGTTGGTGAGAGTCTGCTTTTCGACCTTGGCGGTAGAGGCGCCCTTCTGTTCATCAGAAGATTCGCAAGCGGAAAGGGCGAGAGAAAGAATAGCGGCAGATGCAATAGTCAGTTTCTTGAAATTCATGTTGTTTACCTCGTGGGTTAAATTTTTTTTGTTTCTTTGTTTGTGCCCGGCGCGGATGGTGTTTAGAAAAAGGCGGGCTTCTTTTCTCAATTTTCTGTGGTTAGAAGATAAACTCCTTGATGGGGTGATCCGTTTTTTTACGAGGCAAAATATAGAACGCGATTTTGCTATTGTCCAATACTTAATTCTTATGCGGAATTATCGATTTTTGCTATAACAGAAGAACCTATCGGAGTTTCCGACAGGTTCAAAATTGGGGTGCGACATTGTAGATAAGTTATTTCTCAATCACGCCAGAGGCGACAACGCCATCGCCGGCGTAAAGCACCAGGATTTGTCCCGGCGCCGATGCAAATTGCGGTTCATCGAAAGCGACCTTGATTCGGTTCGCGTCGATATCCACAATGCGGGCGTTTGCTCCCTTATGACCTAAGCGGATGTGCGCCGAAAGGTCTCCCTTTAAAAGCGGCGAAGTTTCGTTGACCATCAAATTCAAGTCGTTCGCAGAAACTTCCATGCAAGAAAGGGCGCTGCGCGGGCCGAGAATCACCTGATTTTTGGCGGCATCAATGGCTACCACAAAAAGCGGCTCCTTCTGTCCGCCAATATTCAGGCCCTTGCGCTGCCCCACGGTGTAATTCACGATGCCCTTGTGTTTCCCCAGCACCTTGCCGTTCACATCCACAAAATCACCCGGCACCTGGTCCGATTCTTCGAACAGCACCGAGTAATCGCCGCACTCAATAAAATCCTGGCTTTCGCGCTTGGTCGCAAAATCATCCCAGCCAATCTCAGCGGCAAGCGCTTTCACATCTTCCTTATGCATTCCACCCAGCGGGAACAGCACCGTCGAAAGTTGCTCTGCCGAAAGTCGCGACAAGAAGTAGGTCTGATCTTTGCGCGTATCCTTAGCTTGATACAGGAACGGAACATCTGGATTCTGGAAATCGAGACGCGCGTAATGCCCCGTTGCAAAATAATCGAACTCGATTCCCATCTTGCGGGCTGCTAAATGCAACGCACCAAACTTGATCGACTGATTGCAGCGCACGCACGGGTTCGGCGTGCGACCTGCGCGGTATTCGGCGCGGAAATAGTCGAGTACCTTGGTCTTGTATTCGGCTGCGACAGGAACCACGTAATGCGGGATACCCAAGCGGTCTGCCACCAGCTTCGCTTCTTCGATATTCTTGTCTTCGCTCGGTCCGTAACAGCCTTCGCGGCCTTCTACCGCGGGCATTTTCACCGAGCCGTCCCATGTCGCCATGGTGAGTCCCACCACCTCGTAGCCCTCTTTCTTCAAGAGGTACGCCGAGAGTGCCGAATCTACACCGCCAGAAAGTCCTACTGCAACACGCTTCATCTTATTTCCTATCAAATAACTAGGGAATATGTGTAAAATAGAAAAATTTCATATCCTTTGAAAGGTGTAATGATAAAGTTGATAAAAAAAGTCCTCCGCAAATAAATTGCGTAGGACCTTTTTCAGAGAGTGTGCGAGTAACTATGAAACTTACTGGATCGTTGCGGTGAAGCGGGCGGCAATGGCGACATCGGAGACTTCCTTTTCGCTGTAGGCGCTCAGCTGAACCTTGCTTCTGCTGCCGATTTTCTTGATAAGGCTAACCGTCCAGGCGACGGCATCGGCATCTGCCTGCAATTCGTCGCGGTTGGAGAGGTATTCGAGTTCCGCATAGAGGCTGTTCAAGATGCCTGCGGTCGGGATTTCCACACCCACGAAGAACGGCAGGTAATCGGTGTCCTGTGCGTATTCGGACTTGATGCCGTTGGGGTTGGAGAGGTTTTCGCCGTCGCCCGTGGTGATATAGGCGATTTCACCGTAAAGACCCAGATTCTTGATGAAGTAGTAACTTGCGCGACCGGCAACGCGGTGCGTGACTTCTGCGGTGTGCTGAATCGGGTCCAGAACATTGCCACGGTAAGCTACGCTCACCTTTGCATCGCCAAACTTAAGCGTTTCTTCGGCGCGGAGGTAGCCCGTGTCGAACTTGTTGTCGTAGGTGCCGAGCAAAAGGCTGAAGCTAGAGATTCCCTTGTCGAATCCGAAGCCGAGAGCGTCGTGCTGGTAGTCGCGAGCCAAGAATCCTCGCTTCGACAGATGAACGTCGACATAGGTACCGAAGTTGCCTGCAACGGTCCAGTCGGTACGGAAACGACCGAATTGGGCGCTGAGATTACCGAATGCCGGATTCCACTTGTACTTGGCGTAGTAGGTATCTGCGCTGAATTTATCCTGTGCAGACTTTGTCGCTTTCACATTACCGTCCTGGTCAACGGTCACGTCAGTCACATTCTTGTTGCCGAAAACGGGGCTGAAAATGCGCAGGTTGATGACGGCTTCAAAGTTGTCTGCGGTGTATTTGCCGCCGATGTTTGCGCGCAAGAAGGAATTGTCGAGCGTGTTGTCGGCGTCGTTGTCGTAGACTGCCTTGATTGCCTGTCCCTGAACGTTACCGGTGAGCTTGAAGGCGCTTTCTTCTTTCTTTGCGGCTTCTTCTGCGAAAACGGTGGAGGTGAAAATGGAGGTCGTAAAAAGTGCCACAGCGGCTATCTTTGCAAAATTCTGATTCATTCGTATACTCCTTGGTTGTGGTTTGTTTTATTTGTTGTTTTTTTTGTGCGCTCAAATATAGAACGCGTTTTTCGCCTTGTCCAATACTTAATTCTTATGCGGAGTTATCATTTTTTGCTATTGGTCTATTGTATTTAATTTGTTTATGTTATTACGGATAAAATAATTTTTGTAGATTGTTAAATAAAAATCCCCAGCTGAGCCGGGGATTTCTTGTTAAGGTTATTGCGTTGGCAAATGCCGCAAAAGCTAGTGAATAACCACTTTGCGATAGGTGTCGAATGAGGTCCACTTTCGGAAAAATTCTTCGCGGTGGTCGATACCTGCAGACTCGTATTCGCTGAGCAACTGCTTTACATCGTCATTGGAATGAACCTTGATTTCAAAGCCGCGTCCGTTGATGACGGGAGCATTTTCGTAGCGGTATTCTTCTGCCGAGGTAATTTCTGTGATGCGCTTGCCACGAATCTTGACGGCAATGCTGTCGCGCAAGATGATGATGTCGAAGTCGTCGGGATAGTGGTAGCTTTCGCCGACGGTAGGAATCTCGTCGCCCACGGTATAGTGTTGCCTTAGCGGCTGCTGCTTTACCACGGATAGCGTTGCCGTATCGTAGAAGAATTCCTCGAAGATTTCTCCGCGACCGTGGCGTTCTCCCTGCACGAATGCCGCTTTCTCTCCAGTAGCAATCTGCTTTTCGAATAGACCTTCCACGACGCCGCAGGCTGCGGTGGCATGTGTCACGCGGTCGATGAGTATCAGCTCGCCCAGCGTCTTGTGGTTTTCGAAGCGGTCTGCGACAATCGCTTCGGCGAACACGATTTCGACGGAGGCGATTCCGTTCTTGTTCAGCGTTTCCGTTGTCTGGTGCGCGCCCGTGTTCACATCGATGGAAAAGTCAATTTTCGAGAGCGTTCCGGGAATGGTTTTTGTGCCGAGTTTTACCAGATAGTCCTTTCCGAGTTCAAGCGGTTCGTCGTCCATCCACAAAAGTGCGGCGCTGATTTTCTTGTAGCAGCCGATGTCTGTATCCTTGATGAGTACGCAGCCCCTGGACACGTCCACTTCGCGGTCGAGAGAAATCGTGACGGGTTCGCCGGCATGCGCTTCTTCGACTTCCTTGTCGGTAAAGAGGATGCTCTTGACAGATGCCTTTTCGTTGCTCGGTAGCGTAGTGATAGTGTCGCCGATGCGGATGCTTCCCGCTTCGATTTGTCCCTGGAATCCGCGGAAGGTTCTGTCGGGGCGGCACACTCGCTGCACAGGCAGGTAGAATCCCGCTTCTTTTTGAGAATCGTCGATGTTGACGGTTTCCAGGTAATCGAGCAGCGCCTTTCCGCTATACCAATCGATGTTCTTGGACTTTACCGTCACATTGTCGCCTTCGGTGGCGGAAAGCGGAATTACATAGACGCTATGCAGCGAAAGCTCGTTGGAAAGTTCGTTGATTTGCGCGAGTATTTCTTCGAAGCGTTCCTTGCTGTAGCCCACAAGATCCATCTTGTTGACGGCAAAGACAAAGTAGCGAATACCCATGAGCTTGCAGATGCGGGCATGTCTGCGCGTCTGCACCAATACGCCCTGCGACGCGTCCACAAGAATCACGGAGAGGTCGGCAAAAGAGGCTCCCACTGCCATGTTGCGGGTGTATTCTTCGTGCCCCGGCGTGTCTGCTACGATAAAACTGCGGCGGTCCGTAGTAAAGTAGCGGTAGGCGACATCGATGGTGATGCCCTGTTCGCGTTCCGCCATCAGTCCGTCGAGTAAAAGCGAGTAGTCGATTTTTCCGCTGCGGCTACCTACCTTGCTGTCGAGTTCCAGTGCCTTTTCCTGGTCGGCATAAAGCAGCTTGGAATCGTAAAGAATGTGTCCGATAAGAGTCGACTTTCCGTCGTCTACGCTTCCGCAGGTAATAAACTTCAATAAACCTTTCATTAGAAATATCCCTCCCTCTTGCGGCGTTCCATGCTGCCAGCCGCTTCATTGTCGATGACGCGCGATGTTCTTTCCGAAGAGACTGCGCTCAGGGTTTCGTCGATGATTTCGTCGAGCGTGGTGGCTGTCGATTCGACACCGCCGGTAAGCGGGTAGCAGCCGAGTGTACGGAAACGCACCGACTTGATTTCGGGCTTTTCGCCTTCGCGCAGCGGGAATCGGTCGTCGTCGACCATGATGATGTTGCCGTCGCGAACCACGACCGGGCGCGGCGCGGCAAAGTACAACGGCACGATATCAATTTTTTCGCGCTTGATGTACTGCCAGATGTCCTTTTCGGTCCAGTTCGAAATCGGGAAAACGCGGATGCTTTCGCCCTTGTTGATTTTGGTATTGTAAAGTTTCCACATTTCGGGGCGTTGGTTTTTCGGGTCCCAGGCGTGTGCGGAATTGCGGAACGAGAAAATGCGTTCTTTGGCGCGAGACTTTTCTTCGTCGCGGCGGCCACCGCCAAATGCAGCGGTAAAGCCGTATTTGTTGAGAGCCTGCTTCAAGGCCTGCGTCTTCATGATGTCGGTGTAGGCGGCGCCATGGTCAAACGGATTGATGCCTTGCTTGACGCCGTCCTGGTTGATGTATTCCAGCATTTCGATGCCGAGTTTCTTGGCGATGTTGTCGCGGAACTCGATCATCTCGCGGAACTTCCATGTGGTGTTCACATGCAAGAAGGGGAAAGGGGGCTTCTCGGGGTAGAATGCCTTGAGAGCCAGGTGTAGCATGACGGAACTGTCCTTGCCGATAGAATATAGCATCACCGGTTTTTCGCATTCAGCGGCGACTTCGCGGATAATATAGATGGCTTCGGCTTCCAGCTCGTCGAGATGTGATAATTCGCTCACTGTGAAACTCCTAGTATTTATTTGATTCCTTGGGGTCGATGTCGATGGTTTTTATGCTTCCATCGCTTAATTCAAAAATCCAGCGGACAAGTCCGTTCACTTTTTCGGTGTGGACCTTGCTGCCCTTGCCGCCGATATCTTCGCCGAGAAAGAATCGGATGGCATGCACGGGGCATTCCTTGATGCACGAGGTACAACCCCAGCAGTCCTTGGGATACTTGATGAACGCCTTTCTCTGTTCGTTAATTTTGATTAGCGTGCCGGGGCAGACGTCGTGGCATTTTCCGCAGCCAATGCAAATGCTCTGATCAATGCTGATGCTCATAGTTCTTCTGCCCTTCTGCGGTGAGTTCGCGCAAGATGATCTTGATTTCGCCATTTTCTAGGCGTGAATTGACATACTTGCGGAAATGAATGTTGTCTTTTTCGGGATAGTCCAGGTTCTCTGCGAAGCTGTGCCAGCGTGTTTCGTGACGCGCTGCCAGGTGTGCGATAACGCTCTTGCAAACGGTCAGCCGTTCCTTGAGTTCGTAGATGTACATGACTTCCTGCAAATCGGCGGCGCTGAGATTGTCTGTCAATGCTTCGATAATCTCAATTTCCTTCTTTGCACGGTTTAGCTGATTTTCGCTATAACGATAGCCCGTCTTGATGCCGCCCGCATAAGCGTCCATAGCCAGCTGCATTGCTTCTTCAAGATTTTCTGCAGTCTGAGCGCCTTTCTTGTTTCCGAGGAATTTTTCGATTTCTGTGACATGGTTCTCGATCTCCTTCTCTGAAATATGCCTGCGATAATCAATTTTGTCGTCATTGCGAGGAGCGTTAGCGACGAAGCAATCTCTCGCCGTTCTGATATACTCCACCGCCGACTTGGCTGCAATCTCGCCTTCGGCGAGCGCGCCGGTCACGTACTTCTGCGGGCAACCCCCGGCGACGTCACCGGCGGCGTAAAGTCCCTTGATGGTCGTTGCACGTTTGGTGTCTACCCAGTAGCCGCTGGCGGTGTGTCCGCCGACGATGTAGGGTTCCGTTCCTTCAATTTCAACGTTCGCCTTTGAAGGCGTTCCGTTCTCGATCCAGCGTATCGTCTGCGACGGAGCCATGTTCAGATACGCCTTCAAAAGCGATTCTTCCTGTTCGGCAGAAATCCCTTCGGTCTTTAAGTAGCAGGGACCGCGACCTTCCAGGTTCTCTACAACGGTTCCGTAGACGCGTTCCGATGTCGAAAGCCCGTATTTTGTTTCGTAAACTTCGCCGAGTGCGTTCACCTGCTTTGCACCTACGCCCTGCGCAAGCGTTCCTGTCGGTGCAATCGTGTCCTTGCAGCGTAGCGCGATGAATCGCATCTCGAATGTCGTCATTTCGGCGCCGTGGCGAATTCCCATAGCGTAGCCTGCGCCCGTATTGAACGGCGGATACCACATCTTGTGTCGCGAAAATCCCGGATTGTTCGGACGGTAAAGCCCGGCGGCACCTCCCGTAGCGACAATCACGACCTTCGCTTCAATCGCGTAGAAGGTGTCGTTCTCGATGCCAAAGCCGAAAGCCCCGTCAATTTTGTTGTCATGCACCGAAAAATCGGTGATATTCACATGGTTCAGTACCTGTACGCCCGGCGCCTTCGCTACCGCTGCGGCAAGCAGCGGCTTGATGTTTTCGCCGTTGATTTTAATGTTGCGGTTTCCGCGTGCGATGTATTTGCCGTCTTTGTCCTTCAAAATGACAAGACCGAGTTTTTCCAGGTGCGCGGTGACTTCGTTAAACTTTTCGGAGATGGTGTAGAGTAGGTCTTCGCGCACGATGCCGTCGGCATCCTTCTTGGCGTATTCCACATAATCTTTAGGTGTGCGGCCTTCGGTAATGTAGGCGTTCAATGCGTTTACGCCTGCCGCAAGACAGCCGCTGCGCTTGATGTTAGCCTTTTCGACAATGAGGATTTTGGTGCCCGCTGCGACCTGCGGGTTGTTTTGTATACCGGCTGCGATGATTGCTGCGTAGCAACCAGCCGTCCCGCCGCCAATAATCAGCAAGTCAGTTTTGATTCGTTCTATTTTCACAGCACCTCCGTACAAATTGCTGGTGCCGCCAAATATAGATATGGGTTTTTGCTGCGTCCAATACTTAATTCTTATGCGGAAATATCGATTTTTTTTATAACGTAGTAATTTGTGTGTAATAGATTTTTCCTATAAAAAGTCATATTTATTTAGTATTGGACATTGCCATTTTTGCGTTCTATATTTGGCTGCGGATAAAAAAATGTACGGAGGCATGCTGAATGGAATTTAATACTGCTTTACTGCACCAGAATTTTGGTAGCGACCGATGTACTGGATCTACCCTTACGCCGATTTATCAGGCAAGTGCTTTTTCTCAGGAATCTGCCGAAAAGCTTGAAGCCGTTTTCAACAACAGGGCTCCTGGTTTTGCCTACACTCGCATAGCGAACCCCACGAACGATTCTTTTGAACGACGAATCGCGTCGCTCGAGAAGGGAATCGGCGCGGTGGCGTGCTCTTCGGGCATGGCGGCGGTGACTATCTCGCTTTTGAATATTTTGCACGCGGGCGACGAGGTGATTGCGAGCGCCGGGCTCTTTGGCGGCACTATCGACCTG
>JAFXRC010000001.1 GCA_017526585.1 Fibrobacter sp. | reverse complement strand
GAACATGGGAGGGGTTCCCGCAAAAAGAATTCGCGAATTCAGGTCTTGAGCGAGCTGTTCCACGGCCTTTTTTTCGTTCGAAGGCAGGCTTTTCTGGATTTTTTCGAGCAGATCCGTGACAGTCTCGCTTGCGGCGGGGTACATGTTCGCAATGCGCTGCAGAAACACGAAATGCAGCATGGTATTTTCGAAATTCGGGAACAGCAGGTTGTCCGCCGATTTAATTGCGGATTGATAAAGGTAGGCTCGTCTGTCACCGCTCACGCGTATGTAGGTACCCCCGTTGGCGGAAGTCAGTGACTGCATGTCGCGCTGCACGTTGCGGCGCTCGTTTTCGGGGATTTCCAGAGCCGCCATCAGGTCGCTGATAGAATAGCTCCTGCCTGGATTCGAAATCAGGAGTGCGAATAATTGTAATACACGGTCTGCGCGGGTAATATCTGCCATTATAAACCTCTAAAACTTAATATATCTTATTACTGCGACAAAAGATGTCGCGATGCTTCTGCTTTTGCGTTTTTTTTTGGTGAAAAATGTAGGACAACTTGAATAGTAAACAAAAATGCCCCTGCTCAGAGCTACTTGAGCGGGGGCACCTTTATTCCCAAAGAGACACAAAAGAGGGAATTGATTTTTTGATTCAACCGAACAAGTCTGAGTCCGAAAGCTATGGCGACATTCTGAATTAGACTTGTCTAACTAAAAGTTAGATAAATCTAACTACAAAAACAAGGGCAAAAAAGTCAAAATAATGTAAATTTTCCGTTTCAAAGTTAGATTTGTCTAAAAAAGTATGGCTGTTGTAATATTTTTAGCCTTGCCTAATTAGATTTATTAAACTATATTAGCCGCGTCTAAACAAGGCTGGTTGAAATGGACCATACAAAACTGACTCAAAGCTTAGAAGATTACCTGGAAATGGTGCATATGCTGCGCCTAGCGAACGGGCTTGCCCGCGTCAAGGATATTGCGGCGGCACTCGGCGTGAAAATGCCGTCGGTTGCAAAGGCAATGGTTGAACTCAAGAAGATGGGCCTTGTGAGGCAGGAACCCTACAGCGGTGTAGAACTCACCGAAGAGGGCGAACGTGTTGCTGCCATGATTTTGAACCGTCATATTCTTCTGAAGGGTTTCCTGATTAAGCTGGGCGTGTCCGAGGCGATTGCCGACAAGGATGCTTGCAGTATGGAACATATTCTTTCGGCAGAAACGCTCGGTAAGATTGAAGATTTTGTGAAACCATCGAATGCGATTGCCTCGGCAAAAGTTTCTTCGGTGAAAAAACTAAGGGTTGTCAAAAACACAAAGTAAACAGGAAGCTCCGCTCAAGAGTTTTCCCGTTTTTATATGAGGATGATATGAGCTGTAATTGTGGTTGCGGCGGAAAGTCGCAAACGAAAAAGTGGAGTACCGAGCCCAAGTTCTCGGAACTCAAGAAGGGCGACAAGGTAGAGATCGTCGGTTATAACGAAGGCGATTCCCGTTACAAGTCGAAGCTTCTGTCCATGGGCCTTGTGCGTGGCGTTCAAATGGAAGTCTTGCAGGTGGCCCCCCTCGGTGATCCGATTGAAGTAGGCGTACTGTCTTACAGGCTCTCGCTCCGTAAAGAAGAAGCCAATGTTCTCAAGTTGAGGAGGGTATAATGGCTGCCAGAAAACTTTTGACGATTGCAATTGCCGGTAACCCGAACTGCGGTAAGACGGCTCTCTTTAACGCCCTTACGGGTGCACGCCAGCATGTGGGTAACTGGCCCGGCGTGACGGTCGAAAAGAAGGAAGGTTACTTTGAACTGGGTGACCGCCAGATTCGCCTGGTGGACCTTCCGGGTACTTACGCTTTGTTCGCAAATGCCGAAGATGAACGCGCTGCTGTCGATTACTTGCTCAGCCGCGAAGCGAGCCTGATTATCAACATTGTCGATGCGACGAACCTGGAACGCAACCTGTTCCTTACGAGCCAGCTTGCCGACATGAAGATTCCGATGGTGATTGCCGTCAACATGATGGACATTGCCGAGAATCGCGGAATCCAGCTGGATCTCGACGAACTTTCTGATTTCTACGGCGTGCCGTGCATTCCGCTTTCTGCCGTGAGCGAAAAGAGCGTCACCAATTTCATTAGCCAGATGGGCCACGTGCTTGCGAGCCCGATGCCGCTCCCGAAGCAGATGGTTTACGGCGACAAGGTCGAAGAGGCCGTGAAGGTTTTGGAACCGAAGGTGGCACCGGTCGCAAAGCTTTTGGATGCGGACTCCCGTTGGGTTTCGCTCATGTACTTGGGCAACCAGAAGAGCTATGCAGACAAATTCGCCGAAGCGGGCGTGAAGCTCGACAAGGCCGAAGTCGTGAAGATTCTGGGCGAAGAGCCGGAATTTGCGATGGCCGAAAACCGCTATTCCATTTCGCACGAGGTGGCGGGCAAGGCGATTGTTTCTGCGCGCGCCAAGAAGACTTTCTCGGACAAGCTTGACGCAGTTCTTTTGAACCGCTGGGCGGCTCTCCCGATTTTCCTGGTCATCATGTATCTGGTGTTCTGGATTGCGGTGACGATCGGTTCTGCGTTCATTGATTTCTTTGACGTGCTGTTCGGTGCGATTTTTGTGGATGGCCTCGGCTACCTGCTGGGCGATGTACTCGGCTGCCCCTCCTTTGTCACGGCAGTTCTCGCCGACGGTATCGGTGCCGGTATCCAGACGGTTTCGACCTTCATCCCGGTCATCTTCTTCATGTTCCTGTGCCTTTCGTTCCTCGAAGACTCGGGTTACATGGCCCGCGCGGCTTTCGTTGCAGACCGTTTCATGAGGTTCCTCGGGCTCCCGGGTCGTGCCTTCGTGCCGATGATGGTGGGCTTCGGTTGCGGTGTGCCGGGCATCATGGGCTCCCGCGTGCTGGAATCCAAGCGTGAACGCTTCCTCACCATCTTCTTGGTGCCGTTCATGAGCTGCGGCGCACGCCTCCCGGTGTATGCACTGTTTGCGGCGGCATTCTTCGGCAAGATGGCGGGCACGGTGGTGTTCCTGCTTTACCTCGCCGGTGTGCTGTTCGCCATCGCTTACGGTTTGTTCCTGAAGAGGTCGCTTTTCCAGGGCCAGGCTTCTAACTTTGTGATGGAACTTCCGCCGTATCACTTGCCCAAGTTCAAGTCCTTGATGATTCACTGCTGGCAGCGCCTGCGCGACTACATCTGGCGCGCCGGTAAGGTGATTACGCTTGCCGTTGCTGTGCTCGGGTTCCTCAACAGTTTTGGTATTGTGGAGAAGATGTATGTCGATGTTGACGGCAAGACGACCGAAATTGTCCAGGCCGAAGACGGCTACCAGATGGTCAAGGAAAATGAAGAAGGCGAGACTGAAAATGTTGCTCTCCCCGAAGGTTTCGTTGTTGACGAATCCAAGGTGGTGAAGTCAAACGAGTTCACTGCCGGTAACGGCGACTCCGAAAACAGCTTGCTTTCTATAATCGGTAAGGCCATTACGCCGGTATTCGAACCCTTCGGTGTCGAAAAAGAAAACTGGCCTGCATCCGTGTCGCTGTTTACGGGCCTTTTGGCCAAGGAAGCTGTTATCGGTACCATGAACTCCCTCTATTCCATGGTGGGGGAGAATGCCGAGGCTCCTGCAGAAGAAAATAAGGCTGCGAAACCTACTGAAGAGCCGAAGGCAGAAGAACCCGCACCGGAACAAGTTGCAGTCGCTGATTCTGCCGCTGCGGATAGCGTGAAGGCGGATTCGACAGTCGCCGCTGCTGATTCCGCTGCAACGGATAGCGCCGTGGTTGCCGATAGTGCCGCAGCACCTGCTGAACCCGCAGAAGTTGTTGCCGAAGCCGCTCCTGCAGAAGAAAAGCCGCTTATCGCAGGCATCGACGAATGCCCCGCCGAAGAAGAGGAAGAAGGCGGCGCTCCCGATATCAAGGGCGCTGTGCTCGAAGCCCTCGGCTCGATTCCTGCTAACCTCGCCGAAGTCTTCGGTTCGCTTACCGACCCGCTGGGAACCTCCGGCGAATTGGAAGGCCAGGAAGCCGCCGAACTCAAGAAGGAAACTCTTGACAAGATTACCGACGCCAAGGTGCTGACCTGCGAAGAATATGCAGCCATCGAAACCTTCGGCGAAGAAGAAGAGGACGAAAAGACTCGCGAAGCCGTGTTTGCTAAGCTCGCTGCCGCAGGTCTCGAACTCTCCGAAGACGAAATGGGCGCTCTCGAAGAAGGCGACCTTTCTGAAACCGCCGACATCTACGCCAACCTCCGCTCTTACTTCCACAATCCGGACAAGAACGGTAACCCGGTGGATGGCTTTAACTGGCAGGTGTTCGCATTCCTCATCTTCATCCTGCTCTACGTACCTTGCCTTGCCGCCATGGGCGTGGTTACCCGTGAAATCGGCCTCGGTCTTGCCATCCTGATGGCGACCGTGCAGACGCTCCTTGCCTGGGCTGTGGCGGTACTCCTTTACCAGGTGCCTGTTGGTGGAAACGTGACATGGATTGTCGCCGCCATCGTGGTGCTCGTGGGTACTGGAATCTTCCTCAAACTCTTCGGCATGAAGGCGAATAAGGAAAAGCGCTTCGAAGACTAACCTTTAGAATCAAGAACGGGGCTGGTGGGCCCAAAACCTGCCAGCCCTTTATTAAATGATTTAAGTTAGACTAGTCTAATAAATAAAATTTATAACAAAAAACAATCTCATAGGAGAATACCTTACAATGAAATCTCGTTCTAATCTCTTGTTCGGTCTTGCTGCCGCCTCCGTGTTTGCGATGCCTGCATTCGCTCAGGAAGCTGCTCCTGCCGCCGAAGCCCCCGCTGCAGCCCCCGTTGCTGAAGCTCCTGCCCAAGCTGCCCCGGCCCCTGCTCAGGCCGCTCCTGCAGAACAGCCTGCGCCCGCACAGGAAGCTAAAGCCGTTGAAGAATCCAAGTCTGCCCAGGCTGCTCCCGCCGCGGAACAGGCAAAGGCCGAAGAACCGGCTCCTGCTGAAGAAAAGGCCCCTGCCGAAAACACTAACCCGGGCGAAGTCGCTGACGCCGCCGGTAACGCTCTCGGCATGCTCAAGGCTAGCATGAACGAAGGCACTTCGGAAGCCCAGATGGAAGTCAAGTACAATGGCGAAGTGGAATTTGATGCTTACACAGGCAATGTCTGGGCAGAAGATGACCTGAACCACAGCTATGCTTCTACCTTCGACCTGAATTTTGAAGTCAAGTTCAACGAAAAGTGGTCTGCATTCGTTGGTCTCGAAGCCGACGACGAAACGACTGATCCGGCCGCCATTTACAATGGTGCCTACGTTCAGTACCAGCCGGCTGATTTCTTTGCGGTTAAGCTGGGCGATCTGACCTTCTCGGAAGGTGCATTCGTTGCCTACTATGACTACGACGATCCTGCCGATAACGCAGCCGGTATGAAGGAACACGATATCCGCGGTCTTGAAATTGACCTGGCTGGCTTCATTCTCGGTGTTGGCTTCGGTCGTGGCGATAACGACTGGGCCGACGAAGAAGGTGCCAAGGTTTACGACGTGCATGCCGCCTACGAATTCGACTATGCCGGTCAGCACTTGCGTCCGTATGTAGACTACAAGAGCTTCCAGACCACTCAGCATAACGAACTCCATGCCGGTGTCGAAGCGGGCCTCTCTCTCGGTGGTTTCGGCTTCAGGGCTGTGTATGGTTTCCATGCCGACTACCTGGGTGACGACGGCGATGTCGTGGAAGGCCAGGATTGGACTTCTACCGCTCACGCCTTCTTGGTTGAGCCGACCTTCGAAGTGGGTATGTTCGATATCAAGACGACCGCCTTCTATGCCATTGTTGACAGGGGCGATGCCGCCGAAGATGCAAGCGACCTTGACAACGGCGAAATTCCGGAATACTTCTTCGTGTATGCCGAACCCGCCTTCAAGCTTGCAGAATTCATCAAGGTCGGCATTCCTGTAGAATACCACACGCACACTTTGGATGATGATGACGAAACTGCTGCAACGTTCGATGTCGGCGGCCGCATCTACATCACTCCGGTCGAAAACCTGGAAATCACTGCCTTCGGCATGGTGGATGTCGCCGTGCAGGATAACGAAGACGATGACGCCCTGCGTTTCGGTCTTGAAACGGTGTACAGCTTCTAATTACCTCGCATAATGCGCAAAAAAGGGACTGTGGCGTTTTGCCACGGTCCTTTTTCTGTCTAAATGGAGTAGAAAAAAGTGCATCAAAAAACTCTATTTGGCGTGCATTTGTTTGCTATTGGAGACTTTTATGAGTAATGTAAGATCGACCGGGAAAAAATCATCAAATACGTTGGTTCGCGACTTGGTGAACGTAGGCATATTTTCGGCACTTTATATCGTGCTTGGTTTTATGTCGTCGAGCATCGGTTATGTTCCCGCCCTTATTGTTTTTTCGACCGCGAGCATCGCACTTGTGACGAGCGTTCCCATATTCCTGTTCTATTCGAAAATAGAAAGGCCGATTCTGTGCTGCTTGCTTTTTTGCGGCATTTTCGGGGGCGCAATGTTAGTGATGGGTCAGAGCATTATCATGTTTGCGATAAGCCTTGCAGTTGGGCTACTGTCGGGAACAATTCTGAAAATCATAGGGAAGAATTTTGCCGGCTTATACATGGCAAACATTGTCTTGAGCCTAATGAGTTCTTCAATGATGCTTCCGCTTTGGCTTTATACTGAGGAATATCTAGAATATACCCGTGGCATGTGCGACGAAGGTTACGTTGCGAAGTTGGCGGAACTTTCTAACAGCATCTGGCCCCTGGTCGGAATTTACACCTTCGGCATCTTGGGTGCCGTTATCGGTGGACTCGTGGCCCGCCGCATCATGAAAAAGCATTTTGAACGGATCGGTCTTGCCCGGTGAAATTGGACCCTCGGACAAAACTGTTCTTAACGATTGCGGGAAACAGCATCATTCTTTCCGCGCCAGTGATTTACGGCGCCATGATTGTTGTTTTGCCGGCGGTTTTATTGGTGCTTGAAAAAAGATGGCGGTTTTCCCTGCTCTTTTCTTTCTTGTACGCAATATCTGCATTCAGTTTTGATTATTTAAAAACAATGGATGTCGGGCTCGCGGGCACGCTGTTTGTCTCGACAATGATGCTTGTTTCGCATGTGATGCCGATAAGCGTTATTTTTTACTATGTCATGACGACCACCAAGGTGAACGAGTTCATGGCGGGAATGTCGAAGATGCATATTCCTAACAAAGTGACGATTCCCTTGGCGGTGATGATTCGCTTTTTCCCGACCGTATTCGATGAAGCCCGCGATATCGGGAATGCAATGCGCATGCGGGGTATTCGCCTGTTCAGCCTGCGGACATTAAAGAACCCGCTTGCCATTTTGGAATACAGACTTATTCCGCTACTGGTGTCGCTCACAAAAATCGGGGATGAACTTTCGGTAGCGGCGACGACGCGCGGACTTTCGCCAGAAACGAGACGTAGTTGCGTTGTCAAAATCGGGTTCCACGTTCAAGATGTTGCCGTGTTTGTTTATTGTATTGCGGTTGTCGTTTTATTCTGTTCTCGGTCAGTCACTTAATTGTCATTCCCGCGAAGGCGGGAATCTCCTTGCTTGTTAGAAATGACTATCACATTAAAAAACGTTTCCTTCTCCTACGCAGAATCTCTTGACGATGCCGTCATCAAGAACTTGAATTTTGAAATTAAGTCTGGCGAATGCGTTGTGCTTGTGGGGGAGTCGGGTTGCGGCAAGACGACTATTTCTAAGCTGATCAACGGGCTTATTCCGCTTTATCAATCGGGAACGATGGCGGGCGATGTATTGCTCGGCGATAAGAATACCGCCGACATGACGCTTGCCGAAATTTCAAGACATGTGGGTTCCGTTTTCCAAAATCCGCGTTCGCAATTTTTCAACATCGATACCGACAGTGAAATCGCCTTTGGCTGCGAAAACTTGGGAATGGATCCGGAGGAAATCAGGGGACGAGTGAATCGCGTCGTGAAGGAATTCCATATAGAACATCTGGCGGGCCGAAATATCTTCCACCTTTCTGGCGGAGAAAAGCAGAAAATCGCCTGCGCCTCGGTCTCTGCGACCGATCCGGAAATTTTCGTTCTCGACGAGCCCTCGGCTAATCTTGACTTGAAAACCGTCGCGGACCTCGCTGAAATCATCAAGTTCTGGAAATCTCGCGGCAAGACCGTTGTTATCGTGGAGCATCGCATCCATTACCTGCGCAACATTGCCGACAGAATTTGTTACGTAAAAGACGGACAAATTCAAGACGAATGGACTCCCACCGAACTCGAAGCCAAGGGGCCGGAATATGCGGCAAGCCTCGGACTGCGCTGCATGAATTTGGAACAACTTAAAAATAAGGTCCCTGAGCTTGCCGAAGGGCCGGAAGGTTCGAAGGTGCCTGCGAAGCGAACTCTTAAAGAGTCATTGCTCTTCAACAACCTCCATTTTGCCTACAACCGCAAATTCCCGGTTCTAGACATTCCGGTGCTTTCGCTCCCGCGCAATCAAATCACCGCCATTATCGGCCATAATGGAGCGGGCAAATCGACGCTGGCCCAGGTGCTGTGTGGGCTCCGCGGAACTTGGCGACAAAAACGCAAGGCGCGTAAGTATGGGGCGTATTTGATCATGCAGGACGTAAACCATCAGCTTTTTACTGAAAGCGTCCTAGAAGAAGTCTTGCTGGGCATGCGTCCGCAAAACGAAAAGGCTGCTCTTGAAATTCTTGCCGGTTTGAATTTGGATCAGTATGCGCATGAACATCCGATGGCTCTTTCGGGCGGTCAAAAGCAGCGCGTTGCTATTGGTAGCGGCGTTTCTAGCGGCCGCGATATTGTCGTATTTGATGAACCTACCAGCGGTCTTGACTATAGGCAAATGCTTGCGGTTTCGGCAACTCTCCAGAAACTTGCTACTAGTGGAAAAACGCTTCTTGTGATTACTCACGATCCCGAATTCATTCTAAACTGTTGCCAGTCCGTCATTCGTATGGAATACGGAAAAATCGCGGAACAGTATCTGCTGCAAGGCAATCAGGAAAAACTGATTGAAGCGATGCTGAACGTGTAATATCAATGGTTGTTGAACCTTTTTGTAATTATCTTTGAAATATGAATATTTGGAATTTCTTCGCACCGGTTTATGAATTTTCGATGCGCACGCAGAAGAATATCTATGACTTTCTGTATGCGCGGATTGCCGAAGTTGTCAAGGGGAAAGTCGTGCTTGAACTTGCGACCGGCCCCGGGATGATTGCGCGGCACATTGCGCCTGCTGCAAAGTCCGTGGTGGCAACGGATTTTGCGCCGAAGATGATTGAAACCGCACTCAAGGCGAAGAATCCTGACAACCTGAGTTTCGAAGTTGCAGACGCGACTTCGTTACGCTTTGCGGACAATTCCTTCGACGTCGTCGTGATAGCGAATGCGCTCCATATTATTCCGAATCCTGAAAAGGCGCTTGAAGAAATTCGTCGAGTCTTAAAGGATGGCGGCTTGCTGATTGCTCCGAACTTCTTTTTCCGCGAAGGCGGCAAGAAGAATCTGTGGCAAAAATTCCTGAGCCTTGTCGGCGTCCGCTTCGCACACGAATGGACCGAAAAAGAATATAAGACCTTCCTAGAATCTAACGGCTGGAAAATTAAGATGGACCGCGTTATCGAAGGCCGAATCGATTTGGTCTATGTGGAGAGCATTAAAAATTAAAATTTTCGGTTGTCACCGCCGCATGGTTTAAATGTGTCGGTGAAGTCACCAAATTCACCATTTTCATCGGCAAAGCGGCAAACGACGGGCAATGTCCTTATCTTGCAGACGTCTTCTTCATCTGTGCCACATCCATCTTCGATAAGTGTCTCGCCATCCGACTTATAAACCCGCATGCAGTCCATTTCTTGACAGGGGCGATATGCAGCTCCAATGGAAGAATGGTGATATTCGTAGACCTTTCCGTCGTATGTAAAGCGGAATTGGTCACTATGATGGTTCCCGCCCCATTCGTATGTCAAGTCGGTTAAAGGGATGTACTTTTTGTTGACGTATAAGATAGCAGTATCCGCTGTAATGACCGGGTTTGGCCACCAAATACCTTCGCAATCTGTAGGAGAGCCCTGCACATAGACAAAGCCGCTTTTGTCGGCGTTGAGGAAAGAACAAATCCAGTCATGTTGATCATAATAATGTTCAGTGCTAAGACCGTCTTGCGATGTACATAAATGGACGGCTTTTTGCGGGACACGTGTCTCGAAAAGTGTCGTCGGATCTATTTGAGCTCCGCTAGAAGACGAGAGAATCTTGTTGGGACATGATTCCTTAAGGCTGCTTGACGATATTTCATCGTCGGAATCTGAAGAGCTCGAATTGAAGACCTTTTCTGTATCTTCGTTGCTTGCGCTAGAAGATTCGTCGCCACAAGCGGTAAGGAACAGCATGGCGCAGGCGAATAGTATTTTATGTTTCTGCATATTTATTTTACCTTTTTTCATAATTTACATAAAGTGCGAACGGTCAAGTGTATCGTAAACGACGAATATCGTTCCGATAATCATGACTAGGAATGCTATGGTGTTCTGTAGCGTGATTTTTTCGTTCAGGAGTACGACAGAAAAAAGAACGCCGATAAAGGGCGCGAATGCGTAAAAGGCGCTGGTCTTTGCTGCCCCCAGGTGTTTTTGCGCACGGATGTATGTGAATATGCTCAGGCCGTAAGCCACAAAACCGAGCAGCAGGGCGAGCGGAATGAATTTTGCGGCGAAGTTCATTTTGAACAACACCATGTCCTTTGTCGACGAAAAGGGCGATATCTACTTCTATTCCAATGCCTCTTACTGCTACGTTGAAGGTTACAAGGAAGGCTGGATCCGCATTAAGAAGGGCGAAACCGACTTCGACAAGGACTGGGTTTTCCGCATGCACGATGCCGAATACGATGGCAAGAAAACGAACGAAAACAACCTGATGGTGGGCGGCACCTACATGGGGAACGGCAAGTTTATGGGATTCTTCGGCAGTTTTGCCGACCCGAGCAACTTCAACAATTACGAATGGCAGTTTGTGGTTGTCGATGTTTACAAGAAGACCGTTGAAAAAGTGGATCTTTCTCCGACCATCCCGTGGTTTGCCCCGTCTATTCACCTGGATGCCGACGGCAAGAGCGTGCTCCTGGGCCATGCCGACAAGAAGGGCGGCGCTATCTACCGCTACGATGTCGAAAGCGGCAAAGTCTCCAAGGAAATGGACGTGAGCACCGGTACTGCCTACTATATCATTCCGCTAGAAGACTAACATTTAGTCCAATCACCATACAATAAGGCCACTCTGCTTAACCGCGGGGTGGCTTTTTGGCGTTCTTTCCATAGTTTAGCCTTTACTAATTAGCCGAGGCTTTCTAAATTTAGCGTTGACTAATATATAAGGTGTGTTTTTCGTCTAATCGGAGCCGTCCTATGGAACAAGTAAAGTTAAGTCAGAGCCTTGAAGACTACTTGGAAATGGTGCACATGCTGCGCCTTGCGAACGGGATTGCCCGTGTCCGCGACATTGCGGCGGCGCTCAAGGTCAAGATGCCGTCGGTGGCGAAGGCGGTGATTGAACTCAAGAAGCTGGGCCTTGTGACGCAGGAACCGTATAGCGGCATTGAGCTCACTTCGGAAGGTGCGCTCGTCGCGTCCCAGATTCTGAACCGTCACATCTTGCTGAAGGGTTTCCTGATCAAGCTCGGCGTGTCCGAGGCGATTGCCGACAAGGATGCCTGCTGCATGGAACACATTCTTTCGGCGGAGACTCTCGAGAAAATCGAGGAATTTGTGAACACGCCCAATGAATCGGCGAAAAAGCCGAACGCCGCTAAATCTAAGAAAAAGTAAATCGTTGGTGTATGAATAACGAACCGAAGTTTTCGGAGCTTAAAAAAGGCGACAAGGCCGAAATTATTGGATACAACACGGGTGATTCTCAGTACAAGTCCAAACTTTTATCGATGGGACTTGTGCGCGGCGTGGTGCTGCAGGTTTTGCAGGTGGCACCGCTTGGCGACCCGGTCGAGGTGAGCGTGCTTTCTTACAGGCTTTCGCTCCGCAAACAAGAAGCCAACGTGCTCAGGTTGAGGAGAGTCTAATGCCTATCGAGAAAGAAGTTTTCACGATTGCGATTGCGGGCAATCCGAACTGCGGAAAGACGGCGCTCTTTAACTCGCTTACCGGCTCGAACCAGATTGTGGGCAACTGGCCGGGCGTGACTGTCGAAAAAAAGGAAGGCCAGTTCAAACTCGATAACCACACGATTCGCGTGGTGGACTTGCCGGGTATTTACGCGCTGTTCGCGAACTCCGAAGACGAGCGTGCCGCTCTCGATTACTTGCTCAAGGGCGAAGCGGATTTGGTCGTGAACATTCTGGATGCCACGAACCTGGAGCGCAACCTGTTCCTCACGAGCCAGCTGATGGAAAAGGGCGTGCCGATGGTCTTGGCGGTGAACATGATGGATATCGCGGCGAGTCGCGGCATTCATGTGGACCTGCATAAGCTCGAGGAAATCCTCGGCGTGACGGCGATTGGCCTCACGGCGGTTTCGCCCAAGAGCTGCGAAGGCTTCGTGAACGACTTGCACAAGCTGCTGCACAATAGCCGTGAATTGCCACTGCCCAAGGCGGTGAAGCATTCCGAAGTCCTTGAAAAGCTGATTGAAGAAATTGCGGTGCCGCTCAAGCCCGTGGCTGACAAACTCGGCGCAAGCCCGCGCTGGACGGCGGTGCAGTACCTGGAGCATAGCGGGCGAGTGCTGGAACTTGCCGATGAACTCGGTGTCGAAATCCCGCACGACAAGATTGAAGAAGACTTGGGCGAAGAGGTGGAATTTGCGCTGGCCGATTCCCGCTACTCCTATGCCCGCGACATCGCGAAGGCGGTCATCCGCGACAATACTACCAAGCGCACGCGAACTGACAAGCTCGATAAGCTCTTCTTGAACCGCATCTTGGGAATCCCGCTTTTCCTGATCGCCATGTATCTGGTGTTCTGGTTTGCGGTGAAGGTCGGTAGCGCATTTATCGATTTCTTCGACATTCTGTTCGGCGGAATTTTCGTGGATGGCATGACGGAACTCCTGACGAAGATTGGGGCTCCGGGCGTTGTCGTGGCGCTCTTGGCGAACGGCATCGGTACGGGTATCCAGACGGTGTCGACGTTCATTCCGGTCATTTTCTTTATGTTCCTTTGCCTTTCATTTCTCGAAGATTCCGGCTACATGTCCCGCGCGGCGTTCGTGGCGGATCGTTTTATGCGGTTCCTCGGGCTCCCGGGCAAGGCTTTCGTGCCGATGATTGTGGGCTTTGGCTGTTCGGTGCCTGCGCTCATGGGCACGCGTACGCTCGAAAACAAGCGCGAACGATTCTTGACTTTGTTCCTGGTGCCGTTTATGAGTTGCGGCGCACGCCTTCCGGTGTACGCGCTGTTCGGTGCGGCATTCTTCGGCGAAAGCGCGGGGACGCTTGTGTTCGGGATTTACCTGACGGGCATCGTGATTGCGCTGATCTACGGCTTGCTCCTGCGCCATACGGTTTTCATGGGCAAGGAATCGACGTTTATCATGGAACTGCCGCCTTACCATTTGCCCAAGGTGCGTAACCTTTTCCGTCACGCATGGCTCCGCCTCAAGGAATTTGTTTTTCGCGCGGGCAAGGTCGTGCTCATCATGGTGACAGTGCTCGGCTTTATGGGCTCTGTCGGCACTGACGGAAGTTTCGGCAACGACAACAATGAAAAGTCGGTGCTGAGTGCTGTGGGTACGGTGATTACGCCGGTGTTTGAACCCTTCGGTGTCGAATGCGATAACTGGCCCGCTTCGGTGGCTCTCTTTACGGGGCTCTTCGCGAAAGAGGCGATTGTCGGAACGCTCAATTCGCTGTATGCCATCGAGGGTTCGGGCGACACTAACGCGGCGAGGGAGGCTGGCGCGCTTGCTGCTGCCGACGCGGCCCCGGAAGAAACTGCCGCGGACGAAGGCTTTAGCCTCAAATCGACGGTGAAAGAGGCTCTCGTGAGTGTCCCGGTAAACCTGGTGGAAGTCTTTACCTCGATTGCGAATCCGCTGGGCGTCAAAGATGCGATTGATGAATCCGAAAGTGCCGGAAACGAAGGCGCGTACAAGACGATGCAGGCGCATTTCAACCTCGGGCGTTTCCAAGTGCTGGCCTACCTGCTGTTCATCTTGCTCTATGTGCCGTGCCTTGCCGCCATGGGAACCGCCTTCCGCGAACTCGGACGTTTTTACGGAACGCTCATGATGGTATTCCAGACGGTTATTGGCTGGAGTCTCTCGGTGCTATTCTTCCAGGTGACCTGCGGGCATTCCGTCGCATTAATCGTGACTTCACTCGTGCTTCTCGCCGGTGTGGTCGTGAGCCTCGTGTTTATCGGTCGTGACCAGCGCAAAAAGAAAGTTTTTGAATAATGATTTTAGGGTGATTTAGAACAGCATCTTCACGCCGATACCAATCAAAATAATCCCTGCAACGATTTCAGGGATTTTTGTCTTAAAACGCTTGGCTGCGTGACGACCGATTTCGTACCCGAGGATGCCCATGATAAAGCTTGCCAGTGCAATGGCACTGGTGGCAAGAACCATGTTCGCGTTTAGGAATGCAAACGAAATGCCGACAGCGAATGCGTCAATACTTGTAGCGACCGAAAGCAACAGAATGTTTGCGATTGTCAAGTTCTTCGCGGCAATCTGTTCGCCTTCCTGTTCGCCAGAGTCGCCACGGACAGCGCCCCAGATCATGCGCCCGCCCAGAATGCAGAGGATGGTGCAGGCGATGGGCGTGCCCACGGAATTGAACCAGCGCTCGGCGAAACTCCCGAGAAAGTACCCGAGCAGCGTCATGCCGCCCTGGAATACTCCGAAGCTAACCGCCTGGAGCATGGCGCGGCTGTACTTGATTCCTTTTTTAGAAAGTCCCGTGGCGATTGCGACGGCAAAGCAGTCCATCGCCTCTACTACCGCGATAATGATGATTTCAATAATGCTCATTTTTCTTTATAGCGGAGCGCGGCAATTTATTTAGAATACTTATACCTACCCAGCAAATCAAAGAACCTGGCCTTCGGCGAAATCTTTACCGCCGGACGCTGCTTGCGGATGGCAGTAGTGCCGGTGGGGTAAATCATGAAATATTCGCGGGAATATTTTTCGTTGTGTCTCTTAATGGCATAACCGTTGTCATTTTTGACATATTCCAAACTAAAATTTTTGATTTCTTTTTCTCCATATTCTTTACATTTAAAGTCATCTTGTTCATCGCTGACAATGATTGTTTTATGTACTTCAGCGGAATCTGTTCCATAGTTGTAAGTAATGGACTTGACGAGCGAATCATTTTGAAAATAAATCTTCTCGAAAGCAATCTCGCCGTTTGGTCCATCAGGATATTGAGCGTCTAATGTTT
Organism: Fibrobacter sp.; assembly: GCA_017526585.1. Classification (GTDB taxonomy): domain Bacteria; phylum Fibrobacterota; class Fibrobacteria; order Fibrobacterales; family Fibrobacteraceae; genus Fibrobacter. The sequence goes on along the minus strand of JAFXRC010000001.1, from coordinate 16,008 downwards.
TATTTGTGATTTTTGCGGTCTGCTGTTCGTGGACCACTCCATCATGATAATTCGTGAGGGTAATGAATAGAGTGTCTTCTGAATACTTTATTATTCCGAAATATTCAGTACCTTTTTTCGATAATACACTTTCATCGGAATTCCAATAAAAATTTATAGTATGAATTTCTCCACCTTCTTTTGTAATGAGATAATCAAGATGTTCTTTGTTATAAATATATTTCTCTGTTGATTCATCATTGTAATAAGCGGAATCTAAGTGTGCATGGTCTTTAGTGTATATATAGTTATAAGCGTTAATTTCAAACCATGCTTCGGTGCAAGTATTCGCGCTAGCATAAATTGCCAAAATCATTAGGCTAAATAGAATTCGTTTCATTTGAGTTTAAGAGTAAAAAGGTTATTTAGTGAATTTATATCGTCCGAGCAAATCGAAATACCTGGCCTTCGGCGAAATTTTTACCGTTGGGCGTTGCTTGCGTATTGCCGTAGTTTCTTCTTCATCATACACAAAGAAGTATTCGCGAAAGTTGTAGTAATCCTCCGTGCTTCGATGGTATCTGAACATGAACCCTTTTTCGGTGTAGTTGAGTTCTATTGTATCGCGAATCGTAGCCTCGTTTTCGTTCATCTCGTATTCAAAGCATCTCAAATCGTTTTCGGGGTCACCTACAATAAACTTTGTGTAGTACCTGGAATTATCCGTATAGTAGTCATAGGTCTTTTTATAGAATACGGTGTCGTTGGAAAGGTAAAAGTCGCTGAAATCCCAGAGTTCATCCCAATCCGGACCTCCGGGGGCAAAGCTCAACGAGTAAATGTGACCGTCGATTTTTTTGTACGTGATAGAATCTTCCAGTTCACCCACATAGAAATTCTTTTGAGTGTATATAACGGTGTCGCCGGATTTACTCTGCGTGATGATGGCTTCGTAATTTTTTCCTGTCAAGGCAGCTTGGTCTACATCCCAATAGATGTACTCGACAGAAGGAGACAGCCCCTCTATCATACGGTCGGTACGTATGCTATCTAGTTTCCCGTTGCTCCAAAAGTACTTATAAGACCCGGCTGCGCTGTCTACAAAAGAATAGGAGGAATCGCGGTGAACATTTGCAAATGTAAAGAAAGATTCGTTATTGTTGACGACTAAATCTGTACAGGTGTTTGATGCTGCAAAACCCGCCAAAAACATTAAGCAAAATATGATTTTTTTCATTTGTGTCTCCTAATGTAAAGATAAAAAATTATATTGTTTTTTGGAAAGAATAAAGGATGGTGTTTTGAAACTGCGGGTAGCAGTCATTGTTTTTGTGGCGGTCTGCGTTTTATTTGCGGTAGAGGCTTTTGTGCTTCCGCCGGTTACGCCCGAACTCAAGACTCAAGCTCACGAATATTTTGAAAACGAATGCCGTGGCTGCCACCGCTGGGCACGCAAGTTTGCGGCCCCCTCGATGCGCGACAATGTGGCGAATTACGCCGAAAATCCGGAAGGCTTGGTGCGTTACCTGATGCACCCGACTCCGCAGCACCCCGATGAATGGCCTGCTATGGAAATCACTCCGCTTACCGAAGAGCAGGCGAAAATGATGACGGCATGGCTCTTGTACATCCTCAAGAATCCCGATGATCCGGGGAGACCGAAATGAAGTGGCTTGCCCTTTGTTTTGCCGTTGTATTCTCTTTTTTCTTGGCGGATTTCCTGATGGGGGAGCCGCGCGTTCCAGAACTCGCTCCGGGGCCGATTCCTTTTGACCACGCCTTGCATGGCGATTCCATCGGTTTGGACTGTGCCGCCTGCCATACAGGCTCACGCGCCTCAGCGAATGCCTACATGCCCTCGAAAGCGGACTGCATGGACTGTCACAGACTCCCGCTGTCAGAAACTGCTGATGCTGAAGCACAGGATTCCGAATTTGCAAAAATCGATGAACACCCGTGGTCGCACAAGCGTCATTTGCCGGACCATGTGGTATTTCACCATGGCGTGCATGCCGCTGCGGGTGTCTCTTGCGCCGATTGTCACGGCAAGGGCTACATGCAGAACCGCTACGGCGCAGAATTATTCAATATGCAAAGTTGCCTCAAGTGCCACAGGGGCGAAACTTTCAAAGAAAAAGGCTTTAAGCCGGCGGCAACGTACTGCGCCGCTTGCCACCGCTGATTCGTGAAGGTATCTTATGGGAATGGATCGTCGCGAATTCATCAAGAGTTGCTCGCTGGTGGCCGTCATGGGGCTGCTGTATGGATGCCGTAAGTCGGCGGTCCTCGGCGATATCGCGTCGCAGCTCTCGGTGCCCGAACTCAAGCGCTTTGAAGACGAAGTCCGCCTCGCCATGTCTCAGGCGAAAAAAACGCTCGACCTCGTGAAAGTCCCGACCCCGTGCGCCCTCAAGATTCCGGGAGCCTCGACCCTTAACCGATTCGGCATGGCCATTGACTTGGATGCTTGCGATGGTTGCGGCAAGTGCATTCTAGCTTGCAACCTCGAAAACAACGTGCCGTTGGTTCCCGACGAAGATGCTGCCCGTGGGCGTTTTATGCACTGGGTGGAACTCCGCGGAAACGCCCCCTTTATGTGTGCCCATTGCGGCAATGCCCCCTGCGAACGCGTCTGCCCGACCGGGGCCGCCAATCACACGCCCGATGGCCTGAGCGCCATGATGTACAAGCGTTGTACAGGTAGCCGTTTCTGCGGCGCGAATTGCCCTGTTCAGGCGAGAAAGTTCAATTTTAACGATGCCCAGAAACTCGGACTAGCCCGACAGTTTAATCGCGAAGTGCCTCTCCGCGACAAGGGCGTCATGGAAAAATGCAGCCTTTGCCTGCACCGCCTGCAGAACGACCGTCTCGCCTTCAAGACGAAGCTCTCGGTAGCGGCAACCCCCGAAGATGCCGAATGGCGTGGCCGCGGAGTCAAGACCGCCTGCGCCGAAGCATGCCCCCACAAGGCAATCGTTTTTGGAAACTGGCTCGACGAAAAGTCGCCGCTGGTCCAGCAGACCAAGGACCGCATCCTGTACGCGCCGCGTGAACTTGCCGCACTCGATCCTTCCGTGGTGTTTATGCGGGGGAGTCGTTGATGTTTCGTTACCTGATGCTTGCGGGTCTTGCGCTATTCTTGCCGGGGCTTTACGCTCTGGGTTACTCCGTTTATCAGGGGCCTTCGGCTTGGATGGTGGATTCCCAGACTTTTTGGGGCACGCCTATTAGCCTGTTCGTTTTCTGGATTGGGCTTGCCCATGCCGGAACGCTCCTCTCGGCCATTTTCCTTGCGCTCGGAATCAAGCTGGACCGCCGCACCGCCCTGATTGCAGAACTCTCGACGCTTGTATGCCTCGTGTTTGCTGCGATTTTTCCTCTCATGCACTTGGGTGTTGTCAAAAACTTTTACATGGTCGTCCCCCTCCTCGACGCGCGCGGAGGCATGGCAAATGTTTGTTCGCCCCTGGTTTGGGATTTCTGCTGTATTGCCGTATATGCGCTGCTGTCTCTATTCTTCTTTGCGATTCACCTCAAATCGCGCGAAATTCCGTTGCTTGAAAAATACCGGAAGCCCATGGCGTGGCTTTTATTCCCGCTGGTGCTTTGGGTGCATACCATCGTAAGCCTCGATTTTGCGACTACCTTCGTGCCGCAGTGGCGTGGAGCCTTCTTTCCGCTTTACTTTATCGCAGGCGCGATTCTTTCGGGGCTTGCCCTCGTAAACCTGCTGCTCTGTACCGAAGGTTACCGCGTGCGCCTCTTGGAACGGCTCATGCTTGTCGGTTCCTGGTTCATGATTGGCTTCTGGCTATGGGAATTCTTGACCAAGGGAACCTTCTGTACCTCGGCGTTCATATTTGCGGGAGTGCTTCCGCAGCTGAGAATCGTTTCTTTCGTCCGCGAACACCGCACCGGTCGCATATTTCTGTCGCTATCGGTTTTGCTTGGACTTTTCCTGGAGCGTTATTTTCTCGTGTCGCCGACGCAGGGCTCGTCCAGCGCGGCTCCCTTCGGCTGGGTCGATATGGGACTCGTCGCCTTGTCGGTGGGCGGTTTCATGCTGCTCTTTTTCGGGGCACGCCGCAAGCTTTCTCTCTCCATGGAAAGCGAAGGAACCTACTTTGGCGAAGTGGACGGTAGCGACATGGCGATGGTCGAAGAGGCTGCTCGCGAAGCAGAGGCGCTTTCCCGCGAAAAGAAGCGAGGCATTGACCTGTCCTATATACAGCCGTGGTCTTCCGATGAATACAAGGTGCTGCACCTGCCTCTCCTGGTCGGGTTCGCGGCGGCTCTAGTCTTTTCGCTGTGGGTGAGTGCGCAGCTGCCCTTTGCGGCTAGCCCCTACGAGAACATCGAAGTCGCGTTCGCAAATATCGTTCCGCTGTTTTATCCTATCGCGGCGTTAATCGCGGCGGGGGAGCTTCTCTTGGCGATTCTGCATCATTTGAGGCAATCTCCAGACTCTGCGCATGTGACGTTTGCGCGTCGCATTAGCACAATTTTTGCGGCAATTCTTGTCGTTTTTGCGGCTGTCGCGGGTACCTTCTACGCGGGCGGAGCTTCAAGAGCTTCGGCAGAATCAGTCGAAGCGTCTCCCTTGAATGTTGAAAATCCGATTGAAAAGTACATCAGGGAAATGTCAAACGAATCCGCAGAGTCGTTACCCGCCACCATGGACAGCGCCGAAATAAAACTCCTCTGGAATGCCCGCTGCGCTAAATGCCACGGAGTAGACGGGCGCTTCAACGAAAAATTTGTCCGAGAGTATTATCCGGTACCGCAAAAACTTGATGCAGCGCGCATAGACAGCCTGGGGCTCGATTCGCTCGAAAAAGTTGTCTTGGATGGCCGAGTCAATATGAGCGCCTTTAGGGGACGCCTGACCGAAGCGGAAATTCGCGGACTTGTCGCTTACATGCGGCACATGGCAGGCGATTTAAGCAGCAGTTCCGCAGGCGATTCTGCCGCAGTTGATTCCAGTGCGGTAGATTCCGCCGCAGCAGGGGAGGCTCCATGACACCACTCGTCAATGCACTCGCCTGTCTCGTGGCTCTTGGGGTGGCATCGCTCCTGTGGAAGCCCAAATCGTCCTTCTACCGCAACGCGGCCCTGTTGGCAGGGTTCCTGTTATTCGCCTGCCTGTACACCTACCTTGGCAGCGAAACCTTCGACTTGAAATACCTCGAACCGCAGCTGGAACATTACCCGTTGCGCATGCTCATGCTTTGCCTTTGCCTTTCGACTACATCGCTAACGCTTTACCGCAGGCGCTATCTGGTGCTTGCACAGGGACTCTGGTGTTGGGTTGAACTCTTTGGCGGAATCGCGCTCTATTACCGCGGCATCGATGTAGCGTGGGTCCGCATCGCAGCCCTCGCCGGCATTACCCTCGGCAGCACCTTCCTTTCGAGAATTTCAAAGGAAATGGAGTTCTGCCTGATGGTCTTCTGGATCGCCATCTGGGTGTTTTTCTAAAGGCTGATTTCTTTCAAATAATCCGCAGAAAGTTTCGACAGAGCGGTCGCCTTGTCTCGCTTGAACTTGAGTTCCTTCGTGTTGAACCAGAGCGGAATCGTACCTGGATGTCGAAGGCTGAATCCGAGAAGGCTTGCTACATTCAGATTCTTGTAGATGATTTGCCATTCGGGGTGGATACTTGCCGCAGCCTGAAGGTAATCCCCGTTAATAAGGCTCGGCACCTTATCGTCCAAAGAATTCTTTACTTGCGCCACTAGATACGGAACGCTGAACATTTTTCCACCGGCGTGGGCCATGCGGAGCGTGTAGTCCAGTAAGCGAAATTCAGCCGGGATACTCAGGTCGAATAACCCCGTGCGTTGGATGATTCTACTTGAAAATACACCTATTAATGGGTGGGGCGCAGCGACAAAGCGCATCTTTTCATTTTCGGAAATGGAAGCGAAGCCTTTTGCTCCGTTAAGCAAATGTCCGCCGTAAAAGTGCCCGTCAAATTTTACCCTGGGCGCAAAGGCGTCCACCATCGGAAACCCTTCGATGACTTCGGCGAGGTTGTTCAGGAAATCTCGGTCAATAGTGACGGAGGGGTGCGTAAAAATGACCCATTCCGCATCGATTCCTTGCAACGGAGCATTCCAGTCACTGCTATGCTGCCAGCCGAGTGCGTCGTCTTCAAAAACGGGTTTCCATTGATTGAAGTTTGGATGTTCTTCTTCGAAAACGAAAACGTCAAACTGCCGCATCGGGATGCCGCCACTAGAAGTTGATGCGCAAGCCCAGTCGGTGCTCGTGGCCCATCCCTTCGGCTAGGTAAGAGAAGCTGTAATCGAGCGCGAACAAATCTATGGCGTAGCCAAGACCCGCACTCAACATGTGGGCGTTATTTGTTTCGTCGGGTCTGTCTTTCGACGCAAGAAGTTCCTTCACATCGCGCGTGATGTCTAGCCATGTGCGCTGGAAACCGATGCGTGCAAACAGGCTCGAACCGATGGCGTATTCGCCACCCAAGCTCAAGAAGGCTTCCTGATACCGGGGAAAGTCGCTGTTGGCAAAGACCGTTAAGCGAGGGAGTACGCTGGGTCTGAAAAATCCGGCGATTGCAAAGGTTTGCGACATCGGGAAATAATTGTCGTCACCGTCATCGGTGTAATCGCGCAGAAGACAACCGAAATCGCGCCCCATCAAGGCGAAACCGAATCGATTGCTTTCGGACTGCCACGCAATGCCCCAGTCGAATGCAGCAGCGAGGGCGGTGCGGTCTCCAGAGTCGTCGGTCAATTTATCCGATGCGAACTTGAGAGTCGTTCCGAACCGAAAGTGCTTGAACGGGTATGTCACCGTGGCGGTTGCAAGCTGGCTAAAGGGTTCGTAGACTTCGCCCGTAGCTTCGCCCCATTCATCGTAGCCGTCGATGCTTCCGTAAGATTGCCAGTTGTACGAGGTCTGGAAGATGAACGTGCCCAGCTGTGCTGTGTAGAAGAGGCTGCCGACATTGTCGGCCATGTCTCCGGTCTGCCAGTGGGCGGCAGCAACATGACGCTTGCCTTCGGGCATGGTCACCGCAGCCGGGTTCAGCTGGGTAATGGTCGGATCCGTCGAAACTCCAGCACCCGCAGATTTTTCGAGGGCGGCGTTTCGGGGGCTGTCAAATGTGTTGATGAACGAGAAAACTTCTTGCCCAGCGTCGCCCTGAGTAAAGTAGGCGTGGCAGAATGCGGGAATCGCAAACAGAGCCGCCGCTGCGGTGAAGAAGCGTTTCAAAATCATAGTTGAAATTTACAAATAATGCGTACGGGACAAGGGGAATTTGGGCGAAAAAAGCCACATTTTTTTGAATATAAGGGGCTTTCGCCTTTACAAACACGCAAATGTTTAATATATTTGGGTGCGTTCGGGCTACTAGCTCAGTTGGTAGAGCAACGCCCTTTTAAGGCGTGGGTCGAAGGTTCGAGCCCTTCGTAGCTCAGGAAACCGGTTCTAGATTTTCTAGAATCGGTTTTTCTTTTGAAAAATGCTCCTCAAATGAATGTTATTTTATTATATTTGCACACACTCGGGGTGTAGCTCAGCCTGGTAGAGCGTCTGCTTTGGGAGCAGAATGTCATCAGTTCGAATCTGGTTACCCCGATACAAGAATAGCCCCCTTTAGGGGGCTTTTCTTGTATCATAGGTAACCAGATCAGCTTCACCGAAGGTGAAGCCCGAAGGGCAAGCCGGGTAGTGAGCGAAGCGAAACCGAAGCCGGCGCAGCAATCTGGCTACCCCGATAAAAAAAGGACCCCTTTATGGGGTCCTTTTGCAATTTGGTTACACCAATTTCCTATCAGCAATCCACTTCCGCACGGCTTCTTCGGCGCGAGCCGCAAGAATCTCTTTTTTATTCTTCTTCTTTAATCCTTCGTGGTGGGGGAGCAGCCCGAAGTTGAAATTCATCGGCTGGAAGTCTTCGTTTTCTTCCACGAGGCGGTTCATGAGCGAGCCGATGCAGCTTTCGTCGGGGAGCGGGTCGGCATGCCCGTGCAAAATCGTCTGAGCCATGTTCCAGGCGACGTACCAGCCGGTGGCGACCGCTTCAGTGTATCCTTCGGAACCCGTAATCTGACCCGCAAACCATGTCGGCGGAATGTTCTTAGCGCATTCAAGATCCGGGCGCAAGCGGAGGGTCTTGTCCAGGAACTTGGGCGATTCGATGAAGGTGTTACGGTGCATGCAGCCGAGGCGCGCAAATTTTGCATTGCGCAAGGCAGGTACCATCGTAAAAATTTCCTTTTGCGTACCCCATTTGAGGCGCGTCTGGAAACCCACCATATTGAACAAAGTCTTTTGCTTGTTTTCGGCGCGGAGCTGGATCACCGCGTACCATAATTTTCCGTTGTTGCCGAGACCAAGCCCAATCGGGCGCATCGGACCATGACGGAGCGTCTCGTAACCGCGGCGGGCCATTTCTTCGACGGGGAGGCACCCCTCGAACAGTTCGTTCTTTTCGAACGGGCGCGGCTCGGTGCTTTCGGCTTCGCAGAGCTTGCGCACAAATTCCGTGTAAGTTTCCTTGTCCAGCGGGCAGTTGATAAAGTCCGCCGTTTCGCCCTTTTCCCAGCGGTTGCGGTAAAAGGCGTGGTCAAAGTCGATGCTATCGGTTTCGACAACCGGAGCAATCGCATCAAAGAAGTGCAGACGGTTGCTGCCGAGGCGCTTGAAGATATCGTCAGCGAGCGCATCACTTGCCAGGGGACCTGCAGCCACAAGAGTGGGGCAGTCGCCTTCGAGGCTTGTAACTTCTTCGCGATGAAGCGTAATGTTCGGGGACTCCGCAATTTTCTTTTCGACGGATTCGCTGAAAATGTCGCGGTTCACCGTCAGGGAGTCGCCTGCCGGCACGGCTGCTTCGCGGGCGGAATCCAGCAGAAAGCTTCCGAGCATCGTGAGTTCCTGCTTCAAGAGACCATGTGCGCTTGTAATGCCCAAAGCCTTAAAGCTGTTGGAACAAACTAATTGAGCCAAGTGGCCGTCCTTGTGGGCAGGCGTCTGCCGCACCGGGCGCATCTCGTACAAGTCTACCTTAAAACCGCGGCTAGCAAGTTGCAAAGCCGCTTCGCATCCGGCGAGTCCACCACCGATTACACGTACGCGTTCATTCATTAGTTCATTATGGTCTTGCGGTAAGTTTTGGCGTTTCCAATCCAAAGCTTCACAAGGAGTTCTTCGAGCGATGCCGAAGTCACAAATTCAGGGTCAGCATCCTGGATCTCATCCGAGATCATATTCGCCTGTGTCAAGTTCAGCATGCCGTAATAGAGCGCTTCCATCAGCTGCGAAAGGAATTCGGGCGACACGCGTGCCACATATTCCATGTCGTTCAGCGGAGGAAGCTGCGTCTTATCGGGGCTGAACTGGTCTAGGTTGTCCATCGTCCACAAATCAGCGGCCTTGCCCATGTCGGCAGTCAAGGCAACACTCTTGATAGCGGAACGGTACTCGTTCCACTCCTTCGCAGTCGTCTTGCCAGCCTTGCGAATCCTCTTCAGAAAGCCAAGGACCGTGTAGTAGAGGTCCTTTTCTCTCTGGTTGATTTCTTTTTGCGACGTGGGCATCATAGGCAACCCTTAGTGGCGGAAGTGCCTCATGCCGGTGAACACCATGGCCACGTCAAGCTTGTTGCATGCGTCGATGGAGAGGTCGTCCTTCTTGGAGCCACCCGGCTGCACAATGTACTTCACGCCGGCCTTGGCTGCGGCTTCTACGTTGTCCGGGAACGGGAAGAAAGCGTCGGAACCCATGACGACTTCGCCGAACACCTTCTTTTCCAGAGCCTTGAGACCGGCCTTGTCGATGCACTTGCCTTTTTCGTTGAAGAACTTCTGGGCGGCCTTCATGCGGGCGACGTTGTCGCGCACGCGGGGCTGGCAGAGGCGGAGGTTAGAGTCGATGCGGTTCGGCTGGCCGGGGCCGAGGCCGAGAACCTGGAAGTAGCCGCGGGCGTATTCGTAACCCATTACGATGGCGTTAGACTTGGTGTGCTTGGTAACGATCCAGGTGAAGCGGGCGAGGGCTTCCTTGTTCTTGGGGAACTTCTTCTTGGTAACGCATTCGAACTTCTCATAGACGTCCACGTCGCGGTCCTGGACAAGCATGCCGCCAATCACGTGCTTGTAGACCTTCATCTTGGTGGCCTTCTTGATTTCGCCCACTTCCAGGAGGCGGATGTCCTTGGACTTGTTCTTGAGGAATTCGAGAGCGTCCTTATCGAAAGCCGGAGCGAGCAGGATTTCTACGAAACGGCCCTTGAGGAGCATGGCGGTCTTCAGGTCAACCTTCTTAGTCACGGCGATCACGGAACCGAAAGCCGACACCGGGTCACCTGCCCAGGCGGCTTCGAAAGCCTTGTCGAGGGTCTTGCCGGTAGCAAGTCCGCAGGGGTTCATGTGCTTCACGATGACGACGGCGTTTTCTCCGGCGAATTCGCGGGCCATTTCGAGAGCTGCGTCTGCATCCACGATGTTGTTGTAAGAAAGTTCCTTACCCCAGAGCTGCTTCGCGGTGGCGAGGCTTGCTTCGGTGCAGGTCGGGTCGCGGTAGAAGACGGCGGACTGGTGGGAGTTTTCACCGTAGCGCATGGGCTTCGGGTCAACGAATTTCAAAACGAGTTCTTCGGACATAAGGATTCCTTTGATGAATTCAAACTTTAATATAAAATTTTAGAAAAGGCTCGGCGGTGGATTGTTGTCGTCCAGTCCGGCCAAATTGCGGTCGGCATCGGACATTTCGTTAGGCGTAAAGTTGTCGAGTGGGTCTTCGGGTTCCACGATCAGGTTGTAGTACACATTGTTCTTGAGCTCGTCTTCGATATAGAAGAGCGTTCCGCCCATGGCGGATCCACAACCGGCACAGGCACCTTGATAACGGATTTTCAGACGGTTGTCCTCGGTCAGGTCCAGAATCTCGATGTCGCCGCCGTCCCCCTGCAGGGTTCCGCGCACCGTCTGGTGCAACCAGGCTTCAATTTTCTCTATTTTTTGCACCTTAGTCATCGCATTCCATTCAGCGTCCGCTTCGGCACGGCCTTCAGCGGTCTGCGTGCGGTACTTGATGCGTTCCATCTTCTCGCGCACGAGAATCGCTGTACCCTTCTTTTCGGGGTAAGCTTCCAGAATGCGCTTGATCAGCGTATTCATTTGTTTGATTTCGGGGGCGTTTTCGGCAATGGCGCGGACATCGGGGGAGTCGCGGAGCTCAAGTTCCAGGCTTTCTGCGGTAATTGCGCATGCCTCATCGATGGTAACCATCTGGATCTTCTTGCAGAACGTGTCGGCAAGGGCCGTAAATACGGGGCCGCCGTAGGTGAAGAATCTTGTTTCCAGGATCTTGTCGCAGTCTGGGTCGATCATCAGGTAGACTTTCAGGCTCGCTTCCTTTACATCCACGAGCGCAAGTCCCTTCTCGTCGGCTTCAATCTGGAAAATCGCTCCCCTGTACTTGGGAGACTTTGCTATTTCTTGCAGCTTTTGCGAAAGATTCGCACACATTTCTTCACTCATATACCCAAATTTAGCAATTTCTAGGCTTTTTGTGCTTAGCGTCACGATGTTGTCGATTGATACAACTTTTTTTGATAAATGTATTGAAAAATTTGTTACAAAAAGATATCTTTTATGTAATCAAATCAAAAGGAGTTCTTTATGAACATGAAAAAGTTGGGTTTTGCCCTTTCTCTGACCGCAGCTTTCGGCCTGATGGCTTGCGAATCTTCCAGCAGCGCCTCTTCCGACAACAGCGACAGCACAACGCCGACCTGTAAGGTGACTTCCGATGCAAGTTCTGTGACCACCACGATTACCAAGGATGGTGCAACCATAACGACGACGGCCTCCATCGATGGCAAGTTTGTTGTTTCTACCACGACCTTTACGAATGCGCCCCAGAGTGAAATTGATGCTGCCTGCGCAGAAGAAAAGGCTGACGACGAAAATGTCGAAGTGAACTGCGATGGCAAAACGATCACGGCAAAGGCCAACGCTCATGGTGCAACGGTTGCTCTGCTCAAGACTGGTGCAGAATACACCTGTAAGGCCATTGAATCCGGCAAGCTCAACCTCGACGATGATGACGAAGAAGAAGACCTGCCGGAACAGCAGAACCAGTCTGGCGATGGCGATGACAACCAGGGTGGCAAGACCAAGGTTGACGATGACCAGGGTAGCGAAGATCCTTCCGATGACGATTCTTCCGTAAAAACGAATCCGGATGAAGACGATGATGACGAAGACTTCAATCTTGAAGACTTGGGTCTGGACCTCGGCGACCTCGGTACTACCTGCGATAAGGCTGGTGCAACGAAGGAAGGCAACGTGGGTGGCATGAATGTGACTCTCGTTTGCGAAGAAGGTTACTGGATTGTCGACGAAGAAGCCATGGAAGAAATGTTCTCTTGTACCGCTGAAGAAGAAGGTTCCAAGAAGCAGATGGAAGTCGGTGGCACGACCGTGGACATGATTTGCGAAGATGGCGAATGGACCGCCGATTACTCTTGCACCGCTGAAGAAGAAGGTCAAACCAAGACCATGGAAGTCATGGGCTTGTCTATGGATTTGGTTTGCCAGGATGGCGAATGGGTTTCCGACAATACCTGCTCTGAAGAAGGCGCCACCAAGGAAATGATGGGTATGCCGATGGTTTGCGAAGGCGGTGAATGGACCCTGAACATGAGTTTCTAAAGAAAAAACACCTTTAAAAGCTAAATTCCTCTAAAAATTACAGCAAAAGGCCCTGACAATCTACTGTCGGGGCTTTTTCACATGCCCAAAATCCGCATTTTGGGGGTGAAATTGTGCCTTATATCACGATTTTGTTCAAAAAATCAATTTTTTTTCATAAAATGAGTTGATTTTTCTGTTAAAAAAATTACCTTTTCGTCAAAACAAACCCAAAAGGAGTATAATATGAAAAAGTTGTTTATGGCCCTTTCTCTCACTGCCGCTTTCGGTCTCATGGCCTGCGGCGATGACAGCTCTTCCTCTGCTAAGTCCGGTGATGGCAAGGTCGAAAAGTGCGAAGTCACTCGTGATGGCGACAATGTCCTTGTCAAGCTCGTTGCTGATGGCATTACCATGAACACGACCCTGTCCATTGATGCCGAAGGTGTCATTACTGAAGTTGCCAAGCTTGAAGGCGATTTCTCCCAGGCAGACTTTGACAAAGAATGTGCAGAACAGAAGGCTGATCAAGGTAATCTCAGCGTAGAGTGCGATGCAAGCAACAATACGATTTCCGGAACTTACAAGGATGAAACCGTTGCAAATGCCGACGAACTCGAAGCACAAAACAAGATCATGTGCGATATGGTGCTGGACCCTGAAGGATTCGCCAAGGAATTGGAAGAATCCCTTGATCAGCTTGAAGACGCTGAAGAAGAGTAATCGGTCTCGATAAACAATTCAAAAAGAAATGCCCCGGTTTGACCGGGGCATTTTCTTGTTATTAGTGGAGCGCGACACTCGCCTTGCTATGCTATGCGTTTCGCTCTTCGAGCGCAAGCCTTAGCGGCTCGGCAATGTCAGCCCGCAGCGGTCTGACACTGCACTCGCCTTGCTATGCGTTGCGCTCTTCGAGCGCAAGCCTTTCGGCTCGGCCATAGAAAAATGCAAGCATTTTTCTGCGGCACTCGCCTTGCTAGGCTTTTATGATTGTATCCTTAGCAAGAACCACAATGCCGGACTCGGTTACGTGGAACAGCTTCTTGTCGCGTTCCAGATCGTAGCCGATTTGGAAGCCTGCCGGAATATGCAGACCCTTCTCGATAATGGCGCGGCGCACCTTGGCACCCGGTCCAATCGTCACGTTCGGGAAAAGGATCGATTCTTCGACCAAGGCGTCCTTCTGGATAGATACGCCGGGGGAGAGGATGCTCTTCACGACGGTACCGCCGCCAATGATGCAGCCCGAAGACACGATGGAGTCAATCGCTGCGCCCTGGTGGGAATCGGCATCGCCCGCAAAGAACCTTGCAGGGGGCTGGTTCCAGTTGAAGGTGCGGATGGGCCAGTAGTTGTTGTAAAGATCGAACGGCGGATTTTCGGAGCAAAGGTCCATGTTCGCTTCGAAGAAGGCGTCGAGCGTTCCCACGTCGCGCCAGTAACCCTTGGTGCTAGCCTGTTCGCCGCGCACGATGTTGGTGTTGAAGTCGTACACGTAAACGGGGTAATCCCTGTAGAGGCTAGGAATGATATGCTTGCCGAAGTCGGTAGCGCCATTTTCAGCACCCTTCAAAAGTTCGCGCACCAGGAACTTGCTCGTAAAGATGTAGTTGCCCATACTGGCCAAACAGTAGCCGGGGTTGCCAGGCATTTCTTTCGGGTTCTTGGGCTTTTCCTCGAAACCGATCATGCGGTTGTCGGCGTCGACTTCGATAATACCGAATTCAGAGGCTTCGGAAACCGGCACCGGAATAGCGGCAATGGTAAGCAAGGCGGCACGGGAAAGGTGGAAATCAATCATCTGGTTGATGTCCATCTTGTAGATGTGGTCGCCACCGAAAATCGCAACGAGATCCGGGCGTTCGTCCGTAATCAGGTTGATGTTCTGGAAGATGGCGTCGGCGGTACCCTTATACCAGTCGTCGCCAGTGCGCATCTGTGCAGGAACCAAGTCCACGTACTGGTCAAGGCTTGCGTTCAAGTTCCATGCAGCGGAGATGTGCTTATTCAACGAATCGCTCTTGAACTGCGTCAAAACCTTGATCTTGAAGATGCCGGAATTGATGAAATTGTTCAGAACAAAGTCAATGATGCGGTAAGTTCCGCCAAAATGCACAGCAGGCTTCGCGCGATCGCGGGTGAGGGGTTGCAGACGGCTTCCCTGACCACCAGCCATGATCATACAAAGGATATTTTTCTGGTGTTCTCTAGAATAGGACCAACTCATATTTATATAACCTCAAATTCGGGGTAGGACGCCCCTTTCGTGTATACAAGCCTAATTTATGTATTTTTCGGCAAAAATGAAAAGTTTTTTACAAAAAAATGAAAAAAAATTCGATTTTTTATGCGTTTGTTCGTATAGAACGGACTGCGTGTGGCGGATGGATGGGGTGATTTAGCTCAAATTTTTAGAAAATACCCTGCAATTCAGTTTTTATTTTTTGTAAATTTTACCGCGTTCGAAATTATCGAAACTTAACGTTAAACCAAACAGGAGCTCATAATGAGTCTTACCCTTAACGATATCAAGCACCCGAAGATCAGTACTTGGGTGAATGAAATGATTGCCATGTGCGAACCGGACAACGTCGTTGTCGTTGACGGCTCCAAGGAAGAATACGATGCCCTTATGCAGAAGTGCGTCAAGGCTGGCCTCGCCACGAAGCTCGCCAAGAAGGAAAACTGCTACCTGTTCCGTTCTCTCCCGTCTGACGTGGCCCGCGTCGAATCCCGTACCTTCATTTCCTCTGTGAAGGAAGAAGATGCAGGTCCGACCAACCACTGGATCGACCCGTCTGAACTCAAGCAGACGATGCGTAAGCTCTATAAGGGTTGTATGCACGGCCGTACCATGTACGTGATCCCGTTCTGCATGGGCCCGCTCGGCTCCCCGATTTCCAAGAACGGTATCGAAGTCACGGACTCCGAATACGTTGTTCTCAACATGGACATCATGACTCGCGCCGGTAAGAAGGTTCTCGACATCTTCAATGCAGACGTGAACGCTGAATTCGTTCCGTGCCTCCACTCCGTTGGTAAGCCGCTCCGCGAATGCGAAAGCGACAACGGCATCTGGCCCTGCGCTGACGTTGAATACAAGTACATCACGCAGTTCCCGGAAGAACGCCTCATTTGGTCCTACGGTTCGGGCTACGGTGGAAACGCTCTTCTCGGTAAGAAGTGCTTCGCTCTCCGTATCGCTACCGTTCTCGCTCGCGACGAAGGCTGGCTTGCTGAACACATGCTCATCCTCAAGCTCACCAACCCGAAGGGCGAAGTCAAGTACGTGACTGGCGCATTCCCGTCTGCTTGCGGTAAGACGAACCTCGCCATGCTCATCCCGACTATCCCGGGC
>JAFXRC010000070.1 GCA_017526585.1 Fibrobacter sp. | reverse complement strand
GAACTGCGCCAGATGAAGCCGGAACTCGACATCCAGATTGACGGCGGCGTGAAGCTCGACAACATCCTCGCCTGCAAGGAAGCGGGCGCGAACGTGTTCGTGGTGGGCTCCGCGATTTTCGGGAAGAGCGACCCCGAGGCGATGTGCCGCGAATTCGTGAAATTAGTTAACGACTAGGGCGGGCGCTGTTTGGCGCCGGCGACTTGGCGGGATTTAAACGGCGACCTTGAGGGCGTTCAGCGGGCTTATCGCGGGGATTTTCCGCTGACTCTGCAGGCGCGAGACGATGATACTCGGGCGCACGTGAAATACGCCCGAGAAGTACTCGATGCAACGCTTCTCCTCGAAACGCCCACAGCAAATTATCTCGCATTCTTCTGCTTCGGTAAGCAGCAGGCTTTCGGCAAGTCGCAATGCGGCATCATCGGCGAGCGGGTTGCCCGATATAACTTTGTCCGCACACACGATGCACGAATGCTTGCGCCCGGGCGTGAGGATATGCGCCATCGCGAGGTATAACGACTCCATGAACGTAGAGTCCTCCATGCTGTTACCGGTAAGCATCAGCACGGGCGCAGCACCCCTCCAGAAGCACGCCGCCCGCGGGGCCGGAGCCGCAAGGAACGCAGGTACCACCAGCACAGTCACGTCGCATTCCCGTAACATGCCGAGCAAGACAGCCCGCAGGCCCTGCCTGAAGGTGACCGCGTTGCTCCGCAGGAAGGCGAGGTTCTTGCGGATGGCGTCACAGTCCAGCTCGAAATCTGCGGGAGGGCGGCTCACCTGGAGTTCCCCGACGCGCAGCCATGCGGAATAGGCGTGCGGGTTGAGCGTATCTTGCGCAATCGCGTAGGCCTTCTGCCAGCCAGCAATACTCGCAACACCCATGAACTTCATTACCTCGCGGGGAACGAGCCCCGATTCGTAACGCTGCGCATGCGAATTGCACGCAGTGACCGCGATGTGGCCGGCGCTCGCAATAAGCCCGCGCGATTCCAGTTCACGCACCGGAAAGCGGCGCGCCCATGCGATAACCTCGCGCGAACACAGCATGCGGTTGAATTCCCTGCGGCCCGCCTGCAATGCACGCAGTTCGCCCTTCCGGAAATTCCACAAGTCCTTCGCGGGAGTGTCGAGCAAAAATTCGATGGCAACCGCCTTCGCCATTGTGAAGTTGTCTATAATCGAGCGGCGCGACATCCCGAGACGCACGCAAAGTTCCTCTTGCGTGTAGCCCTTCGCGGCCATTGCTCGGTAGACTGCGGGCGTGAAAACTTCTGTTGCCATCGCCATACGGTAAAGATACATTTTTTTTAATCGTGTCCCGCAACGCGACCCGAGCGCGACCCCGCAACGCGCACCAGCGCCTCGCATATAATACACCCGCGTATCATATACGCTGCATCTTGTATCATATTTTTAAAAACACAAATTATTTTTATAAAAATTGCGATTTTTGTTGCTTTTTCGCCTATTTTGTATTATTTTTATTCACATGGAACCCATAACCGAGTACAGTGACTACCGTACCTACATGCGCGACTTCTACGAGGAGCGCAAGAGGGTTTCATATTTCACATGGCGCGAATTCGCAAGCCTCGCCGGTTTTGTCTCGCCGACATACCTCAAGCTGGTTTGCGACGGGGGAACGCGCCTGAGTAAGCCCGGAATAGCGAAAGTTGCGCGAGCCATGGGGTTAGAGGGGTTCGACTACACCTATTTCGGGCTGCTCGTAAAATTCGGAAATGCGAAAAGTGCCGCGGAGAAGGAGGCGGCACTTCGCGAACTCGAACAGGAGGCAAGGCTCAACAAGATTCGCACCGTCGACGCCGAAGCCTTCCACTACTACGAAACGCCCGCCTGCCCCATCGTGCGCGAACTCGCCCCGATAATGCCAGGAGCGGCACCAGGCGAAATCGCAGCGAGCATCAGGAACAAGACATCGGCACTCGACGTGCAGGATGCGCTCCAGTTCCTGGTGAAGGCGGGGTTTCTCGTAAAGACGGGCAAAGGAACCTACGAGCAGACGGAAAAATCCGTGAAGGGCTCGAAAGAAGCCATCCCGCTCGCCATCCGGTCCATGAACCGCGAAATGGCGGGCCTCGCCATGCAATCCCTCGACACGGATAGCCACGAGGAGCGCAACATTACGGGCGTCACCATGGGAATCGACGAGGCCGCCTACGCCCGAATCGTAGAAACGATAGACGACTGCCGCAAAAAAATTATCGACATCGCGCGCGAATGCGAGAACATCAACCAGGTGTATCGCGTGAACCTGCAACTTTTCCCGCTTACGGATAAAGTAAGCACCCGGGGATAAAAACAAAGGAGACAAGCAATGAGCAAGATTAAGCTAATTCTACCCGCATGCTTCATTGCGTTTTTCGCCTGCTCCTGCTCGGAGAAGGTGACGGGCACCACCGAAGACGATAACACGGTCATCGCGCAGGGCGAAAGTTCCTCGAGCGAAGATACGCCCCTGTCCGAGCCGGCCAAGCCGGGATCCTCAAGTTCCACCGAAACGTCATCCAGCAGCAAGGAAGAACTTTCATCCAGTTCGGGCACAAACCTAGACCCGACTTCATCCAGCAACGGTACTGACGGTGGCGGCGGTGCCGGCGGCATCGTATTCCCGCCGAACAGGCAATGCGCTGCACCCGCGCCGGCCCGCAAGGCAGTCTACGGCGTGGTAGACGCATTCATACAGCAGCGCGTCGCGACCCTCGAAGGGCAAGGGCTCGGTCACGATGCGGCCAAGGATTCCGCAACCGGGGAACTCTACCGGGAACTTGGCATCGACACGCTATTCCAGGTAAACCCGCGGATTACCGACGAGCAACTGGAATACACCCTGTTCTACCTGTACAAGAACCGGGAAAACGATTCGATCAACGAGATGTCACCCGCACTGGTCAATGACTTTGCCGACGGCACCCTTGAACCGGAAAACTACTGCATCAACGAATTGCCCTATGCAGAACTGAACAAACTCCCCTTCGTGTTCTTACCGCTGGGTTGCGTTTACGGAGAGGAGGTTCCAAATTCTCTCTCCATCATACGCAACATTTGGCGCAAGTGTTCCGGCATGCCCTTCTGCAATGCGGACATAGCAGACACGCTCATCACCATCGGCAAGGATCACTTTGTTTGCCAAAACAATTTCTGGATTACCCTTGAAATGCTGGGCAAGGAGATGAACGGAATAATTTGTACAGAAAACGGCACGCGCACCATCGGGGTCGGCGAAACCAACAACGACCTGACATACATTTGCGTCGACGAATACTGGAAAAGTATTCTGCACACGCAGGACCTGCCGGCGGAATACTTCTTCAATCCTGATTTTGATTACGGAACCTTCACAGACCCTCGCGACGGTCATGTATACAAGACAACCGAATACAATGGGCAGACCTGGCTTGCACAAGACATGGATTACTTCGATAGTTCCGACACTCTATTCGTTAAGCAGAGCCGGTGCGCCAAGAACCTGGGTTACAGGGAATTTAGCGCAGAAGAAAATGGCTACTGCGACGGGGCAAGTCGATTCTACACCGTGAACGTATCCAAGAAAGTCTGCCCCGAAGGCTGGCGGCTCCCGAAAAAGGAAGACTGGACTATCAACGGCATAGGTTACAATAGCGCACTCACTACCCTGCCCAAGTTTTACGTAATCGGCTCCTTTATACGGGGCAAAGACAGGGCGGCCACAGACGAGTACGGCCTTTCCCTCAGAATGGATGGCGCAATCGACCCCTACGGAGGGGACATGACGCTAACCGGATACAACCTGTTCTGGCTGGAAGAGGGCGTATACACCGAGAACGGCGATCTATTCTCCAATTTCAGCAACGTCGACTACAGGGAAAAGGGAGAATACGTTCCCGTCCGCTGCATAAAGAAGTAGTGCAAAGATTCCTGATATGAAGGGAAGATCCCCACCGTGGTGGCCACGCGCACTAAGCACTAAAGTGCTAAGTGCTGTCCGCCCGCCTTCGCGGGGATGACAGAGTCACGACAGTATTATATTTAACATATGGTACTTGACGCTTTCAAAAAATACCCGAGCCAGATTTCGAGCGCGTTCAGGCGGTTCCCCGTCGCATCGGCGCTCGCCTTCTTCACGTTCTTCGCGCTTGTTTACAGCACGGAACATACAGAAATCTTTGAAAGACTCGCCGGAATGAGATTCCTCGCATGGCTCGGCATCTACCCTGTCGCAGCAATGCTCATTTCCCTCACGACATCGCTCGTGCAGGAATCCCTGAAAAGCGAAAGCAGGCTGCCGCAGGCAATCTCGGGCGCAGCATGGCTCGCGCTTTCGATTATACTTGCCTTCGGTATCACCTCCAGCGTTGCGATGCAGTTTTCAATGCTGGCACATTACTCTACGCTGACATATTATTTTATTGCAAGCACCGCGCTTGTGTACGTGACCGCCACGCTCAGCATATTTATCGCCCCGTTCTGGAAAAACAAAGACGAAAACGCATTCTGGATTTTCCTGTTCAAAAACCTCAAGGCGCTAGTTGTCGCCGCGCTCGTCACAGCACTCCTGCTCGCATCCGTAGAAGCGCTCGTCTTCTGTTTTGGCACACTTTTCGAACATGACTTCGACGAGAAGGTGTATTTCTACATTTTCTACTTCTGCGCAAGCACCGTCTTCCCCATACTCTACTTCAGCGGCATCCCTTCCATCGAGGAATGCCACAGCGAAACACCCGCGCTGAACAAGTTCGCCACGAGCACTATCCGGTTCCTCTTCGTGCCGGTACTTTCGCTCGCCATACTCCTCTTTTACGCCTACATCGTCAAGTTCATCTTGCTGTGGGACATGCCGCAGGGAATGGTATCGTATTTCGTTTCGGGATTCATGGTCTACATGCTCGCGCTCGTCACCGTCCTGTACCCCGCGCGCCTTGCTCCCGGCAACACGTTCGAGAAAAAACTCCTCAAGGTTTTCCCCGCAGCGTGCATCCCGCTCGTGGCCATGATGTCCGTCGGCCTTATCCGCAGAATCAGCGACTACGGCATCTCGGCAGAACGCATCTACGCCGCGACCATCAACATCTTCTTCTACATCATCATCGCGATCTTCCTTCTCGACAAGATCAAGTGCAAGTCGCGCTACATCGCCGTCATATTCTGCGCGATATTCTTCGTCATCACCGACACTCCGCTGAGTGCATACAGCATTTCGCAGCGCGTCTGGATGGGGAGCATCAGGGAAGCCCTTGCCGAAGCGGGCTACACGGAGTTCCCGCTCAGCAAGGAAGACGCTAGGAAATTCGTTATCGACCTGCGGAAAAAAGACGACAAAAAATCAAAGCTCGTTGCCTCGCGAATGCTCGAGCTTGCCGAAGCACACAACCCGGAATTCACCGAATACCTCCCCATCACAGGATACGACTTCGCATTCACCAAAGACCTCGCCGAAGACGAATGTTGTGAGGATGGTTCGGACAGCACCGGCGAAGAACCGTTCGACCAGTTCGAGGTCAGCATAGAGTACCCCGAGAAGGCGGTGCTCCAGGTACCCCGCGGCACGAAGGGCGCCGTCGCCATAGACCATTACTTCGACAATGACGAATTCGAATTCGCGGGCGACACGCTCACCTTCCGCATCTCGCTGAAAGAAGACAGCGGCTGCAGTTGCAACAGCGACGAGAGTGACGCATGCCCCGACAGCACCGCAGGCCCGGCAGGCGAAAGCGCAACCAAGACCGTCTACAGCTTTACCGTCGACAGGCAAGCGCTCAAGCAGGACTCCACAAGGCAAATCAAGACCGACGGGGCTGCAATCGCAATAAGCTACCTGCACGCGGAAGAAGAGTCGAAGAGCAGCAAGACGCTACGAATTAAGGGAATATTGTTTACGAAGTAATGGTTGCCAATTAGTGACGTCATGGCGAACTTGATTCGCCATCTCCCTTTAATGGAATTTACGGGTTGACGCGCGGACCTAGTTGACGCGAAATATGCATAAAACTATATTTATGCATAAATAAAGGTGCGCGGCTATGGCCTAAATTGGTCGCAAGAACCGTGCCAAAAGGAACACTTATGGAATACAAAATCAAGGATATCAACCTCGCGATCGAAGGTCGCAAGGAACTCGACCTCGCCGAAACCGAAATGCCGGGCCTGATGGCGCTCCGCAAGGAATATGCAGGCAAGAAGCCGCTCGCTGGCGCCCGTATTATGGGCAGCCTCCACATGACAGTGCAGACCGCCATCTTGATTGAAACGCTCGTGGACCTCGGTGCCGACGTGCGCTGGGTCAGCTGCAACATCTTCAGCACGCAGGACAATGCCGCCGCCGCCGTCGTGGTGGGCAAGAAGGGCACTATCGAGAACCCGCAGGGCGTGCCCGTGTTCGCCTGGAAGGGCGAAACGCTCGAAGAATACTGGGAAAACACCGCCCGCGCCCTCGTGTGGCCCGACGGCAAGACCGCCGACCTCATCGTGGATGACGGCGGCGACGCCACCATGCTCGTGACCTGCGGCGCCGAATTCGAAGATGCCGGCAAGGTGCCCGAATTCAACCCCGCTACCGACAGCGAAGAATGGGGCGTGTTCCTCGCCACCTGCAAAAAGATTTTCGAGAAGGACCCGAAGCAGTGGACCCGCGCCCGCGAAGCTCTCCGCGGCGTTTCCGAAGAAACCACTACCGGCGTGCATCGCCTGTACCAGATGGCCCAGGCCGGCCGCCTCAAGTTCCCGGCAATCAACGTGAACGATTCCGTGACCAAGTCCAAGTTCGACAACCTCTACGGCTGCCGCCACTCCCTCATCGACGGCATCAACCGCGCCACCGACGTGATGATGGCAGGCAAGATTGCCGTCGTGTGCGGCTACGGCGACGTGGGTAAGGGCTGCGCCCAGTCCCTCCGCGGTCAGGGCGCTCGCGTGATCATCACCGAAATCGACCCGATTTGCGCTCTGCAGGCCGCCATGGAAGGCTACGAAGTCAAGACCCTCGACGAAGTCGTGAGCTACGCCGACATCTTCGTGACCACCACCGGCAACACCGGCATCATCAGCGCAGCACAGATGAGCAAGATGAAGCACCGCGCCATCGTCGGTAACATCGGCCACTTCGACAACGAAATCGACATGGCCGGCCTCAAGAAAATTCCGGGCATCAAGAGGAACGAAATCAAGCCACAGTACGATGAATGGATTTTCCCGGACGGCCACAGCATTCTCGTGCTCGCCGAAGGCCGCCTGCTGAACCTCGGCTGCGCTACCGGTCACCCGAGCTTCGTGATGAGTGCCTCCTTCACGAACCAGACCATCGCCCAGATCGACCTCTGGCTCAATGCCCAGGGCAAGCAGACTGTCGCCGGCATCAAGTACGAAAGCGGCGTCGTCTATACGCTCCCGAAGATCCTCGACGAAAAGGTCGCACGCCTCCACCTCGAAAAGCTCGGCGTCCACCTGACGACCCTCACCAAGGCCCAGGCCGACTACATCGGCGTGCCTGTCGAAGGCCCATACAAGGCTGATCATTACAGGTATTAGTAGGTATGAGGGCGCTGCGCTCTGATGTATGAGCACGGCACTTCGTGCCTCTGAGCTTTGAAATTACAAAGCGTTAATCCCTGCGATATCTGATTTGTCATTGCGAGGGGCCAACGGCTCCGAAGCAATCTCAATACAAATTCTAACGACAATCCCTCGGCACCTGCCGAGGGATTGTTTCATTTGTCATAGGTTCGCTGAACCTGATAAGATCCGCGAATATAACAAGACTAATAAAGAAAAAGTTCATTGATTTAGCCTAAGTGTTTTTTTGCTATTCCAAAAAAGAAATAAAACTATACATTCCAATAACTTTTAGGCAAAAAGGCCAAATTAATGGTGGACATAACGGATTCACGATTAACGATGACATAAAATTTATAGATTGATAACAAATTTGGCGTTCCATTTACTCTGAGAAATATTTCCTAGTTATTTTAAAAACAAAAAAAAAATAAAATTTACAGACCATGAAAAACATCAAATCAATATCTAAATCAAAATTTGATTTATACCGTTGGACATATAAAGCTCTTCCCATATTTTTGGGTAAAGAGATTGCATGGTTTTCGGACCCTTACGAAAAAATTTTAGCAACAATCATTCTAGACTCATGTGATTTAGATTTTTCAGCAGTACTACTGGGAAAAGATGAAATCGGGAAAATACGATGTTTCGATAGCAAAACAAATTTTCCTTCTCCAAACGAAGCTTTTCAGTGGATTTCTGAAAAATTAGATTCATTACAAAATCATGGCGACGTTTTTCCACAAAACGACTGCGAATCTCAAAAGAAAATGGAATTATTCAAAGATGTAGTCAAAGAAGAAAAACAACACATCAATTATAAAATATTAAAAGATAAATTCGAGTGGAATTCTGCAAAAAATTTGATTGAAAAAATAATGCCCTACTACATAGACATTGATGGCAATTTTATTCAGCAATTTCAATCAACTGGTTTTAATCAAAGATTATGGGAACTATTTTTATTCAATTATTTCATTGAAGAAAATAAGGAAATAGACAGAACAAGAACTTCCCCCGATTTTGTCGTATACAATGAAAACCTGACAATTGGAATAGAAGCTGTCACAAAAAACACCTTAGAAAATAAAACATACGATAAAAGTCTATTTCATAATAACATGGCAATTCTTTGGAGTGGTGCATTATACGATAAACTGAAACATATATCACAAGAAAAAAAAGGCGCTTTAAAAACACATTACTGGGAAAAAGAAGGGTTGAACAAAAAACCTTTTGTAATTGCAATTCAAAATTTTTATGACGAATCAAAAGAGTCCATTGAGTTAAGCACTTTAATAGAATTATTATTCGGATACGATTTTACACAAGATCCTCCTAGAAAGGTTGAATCATATACCAAAGCAAATGGAACAAAAATACCATCAGGATTTTTCTTCAATCAAGATAACGTAGAACACCTGAGCGCAGTTATTGCAACACCGCTAGGAATTCTTTCAAAATTCAATCGAATTGGAAAAGAACGAGGCTTTGATAAGCGAAATACAATTATGTTTCACCAAGGATTGTGCAAAGAGAAATCAAAAGTACAAAAGTTTGTATATCAAGTTAAAGAACGTGAATTTGCTCATGAAATGTGGTCAAATGGAATTGTTATTATTCATAACCCCAAAGCATTATATCCATTACCAAACAACTTCTTTCCAAACGCATGTCACATACATTTTAATCTTGAAACAAAGAAAATAACCAAATATTGTAATTCTTTTTTTCCTTTTCAATCAAAAACAATCGTCTTTCCTTCAGAATAATAAGTCCAGTAATTTTTTCTCCACTAGAACTTTTTTTATTTTCCCCGTACTTCGCCACAACCCGCTTGTAACGTGATTTTCAATATTTTTGGACTCTATTTATACGTCGGAAGGATATTCTCCCAAGGATTGCATTCTTCCTCACCCCGCCTCTTTCAACAACTCCGGGTTCCTCTGAATATCCTTTTCAATAAGCCCGCAAATGTAATGGGCACTTTGTCCGTAAAGTCCAAGCGAATCGTCGTCAAGGCATTTCCCTGTGGGTGACGTATATACGATTCGTATGGCTTCATTTTCCGAAATGGAATAAATTTCCATCAGCATTGATACCACTTGTGGAATCAAGATAGACTTAACAAGATGATGTGTATCAGCTGCCATGCTACACCTTCAAAGTATATGATTCTACAAAGCGAATCGTTTTCAACGACGTCTCAGTATTAAAGCACATCTGGTCGTTAATCTTTTCAAACTTCAACCGTTCAATCGCATCTTCCTTGCGCATGATTCCGGCAAGCACATATTCGATGGTTTCGCCAACGCTGTCGTTTGCAATTTTG
>JAFXRC010000069.1 GCA_017526585.1 Fibrobacter sp. | reverse complement strand
CGAAAGTAAAGCCACGAAAATGCCGATAACGATGGCGAACTGCTGCATGGAACCGAGTCGCCCGCGCAAATGTGCCGGGGATGTTTCGGCAATGTAAATCGGGGCGATGATGGATGCCACACCGATACCCACACCGCCAATGACACGCCATGCGATAAAGTCATAGATGGTGAAGGGGAGGCCAGACCCGATAGCGCTTACGAAAAAGAGAATGGAGGCCGCAATCATGCATCGCACTCGTCCAAATTTATCTGCTAGGCGACCGGCAAAGTATGCCCCGACGGCAGCGCCAATCAGCGCAAGCGAAACGGCAAGACCGAGCTGCATGTCGTTGCAGTTGAAATAACCCTTGAGTGCCACGTTGGCACCGTTAATCACGGACGAGTCAAAACCGAATAGAAACCCTCCGATGGCAGCGGAAAGGGTTATCATGATGACGTGTCCAACGTTGTAATTGTCTTCTACTGCCATGATTGTACCTCTGTTGTTTGATAAATAAATTTCGTGCGTTAATTTAGCTATCTGCCTTTTGTAATTTCAAGGATTACAAATAAACTCAATAGTCTAAAATGGACTAACGCTTTTGTTACGGCAAGCCGAAAGATTGCTCCCTCTGTTCCCATCCCGTATGTAATTAGATATATATAATTTTATTAGAATAGGTAATTTTTTTATGTATTTTGTGTAGTTTGGAATTTTATTTTGGTATATTGGGCCAAGTTGTAATACTTTTTTAGAGCGTGTCATGTTTTCTTTTGCTAAAAGATTGTGTACCGGATTTGTTCTTCTCGGCTTGTTTGCCTTGTGTTTTTCTGGTTGTGCAGTGACTTCGTCGGGGAACACGTTGGGCGAGGCGGCGGTTCTCAAGTATTCGTCGGATCAGAAAAAATTCCGTTATGTGGATGTTGGGGGCGTTTTTGCGGGCGATGAAAAAAGGGAAGTTTCGTCGCCGCATCATTCAAAGTCTATCATGGGGCTTGCCGTCAATACAAAAATTGAGCTGTTGTCGTTGGATTACTCGCTTGCTGGGCAAAAGGGCGGCTTATTCTTGTCTGTTCCGATTTCCATACCGATGGATATTGGGTTGCGTCCGAGTTTGGTGCAATGGTTTGGGCCTGCATATTTAGGGGCCGGGGTCTCTTTTGTGGGGGGCTATTATTCCAATGATCAAAAAGAAAATTATGAACCTAAAGAGGACAACCCGAAGGGCCGTTTTGACGGTTTTATTTTGTACAATGTTGGTGGCGGCGCGATGTTTGATCTTGGCGAAGTGTTTTCTTTGGGGGCGTATGTCAATTACGAAAGGATGGCGTTTAATAGTGGCGGCTCAACTGCTAAAAATGATATGTTTTCTGATTGGACGAGTGATAAGGGCCGGGAAAATTACCCAGGGTATGCACATCGCACGAATGTGTTGACTTTTGGTATCAGCACTTTTTGGAAAAAGAAACATCCTTGGGGATTGTATTTTGAATACAGCCCTGAAGTACTCCCTTTAAATGATGAATGCGGAAAGTTCCAGATAGGTTGGGTTTTCTTGTATTGATTTGATATTGGGAGTGGATTTTTCTATCTTTGCACCCGAAAATTTAACGCCTTGTGGTCGGTAGAGGTTCAAGCGGACTCCCTGTCTACTTCCTACTTCCTACTGTCTACTATATCGAGGTAACCCATGTTTCGTGAAGTCAAAAAAGATGAAACCTTTCCACAAATAGAAGAGCGCGTGCTCGGCCTGTGGGACAAGGACGAAAGCTTCAAGAAGTCGCTTGACAGCCGTCCGGAAACCGAACCGTACACTTTCTACGATGGCCCTCCGTTTGCAACGGGCCTCCCGCACTACGGTCACTTGCTCGCCGGTACCATCAAGGACATCGTCCCGCGTTACTGGACCATGAAGGGCAAGAAGGTTCCGCGCGGTTTCGGTTGGGACTGCCATGGCCTCCCCATTGAATCCCTCGTGCAGAATGAACTCGGTCTCGCTGGCGTTGCCGAAATCCAGAAGCTCGGCGTCGACAAGTTCAACGAAACTTGCCGCGGCAAGGTGCTCAAGTACACCAGCGAATGGAAGAAGACCGTTCGCCGCATGGGCCGCTGGGTCGACTTCGACAAGGGCTACAAGACCATGGACAAGAACTTCATGGAATCTGTGTGGTGGGTGTTCAAGCAGTGCTTTGACAAGGGCCTTATCTACCAGGGCTACCGCATCCAGCCGTACAGCCCGGCTCTCGCTACTCCGCTTTCGAACTTCGAAACGAACCAGGGTTATAAGGACCGTCAGGACCCGTCTCTGACCCTCATCTTCCCGCTTAACACGGACGAGGCCAAGTTCAAGGACACGAGCATCCTCGTGTGGACGACGACCCCGTGGACACTTTATTCCAACTTCTGCATTGTTGTGGGCCCGGACATGGACTACAACCTTGTGGAACAGGATGGCAAGAAGTACTGGATTGCCGCAAGCCGTACCGCCGCTTACTTCAAGAACCCGAACATCGTCGATACCTGCAAGGGCTCTGAACTCGTGGGCAAGGACTACGAACCGCTTTCCCGTATCTCTGACGAATACGTGACGCCGGACCAGCTGTCACGCCACTACAAGATTTACCCCGCCGACTACGTGAGTACCGAAGACGGTACCGGTGCCGTGCATACCGCTCCCTCCTTCGGTGAAGAAGACTTCCAGAAGGGTGCAGAACTCGACCTCGGCCTTTTCGACCCGCTCGATACCGAAGGCAAGTTCACGGACAAGGTCCCGATGTGGAAGGGCATGGGCGCCAAGGAAGCCGACAAGGAAATTATCCGCTTCTTCAAGGAACAGGGCCGCGTGTTCAAGCAGGACACGATCGTGCATAGCTACCCGCACTGCTGGCGTACCGGCGTTCCTCTGATTTACCGCGCCCTCAAGACTTGGTTCTTGAAGATCGATGCGCCTGTCACCAGCAAGGACGGCGTGACCAAGACCCTGAAGGAATGGATGGTCGAGAACAACCAGACTGTGAACTGGGTTCCGGACCACATCAAGAACGGTCGTTTCGGCAAGTGGCTCGAAGGCGCTCGCGACTGGAACCTTTCCCGTAACCGTTTCTGGGGTACGCCGATTCCGGTGTGGCTCTCTGACGATGGCGACATGATTGCTGTGGGCTCCATCGAAGAACTCCAGCAGCTCACCGGCGTGAAGCTCGATGACTTGCACAAGCACTTTGTGGACAAGCTTACCATCGAAAAGAACGGCAAGGTTTACCGCCGCACGCCGGAAGTGTTCGACTGCTGGTTTGAATCCGGCTCCATGCCGTATGCCAGCCGCCATTACCCGTTCGAAAACAAGGAACTGGTGGAACGCAGCTTCCCGGCAGACTTCATTGCCGAAGGCCTCGACCAGACCCGCGG
>JAFXRC010000068.1 GCA_017526585.1 Fibrobacter sp. | reverse complement strand
GCAGCACCCGTAGAAGACGGGATGATGTTTTCGAGGATGCCACGGCCACCGCGCCAGTCCTTCTTGGACGGGCCGTCAACGGTCTTCTGAGTAGCAGTTGCAGCGTGAACGGTGGTCATGAGGCCACGGACGATGCCGAACTTTTCATCGAGAACCTTGGAGATCGGGGCAAGGCAGTTGGTGGTGCAGGAAGCGTTGGAGATGATCTTCTGGCCAGCGTAGGTCTTGTGGTTAACACCATAGACGAACATCGGAGTTGCGTCCTTGGACGGAGCAGACATGATCACCTTCTTGGCACCGGCCTTGAGGTGAGCAGAAGCGAGTTCTTCGGTCAGGAAGAAGCCGGTGGATTCCACAACGACGTCAACATCGAGGGCACCCCAAGTGATTGCGGACGGATCCTTTTCGGCGAAGATCTGAATCTTGTTGCCATCGACGATGAGGAAGTTGCCTTCCACCTTGATGTCGTGGTTGAAAGCGCCGTGGACGGAGTCATACTTCAGCATGTAAGCGAGGTAGTCAGCGTCGAGAAGGTCGTTAATACCGACAACCTTGATGTCGTTAGAGAAGTTTTCCACAGCAGCGCGGAACACCATACGGCCGATACGACCGAAACCATTGATACCGAGTTTGAGAGCCATTATTGGATCCTTTTGTTTGTTTGTTGAAATTGCTTCACCCCACTTTTTAAGGCAGGATGGTGCGTTGTTGGCCGTAAAGATACAAAATTCCGAGGTCTTTGTGTAGTAAAAAACATAAAATTTCGGATTTTTGCCGACGAAAGGGGGCCAAACCGCCATGGGCGGTCTTGGTTACACCGGGGCAGCTTCCAGCATCTGCTTCATGAGCGTCTGGTAGCCGATGCCTACGGCAGCGGCACGCTTCTTGTAGCGTTCAATGACGCGAACCGGAACCCGAATGGTAATCGCCTTGGTGGCATTGGCCGCCATTTTCGCCTTTAGCGCCTTGACCGTTTCATCCCATTTGCCTTTGGAAACAAGAATGGTACCGTTCTTTTCCGCCTCGCGGATGTCCTCGGAAAAATCGCGACTATCAAGATCTTCGAGTTCTTCCTTCGTCAAGAAGTCATCTACTATTTTGAATTCCATAAAGCCTCCTCATTTTCCCATTCATCAAGGCTACAAGCATTTCTGGAGTAAAACCGCGCTCAGCCATTCGTTCTAAAGCATGCTTTGTTATGTTCATAATAAATATACAATATGTATGTACAATTTGTCAATATATGTTTGTTTTTCAGGGTGAAATAGAATCACCCCTATCTATTAATACGCAACATTCAGAAAAACGGCCTTTTTGACACCTTTTGAATGACTAATTGTGGGTATATAAAAAAGTGTTCAATTTATCTATATTAAATGCATGGACAAACTGAACGTGAAACAGAATAATTGCAAGGCATACGCAATCATGGGAAAATACCCTCCCGGCGGCCGATACATCGTTTACGCGTCGCCCCGCAGGGAACCCCTGCAAAAAATTCTGGACGACTCCCCCGAGTTGGGAACCATCGAAGTAAAAGATTTCGGCTTCGACATCTCTGGAATCGATGAATTCTACAGCGTCAATCTTAGGATCATGCCCGAATACGAACAATATTCTTGCGACGCAGGAGAATACTATCTCGATTACGAGTCCGCCGCAAAGCGCGAAACCACTCCAGAAGAGCTTATGGAGCCGGACACGCCACCTCTCATTTGCGAGGTCGTCACAATCAAGGTTGTGAAATAAAAAGTTATGCCGTCCCAGGCTCTTTCTTTCGGTTTTTAGGGTCGATTCGCTTCTGGATTGCGGTAAGCACTCGGGTAAGGAGCCAGGCAATCAAGAAATAGATGATTGCGGTCGTCACCAACGGGAAAAACGCCTCGTAGGTTCGGCTGCGGATAATGTCGGAGGCCTTGGTCAGGTCGAGAATGGCGATATAGCCCACCACCGAGGTCATCTTGACCATGCTGATGAATTCACCCTGGTAAACGGGCAGGAAATGCCTTGCCGCCTGCGGGAGCACAATCTTGAAAAAAGCCCTCACCTTGGTGTAACCGAGTGAAAGTGCCGCCTCCATCTGTCCCCTGTCCACCGCCTCGATTCCTGTGCGCATCATTTCCGAGACATACGCACCGAAATTCATGCCAAATCCGATAATGGCGACCCATACCCCATCGAGCCCCGTGCGGGCGAAAACGACGTAGAAAAGGATCATCAGGAGAACCACCGAAGGTGTCCCCTGCAATATACGGATGTAGGTGATGGCTACGGCATCGGCAATTTTATTCTTCGAAAGTCTCATCAAGCAAATCAGGAATCCAAGAACTGTTCCAAAAATTGCAGACATAATCGAGATAAACACCGTAACGCCAATACCGTCTACAACGAGTTTCCAGCGATCTTCACGAATGAAGGTTCTCTCGAAGCTGGACTTCAACGAAACCCACAAGGTTTCTTCGTCGGAGGCAACAGTCTCCCCTTCTGCAGCCCGTTTCACAATGGCAACGACTCCGCCATCATAAACAGGGACCGAGAAATCAATGCTTTGCTTTCTTTCCTCGGTAATGGTGATCTCGCCCACAGCCAAATCACTTGCACCCGACACAAGCGAAGGCAAAATGGATTCAAAATTCATATTCACAATTTCGAGTCCATAACCATAGGCCTCGCAAAAACGGACTACCCAGTCAATATCGTAACCGACAATGGCATTGTCCTTGATATAAACAAACGGGGCAACCTCCGTATTCGTGGCCAAGTGAAGTGTTCCATTTGTCGCTTTCAATTTCGACAGATCAATTTTCTTGACAGATTCATCGGAGCCAAACCAGACAGCCTCCAAATCCGTCTTCAATCCCTGTTTGTTGGACTTCTGGATAAATTCCGTCATCTGTGCGCGCAACTTTTCGCCTTTTTCATTCTTGGGGAACGCAAAAGCGTAGTCGGCCTCTTCCAAAAGCTTATTTACAATTTCAATTCCTTTATAACTTGCAACCACGAGCCTTGCAGTGGGCTCATCAACAAGCATGGCGTCCAGCTTTCCGGCTTCAATCGATTTGGCCATATCGGCATAGGTATTGAAAAACAGGCTTTTTGCTTTCGGGAAGAAGGTATCCAGCACTTTATTGAAGGCACTTCCTGTCCCAAGACCAATCTTTACGCCATCACGATTCAAGCCTTCAATAATTTCTTCTGGACTTTTCGCGATCTGTTGCGTTTTTTTGCCATCGAGAATCTGAACCGCCATCACGCATTCTGAAACATAGAAGGCATTAGAGAGATAGTTTTTTTCTTTGAACGCGGGAGTTGCGCTTAATGTTGCCGCCGCAAAATCGTATATTCCCGTTTCAATACCGAGAATCACCGATTCAAATTCCACATTATGGACATCAAGGCCATACCCCATTTCTGTGGCAAAGCGAGCCATCAGATCCATCTCGTAACCGACAATTCGCCCATCCTTGATGTATTCAAAGGGCGCAGTCGTGGCATTTGTCGCCATCTTGAGTGTGGGCATTCCCTCTTTTGCCTTCGGGAAATCCACCACTTTTCGGGTTTCATCGTTACCCAGCCAAAGTTGGTCGATCGAGTCCAAAAGACCCGCTGCACGATACTTTTCGATAAAGACGTTCATCTCGTCGCGAAGCTTGCGTCCCTTTTCGTTCTTGGGGAAGACCGCCACGATGTCCATCGGTTCAAAACCAGCGTGGATATAGCCGAGATTCGGGTTTTCAAGCGCCACATACCGGATAATCGGTTCGTCGTTGATAAAGCCATCCAGCTTACCGTTCGCCACTAGGTAAGCCATGTCGGGCGTAGACTTGTAATAGTCGATTTTTGCCTTGGGGAGAAGCCGGCGAGTCTCTTTATCCACAAACACAAAACCCGTCTGCATACCGAGTCGCAAGTTCTCGTTCTTGTTCATGTCGGCAATGGAATTGTACTTGAGATGTTTGCCCCTGAATTGCACCGGCACATCTTTCAATAAAGAATCATTTTGACCAGGTTGTTCTTTTTCTACCGGCTGAGCAAACAGCATAGCAACCATTGTCAAAAGCAAAACAAGGATATTTTTATTCATATAAGTCATCTGAACGCCTCCCCCTACTTCACTTGAATCTTGATGCAATTTTGCTCGTTTTCAAAACGATATTCCCTACTGTCAGAAGCGGCCTCAATTAGTAGCCGAGATAGGTCATCGCATTGCTGCAAGGGGTTAAAAGAAGCGCCGCCATACTGAAGCCGCATAAAAACATTTCCCTCTTCGGAGGAGTATTCCAAACTCATCTGAATAGCGGTACCAGCCTCGATGCGGGGCAAGATCGTCTGCGCCACCAATTCCTCAAATACATGGTGTACATTTCTTGCTGTTCTGATGGAGATTTGGCTTTTTTCGGCAAAAACATAAAGGCGTTTCAAGAAGGTCACATAATCAAAAGTCGCAGGATCAATACTTTCTTCAAGGACCTTAAGACGGTTAATAAACTGCCTAGTCTTGTCTTTTTGCGGATGACCAAAAATCTGTTCCGGAGATCCCTCTTCATAAATAGTACCCTCATCCATATAGAAGATGCGGGTGGAAATATCGCGGGCGAATTTCATTTCGTGAGTGACGATGAGCATAGTGAGTCCCTGCTTCGCAAGGTTACGAATAACCGCAAGGACCTCACCCACCATTGTTGGGTCAAGAGCGCTCGTCGGTTCGTCAAAAAGCACAATTTCAGGATCCATGGCCAAGGTACGGGCAATGGCCACACGCTGTTTCTGACCACCCGAAAGTTCTTCGGGCAAGGCGTTGGCCTTGTCTGCAAGCCCCACCGTATGCAGCAAACTCATTCCCTTTTCGTAGGCTTCTTTTTTGCTCCTTTTGAGCAAGTCCACCTGAGCCACCATGATGTTCTCTATGACGGTCAAATGGTTAAACAGATTAAACGACTGAAAAACCATTCCCATTTTGCGACGGAAGGCGGTAACATTAGCCCCTGGAGCTGTAATGGACTTTCCATCAATTAAAATTTCTCCCGATGTTGGGGTCTCCAATCTGTTTATGCAACGAAGGAATGTTGATTTTCCTGTTCCAGAGGGGCCTATAATCGAAATGACTTCACCGCGATGAATTTCTGCATTCACATCTACAAGCGGCGTTACATTGGGATACACTTTTTTTAAATGACGAATAGAAATCATAACAAAGTCCAATCCTTCTTAGTTATTTTCAATTATACAAAAAAGATTGCCATATTTTTACATTGCGTATTCCATATTCCACTTTGGAACATATAACTGCTGGGCTATAACGCATCGTTTTTTTATTTTTGTCGTCATGAGCAATTCGTTGTTTGAAAAATTTGAACGTATCCCCCATTTTTGCGTCCCCCTCTTCGGACTGTTTTTCATCGTTTCTTTGATTTCTTGCGCCGGAAACGGGCAACCGCTGACTGAATCTGAACCTCAACAAGCTTCGGGTGATAGCGACGGCGGATCCAGCTACGCCGACAACTATTTTGACGAGGGATCCTCGCAGAATGCTGGTGGAACTTCAAATGATGCCGCTCGGCGTTCCCAGAGGTCAAGCGCCGGCACATACGGATCCGACGGATTCAGCTTCATTCTGCCCCAGGGTGGCTCAGGCGACTGGGCGCTCGTGGGCGATGACGACGGAAGTGCCCACGAGAGCGGCGTCCCCTATGAATTTTACAACGCGAGCACGGGACGCCGCGCGGTCCTGGTCGAAATCGAACTCCCCAAAGGCGAACCCATGCGACTCATGGACCGCGCCCAGATGGAAATGCAGGCTTTTGAATCGAGCGGCAAGAAGGCGACTCTCGCCGAGACCTATCCCGAAGAAAACTTTGGCAGTACAGGCGTATTCTTTGACGTGGCAGGCAAACGCTACGACAGCCCCTACGAGGCCGTCGGCTTTGTCACTGGCGCCGGGAGCCGCGTGTACACGCTCACGCTTTCTGCCACCGACACGCTACTCCAGCCGGGCGAACTCAAGAACGAATGGAAGGAATTCTTCGCTAACTTCAGCATGCGCGAAACTGCGGCAAGCGAAGGCCCGGAACTTTCGCCGAACAACGTGCAAAGCTTTGACTCCCCCACGCTCGGCTACACCTGGGCCGTCAAGGACACCCTCTGGCATCACTGGACAGGAATCGCCCGCCAGAACGACGACCCGGACCTGGTGCTCAGCAACAAGGCCGAAGACGTTTCGCTGTTCGTTTACGGGGCAACCGTTGAAAGCGACGCCGTCAATTCGCAGGATTTGTTCAAGGTGTTGCTTGTGCGCCTGGGCGTAGACCCGAATAATCCGACGCTTGAAAGCCACCGCCAAAAGATCGGCGACCGCTACGCACAAGATTTCAGCCTGACTCACGTGGTCAACAAGTTCGACTTCTATTATACAGGCCGCTATTTCTATGACGATGGCCGCGGCATCATGATCGTGAGCTGGACCCAGGGCGTGAACAAGAAAAAGTACGCCAAGGTCATGCAGCACGGTATCGATGGCCTGACCGTCGGCGAAAATCCAACCGCCAAAAACGCAGCCGCCGACCCCGAATCGGCCAAGAAACTCGCCAAGTTCAACGCTGCCATCATGAGCCAGGTAGGCATTCTGCGCCTGCTCGAAAACCAGCCGCTGGTGGCGCTCAGCTACTTTGAACGCGCCAACCGCATGGATCCCGAAGAACCGCTGTACCTGATCAACTGCGGATTCGTGTACCAGATGAAGGAACTTTACGGCCCGGGCATCAGCCACTTTGAAAGCCAGCGCGAACTGGTGCAGAAGAACGGCAAGTTGCTCTCCATTCTCGGCGAAATGTACGAAGCCTTGTTCGACTACGGCCGCGCCCGCGAATGCGCCGAAGCAGCCCTGCGTTACACGCCGAACAATCCGGAATACGTGATTAACTTGAGCGATGCCCTCTGGGGTCTCGGTCAGCGCAACCAGTCGCTCGTAGTCGTGCAACGCCTTTACGACACGCAGCCGAGCAGCCGCTTGGGCGTTTACCTCGCCAAGACTTACATGGGCCTCGACCAGTACGCCGAAGCCGTCGATATTCTTTACCAGGTGCGCCGCCGCTTTGGCATGAGCGTGGAACTGGGCACCACCTTGATGGATGCCCTCATGTTCCTTGGACGCTATGAAGAAGCCCGCGCCATCAGCGAAGAAACGCTCGCCAAGGACCGCAACGACTACAAGATTTGGACCACGCAGGGCAAGATTCTCTTTTACAGCCGTAACTACCGCGACGCCGAAAAGTCGCTCACCAAGGCACTCGCCTTAAAGCCCGATAACGAAGACGCCAAGAGTTTCCTCTCCGCCACGAAGGCATTCCTCGGCAAGGCAGACAACCGCACGCTGCAAAAGCCGATTACACCGGTAGAAGAACGCACCAAGAACCTGAAGGGACTCCTCAGCGAAAGCGCCAAGAAGCAAGGCACCGAAGGCGACTTCCCTTCGGTCGTTCACTACAATAAGCAGACCTTGAAAGCCGAAAAGGGCGCGAACTGGGTCCGCACCGACGAAATGCTCATGGAAATCCTCGACATTCGCGGCGCCGCCATCTATCGCGAATTTACTTTCGACTTCTTGCCGGGATTCGACCGCATTTACCTGAACGCCCTCGAAGTCTACGACAGCAACTGGAACCTGAAGCAGAAGGCGAACCTGAACGGTGCCTACATTACCTACGCCACCGAAATCGGCGGCCAGAACGAATCGCAGACGGCGCATTTCCCGCTGCAAGAACTTGAGCCGGGCGACTTTATTTACCTACAGTTCAGCCGCACGAACATCGAAAACAAGGGCATGATTCCCTACACCGACTTCGTGAGCAGCAAGGACGTTCCTGTGGGCCAGTCCAGCTTCCGCATTTACGCCGATACAGCCCGTTTTGTTACCGAAGAATACGGCCCGCTCGAAAAGAAGGCCATCAAGGGCGGTATCGAATGGAAAATCGAAAACCCGGTCATTATCCGCAAAGAGCTTTACATGCCCGTGTACCGCGACTTTGGCGCAGGCCTGATGCTTACCGGCAAGCAGGAATGGAAGAACGTGGGCGAAGATTACCAGAACCTGATCAAGCACCAGTTCAAGCAGGCCGTGAGCGTGCGTGAAAAAGCCCGCGAAGTCCGCGGTAGCAAGGCAAACGACAACGCCGTCAAGGCCATCGTGAACTTTGTACGCCACGATATCCGCTACCGCGACATTCGATTCGGTGGCCACAGCCTGATTCCGCAAACCGCCGAAGTCACGCTGAAAAAGCACCAGGGCGACTGCAAGGACATGGCGCTCTTGCTCAAGGAAATGCTTGAATCGATTGGCATCAAGAGCTACCTCACCGCCATTCACCTGACCGAAGAAGGCTTCGCCGGCCTCCCGACCATTCAGCAGTTCAACCACATGATTCTCTACATTCCGGCGCAGGGACAAGTCACCGAACGCTGGGTCGACGCCACCGACAAAACCGGCAACGATCGCCCTGTCCCGCTCGATATGGAAGGCAAAGTAGCGCTCGTGATCAACGACGACAGCAGCCATGTGGTCACCACGCCGATTTTGGAAGACAATCAGGAACACCAAATCGGTATTGAACACCGCCTGTTTATCGGAAACGATGGAGCCTGCGAATTCCGCGACTCGATTTCGCTGCAGGGCAAGTTTGCAAGCGTCATGCGTAATCGCTTCTTTGGCCGCGACGCCAAGGAACAGGAAAAGCTGATGGAAGACTTCCTCGCTTCGGGTATCCCCGACGTAAGCATCGGAAACATCCGCATCGAGAACTTGGCCGAATTCAACAAGCCGCTCGCCCTGATTGTGACTTACGCCTCCAAGGGATACTTTGGCCAAGGCGGCTCCGAACTCAAGGGACGATTCCCGAACGTGTGGGAACGCAGCCTGTTCAAGCTCCCGAAGGTATCCAAGCGTCACCACCCGATTCGCATGCCGCACGAAACGCAGTTTGCATACAAATTAAGCGTCACAGCAGCAAACGGCAAGACGGTCAAGATTACCGGCCCGAAGCCGCTTAATCGCGAACCGGATTACGTGAGCTACGAGAAGAATTTTGACGGCAAGAACAGCATCAAGTGGACCACCTTCGCGCTTTACGCCGACCCGGCCGAATACAACAAGATTCGCGAGGAATGGACCTACTTGCTCAGCGAAACGAGCCCGATGATTGAGGTAAAATAACTATATTTATGCTCACTATGAGCATTTCTATTCCTCAGTTGCCCAAGGGCACACGCGATTTTTACCCGGAAGCCGAGCGCATCCAGAATTACATTTTTGACACCTGGCGCAGCGTCGCCGAATCTTTTGCCTACGAAGAATACGAAGGCCCGATGTTTGAGCATCTGGAGCTTTATACGGGCAAGTCCGGCGAAGAAATCGTAAGCCAGCTTTACAACTTTAAAGACAAGGGCGACCGCGAAATCGCACTCCGCCCCGAAATGACTCCGACGCTTGCACGTCTCGTGATCCAGAAGGCCCGCGAACTCAAGAAGCCTTTCAAGTGGTTCAGCATGCCGCGCCTTTTCCGTTACGAAAAGGCTCAGAAGGGTCGCCTCCGCGAATTCTTCCAGCTGAACATGGACATCATCGGTACCGAAAGCATTTACGCCGAAGCCGACCTGATGGCCGCTATCGCTACGATGCTCCGCAAGTTCGGCCTCAAGGACGGCGAATTTGCAATTGGCGTTTCTAGCCGCAAACTTTTGGCCACCTACCTCGAAGAAATCGGTGCCCCGAATCCGGCGCTGGTTTACCCGGTGCTTGACCGCCGCTTAAAAATCGGCCCCGAAGCATTCGCCAAGGCTCTGGCCGATGCAGGCCTCTCCGAAGACCAGGTGAAAAAGCTCGACGACTTCATGAGCTGCAAGTCCATCGAAG
The DNA here is from genome assembly GCA_017526585.1 of Fibrobacter sp. Classification (GTDB taxonomy): domain Bacteria; phylum Fibrobacterota; class Fibrobacteria; order Fibrobacterales; family Fibrobacteraceae; genus Fibrobacter. Next base: position 112 of record JAFXRC010000068.1, on the reverse strand, counting down.
AAGTCAAGACCAAGGTTCATAGCGAAAACGCAACTGCCGCCCTCGCCGAAATCGAAGACTTGTTCGCCACGCTTACCGCCGCAGGTTACGGCGAATGCGTGAACCTGGACCT
>JAFXRC010000067.1 GCA_017526585.1 Fibrobacter sp. | reverse complement strand
CGGCAAGGACAACCAGAAGCACATTCCGGTGATGCTTCACCGTGCCGCCGTGGGTTCCATCGAACGCTTCCTCGGCATCCTCATCGAAGAATTCATGGGCGATTTCCCGCTGTGGCTCGCTCCGGTGCAGGCCCGCGTGCTCCCGATTTCTGAGAAGTTCGTTGACTACGCGAAGCAGGTCGAGAAGGAACTCGTGAACGCCGGCGTCCGCGTGGAAGTCGATGAGTCGAATGAGAAGCTCGGCTACAAGATCCGCCAGTGCGAACTGCAGAAAGTGCCTTACCTCCTGATCGTCGGCGAGAAGGAAGTTGCCGATGGCGTTGTGTCCGTACGCAAGCGTAAAGACGGGGATAAGGGCAGCATGAAGGTTGCCGACTTCCTCAAGATGACGGAAGACGACCGCAAGGTTGTTCGCTAGTCGCAAATTGTCATCCTGAACGGAGGCGTGTTGCGCCGAAGTCGATATACGAAACTTGGCTACTTGTAGCCTTAGTTGAGTTAGGTTCGAAGGAGCAGGATCTCAAAAACTTAAAACGCAGACTCAACCCGAGCCTGCGTTTTTTCATTCAGTAAATTCTTATCAATCTCGCAGCAACTACTTCTTCCCGGCCTTCGGTGCAACGGGTTTCCCTGCGGCGGGTTTCGGTGCAGAGCCTTTGCTTTCGGCGGCTTTCAGCTTCTTGAATTCGGCCTGGGCCTTGCGCATGTCGGCCATGAAGGTTTCATTTGTATGTAGGCTCGGATAGGCGCCCGAGACAAGCACCTTGGAGGCGTCCACGTCGCTTTGCCAGTGGAATCCTGCAATCACGCGGCTCTGGCCCCATTCGTAAGCGTATTTCAGCAGGGCATCCTGAGCAGCCGGGTTCACCTCGATTAGCAGCATGGCCATCGACCACGCACGAATGGTATGTCCCGACGGGAAGGATCCATTTGTTCTCAGCCGTTCTTCTTCGGCGGGGACAAGCGTCGGTTCGTTGAACCTGTCGTAAGGACGGCGTCTCATGTAATGCCTTTTGGCCTTGCTCCCCACTTTTCTAAGTGTCAGGACTCCGCGTTCGAGCAGGTTCATGATGGCAGGAGTCTTCTTTGCGGAGATTTCCATGCCAAAGGGTTCGCTGAACATTGCGGCCATCTCTTCGACGGTTTCTGCCGCCTGTGCCACCGCAAGGGCAGCACGGGCAGAATCTAGGCGCATCGTTTTACCCCACATGTACTGCGAGATGTCGTACATGAACTGCGGCGACATGGTGTCGGGGGGCGCAGGGTAATAGTTCAACGCGTCCGGAAGCGCATCCGCTTCCACATAGGGTTTGACTTCGGCGGCAAAACTGCACAGGGCCGCACCGCACAAGGCTATCGCGACAAAGGTTTTCTTGATAATGTTCATGCAATAAAGATAACAATTACATCACGTAAGGACGCACTTGCTTGTAAATCAGCCTGCGTTCTGCGCCCATCACCTTGAATTCGATGTCAAGAGCAAACGCATCGGGGTACTCCCTATAGAGCCTAGCGAAATAGTTTTGAATTTTCTGAACCGTCTGGTACAACTCTTTGATTTCGCTGTCGGTAAGGATCAGCGCATCGGGACTGAGCGTCGAATGCTGCAAAAGAACGCTCTGCACGCCGCCCCTGTTCGACGGAATAATCGAAATAATCTCCGGCCGTTCTCCGCCTTCGGGATTGGTGATGGACGTTTCACCGAGCTGAATATTTGCGTAAATGCCAGCGACGGAATAATCGGCGATGTTCTGCGTTATGATGACGCCATTCGCCACCTCATCGGGGAAGGCCTCGTGAACGGCTACTGCCATCTGCACCGACATGTGGTCAATATTCCAGAGCGAGCGTTCCTCAAACGCCTTGAAGCTCCACACGGAAGCCCACACCTTACGGATTTCATCGGAGGGCAAGTCCTTTTCGCGCGTGGTCGCCTTCACGGACTTGTAAAGGCCTGCACCGTTAAAGTCCGCCAAATCCTCGGAATTGGTACTGGAACGCAGACGCACCCCGGCATCGCCGTAAAGTTTGCGCACCTTGGCATCGAGAGCTTCGCCAAAGTCCTTGTCAACAGGAATATGCTTGAACAGGTAGCGGATATTGTCTAGAGCCGCTTCGCGTAGGCGCGTGTCGGCGGCAAAGTCGTCGCGGGCAATCATGCCGGCAATGTAGCTGCGGAGCGATACAATTCCCTTTGAAGAATCCGCTTCGACAGGCTGACCGATCTGTTCCATACAGGCATCTTTCACCTGCATGCAAATATCTGATGCACGGCCTTCCTTGCCACAATCGCTGAAGGATTTTTCGCACAGTTCTTCGGTGACCTGCGCATAGTCCATAAAGCGGCTGTAATGGTAGAACGGCACCGCGAACCCGTCGGGGGAATTTTCAGGCAGCAACTTATGAAGTTCGGCCAGGTTTGCCGCCTTCACGCCCACGGACTTCGACGAATTGAAATTGAGATCGGCAAAATCGACCAGCCCCGAATCGGACAGGTCGTAGGCCAGCGTAACGGGCTTCCGCGCATTCTTTTTCCAGAACGCCTGGGCCTCTTCAAGGGTCATCGTTACCACCGTGTAGGAATTCCCCTTGGCCTCTAGCTTCACCAGCTTTCCGCATAGAGCCAGCAGGCTGTCGGGCAAGTCGTTCCCGTTAAAGGCGATGTTTGGCGTCTTGCGCGCCTTCGCCGCCAGGTTCACATGAGAAAGAGGCGTCTGAGCGTCCTTGCTGATGGTCGCCGCCACCAGCGGAATTTCTGCCGGGAGCGATTCCAGAATCAATATGTCGTGCGAAGAGACGATTGCCGTGTCGAGTTCAGCGGCGGTCAGCTTCACGAGCGTACCGTAGGCAGTCCCCGTATTCATAATCTGGAGCGGGATGTCGCCGAAAAGCTGCGCATGCGTATAGACCGGGACGTTCTGCGCATCGAATTCATTCGCATACTTTTCCGCCGCCGTTTCGGCGGCACTCCCAGACGGCATATAGAACAAGCGGTTTTTCTCCGACGCGGAATTCAAAAAAAGCATGCGGCTTTCAATCAGCCGTTGCACCGCCGCCACCTGCTTAGGCGAGATGCAGTCCGTCGGGAAAAACGTGAGCGCTACCATGGAATCAAGCGTCGCATAATACACAAGCGTTCCCGCGACCGTATTCTTCGCCGTATCATAGTAGGCTTCCTTTTCGAATTCCGAAAGCGAGCTCGGGTCGTGCAACACCGAGCGTGCAAAATCGTAATGCAGCAGATGCTTCTTCGTGTTCATAAAATGAACGACAGCGCTATCCGAGTTGAAATCGGTAATGATGAACTTTACCAAGTAGCTCGTCCCCATCTCCGTCTTGGAGGGGTACGCCAACTTGCGGAAAGCCTCATAGCCGTCTTCCTTGTAGAAGCCCGTCCATTCGTCATCATTCTGGACAAAGGCCGGGTCCGGAGTCGTATTTTTCTTTGTCGTGTCAGGGTCAACTATATCGGGATCATCGCGGCGATTCGGATCTACGGGGGAACTGCTATTGGAGCAGCCCCACAAAGCCGCCATCGTGATGGCGGCAAGAATCAGCTTCATAAAAAATGACCTACCCAAACGCACCGCGTTACTGAAGTCTAAAATCGCCTTCACAGATTTCAAAGGTGTCGGTAAAATCGTCGAACTTGCCTTCTTCATCAGCAAAGCGACAAACGATAGGCAACTTTCTCACATTATTCAAATCTTCGTCAAAGGACGCGCAACCATCCAAAATTTCCGTTTCGCCGTCAGCCTCATAAACCCTAAGGCAATCCATCGTGTGGCACTTACGGTACCCCCAGCCATAAGACGAATGGTCATATTCATAGACCTTGCCTTCAAAAGTAAAGCGGAAGTTGTCGTTACGGTGATTGCCTCCCACATCATAAACCAGGTCCGTTATCGGCGTATATTTGCCGCCAATGTACATGACAGCCGTATCAGTACTGTAGACCGGATCAAGCCCCATCGACTGAATGCAACTAGTCGGAGAAGCCTGCGCATAAATAAAACCTTCCCGACCGTCATACTTAAAGGAACAAATAAAGTCTCTCTGTTCAAAGGATTGTTTCATGCTAATATAACCATCATCCATACTGCATGTATAGACATCTTTCTGCGGTACACGCGGATTAAAAATCGCGATTGGGTCGGTCAGGATTTTCGTGGAGCTGGAAGAGGGAGCTTTTTCACTGGAACTCGACGTAACATTTTCGCTGCTAGAAGAGTCCGTATTCTTGGAAGCAGAAGATTTCGGATTACCGGAACTAGACGATGTTGCGGAGCTTTCTGAACTCGTTGATTTTTTCTCACTCGACGAAGACCGCTTATCGACACTAGACGAACTTTGATCTTTCTGTTCTCCGGAGCTGGAATCGGCATATTCGCTAGAGCTGGATGTGTTTTCGGGTTCGTCGGCAGATGCGCTGGAGGAATTGTCATCACAGGCAACAAAGAAAAGCAGGGTCAAGGCAAGAGTGAATTTATATAAATGCTTCATAGTCAAAAATATATGCAATTTTCAAACAACTTGCAACCAAGGCCGTTTTGTACCACAAATACCGGCAAAAACAGGTGCAACACATCACACTTTTTTGCAGCTTTGTATCATCACTTTCCAGGAAAAATCTTCTGAAAAAAGTAAATATTCTACTTTTTAAGCCATATGAAGCGTTTTGTCGCCACAGCCGTCATTCTGTTATTCGACATTCTTTTTATTGTCATGTTCGCACTCGCCATCGGGTTCGTCCGCTATTACCATTTTGACTTTGGGATAAGCGACCTCATCATTGCAGCCGTGCTCTACGTGGCTTTTCGAATTTACCACAGCAAAAAAGTCAAGTCTAGTGGCAAGCAGCCCATCAAGCCATTGCATGTTTTCCTAATATGGCTATTCCTATTTTTGCTAATCGCCGCCCCCACCACGCTCGTCTGGGTCAAAAAGACCTTCCCGGTGCAAAACCCCGATCTCACCATCATGACCTTGCAAATGCCGGTCGATGGATTCGTATTCATCTTTGTGCAGGATTTTTTCAGCAGGGTCGGCTTCTACGCCCTGGCACTATCGCTCGCGCTACTATGGCCTGTCTACGACTTGTATCATAGCATCCGTTTTCGCAAGATCATTTTCGCCATCGCCTTCATTGCGGTTCTCATTCCAGGTTCAGCTCCCTTCTGGAAAGCAATTTCTCCGCATGCACGCAAGCAATACATCGAATACATCACGCACAAGCAAGACAAGCTCTACCATTCCAAATTCTACAGCCGCTATTTCGTCAAGTACAACCCCGATATGGTCAGTGCCGATGACACGACGCGCAACCTGATCTTTATTTATGTGGAATCCCTCGAAAATTCCTTTCTCCCGCACACCCCCGAAATCCGCAAATTCTACGACAACGGGCTCGTCTTTGCCGACCAGGAAAACACCTACGGCGGCGGAAGAAACATCATCGGGGCGGCAACGACCATATCATCGATGGTTTCAAAGACCACCGGGCTTCCGCTGCTGTGCGGTTCCTCGTTCATGAACAACTTCGGCGAATCGGGACTCACGTTCTTCGAGAATGTTCCGGGGCTTTACGACATTCTGCACCAGTACGGTTACAGAAACATCTATGTGCAGGGTACCCCCGAAAGATTCGGTGCAACGGGTCCGTTTTTCGCATCACACGGAGTCGATGACATCTACGACAAAGGCGATGTTGAACAGATGCTCAACGAGAAGGGCGAAAAATACCGCCGAAGCGGTCCTGGCCTTGCCGACGCAGACGTTTTCGATTACGCAAAAAAAATCCTCGACACTCTGTCTTACGATAAGTTCTCTCTCACGCTCACCACCATCGACACCCATTACCCACGAGGATTCCTAGACAAGCGTTGCAGGGAACGTCCCAAATCGTCCGCGGACAGGGACTATTTCGCCGCCGTGCTAAGATGCACTTCCAAACGCCTCGGGGCATTTGTCGACTGGGTAGAGAGACAGCCCTTCGGAGAGAACACCGAGATCGTCATCGCGGGCGACCACCTGTTCATGGCAAAATCCCCCGTTGCTAAAATGCGCTTACGCGACCGCCGATTCCTGAACATCTACCTCAACCCGAAGTACTCCTCGGAACAAACAAGGCGAACCTACACTTCGTTCGACTCTGCGCCGACCCTGCTTGAGACCATGGGTTTTCACATAGAAGGACACCGGCTGGGTTTCGGGGCAAGCCTGCTTTCAGACGAAAAGACCCTACTTGAATCCTTCGGAGAAAGAAAACTAGTTCATATGCTCAGGGAACTTTCGGGCTCCATCGAATACAACGAGCTGTTCAAGAACAAGGCTCCCTAAGCCTCAGAAAGCGATTAACAGAAAAGCCCCGGTCAGACCCGGGGCTCCTCTTATGATGTTTAGTTCAGATTACTTGAACTGCTTCAGCACCTTGTGCATATTGTGCTTGTATTCGCTCCAGAACTCGGCATCGGACATCTTCTTGGCCGGCTTCTTGAAGTACATGTCATAGTCGTAATCATCGATTTCCATCGGGGACGATATGCCTGCCATTACAGCGACGCAATCCGAGAATTCATCCGAAGTTTCCTTTCTATACTCATAGGCATAATCATACCTTACACCGGTATAATCCGTTACATCGTCAGTCTTATAGTATTCGTACAAATCCGAACGGCAAGCACTCTTGTCATAGTTGTCGCCTTCAAGTTCGCCTCTCAGATCCGTATAGGAGCAGGTCTTTCCACCGGAAGACAGAGTCAAGTCTATATTAAGATTGCCATACTTGTCTTCACCGAAGTTCTTGACGGACAAATCGTAGCTCTTGCCCTTGGCATCGAACTTGACAGAAGTGTTGGACTGGGACTTCACGGCAATACCATTTTCCCGTGCTGCCATGGCAACGCGATCTTCAACGTTCTCGACAGCGGACCATCCCGATTCAATAGAGGAATAGGCAGACATTCCGCCCAGGAATTCATACAGCGTTTTAAGGAATCTGGACTTGGTCACGTCATCGGTATAATAATCGTAATCTTCGTAATCGTAGTCGTAGTCAGAGTCATAGCCATAGTCGTCTTCGTAGATGTATTCAATATCGGCGGTAATGGAACTCGAAGTAATCTTCAAGGTGACCTTTTCCCATTCGTCGCGTTTGCGGCAGCTCACGATGCCATCGTAATCGATACTGCACGGAACAGAAACCCAGGTACCCTTGATCGAAGAGGCGTCTCCGCCCACAAAGATTCCAATGGATGATTCCTTGTCAAAGTAGGAAGCCTTTAAATTCAGCGCCACATTACCATCAATCGAGTACTTCAGGGAATCGCGCAAGAATGCCACATTTTCCGCAGACAGATTCATAAACTCATACTTATAGGTCATTGTATCGTTGCCTTCATCGATGGTCTTCCAAGATGCACTCTTGGTCGCTTCATCGAGAACGCAGTATTCATCCTTGTTTTCCGCATAGAAGGTAATAGACTTCGCCATTTCATCAAGGTTGACGATAGTCGCCTTCTTGGTCGTTCCATCGGCACCCGACGAGCTGTCGTCGCCGCAAGCAACCAGGCTAAAAGTGGCGCAAGCCCCGACTAGAGCGAGCAGTTTATTGAACTTCATAAATAAGCCTCCTTATAAAGCTATGTTCTAGGGCAAATATAGTATCAACACAATAAGAAAATAAACTTGTTCAAAAGAGTTTCATGGATATCGAACCAATTTATGCCCTTATTTCGCCACAAGAGCCATTTTTTTCAATGCATACGGCTGCTTTTAATTAGATTTTTCGCGATGCGTCCAACGCCCAAATCTATCGGACTTCTGCTAGCCCCGCTCTGCCTGGGGCTTGTCTGCTGTAGTTTCCCGGTGCGTACGGGCTACGACAGGAGCATTGGCGACTACAAGCCCGTTCCCACAAGCGAAACGGCAGCTTCCCCCGCTGCAGAAAAGAAAGCCGAGACGCAAACGAGAGCCTCCCAAAAGAATGGCGATGCAAAGAATATAGCCGCAAAGCAGGACTCCGCCAAGCGGCAGAATTCCGTCGAAAAGGCAAGAGCCGCCGTCAACAAGAAAGAAGTCGCAAAGGCCGCCGAAAAGCAGGCGCCACGCGGAAGCTTTGAAAACTACGCCCGGCAATGGCTTGGCGCCAAGTACGGCTACGGCAAGGCTACCAAGACCAGGACAGACTGTTCCGGCTACGTGATGCAGGTCTACAAGGGATACTACAACATTGCACTTGACCACAGCGCCTCTTCAATGTACAAGGACAGCCGCGGAAAATCCGTAAGTCGCGGAAGCCTCAAGGAAGGCGATCTCGTATTCTTTGGCAGCCTCTGGAAAATTGACCATGTGGGAATGTACCTCACCGGAGACCGGTTCATCCACGCGAGCACGAGCAAAGGCGTGATGATATCACCGATGCACGACAAGTACTGGAGTCCCAAGTACCAAGGGGCACGAAGGTTTAGATAGGACTATTAACTATATTATAGCACATGAAAAAAATTGCATTCCAGGGGCGTAAGGGAGCTTACAGCGACTGTGCCGCCCACTACCTGTTCGGCGAAGACATCGAGACTCTCCCGATGGACACGTTTGAAGAAATTTACCAGGCTATCGAGACGGGTGAAGCCGACGGCGGTGCCGTACCTATAGAAAATTCGACGGCGGGTTCCATCGAGGCGAACTACGACCTGCTTTACAAGTGGCGCCACCGCATCGTAGGCGAAGTCATGCTGCGCATCGAACACACCCTGTGCGTGATGCCAGGCGTCAAGCTCGCCGACCTAAAGCGCGTCTACAGCCACCCGCAGGCACTTGCGCAGTGTTCAAGATTTTTTGCCGAGAACCCGCAAATCAAGGCAGTTCCTGCATTCGACACCGCTGGTTCCGCCGAGGAACTCGCCGCAAGGAAGGCTATGGACGAAGGCGCCATCGCAAGCGCCTACGCCGCAAAGATCTACAACCTGGACATCCTGAAAGCGGGACTTGAAAACCTGAGGGGCACTAATTTCACGCGCTTCTACGGCATCCAGAAATTCCCCGCCGCATTCGAAGAAGTCGAAGGAGCCAAGACGACCATGCTGTTCGAACTCGCCAACAACAATGCAGTAGGAGCCCTTTACAATGCGCTTGGCTGCTTCGCGAAGCGTGGCATCAACCTAACCCGCTGCGAAAGCAGGCCGCATCCGGACAAGCCGTGGGAATACATCTTCCACGTATCCTTCGAAGCGAACGTGAACGAGGAACGCGCGCAGTCCGCACTGGCCGAGCTCAAGAACTACACGAGCCAGATGTACATTCTGGGAACATTCAAGAAGGGCGTCGTCGAGACTCTTAAATACTAGATTGCCGCGCCCCTATGGGGGCTCGCAATGATGTTTTATAGAAATAAAAAGGAACGATTATGGCATACGAACGCACCGATAGAAAGTTTGACGAATACCGCAACCTGAAGATGACGACGGGCTTTATTTCAAGCGCCGACGGTTCCGTCCTCATCGAGATGGGCCGCACCCGAGTCATCTGCAACGCGACGCTTCTCCCGAAGGTTCCCGACTGGCTTGCCGGCAAGGGCACCGGCTGGATTACCGCCGAATACAGCCTGCTTCCGCAGAGTACCGGCAAGCGCGTAGAACGCGAGCGCAAGGGCGCGAGTGGCCGTACGCAAGAAATCCAGCGCCTCGTTGGCCGCTCGCTGCGCGGCGCAGCCGACCTGGCCGCCCTCGGTGAAAACGCCATCGTGGTCGACTGCGACGTGATCGAAGCCGACGGCGGCACGCGTACCGCAAGCATCATCGGCGGCTTCGTAGCCCTTGCGATCGCCCTGAAGAAAATCAAGGTCCGTCTCGGCCTCACGCAGCAAATCCTGCAGCACGGCATTACGGCAATTTCCGTCGGTGTTGTCAGCGGTAAGCCCCTCTGCGACCTCTGCTACGTCGAAGACTCCGCCGCAGATGTCGACATGAACGTGGTGATGCAAGACGCGAAGAACTTCATTGAGGTGCAGGGCACCGGCGAACACGCAAGCTTCGACCGCAACATGTTGAACACGCTGCTTGACCTCGGCGAAAACGCCTGCAAGGACATCTACAAAAAGCAGATGGAACTCATCGGCGGCGAGTTGCCGTAAAAGGTCACGACTCATTAAGAAGCCTGGTTTTTACACCAGGCTTTTTTAATAACTCGCAATTAAATTAGTAGCGGATCTTGCCTTCGGCAACCTTGCGCAGGTGCTGACCGTAAGGAGATTTTCCATATTTAGCGGCAGATTCCAAAAGCTTTTCCTTGGTAATCCAGCCGTTGATGTAGGCGATTTCTTCCACTGCAGAAATCTGGATACCCTGACGGTTTTCTACCATCTTCACGAACTCGCCCGCTTCAATCAAGCTGTCCATGGTTCCGGTATCGAGCCATGCAAATCCACGACCTAAAAGCTTCACATCGAGCTCACCCTTGTCCAGGTAGACGCGGTTCAGGTCGGTAATTTCAAGTTCACCACGGGCACTCGGCTTCTGTGCCTTAGCGTAAGCAGACACGCGGTTGTCGTAGAAATAGAGTCCGGTAATCGCATAGTTGCTCTTGGGTTCCTTCGGCTTTTCTTCCACCGAAATCACCTTGCCCGACTCATCGAATTCCACCACGCCAAAGCGTTCCGGGTCTTCGACATAGTAACCGAACACGCTGGCGCGGCCATTCTCTTCTGCATTCTTCACGGCAGCCTTCAAAAGCGGGCTAAAGCCGTTGCCGTAGAAGATGTTGTCGCCGAGCACCATCGCGCAGCAATCGTCGCCAATGAATTCTTCGCCCAAAATGAAAGCCTGGGCAAGTCCATCAGGGCTCGGCTGCACCTTGTAGCTCAAGTTCAAGCCCATCGAGGAACCATCACCGAGCAAGCGTTCAAAGTTCGGCAAGTCCGTCGGAGTCGAAATGATAAGGATATCGCGAATACCCGCAAGCATGAGCGTCGAAAGCGGGTAGTAGATCATGGGCTTGTCGTAAACAGGCAAAAGCTGCTTAGAGGTCACCATGGTCAGCGGATAAAGCCTAGTACCGGAGCCCCCGGCGAGAACGATTCCCTTCATTAGTACTTCCCGTATTTGTAGCCATACCCTTCGGTGCGGCTGTGTTCGTACTTGTTAATCACGATAGAGGCATGCGCATTGGAATTACCCTTGAGAATCTGCGCCATACCATCCTTAATGGCTTCGATAGAATGCTTGTTGTATTCAATGACCATGACGATCTGGGCGGCGACACGGCAAGCGAGAGCCGCGTCCGTCACCAACATAATCGGCGGAGTGTCGACGATGACCAAGTCGTAAGAATTCTTGAATTCTTCAATCAGTTCCATATAGTGCTTGGAGCCAAGCAGTTCCGCAGGATTTGCCGGGACATTGCCGCACGGAATCACGAACAGGTTTTCAACTTCGGTCGAATGGATAACATCTTCCGTCTTCACCTCGCGGAGAAGCACCTGGGAAAGGCCGTTTCCGCGCTTGATTCCAAATTCCTTATGGAGACGCCCCTTACGAAGGTCGGCATCGATAAGCAAAACCTTCTTGCCAAGTCCAGCAAACAAGGCAGCGAGGTTCACCGAGATAAAGCTCTTGCCCACACCGGGAATCAGTCCGCTTACGCCAATGATAGAGCCACCTTCGTCCATCATCGAGAATTCAAGAGAAGAACGGAGAGCACGCAGCGATTCCACCGCCACGTCGTCGGGTTCCACCACAGCGAGGGGGCGGGTACCCTTGGTGCCCTTGGGATTTCCCTTGGGAACTTTCGCATACACCGTAAAGCCCGTCTCCTTTTCAATGAACGAGGCACTCTTCACACCGCTGCTGAACTTGGACTTGATAGAGACGATCATTGCGCCTAGCAAGAACCCGAGGAACAGGGCGAGGCACACGACCATCTTCTTCTTGGGCTTGGTCGGTTTCGTCACCTGTTCAGCAAAATCGATAACACGAACGGAACCAACTTCACCTGCAGAAACTAGACGCAATTGCTGGATATTGTTCAAAAGCGAGGTGTACATGACCTTGGAAAGTTCCACTTCGTTTTGAAGCTTCAGAACTTCCTGTTGCGTGGCAGGCAGCTTGCGCACTTCGCTGGATGTTCCGGCAAGTTCGCGCTTCAAGGCATTTTCCTGGTCTTCAAGGGTCTTTACAGTCGGGTGTTCTGCATGGAACAGACGAATAGCTTCTTGCTTCTTCTGCTGCAGCGAAAGGATATCCTGCTGCAGTTTCATACGGCGTTGCAGCACCAGCTGGGTTTCAGCATTGATATCGACGGAACCAACGCGGTTACGGTAGGTGTTCAGGTTCAAGAGCGAAGAATCCATTTGCGCCTTGACGCCCGGCAGCTGCTGTTCCAAGAATTCAAGTGTTTTCTGCGCCTCGGCATTGCGTTCTTCTACATTCTGCCGCAGGTATGACGAAGCAACTTCGTTCAGGATTTCAACGCCACGATCCGGGTAGATGTCCTGGTAAGAAAATTCAAGAATACCCGTCTTCTTTCCCTTTTCCTTGACATCGAATGCAGACCTGAAACTAGCAATAGCGTCCAGACGCTTCATCTTGGAAACTTCGAAGGTCTGTCCTTTGCGGACTTCGGCGCGGAAAATGCCAAACGAAGCGGAATCACCCCTATAGGCAAAATGGTAAGTCTGTCCAGCAACACCCGAAAGGACCTTTTCTCCATTGCAATCGAACAAATCAAAGGCGCCCAGCGAATCCTTCGCCTCGACAATCCAAGGTTCATCCACCTCGTCCTTTGTCAGGCGTTCAACCGGAATACTGAAATTGCTCAAATCAATGCGGCCTTCCCGATGAAGAAGCCTATCCATCTTATTCTGGGGGACGGCGATCAAGTCAAGGTGCATCTTTTCGACGGCAGACCCCATCACCTGACGGCTCCTGATCAATTCCATTTCCGTTTCGGCAGGGCTACTCGTCGCAAACAGGGAACCCAGGCTTCCCATCAAGCCAGCGGACTTGCTGTTTTTCGACTCAATCTGCAACAAGGCGTCAACCTGGTAGACCGGGCGTATCCACATTGCCACAAAAACGCCAATAATACCCGACAACAAAAAGCAGGGTACCATGATGGTCCAGTTCTTTACAAGTTCCTTAATAAACTCGCCGAGATCGGTTTCTTCTTTTTTCTTCGTCGACATAGAGGGGTTTCCTTCAAACCTGTTAGACACAAATTTAGAAAAAGCACGCCCGCCATAAAAATCTATCTTTGGGTTTATGAGTGAAAACACCGTCAAAACGCTTAAAGATTTTTTGCCCCCCACCCCGCTAAAAGAAGGCGAAGGAACCGAGACACTGTTGGAATCCTTCCTTGCCTGGGCAGAATCCCGCGGCACAACACTCTACCCCGCCCAGGAAGAAGCCATCCTGGAGCTTCTGGACGGAAAAAATGTTATCCTGAACACTCCTACGGGTTCAGGAAAGTCGATGGTTGCCCTGGCTCTTCATTTCGACAGTCTCGCCCACGGAAGACGCAGCGTCTACACCTGTCCCATCAAGGCCCTGGTAAACGAAAAATGGATGGCGCTCTGCAAGGAATTCGGCGCCGAAAATGTGGGACTTTCGACAGGGGATGCAACAGTCAACCACGACGCCCCCATTCTCTGCTGCACGGCGGAAATCCTCTCCAACATGGCGCTTAACGAAGGCGAAATGCTCACGATTACGGACGTGGTGATGGACGAATTCCATTACTACTCCGACAGGGAACGCGGAGTCGCCTGGCAGGTGCCGCTGCTCACTCTTCCGCAGGCAAGATTTTTACTCATGAGCGCAACCGTCGGCGCCACCGAATTTTTTGAACGCGACATGACAAAGCACACGGGCCGGCAGTCAGTCACGGTAAGGTCTTCACAGCGTCCGGTGCCCTTGGATTTCAGCTATTCCGAAACCGAAATTTCGAATACGGTTCAAAAACTCGTTTCGAGCGGCAAGGCGCCCGTTTACGTGGTGCATTTTACGCAGGCCGCCGCGGCAACCAACGCCCAGAACTTCATGAGCCTGGACCTTTGCACCAAGGAAGAAAAACAGGCAATCAACGAAGCCATTAAGGAAGTCCGCTTCAGTAGCCCCTACGGCCCCGAAGTCAAGCGCTGGCTCAAGCAGGGCATCGGGCTCCACCATGCGGGACTTCTGCCCAAGTACCGTATTCTCTGCGAAAAGCTCGCGCAGAAGGGACTCCTGAAGGTCATCTGCGGAACAGACACGCTAGGCGTCGGCGTGAACGTGCCCATCCGAACGGTGCTGTTTACGCAACTCTGCAAGTATAGCGGCGACAAGACCGCCATCCTCACCGCGCGCGACTTCCACCAGATTGCAGGCCGTGCGGGTCGCAAAGGTTTCGACGACATAGGCTATGTGGTGGCACAGGCTCCCGAACACGTCATCGAGAACCTAAAACTCGAAGCAAAAACGAAACAAACCGGCAAGAAATTCCAGAAGAAAAAACCTCCCGAACACGGCTATGTTCCCTTTGATGAAAGTACTTTCAAGCGCCTGATTGCATCTGCTCCGGAGCCACTCACTTCAAGCTTCCAAGTGAACCATGGAATGCTCCTGAATATTCTAAGCCGCCCTACCGATGGTTGCCGCGCCATGCGCAACCTCATCAAGGACTGCCACGAAAGCGCTGCCAGCAAAAAGCAGTTGAACCACCGCGCCTTCCAGCTTTTCAGAAGCCTCGTCGAAAAGAACATCATTGAATTTATTACACCGATCGCCGAAGGTTACAGCCATCTGCGCGTGAACATGGATCTGCAAGACGACTTCTCCATGAACCAGCCGCTTTCGCTGTACCTCGTAGATACGCTGCCGAAGCTTGACCGCGAAAGCCCCGAGTACGCACTCGATGTCATTACTTTGTGCGAAAGCATCGTCGAAAATCCCGAAGCAATTTTACGCATCCAGCAGAACAAGGCGCGCAACGCCCGCCTCGACGAGCTCAAGGCGCAAGGCATGGAATTCAACCAGCGCATGGAAGAAATCGAGAAGGTGGAATACCCCAAGCCGCTTCGCGATTTCATTTACGACACCTTCAACGAATTCTCGGCGCAGCACCCGTGGGTCGATGTCAACATCGAGCCCAAGAGCATCGTCCGTGAAATGTTCGAAAATTTCAGCACTTTCAGCGGATATGTGAAGCAGTATGGATTGCAGCGCATGGAAGCCATTCTACTTCGCCACCTGAACGGCGTCTACAAGGTGCTCTCGCAGACGGTACCCGACGGCTACAAGAACGAGGAACTCCTCGACATGCAAGACTACCTCGGCGACATGATTCGTCGCACCGACTCGAGCCTACTCGAAGAATGGGAAAAGATGGCGCACCCCGAAGATTACCAGAAGCGTCTGGAAGCGGCAGGAGCCACGGAACTCGAAACCGCCTTCGGTGCCGACAAGGTAGCCGCCGACATCACCTACGACAAGAAGCATTTTATTGTCATGGTGCGCCAGCGCATTTTCCAGCTGATGTCGGCTTTGCAGAAGCAGGCCTATGGCGATGTGCTCGACATGCTCGCCGACGATCTCGCCGAAGGCCAGATGCTCGTGGACGGCGAAGGTAAGCCCTGGACCGAAAACGGTCTCATGGAAATCATGGCGGCTTACACCGCGGAACATCACAATTTCCGCCTCGATGTCGAGGGCCGCTCACTGCACCATACGATTGTCACCTACGAAGGCGAAATCATGCACGTTCAGCAAATGCTGCAAGACGAAGAGGATTTCAACGACTGGAGCATTGATTTCGACGTGAACCTTGCCGAATGCCGCGATGCGGGGATGCCGCTCTTGAAGATGATGCGCATCGGGGAAGTGTAACAACGGCTCCCAAAACAAAGAACGCACCCACGAAGGGGTGCGCTAATCATTCCAAGGAGCAAAGGGATGATTATTTTTCAGTTCCTTCTGCAATCGTATAGACGTATTCCATGTGGTTATCGAAGACCATGTACTTTGCCTCGGCATAGGCGCCTTCGTTCTTGAGCTTAAACGCCGCACGGGTCATGCAGCCACAGCCTTCATTCGGCTCCAACTTGACCGATTCGATGACGCTTGTTTCGGTTTTTGCATAGAGCGTATCATTCGAAGGATACACATTGACCTTTTCAACCTTTTGGTTGCAATCAAAAGACGCTTCAAAAACCAATACAAAATCGTCCCCGTCCGAATGAGTTATTGCAAACGGAGTGATTTTTTCTCCACTAGAATCCCTTTTCGAGAAGTCGCTCCAGGAATCCTCAAAAATGTACTTGCCACTCACAAGGGTTTCATCTTCTTCGGACTGTTTGCATTTGCCAATGACATCGGTTGTCGTTTGATGCGGATCCGATTCGGAAAATTCCGGAGCATCGGGAATCGTCGGTTCTTCGATTTCGGGCCTTTCGGGCGCGGGCTCAGAAGTCACCTCGAAGACATCGCCCGAGTACTTGAAATACTTGGCGTCAGCATCGTCAGACATGATATCGAACAGATGATCCTTGACGCACATACAGTTTGTCACGGCAGCATCATCTAGATCGAACCATATTTCCAAAGTATCACCCGAACGTTTCGACTTGAAATGCGCCATGATATCGCAATAGTCGTCCAATTCAGGAACCAGGATTTGGTAGTTACCCTCTTCGTCCTGAGTCAGATACGCCTTGTCGAGTTCAGCCGACACCGTTTTTTTGAGAAAACCGCCAAGACCATCGTCCAGGCACTTGCTTGCCATCTGAAGATTCACATTTCCAGTTGCCCCAGGAGCATGATTGTTTTCTGCGCTCGGCGAAGCAACATTGTTTTCGGCACTCGGCGAAGAATCGTCGCTACACGCCAAGAGCGCAAGCGAAAACGCAACACAACAAGACAAGAGTTTTTTCATAGGAACCCTCTAGTTTTTATTAAATATAAACTAATAAAAATGCTTTTGCAACCAGCCTACGGCTACTTTTACATTTTTTGCAATTTCTGGTGTTTTCCGTCACTGGATATAAGCAAATCTGTATTTCCGCTTTTCTAAAAACGCTTTTTTACTTATTTCGCGTTCAGAACGGGTTTTTCGAGACCACACCAGGCTGAAAAGACTAGGAAATATCCCAAATTTTTCTATTTTTGCACCCGCAAAAATTCAAAAGGACACCACAATGAACTACAATCCTTTAGCACAGGCTCTCAACGCCGAACTTTCTGCCAACGGCTGCAAAGTTCTCGACATGCTCTCTGAACAGGGCAAGGCGATTTTCTTCCCCCGCAAGGGAATCCTCGGCCAGGGCGCCGAAGCCAAGGGCTCCGAGATCAACGCTACGATTGGCACCGCCCTCGAAGACGACGGCTCTCCGCTCGTGCTGGATTGCGTCCTCAAGTCCCTGAATCTGCCCAAGCAGTCCTTCCTGTACGCCCCGAGCTTCGGTAACCCGGACCTCCGCAAGGAATGGAAGAAGCAGGTCATCATCAAGAACCCGACGCTTGCAAACAAGAACTTCAGCACGCCGGTCGTGACCTGCGCCTTGACGCATGCCATCAGCTGCGCCGGCTACCTGTTCCTCGATGCCGGTGACGAAGTGATTATCCCGGACCTGTACTGGGACAACTACGAACTCGTGTTCGAAAATGCCCGCGGCGCCAAGATCAAGACATTCAACACCTTCAAGAACGGCGGTTTTGATACCGAAGCCTTGAAGGCCGCTTTGGAAAACAGCAAGGGCGACAAGAAGGTCGTTCTCCTGAACTTCCCGAACAACCCGACCGGTTACACCGCTACCGAAACTGAAGCTGTCGAGATCGCCAAGATCCTTACCGAATGCGCCGCCAAGGGCAACAAGGTGGTGGCTCTCCTCGACGACGCTTACTTCGGACTGGTGTACGAAGAAGGCGTGACCAAGGAATCCCTGTTCGTGAAGCTCGTGGACGCTCACGAAAACCTCCTCGCCGTCAAGCTCGACGGTCCGACCAAGGAAGACTACGTATGGGGCTTCCGCGTGGGCTTCATGAGCTTCGGCTTCAAGGGCGCTACCGAAGCACAGCTCAAGGCTCTCGAAGACAAGGCCGCCGGCACCGTCCGTGGCAACATTTCCAACGCCCCGAGCATCAGCCAGAAGATTCTGCTTGCCGCTTACCAGAGCCCGGAATACGCCCAGCAGAAGGCCGAAAAATACGCCACTTTGAAGAAGCGCTACGACATCATCAAGGAAGTCTTGGCCGCCCATCCGGAATACAAGGACGCCTTCGACCCGATGCCGTGCAATAGCGGTTACTTTATGTGCATCAAGCCGAAGGGCGTCGACGCAGAACAGCTCCGCGAAAAGCTCATCAAGGACTACAGCACGGGCACAATCATGCTTTCTGGCCTGATCCGCCTCGCTTTCTCTGCCGTTCCGACCGAAAAGCTTCCCAAGCTCTTCGACAATATCTATAATTGCATTTTGAAGATGAAGTAAGGTGCGGGAACCCGTACCTCCTGGAGGAATAATGTCCGACAACGCCATTTTAAGTTACAACGGAAAGAGCATCGAGCTCCCTGTTGTTGAAGGTGCTGAAAACGAACACGGTCTCGACATCTGCAAACTCCGCAAGGAAACCGGCCTGGTGACCTTGGATTACGGCTACCTAAACACCGGTAGCACCCGTAGCGCTATCACTTACGTGGACGGCGAACACGGAATCCTGCGTTACCGCGGCTACAGTATCGAAGACCTGGCCGAAAAGGCAACCTTCCCCGAAACCGCTTGGCTTCTGATTTACGGAGAACTGCCGACTCAGCAGCAGCTGGCGCGTTTCCGCACGTTGTTGACCGAGAATTCACTCCTCCACGAAAACCTTCTGCACTTCTTTAGGCAGATGCCGCCGAGTGCCCACCCGATGGGCATCCTCAGCTCCATCGTGAACGCCGTGGGCCTGTTTACGCCGCGTTTCTACGACGACGAAAACATCGCCGACGTGTTCGACCTCACGACCGCAAGCCTGATTTCGAAGATCCGCACGATTGCCGCCTTCTCTTACAAGGCAAGCATCGGTGAACCGTTCGTGTACCCCGAAGCGGAACGCAGCTACTGCAGCAACTTCCTGAACATGATGTTCAGCAGCAAGGCGCGTTCCTACCACCCCGATCCGATTATGGAAAAGGCACTGAACACGCTTCTGATTGTACACGCCGACCACGAGCAGAACTGCTCTACGTCTACGGTGCGTATGGTGGGGAGCTCTCACGCTAACTTGTACGCAAGTATTTGCGCAGGCATTTGCGCCCTGTGGGGCCCGCTCCATGGCGGTGCAAACCAGGCCGTGCTCGAAACGCTCCTCCGCATCCAGCAGAGTGGCATGACAATCGAACAGGTGATGGACAAGGCCAAGGACAAGAACGACCCGTTCCGTCTTTCCGGTTTTGGTCACCGCGTGTACAAGAGCTACGACCCGCGCGCCAAGGTGCTCAAGAAGCTTATGTACCAGGTGTTCGAACGCGAACATTTCCACGACCCGCTGCTGGACATTGCGCTCAAGCTCGAAGAAGCCGCCCTCAAGGATGACTACTTCGTTGAACGCAAGCTCTACCCGAACGTGGACTTCTACTCGGGCATTCTCTACCGCGCCATGGGCATTCCGACGAACATGCTTACCGTGATGTTCGCCATCGGCCGACTCCCCGGCTGGATTGCTCACTGGAAGGAAATGCACGACGATCCGAATTCGAAGATCAACCGTCCGCGCCAGATCTATACGGGCCACACGGCTCGCGCCTGGGTCGACCGCGATAAAAGGTGACCGTTCGCGCCCATTCGGTTCTACCGCAATTAAAATAGCCGTCGGAGCAAATCCGGCGGCCTTTTCGTTATAAAGTTTATTTGAAACAAGAAACTACTTCTTTTCATCGAATACTTTCGGGCGTCCCGACTGCATTTTCAAAAGCAAGTCAACAATTTCTTGCCAATGGTCTAGCGCCACCTTACCAATCGCCGGATCGTACATGACACCTAGATTCTTCTCGATTTCCTTTCTACAGTAATCGAGCGACATGGCGTCGCGGTACACGCGCTTGCTCGTCATGGCGTCGATAGAATCGGCGATGGCGATAATGCGAGCGCCAATCGGGATATCTTCGCCCTTCAAGCCTTCGGGGTATCCGCGACCATCGTAGCGTTCGTGGTGATGCAACACGATTTGCACCAGTTCGTGCGTGTAGTTCGACTGCATCAAAATCTTTGCACCAATCACCGGATGCTGCTTAATGACCGAGAATTCTTCGTCGGTAAGCTTGCCCGGTTTACCAAGAACATTGTCGTTGATACCCATCTTGCCGATATCGTGCAAGTGCGCCGCATGTGTAATAAGCGACACCGAGCCTTCGGACAGTCCAAGTGAACGAGCCAGCAATTCCGAATATACCTTCACACGCTCCGAGTGGTGCGCCGTGTAGGAATCCTTTGCTTCTTCCACCGAGATCAGGCAATGGATCAAGTCCTTCAAGTTCTGGTTTTCGCTGTTTTCCACCGGCTTGTGGTAACGCACCTTGTCGCGGTACATGTTCAAGTCGGCTTCCATTTTCCAGTCACTAATGGACTTGCGGACACCCGAATCACTGCGCAAGCGGCTTTCGCCCACGGCAATCGACAAGTGGTACAGGGCATCCTTGTTGTACTCTTCGATATTCTTCTGCAAATTCGAGTACAGCAGGAACAAAGAATCCAACGGCACGCGCAACACTACGGCAAATTCGTCACCACCGATTCTATAGCAGTTTCCTGCAGCACCATAGGCGCCCTTAATGGCATTTGCCGCGGCTACAATCAAAGCATCGCCCGCCTGGTGACCGAAGGTATCGTTCGCATACTTAAGACCGTTCACATCCATCAGGACCATGGTCCAGGTACCCGACGATTCCGCATCCTCTTGGCTAATCGTCTTGAGGATTTCGTCAAAAGAGAGCCTATTTTCGAGTCCCGTTAAGGCATCCGTCGTAGCGACATCCTGAAGGTGCTCGTTCATCACGCGGAGCTTGCTGTTGATCTGTTCCAGTTCAAACGAAGTCTCGCGAATGAACGTAGCCATGCGGGCAGCAAGCGGAAGCCTCGTAGACATACCTTCTTGGATATCTTCCACATTGGCATGTTCATGTTTTACGGCAGGCCCTTCACGCATCGAGGCAAACACAAGCGTAATGTTGTGCTGGTTCAGGTGTCCCTTTTCGCGCAGGAATTCACCATGCGAGAAGAAGCCCGTACTAGAAGCCAAGCCCTTGAACGGTGTAATTTCATAAGTCGGTTCACGCTGCGACCAGAACGCTTTTCGCGCCGCGCAAGAGAAAATGTGTTGCACTTCGGGGGCGAACTGTTCGCACTTTTCGCTCTCTTCCTTAATACGTTGCACAATCAGCTGCGGCTCACCATACGACAAGCGAATAATGGAGCCTTCATCAATATCGGACGACATCGTCAAGGAGCCATCCGGATTGCTAGCACCCGCTGCACGCACAATGGACACGCCATTGTGTTCATAAAGCATCGGGAATTCAAGCGCGTTGTAGAAGAAGTTCTGGTCGTTTTTAATGTTCAGATACTTATTGTACACTTCGTAAGCGGGAATGCCGCCCAGCTCGTAAAGGATATTGCCTTCGGAACGGGTCACGAGGAAGTTTCGACCAATCGGTTTCCATCCGCTAATTTTACGGGAATCCACATGCAAGTCTTCGCCACCATAGAACACTACCAAAAGACCCGACCGGGTGTATCCACCCACCGACGAGAACACGCAGGAATTCGGACTGGTGATATCGGGCGAGCAAACAATGCCGCCAAAGACCTGAATATCGGGTGCAAGCCCCTCCAGACCTTCACAAAGGGCTGTCGTCGAGAACGGCGAAATGCAATGATAAATTTCGACAGCCTTTACCCACGGATTGTTATCCGCTTCCTTGACGATTTCGTTTGCAATGCCACCGACGGACTCCCTGGAGAAATCATACTGCCGAACAATGAACTTGCTCGTCGATTTTTCAAAGATGATTGCCGACACCGAAATATCGACCGCCTGTTCGCAGTTTACGATGTTTCCACTGGTCGAATTGCCAAACCACGGAACATCGGGGAAAACTCTTTCCAGAACATCCCATACCGGTTTCAGTTTTTCCGGATCCAGGATTGTCGAATGAAGTTGGAAGCACATAGTCGGAGTTCCGTGCTCCTTGTACCACTTGCTAAACAGAAAAAGTTCGTTTTCGAACTCTACTGCATCCCTAAAGGCAAATATTCTGTTCTTCATACGCCATTCCTATAAGATTTTTCCTATAGTAATATAACACTTGTAAATGCAATTTTTACAATTGTATGAAATTTTTCCGTTTGTAGGTTATTCCAAATTGGAACATCCGGAGCTAACGTCCCGCAAACTGATCCCCGAACTTGAGCTCGGTATCCTTGGCACCATTCAGGTTCACCAGACGGTTAGGGTCATACCGCATCGATTTCGCGATCCCATTTTTGAGCAAGTCCAGGCGTTCGAAGAACTCTTCTGGGTTCTGGGCGGTAAGCAGCGTCTGCCGCACCTGCATTTCGGGGTCATCAAAGCCCTTGCAGAGACGGGCGGCCAGCTGCTTCAGGCGACCAAGCGCTCCCATTTCGGAGGAACCGTCTTCGAGCTTGAACTTGTAATAAAGCGGGAACACGTCGAGAGTTTCTTCCGCAGAAATCTGATGTTCGGGCTTACCTTCCCACGCATCGGCGATTTGTCCGAAAATCCACGGGTTGTGCATGGCGCCGCGGCCAATGGACACGCCCGACACGCCATAGGTTTCAAGCCGCTCACGGGCGGTCGCGACGCTGTTCACGTCGCCATTCCCGATTACGGGAATCTTGGCCGCGGCAGCGACCTTGCCAATCCATTCCCAATTGGCAAGGCCGTTGTACCCCTGAAGGCGGGTACGGCCATGCACCGTAAGTATCTCGACGCCCTCGCCCTCGGCAATTTTCAGCGTCTCCATCACATTGATGCTTTCGTCGTCCCAGCCGATACGGCACTTGAGCGTGAGTGGAATATCGACTCTAGAAGCATCCAGTGCGGCTCGGACATCGTGCAGAATCTCCTGCAGGCGCGGCAGGTCACGCAAAAGCCCCGAGCCACTCCCCTTGCCCGCCACCTTCGGCGCCGGGCACCCTGCGTTCACCTCGATAAACTCCGGATGCAGGTTTTCGGCGATTTTTTTCGCGGCGGCGGCCATTCGGTCGGGGAATCTTCCAAAAATCTGCACCCCGAAAGGCCTTTCCTCCGGGAAAAATTTGAGCTGCTTGTGCCCGTCCAGGCAAAATACGGCATCTCCGTCGGTCGGAACGAACTCCGACACCAAAAGTCCCATGCGATTCTTCGAAAGAACGCGGCAAAGCCTACGGAACGGAGCGTCCGTCACCCCGTCCATGGGGCTAAGTATCGTATTCGGGAAAACGTCCAAATTCCTGAGCTTAAAACTTTTCAACATATTAACAACATTTATCCACAAAGATTCCGCAACAAGAGCCCCAAAAAAATATTTAATTTCGCCTTGACCGGTACTCTAACTCTTTGATAAACCTATATTTAGGGCGTGGCAAATATAACTAAACAAGCACTGATTCAAGAAATCGCCAAGTCCACTGGATTTGTGCGCAACGACATCAAGACCGTCATCGAACAGTTCCTGGACCTCCTGGGAGAAAAGCTGATCGAAGGCAACACGATCGAGATTCGCGGCTTCGGCACCTTCGCCTGCAAGCCCCGCAAGGCTCGCCCTGCTCGCAACCCGCGCACTGGCGAAACCGTCCTGATCGAAGAACGCCTAGTCCCCTCGTTCAAGTTCAGCAACGACATCAAGGACAAGATCAACTCTATCGAAGCCTTTGTCGAAGGTACTGCTGTCCAAGACAATCAGGTTAACGAAGAGATTTCTTCGTCTGTCAAGTAACGCCACCCACCCCTAGAAAGAGTTTCATCCAGCACCACTGGACCAATCGCTTCACGCTTGAGTGTTTCAACGTGGTTTCCAACCGCAGCAAACATTCGGCGAACCTGGTGGTATAATCCCTCCCCAATCGAAATCAGCACAGAATCTCCGTCCACTGAAATTTCGCGGGCAAGCACCGGGCGTCGTTCGTCCTTGAGCATCACACCTTTCAGGAGTTCCGCCTTCTGCTCTTCAGTAAACGGACGCGCAAGCGTCACGCGGTACTTCTTGAGGTATCCCTTCTTGGGGCTTTCCACCTTATGAATGAAATCGCCCTGGTTCGAAAACAGTAACAGTCCTGAGGAATCCGCATCGAGGCGTCCCACGGTCTGGATTCCCATCGCCGAAAAACGATCCGGCAAAAGTTCGAAAACAGATTGGTGGTCGCGGGCATTGTGACTGCATTCCACATCCAGCGGCTTATCCATCATGATGTAGAGTTTTTCAATTGTCGGGACTTCCTCGCCATTGACCGTTATGTTTTCCGGACGGTTCTTGAATTCGACGAACGGATCGTCCATGACTTTTCCGTCGAGTTCCACCATTCCCATCCGCACCAAGGCGCGGCATTCCTTACGGGAACCAAAACCGATGGAGGCTAGCAGTCTATCTAAGGTCAGGGCAGGCATCAGTCATCCTCCGTCATGATATTGACAATTTTTTTGCGGACAAAGCCGAGTTCGGGCAGTTCACCCGTCTTAAGAATATGGGCACGGCGACGCCAGAACGTAAAGGCAAGAATGCCGCCATAGAACAACGTCGCAAGCAAAAGTCCCAGGGTGCGGCAAAGATTGACCGACGCCTTCAGGTGACCTTCGGCACGCGGCTCGTGATCGTATGTCCAGTCCATGCGGAAATCCCAGTCGCCAATGTAGGGGTAACTTTTCAAAAAGCCATTCAATGCCGCAGCGTAACCCATATTTTCGTATTCCATGCGGATGCCTTCGACAAAGGAGTCGGTGAAACGAATACGAAACAGCTTGAATAGGGCGGAAAGTTCGTGACGCACCGCCCACCAGGCGCGCGTATCGAATTCCGGCGTCAAAAGGAGTGTCCAAAATTCCTGGTCGGTCAAGGAACGCTTTTCGGGAGCATCCTTTTCCTCAGCCTTGCCTTCATCCGATTTTTCTTCTGTAGGCTTAACTTCTTCAAGCTTGTCATCGGACTTATTCTCAACTTTTTCGGCCTTAATATCTGCAGACTTTTCTTCTGCGGACTCCACCTTTTCAGACTTGTCATCTTCAGGTTTTTCGTCTTCTGCTTTAGTTTCTGCAACAGCGGGCTTATCTGCTTCGGTCTGATTAATTCCTTCAGCAGTATTTTCTGGTGTCGGCTCCGGCTCTTCAATTTTCGGGGCTTCCGATTTTTCTACCGGCTCGGTTTCCGGAGTCGATATATCGAACAACTCCGAGTCGTCCTCGTCGTCTTTGCCGAATTTCTTATGATAGGTATAGAGTTCCTTCTTGAAAAGGCGAACACGAACATTCAGCCCCTTCATTCCCGCATCGAAGTCTACCCAGAATATAAACGGGAAGAACAGGGCGACAAGCGCCAAAGCACAAAGTACGCCCAGAACCCAAATCAAAACGGTTACTTCTCCGTTTCGTCAGCCTTCTTGCTGATGACATCGATCAGTTCTGCAAAGCTCTTGGTCTTGAGGATTTGCGAAAACTGATCCTTATAGTTGCGTGCCGTAGAAAGATCGTCAATCACCAGGTCCCAAGCCTTCCACTTGCCATCGACCAAGCTCATCTTGTATTCAAGCACCGATTCCTTGCCCTTGTTCCAAAGGTGAGCGACCACGCGGGCTTCGTTATCCTTCTTCATCTTGGCAGGTTCATAAATCGTAGAGTCGGCGCGGTAAAGTTCTAGGCGCTTAGCACTGGAGTTACGGACCATGCGCTGGAATTCAGCGACAAACTTTTCCTGAGAGGCTGCATCCTGAGCCTCCCAATCCTTGTTGGACAAGGACTTCTTTGCCAACAATGCAAAATCGAACGAATCGCTCAGCAGGCTCTTGACCCTTTCGGTTTCCTTGGAGTTGCGGCTAGACTTCTTCAAAAGCGTTTGAAGTTCAGCATCCTTTTTCTTGATTGCTTCCACAGGATCTTCTGCGGCAAAAGCCATCAAAGAAACACAGGCAATAGCAACTAGAATTTTCTTAAACATGTTTGTTCCTCCATAAAACTCACTGATTCATATAAATCGTATGAAAGTCCTTTAGCGACATTCCCATCTTAGAAATTAGCTGGGCAAACTGCACATTGTACTCACATACCGCAAAATAGTAATCTTTCTGCATCGTGATGTTCTGCGTGTAGGCGCTTACCAGTTCACCCGTCTTGGATTTGTCGAGGTCGTACTGCATGGCCGCACCCTTAAGGATCGATTCTGTAGCCCGAAGGCTCTCCTTGAGCGCATCCATTTTCTCCTTGGCGGCAAGCACCTGGTAATACTGGTCTTCCGCCTTAGCCATGAGTCCATCAACTGCGTAGGATTCCTTCAGCTGCAACCCGTGGTAATCCGTACGCGCAGAACGGAAATTCTCCCAATTCTTCCAGAAATTCAGGTTATAACGAACACCAAAACCGATTACGCCTTCCAGCTTGTTCACGGCGTCTTCCGAAAAAGCGTCCTTTTGCATAATGCTGCGGTTTCCCGCCCAGCTTTTCACATACTCAACTTCACCCATCACAAAGAACTCCGGAGCAAGCTTCGCTTCGGCAAGGTCCATCTGGATGCGGCGTGCACGGAGCCCTGCCGAAAGGCGCCTAAGGTCGGGGTGGTGCTTGGCCGTCAGCGAGCGCACATCTTCGAGCATCGGGAGGTGTTCGGAGCGAGGCAGCAGCAGAGTGTCTTCGGCAACAAAGGAATCTTCTTCGCGCATGTTCAGAGAGAATCGAATGGCGAGCATCACCCGCTTCATGCCCAGATTTGCTTCGGCAAGACCCTCTTTCACCGTATGCATTTTTGCCTTCAGGTTCAGGAGATCCATCTGCGACACATTCGGATCGTCGTCGTCCAGGGCTTCCTCGAGCTTTTCATAAGCTTCGTCCACCTTCGACTGTGCATCCGTTGCGATGCGGATCATTTCCCGTGCCAAAAGATAGTTGTAGTAATAGGTCTGCAGTTCCACATCCTTGCTGTGAACCTGACTCTCAATTTCAAAGGTTTTCTGCTGAAGATCAGCTTCTAAAGCCTTCTTACCGGACCGGTACTGTCCCAGGTTCAACGGCTGGATGAATTTTGCCTGCACGCCCCAAAAGGGGCCCATTCGGCTAAAATCGTAGACCGAGACCGTATCGCCACCGCGGAGTTCTTCCTTAAGGCCCGGCGCAGGGCCCACCATCATGGTAGCGTAAAAAGTCGGGAGAATGGCTTCTGCCTTCAGCTTGCGGATTTGGTTTTTCTTTTCTTCGGTTCCCTGCTGCAGTTCCTTTACCTGTGGGTCTGCAGCCAATCCTTCCTCCACAAATTGCGTCAGGCTATACCGGACATCACCGGCAAAAGCGCAGGACACCAGAAAAAGGACTATGGCGAAACGGAACATACTATAAATGTAGTAAAATACCATTCCCAGTCAAAACAACTTGTCGCCCGTTATAGACCGTTAGTCTCTAAAAAATTGATACGGGTCAGATCCTGGTATTTGGAAATCACATGTTCATAGTAGCGAGTCGGAAGGGGCTTGCCCGATTCTAGCATCCGGTCTACGGCGGAATGTCCTAGGTTGTATGCAATCAAGGCGTCCTTCCAGTTTCCATACTTAGAAATCAAGCGAATCAGATACGCAGTTCCCACCGTCACATTGATTTCCGGTTTGAGCAAATCCGCTTCCGTTTCAATCGAAAGCCTAAAATGGGCGCCCATCTTCTTTGCCGTTTCAAGCTTGATTTGCATAAGTCCAAGCGCCCCCGAATAAGCCCCCGACTGCATGCGACCACGCGCATTCGGGTTTCCGTGGCTTTCCTGCGCCACCACCGACAAAATCAGGAGAGGGTCTGTCGCATAGGACCTCGAAATCTGCCAAATCTGTTCCGTAAGCATTTCACGCTGTTCTTCGGTCAGACGGTTCTTGGAAAGATAGGCAAGCGCCTTGTTGATTTTCACATAATCAATGGTCCATTTTCCAATGGCGCTTAACTGTTCCAATTCGCCACGCAACACCGATTCTTGTCTAGACAATTCCCTGATTTCTGCTTGCCTAGCAAACCAGTACGACACGAAAAGCCCCAACGCCGCAAAACAAAACAGCAGGAGCACCGCAAAAGAAATCTTCGATATGCGAATACTACTTTTCACGCCTTGCATTCTCTAGGTATTCTAGATAACTCACCCAGTCCTGAATCAATCCAAAAGAACTGAGTCGCGTCGTATCTTGAACCACGCCCAGTTTACGGAGAGGTCCAATCGAAGATTCCAGCTTGTCAATTTCCTTGATATAGCGTTCCTTCTGATTCTGAAGCGCTATAATCTGCGCCTGCTTATCGCTAAGGTCATGGCCCTGCGAAGAAATAATTACGAACAGAGTAATAATCCAGCCCAGGAGTAACGAGATGAGAGCCACCGCCACGCCGGAGCTCACCGTGATGCCGGAGCGAAGACCAAAGTGGAGCCCAATCTGCTGCAACTGCTTTTTGGTTCCCGACTTCTTGTAGGCGTTGCGGTTCTCGTACACTTCGAAAATGTTCAAGTACCTAGAGAAATAATCGTAAAGTTCACTGGAGTCAAAAATGAGAATCAATGCAGACTTCTGAGCCTTCACACGGTTCAGAAGTTCCAGGAATACATCCAGGTAGCGGTCGCTGGTAAAGTGCGCATTCTGCAGATTCAAAAAGAAAAAGCAGCCCGGTCCCTCAACAAGCATATTCAGTTTTTCCTTGACCTGGGAAAGTTGCACAGCGCCAAGGGAGCCCGACAAGGAAATTTCCACGTCGTTGCCCCTAGATTCCACTTGAATGTCAATCAAATCCGACTTCATCGCTTACCTCTTAGAAATACGGACAGACAATCCAAACTCTTCTTCTGCATCTGCGGCAAGAGACATTTTCCAGAACGGGAACACGCGCACTCCCTGCAGCGCCTCAGGAGCCGCCAGCGCAGAGGCTCCGAAAATCGGCGCTATCAAAAGCGAAGCCTTCTGCTTGAAGGTCAGTTCAATCTTTGAACTAGTTGTATAGTCCGTTATCTCGAAACAGCTCGCATCCGGGAATATCAGGGAATCGCGGAAATTGAACTTGAGAGGTTGTCCATCCACCACGATATCCTTGCCAGTAAAGCCACAGGCAAGAAGCCCCGTATCAAGGAGCGTTCCAAAAAATCCCTTGCTACATTCGGCACGCTGATTTTTCACCTTGTAGGACACCGAGAATTCAGACCCCGTCGACGAAAGTCCAAAAGTCTTTTCGACAAGGAGGCTGTATTGGTGTCCGGCGATGGTATCCTTCTGCTCCGACAGCAGCGTAATGTCCGTACCGGCATCGTGCCTCTTTATCTGGTAGTCGTAAGGAGCAGAAAGTTCCCCTTCTCGGTCCGACAGCAGCTGGTCCACCCTTTCCGCCTTCAGCTCTGTATTGGGGAGCACGAAATCCAAAAATCCTACCGACGGGTTTCCGTCGTCACGCCAGGCGTTCAGCAGATTGTTTTCGGAATCCTTGGCGTTGAGGATATGCAGGATGCCGCCACCCATATAGTCTAGCAAGAAGGAATAGGAATGGTTCTCCGCCCAGATGCACTTACCGCCCTGCAGCATAAAGTCCGCAATATCTAGACGGATCCCGTCGAACGACACGAGTTCGGTAAGCCGATTCGCCGCCTGAAGCAAGAACCGGGCTCCCCACCAGCGAACCATGGGAGTGCGCATGCCTTCACTGTCCTGCATATCGCGGTAATAAATCGGGGACATCGCCGGCAAAAGCATTTCGAAGAATTCATCGCGGTCGCGCCCCTTGAGCGTTGCCGACGCCCTATGGTACAGCGACGAAAGCATCTTGTGCAGCAGGTTCACCTCGGGGCGCCGCACCAAGAGTTCTCGGCAGGTCTTAGCCGCACGCGGAAGACCAATTTTAAGTCCAGACGACAAGAGGAAGCTGAGCCTACCTTCGGAGTTCTGTTCGGCGACCACTTCGGCAACGGTCTTTGTCGTAAGTTCATTCGTCTCGACAAAGTCTATGAGGCGTTCAAAGAACGGAATAATGTCGCCGGGTTGCGGCGGCACATCCAATGCCACCACGGCGGTCTTTCCGCCACGGCAATAGGGTTCCGCAATCTGCTCCCAGCGAAAATCGTCATTCGCAATCGCGTCGGACAGTTTCTGCGAAACCGGAACCACGCGCATAAAAGAGCCCTTATCCTCAATGGAATACCAACCCGATACGGGAGTCGTTCTGCCCAAGGCATCTTGCAACGAAGCTTCCTGCACCAACGCATACTCGAATCGGTGGCGTTCTAGAAGATTCGTCATCTCCATTTCCCAGACCATCGACGAGTTGAAATAGCCGATAGGTTCTATTCCAAATTGCTTCCACAGAAGCTTACCGTGCTTTTCTATCTGCATCGACGAAAGTTCCGTCGGAAACAGCGGAAGCATAGGGTCGTAATAGCCGCCGCCCAGAATTTCAAGAGCACCCTTTTCGATTGCCGGACGCAATTTGTTGTTAACCTGGGTACGCGCCACCTGTCCCGCCACTTCCAGCGTCGGGCCGTCCATATACAGAGAAAAGCGAACATGCTCCGAGTCAAGCATCTTCACCACGCCCGAAACAAGGTTTTCCACTACAGCTTCGAGCTTAGCATAGGCCGTCGATGGCGGCAACTGCAAAATAAAGGAAAGCGACGGTTTCATACAAGAAAGAATAGTAAAATAAAATGCAATCCGGATTTCTTTTTTATATATTAGCGCTATGTTAGATTATGAATCCATGAAAAGCAATCCCCTCGCCTTTGTAAAAAGGCGCACTATTACATCCGCCTATATTGATAGCACGGGTCGTATGGGCATCGCCCAGACCGCCCTGATGATTCAAGATAACATAACAGGCAACTTTGGCGAAATGGACTGCGACAACTTTCTGATTAACAAGCTAGGCGCCTACTGGGTGCTGACGCGCTCCAGGTTTCATTTCTACAAGCGCCCCTTCTGGCGCGAAAAGGTCCACACCGTTTCGTTTCCGGCAAGTAACGCCCTGGTACGCGCTAACGAGAATACGGCCATCGTCACCCCCGAAGGCGAATTCCTAATTACCGCAAATCAGGAAGCCTGCTGTCTTGACTTAAAGACACACCGTCCGGTCAAGCTCACAACGCTTCCCTTCCCCCGCGAAGGGTTCCCCGCCCCGGTCTTCACCGACAGCTTCGAGAAGTTCACCATAGACGACAGCGAATACAAAGAAGTCTTCAAAGAGAAGGTGTATTCGCAGAACATCGACATGTCGCACCACATGAACAACATCGAATACATCAAGCTTGCGCTCAATGTACTCTCTGTCGCCGAAATTGAGGAACGAGAACCGCTAGACCTGGAAGTCCACTACATGGGCGAATCGAGGGAAGGCGAACTTCTCACGGTGCTGCACGCCCGCGAAGGAAGCGTTTCATACATGAAGATCCTAAACGGCAGCGGACGCGCCGTTTTCGAGATGAAACTTTCGTTTAGATAAATTCCTTGAAAAATTCCGGACGGTGAAAGTCCGGCTTTTCGGTATCTACTTCAAAGGCGCTCAGGTAATGGGGCGCCTTCGCCTTGTCGGCACACTTGTAAAGGTTTCCCTTCAAGGTAATCCCTTCAAAGCTCTTCAACCCGAAGATCGAAGCAGGAATCCGCACCGTCATCCCCCAGCCGACGAGGTTCCCCGCCACGGAAGCAAGTTGCTTGACGCGGACGACCTTGGCAATATCAGTCGAGGAAAGGACTTCGCGATCGTTTCGCCCCGTTCCATGCGCCGCGAGCAGATGACCGCGACTCGTTGTCTCAAAATTGAAGTACTCCTCTGGATTAGAGGGATTCTGCAGAAAGATCTCTACGCAGGAATCTTCCCAGCTGCGTCCGTTGTCTTCCATGACTTCGGCACGGAAGCAGTCCGAAGGTTCTTCCACAGTAAAATGGACCGTGAAGTATTCCAGTGAAATTTCGACATCGGCAAGAACAGCAGGGAGCACGATGCCCTGGTTTGCCGCCCACTTCATGTTCGGTTGTAATAGCATATCCAAATAATAGTAAAGTGATTAATCGGTGATTAATCACTGATTAATCAGCTCGTTTCGTAAAGACAATTTTTCAAGTTCCGCATTTTTCGTCAAAAACGCAAGCTCTTTTCTTTGGCACACATTTTGCATTAGTTTCGCCAACCTCAACATTATCCTTTTGAGTTAGGTTGTCTAAAATATCACACATAACATAGGAGGCCTACATGGCTGAAACAAAAGCAAAGAAAAAAGAATGGAACGCAACGGGCACTTTCGACTGCCTTGCCGTCACAAGCGTTCAGGTCTACCCCTTCAAAGAAGGTCCCTCCATGGGACACATCAAGGGATTAGCATCCATCGTGCTCAACGACCAGTTCCTTATCCGCGGATTACGCGTCATGGACGGTGAAAACGGCATGTTCGTCGGTTACCCGACAGACCCGTTCTTCAAAGGCGAGGAACACCGCGACATCTGCTTCCCTATGGCAAGGAACCTCCGCGAGCACATCGAAAATTGCGTCCTGGAAAAATACCAGGCATCCATCGCATAAGGAGTCCACATGTTTCGTAGAATCCGTTCTTATTGCCTGTTTGGAATCAAGGCAGTCCCCGTAAATGTCGAGGTTGACGCTTCACAGGGACTACCGGGTTTCACCTTGGTAGGGTTGCCAGACAATGCAGTAAGAGAATCCCGTGAACGGGTCATATCGGCGATCCGTTCCATCAATAAGGTGGTGACCGGTTTCAGGACAACGGTAAACCTGTCGCCCGCGGATTTACGAAAAGAAGGGAGCGCCCTGGACCTGCCTCTAGCCATTGGGCTTTTGGTTGCGACAGGCGAATTGGAAGTTCCTGAACTAGAACACCTCGTCATTGTAGGGGAACTTTCACTAGACGGTCTGTTAAAACCAGTCCGGGGCGTTCTTTCCATCGCCATGAGCCTAGCCGACAAGGCTCACGATATTCTAGTCATTCCCAAGGCGAACGAGCAGGAAGCCTCGCTTGTCGAAGGGATCCGATACATCAGTGCAGAATCCCTGCAAGAATGCGTCAACAGTATAGGAGCAGGAACAGCGACTCGCCCGAAGTGGTCGAGTGGATTCAAACAGCTGAACCTATATTCCAATAAGACCGCAGACATTCCTGACTTCAAAAATGTAGTCGGTATGGAAGGCGTGAAGCGGGCTCTCGAAATTGCCGCCGCTGGCGCCCACAACTTTCTACTGGTCGGTTCCCCCGGAGCAGGAAAGACGCTTTGCGCCAAATGCCTGCCGGGAATTCTACCCGAAATGACTGAAACCGAAATTCTCGAAACCACCCGTATTCATTCGTGTGCAAAAAGCGCTCACGATGCAGAAGATTTCAAACCCGTCTTGACGCGACCCTTTAGAACTCCGCACCACAGCGCATCCATGGTATCGCTCGTGGGTGGCGGAACTCGGCTCAAGCCCGGCGAAGCAAGCCTCGCCCACAACGGAGTCCTGTTCCTGGACGAGCTCCCCGAATTCAACCGCAATGTCCTAGAAGCCCTCCGCGAGCCAATGGAGGAAGGACAAATCTCCATTAGCCGCGCCAGCGGAACCATCACGTGGCCCGCACGCTTCATGATGGGTGCTGCCATGAACCCCTGCCCCTGCGGATACGCCATGGACAACAAGCGCGCATGCACGTGCCTGCCCGAAGCAAGAAAACGATACCAGGAAAAAATTTCAGGTCCGCTACTGGACCGCATCGACATCCAGGTGAGTGTACCCCCTGTCGAAGCATCGCAATTCGCTTCTAAGACAAAGGCGGAATCTTCTGCCGAAATCCGCAAGCGGGTCTGCACCGCGAGGGAAATCCAACGGAAGCGTTTTACGAGTACAGACTTCAAGACAAACGCCGAGATGAGCTCCGACTTCGCAAAACAAAGTTGCAAACTTTCCGCAGAAGCAGAGAAGTTTTCCATCAACGCGGCAGACCGCATGGGTCTGAGCGCTCGCGGCTACTACAGGCTACTAAAGGTCAGCAGAACCATCGCCGACCTGAGAAATTCAGATAAAGTAGAAATCCTGGACCTTTCGGAAGCGCTACGCTACAGGGCCTTCAGGAGCTAAAGTTAGCGCGTAATTTTAATGCTGGATTCTGCGCCTTCACTATCCGGGATAGCGAGAGGCTTGCAGACAGACACTTCAACCGCCACCGTCTTCGGGTAGTGGTTCAAAATATGCTTGGCGGTTTCCACCACCAAAGTTTCTTCCAACTGGAAAGCCGACTTGCACACAAAATCCTGCACATCGTCGGCAAGCTGAACATAGTCAATGGAATGAGCTAGATCTTCGTTCCGCGCAGCCAGCGTAAAATCGAGCCACACCGAAATATTGATGATAACCGGCTGCACATTTTCACGCTCGTAAGGGAGCGTTCCAATGATGCAGTCAAACTTCAAACCTCGAATCGAGATTTTTCCGTTTTCAATTACCATACGAAGAGAACGACAGCACCGGCAATCGCTGCAGCGGAGACACCGAACCAAATGTTACGAGCAGTCGCGTAGGAATCCTGCGTCTTCTTGTTTTCATCCATACGTTCCTGGACGTTCTTCAGAGTCCAGTTTTCGTGCTTCGCCTGTTCGCTCATAAATTCCTGGCAGCGGTCAGGATTGACGTCCTCGCCGCAGACGCTCAGAAAGTTGGAGTTCAAGGTGCTCAGTTCGTCGTAAGCATCCTTGGCTTCGTTTGCCTTGCTATGCTGCATTACGCCAACCACGGCAGCAGTCACAGCCAGGGCGGTCAGACCGACAGCAGTCCAGAAGCGGACTTCGTCAGCGATACCGAAACGGTCGCCCACGTCACGGGCAGCATCGCTTGCGGCATAGTCACGGTCATCGGCGGTATTGTCAACCGGAGCAGAAGTCTTGTAGGCGGAAAGGTCTTCGTCATCTTCGTCTTCGCAGTCCGGATCGTATTCGTCACATTCTTCTTCGCTGGAAGCCTTTGCAGCAACCGACTTTTCTTCTTCCTCTTCTTCAGCAGCAGCTTCGGGAGCATCGCCCTTCAAGGTCACGGGGCTACCGTCAATAAAGACGACCGCCGTCGTAAGACCGGGGGCATAGACAGACTTACCATCGAAATAGACCTTTTCGACATCCTTGTCGGCAGGCATGCCGCGGTGGGCATAAACCTTGGCGGTCACAAGCTTGCTGTAGTCAACCCCTTCGGCAGTCATAGCCGTCATCGACGAAAGGTCGCCGGCACCGCCCTGGTAAAGCTGATAGGACGTTTCAGATTCGCCAAACGGATCTTCAAACTTCTGGCGAACCACCAGACGACCATCTTGAAGCGACTCAACCTCTTCTGCAGGAGCGACCTTAAGTTCGCCACCAAATTCGGCAACGATGTAATCGTCCGGAACACCCGCATCCTTAGCGGTAAATTCTTCAATATCGTATGCGCCAGCGAAAGCCGATACGATAGACAGGCAGAGAACCATCAAAAGGGAACGTTTCATTTAGAACTCCAAATGACTAATTTTTTTTGAAATATACAAAAAAATAGTGCATTTTGCACTATTCTTTTTTGATAGGAAGCTACAATCTGTACACAAAAAAGTGATCGCGGCGACATGTATCCTAATTTTTACAGCCGCCACAAATCAGCCTTCTATTTTTTCCTGCGACGGACGCCCCACTTGTCCTTGATTTCTTCGACAATTTTCTTGTTTTCGTAGCGGACAACCATCTTGAACTGCACGGTATATATGCCCGTACCCACGAAACGACCCTTGTGATCCTTGAAGTTCCAGTTCACAAAGACCTTCTTGTCGGTTTCCAGGCAGTTGCCGCCAAACTTCGGACTGTTACAGGGAACCGTAATGACCGTATCGTTCACATACTGTCCCAGATGGTCGAAGTAATACAAGATAAAGGAGATATACACATCTTCCGGTTTCAGCGAATCTAGCACCGACGGGTCATAGGAGCCGTCGGCAGACACCTGCGCCTGATCCAAAAGCTGCGGAACAAAGCGTTCACCCAACTGCACCAGTTGTCCAAGAGCGCCTTCTTTTTCCATATCTTCCTTGGTCGTCGAACCCGGCACATAGCGCAGGTTCA
This sequence comes from Fibrobacter sp., assembly GCA_017526585.1. Lineage (GTDB taxonomy): Bacteria > Fibrobacterota > Fibrobacteria > Fibrobacterales > Fibrobacteraceae > Fibrobacter. The sequence continues at coordinate 41,913 of JAFXRC010000067.1, read as the reverse complement.
CAGAGCTTATCGTATCGAGCGTATAGGTCTTATTTTCATCTTCCTGGTAAACACGACCATCAGAGATATTGAAGCTACCCATCTTAGTCGATTCGACCAGGTGATTCAAGAGACCTCCGATAATGACCGCCTGCGGATTTTCGCCGGCGACATTGCCGTAGTTATCCTTGATGGCATCCTTGAGACCCTTATGCACAATCAAGGAATCGCCAGGCATGATCGTTCCTTCGCTACCGTCAAAGACAAGCTTTGCCGAGCGTCCATCCGGAGACCAGACGATATCAGACGGATGCAGCGTATAGGTCGAGTCGCCATGGATATAGGAGAAGTAATCCATTCCCTTCAGCTTTTCGTAGAAGATCGGTTCCGAGAAGACGACCCAGAGGGAGTCCGCCTTCTTGCCGTAGCTCAGCGTAGCCGAAGCAATCACCGGAGACATCTTGTCCACTAGCGGCGCCACATCTTCGTTCACGAAGGTTTCCCCGAAGATCGAGTAGTAGGTATAGATGGTCGCCTGCGGCAAGTCGTCGCTGATACTGGTAACGCCCTGCGCAAGCCGCGTTGTAGAAGCCACCTCCCAGACGACTCGGGTAGAATCCTTCGGGTCAATCTTCAAGTCTTGCGGTTGTGCCTGCAGCTGGATCAGCATACCACGGAAACTGTACCAGGGGAACGTCATGTACAAGGTAGAGTCGATATCTTCAGCGGTAAGCTTCTTGTCGAACACCGTGACAATTTTGTCGAGGACGCCGTCGCCATCGGTATCCCAGTATTCCACATTCTTGACAAGCGGGAAGCGGTCCACCACCTTGATGGGCACTTCGCGTTCGTATTCGTCAGAAGTGATGTAAGGCAGGTTTTCAAAGGTCACGCCCGGATAGAGCGAAACGCTATCCTTATAGTTGCCCTTGAGCTTGAAGTTCTTGCCGACAAAGATGATGATGTCCTTGGCAGGCATATAGACCTTCTTGATCTGACCCACATCGAAGCCGTAACGGGCGGCTTCCTGCTTGAGCATCACCATCATTTCAGGAATTCCGATATCCACCGGAATCAGGTCGATGTTGTACTGCACAAACAAGGAATCGTAACCCTTCGTGTTGCGAATGGCGAAGGCGTCCTTAATGACATTGCTGCCCACCTCGACAATCGCGGCTTCGCGTACATAGGTCGCATCCGTATCAGATCCATAAGTCACCAGAGCCTTCGCATCCTTCGGGAACTCACCTACCGCGGGGATTCCCTTCAGGTTGGACACATCGATGATGATGCGGTCACGAGCCTTGTTCAGCGTGGGATTCACGCAATCAAGTGTCTTACCATTAATGACAAGCTGAACGCCATCGATGAAGTAGTTTTCGGACAACGTATCCTTCAAGAGGATTTCGACATAATCCAGTTCCATGTCTCCATCGGAATCCTTGATGTAGCCCATCTGGGCATCCGGAATCGGATCGTAGAAGTTGATGTTGTCGATGATAACCATTTCGTTTCCACCATAGACCTTGATGGAACCTCCCTGCACCACCTTGTCGGCGGTCACGAATACGGTCACGGAACCATCCGGGTGAATCACCAGGGTTTCGTTTTTGGAACCATCGGTAGGATCGACCAGCAGAACACCCGTCTTAGACACAAGGCGGATGGAATCCGGCGAACCGAAGTACTGCTTCACCTTCTTCGAATCAAATGTAATCGCAACGACATCGCCGACCTTCGCAGAGTCAAGTCCCGAATTGTAGTGCAGATCCATCTTAATGCCCTTCGGGTCATTCGTCAGCAAGTAGCTATTGCCGTTGATGACAACGATGTTGGGATTCTTCGGATCGGGAGTCGTCGGCTGGAGCACAACCGTCTTAGACACCAGCGAGTCGCCCTTTTCAAAGTCATCTGCAGACGGATATTCATCCAGGCCCGTGTCATCTTCTTCATCGTAGTCTTCGGCTCCAAAATACTGCCAAGAAGAACTGGACTTGTCGTTTTCATCTTCGCCAGCACCGTATTCTTCGCTCGAAGAAGACTTGTCATTTTCGTCTTCGCCATAGCCGCTTTCGCCGCTGGAAGAATTGCCACTATCATTTCCGCTACTGTTGCCGCCATTGCTGCCGGAGCTTCCACCGTTACTACCGGAAGAGCCGCCGTTGCTATCAGAGGAGCCATTACCACCGGCGCTGCTGTTTCCACCGTTGCTATCGGAGCTGCCGCTATTGCTGCCGGAGCTTCCGCCGTTACTATCAGAAGAACCGCCGTTGCTATTAGAGGAACCATTGCCACCGGCACTGCTATTGCCGTTTCCAGCGGAGCTCAAGCCCTGGCTACTAGAGCTATTGCCATTGCCAGCTGAGCTCATATTGGAGCTGCTGGACTTTGCGCTGCTCGAAGATTCGTGGTATTCCACCAGCGAAGAGCTACTCTGGGAGCTGCTGGAAAGATCCTCATCTTCACCGGTATGTCCGCCTTCACGAATCACTCCCACGCCCGAAAGCGGAGCCAAGTCATCGAGGTAGTTGTCAATCCACTGCACATGCACCAGCACGTTGTCGTTGATTTGCTTGTTCGGATTTGCAGCATAGTCCACAAAGATCATGTGACCCGTATTGGAGGCCACAAAAAGGTGGCCGTATCCATCGGTTGTTCCCTGGTCCAGACGCCAGCCCACACCAGGAGTTCTCGGACCAGACATGTTCGCGTCCGTTTCTTCGAAGAAAAATTCGCGCAAGTCAATCTCTGCAACCACCTTCGCCGAGATCTGACCGTTCTTGTAAATCGGCTGGATCTGAACGATTTTTGAGCCACCAAATACAAAGATCGTCTTGGAATAGGTATCGTAGGCGCCACCATGGGCTCCTTCCAAGGAGTCAATCAGTATCTTGGTCCCTACCGCGGTAATGACATTTTCACCGATCTTTCCTCCAATCTGCGCCTGGTTGGAGCTCGTCACCTTGGTATAGGTCGTGTCGGTAAACATTCCAAAATAGGCATTGGCACTGTTTCTCTTGCGATCCGCTGCAGAACAGGCATTCTTGCCGCCATTGGCTTCGCAGCCACCGCCCAGGTAATCGGAATAGGTAAAGAAAGCCGTTCCTTCGCCATCCCAAATCACGGTTGCAAGCTTGTAGTCCTTGCGGCGGCTATTCTTGTTCGGCTTCAGCTCTACCTGGTACCCGGTCGTCGCAAAGTTGCCCACAGTAGGGTCTGTTACCGTCGAATAACGGTAAAGGTAGCCAGGAATGCCTGCAGCCCAGAGCCACTTCTGATTCGGGTCCATCATCAAATGCCAAAAGCCGCCTCTTTGCGTCAACGGCTTAGATTCCGGCTTCACAAGGCACTGGCCACCATCAGCCTTGGCCGTCTTGCTCACCTTGTAGATCTTTTCGCCCTGACCAGCCACCAGCAAGTCGCCATCGGGGTGATGCACGATACCATCGGCACCCTTGACACCATCGGTCATGGTGCAAAGGGTCTTCTTGTCAGAAGGTTTCATCAGCAAGTAACCAGCACCATTGTACTGGTAGCTAATGCTTTTCACACGATCTTCCTTTTCGTACTTGGTGTAGTACAAGGTCGCCTTGGTTGAAGCGTGGGGAACAATGTCACCCACCTGCTGAATCCAGATACCCGTCGCCGGGTTTTCCGGGGCAGGCATCGTCTGGGCCATGACCGAGGCCACAGACATTAAAAGCAACGATATGTATTTCAATGTATTTCTCATGATCGTATCCTCGGAAAGATTCCCTAGCTAGCGCTTCTTTGCAGAAATGCCCCACCTAAAGATTCTTTCTACCGTAAAATCGTTCTTAGCTCCGTAAACTTTAATTTTGAACTTTGCCAAATAAATTCCAACACCTACCTTGCGGCCATTGTCGGCGCGCATGTTCCAGCGTACATAGAGTTTGTCCGGGTTTTCAAGGCAATTGCCGTCAAAGAACGGGTCATCGCAAGAAATGCTACCCGAGGCTCCGCCCACATAACCGCCTAGGTTCGTGTACACATAGAGTTCCCAGTGCAGACCAATTTCTTCCATGTTCGGAACCGAGGCGCCCACCGTGTCCTTGTCCATAATCGTCGAGAAACCGATGTCCATCAGCACGCCGAGCGAAGTTTGGTTTGAAGCAGCCTTGGCGTCCTTCACATGTTCGATCGTAAACGGTTTTACGCGGTCGCTCAGTTCTTCGGCCTTGTTCAAGTCGGCCATCGACATCGTCTTCATGATCACGCGCGGATCGCCTTCCACCATCACTGCAGGCGATTTCTCCGAGACCTTGTTGCCTTCGCGGTCGCGCAGACCGCCAGTAAAGTTGTCGAAGCGGACGGAGTCAGCAGGATTCATGCGTTCGGCAAGGTCTTCACCCGCTTCCATGAACAACGTAACGCCGCGACCATCTTCGTCCCATTCGGCGGAGCTCAGGCTGTAATGCACCCACTTGCCATCGACAAAGAAGGCAAGGCAGTCGTCACCCAGTTCCACATTCTTGTAGTCGATTGCTTCGGAGAAGGTCACCCTAAACTTGTCGGGTTCCATCTGCTGGAAGGACTCCGGGTTCAAGAACGTCGAAGAAATCACCGGCGGCATGTAGTCGTGCATCTTGTATTCCAGCGGCTCGGTAGCCACCTTCTTGCCATCCTTCAGTTCCTTGTTGCTGATCATGGCATAGCCGTAGTTGGTCTTTTCATCCTTGGAGTATGTCGAATCGATGCAGGTCAGCATGTTCATGACACCCAGCTTTTCAGGATCATCAATGGCATAGCCCAGCACAAGTCCATCGTCGGAGATGGTGAACTTCGACGAGTCCGGTTCAATCTTCAAGATTTCGCCTTCTTCGTTGAGCCAGTAGAACGCGATGTCCATGTCCTTCAGGGACTTTTCGGTAATGGGATTCTTAAAGCCCACCGAGACGCTGTCCATGCGGCCGTCACCGTCGCGGTCGTAGAACCCGTTCTTCTCGTTGTCCACATAGACGCGTCCGAGATCCTCCACGGGCACTTCCTGATTGTTCTTGCGCGTCGGAACGCCATCGGCAGCCGTCAAAATTTCTGGGCACACATCCGTATCGGTTTCAATCTTCAGCATGTCGCCCACGGAAACCGTCCCCGACTTCACTGTAAATCTCCATTCCGTACCATCCTTGGAAATCGCAGTCACATCGATCGGGTCGCCGTTCAATTTCAAGCCCCGACCGGACTTCCAGGTCTGATCCATCTTCTTGTTGAACTTGACGACCAGGGTGTCCGTCTTGCCGTCGCCGCGAACAAGCGTTGCCGACTGGATGGCTGCCCCGATGCTGTCGGTAAGGGCTGTCGTCAAGGTGTCGCAACCACCGATGAAGCACACGTAGGCCTTCACGGCGCCATTCGCGTCTTTACCCTGGAGCTTGACTTCGACATCCGGGTAGCCATAAACATCCTTCTTCTGCTTGACATCGCCGCTGTATTCCTCGTAGGACTTGTCGCTTGGCCAGCTGTAGAAGAAATCCTTCACCTTCATGGAGTCGGTCGCGCCGCTGTACCAGGTGGCAATGCTGTCGCCAATGCCGTCGCCGTCGGTATCGTAGATAGCGGCGTTGTCGAGGCTCGGCATGTCGGGATTCGTAAAGCGGAGATCCCCAGGGAACGGATCTACCAAGAGGAATTCCTTGGTGGTCGGATCCTTGAAGGAATTCAGGGTAAAGGTCGAGCCGTCCTTGATGGCCTTGGTCGCCGTCACCAGGAACCGCGCATAGCCGTCCTTGAAGTCCACGCGGAACGTGCCATCAGCCAGCACGGTCTTTGCAATGCCGTTCGTATCTAAGAACACGAGATTTTCACAGTCTCCGTCCACCGAGATGTAGAACGTCTTGTCGAACTTGTCCACGCTGTCCTTCTGCGGACCTACTGGAACGATCGTCTCCACTTCGACGGAAATGGTATCGAGAACCTTGATGTCTTCGGGGAGCTTCCAGCCGTCCTTGACCTTCTTGCCGTCGACCCAGTAGCGAAGTGTCGGAGTATAGAAGTTGTAGATGAGGCTCACCTTGGGGTCGGCCGTCAAGTCCGTCGCCGTACCCAGGCGGAAGTTGTAGTGTTCATACGAATCCTTCAGTCCAAGCTTTACGATACCCGAATCGGCAGACGACACCACCGGGGTAAACATTTCCGTAATCTCGGATCCATCGGCATCCAAGTAGGCATAGATGGTATCGGGAGAGGCGCTCAGGTCGGGAGCATAGACGTAGAAAGGATCGTTCTTCTTCGCGTTTTCTTTCTTGAGAGGCTTACCTTCGTCCACCGTGTAAAGAATGGGTCTAGCCCCTGTCGACTGGACACGGTAATACTTGCACAGCGGCTTCTGGTTATCGGGGATGTTGTCATAATCGCGGCAGTCGACCGCAGCCAAGGCACCCGTCGACAGAAGCACCACCGATAGCACTACAAACGAAACAATATGTCTCTTAAGGAACCACATGACGACCTCAGATAGAAAACGGGAAAAACGCAAACAAATATTTGCACACCATACATCTCAAAGATATGATTTTTTTTGCGGAATAGAGCTATAAAAAAAACGGCTGTGACTTGAATCTCACCCCGTTTCTAGAATGGATTATTCCAAGTTGGAATAAGAATTTGCAAGGTCCGTAACGATATCGTCCATAAAAATCCATCCACGCCCGACAAGCCTTAAGTTTTGTAAGAAATTTGCAAGTTTTTCATACAAGATAAAGCCCTTTTCCGCCCAGCGACGACACACACTCTCATCTAGGGAAATTCCAAGCGAACGCAATGTTTCTGCAGAGATTCCCTTGGACTGGCGAAGCGAAAGCCAAAGGGTCTCCATGATGACCGATTCCCGATCCATTGCATCAATCGTCAAAGCAGACTTGGGACAACCGTTTCGAGCAAAGTCTCGCCACCTGGGATATATTTCGGGAGCGTTGTAGCGCACTCCCTGCACAAAGCTGTGCGCCCCCGGTCCAAAGCCCGCATACTCGCCGCGATTCCAGTAGTTCTGGTTATGAATGCTTTCATACCCTGCGCGGGCAAAATTAGAGACTTCGTAGCGCAGAAATCCCTTGCGTTCCAGGATGTCGACGCCGCCCAGGTACATGGGTTCGTAAAGGTCTTCGTTTATTGAAAATTCGCCCCGCGAAACCCGGTGTCCCAGCCGCGAACGAGGCGAGACATTCAGTCCGTAAAAACTGATGTGGTTAAGCGGAAAATCCGAAAGTCGGTCTACATCATTAAGAAAGCCTTGCTCCGTCTGCCCCGGCAAATCAAACATCAAGTCCGCATTCACCTGAACAGGCGCCGAAGTCAAGAGTTTCAAAGCCTCAAGCCCCATCTGCACGGAATGGGAACGCCCCACGCGGCAAAGCAGTTCCGCATCAAAAGTCTGCAGTCCAAGACTGACGCGATTGACGCCCATATCCAGGGCATTCTGAAGGGTTTCTTCGTTTGTGGACTCCGGATTGAACTCCATCGAGACTTCATCCAGATTCCAAGTCCTAACCCCAACCGATTCAAGGCACTGAAAAATCTTTCGGATAAATGGTGCAGGAAGCTCTGAAGGGGTCCCCCCGCCAAGGTAAAGCGTCCTTGCCGTAGCCAGCAGCCCAGGATAGCGATTCTCAAAACATACAATTTGCTTACAAAGTAGTTCCGTATATTCGGAAAAAAGCGCTTTTTGCGACGGAACCACCCGAAAATCGCAATAATCGCAGATTTTTCTACAAAACGGAATGTGAATGTAAACACAAAACATTTCTTTAACAACTGAAAATTTTATTACATGTGTTCTTTTTGGTAAAATTTAGATTATATAGAAGGTATGGAAGAGAAAGATCAGAACAATTGGACGCAAAAAATGAAGAAGCGGCTCCCGCTCCTGATTTTTCTCACATTGTCCACAGCCATTTTCTTCTTGGCTTCCGCCCTGCTCCTAGATGAATCCTACAAAGACATCATCATTATCGCCATGATATGGGCGCTTCCCCTGTTTATCCATTGAAGGTGCTATGGCCATTACCAGACTTACGCAACGTAAATGCAAGGCGATATGCTTTTACATCTTGACCTGGGTCACCGTCACCTTAAGCACGACATTGCTCCTGATGTACGGTTCCGGCAACGGAATCGACACGACTCATTTGCTGTTCATGCTACAGCTGTCGTTGCTGACCGGTCTGTCGCACGCCATCTACGATGTCATGATCCTGCAGGACGAAATGGACAAGCGCCCCGTGGCGGCGGCATTGATTATCCGTTCGTGGTTTTTCCTGGCTAGCATTTGCGCGAACCTAACCCTCTGCATTCTCATCTGGGACATCGACAAAAGCGAAGGGCTCATTAACGAAGCAGCCATGCAACATGTGCTGAACTACTTCAAGCAGCCCAACAACCACATCCAGATTTTCACGCTGTTCCTTTTGGGACACCTGATTACCTTTGTGAGGTCGGTCCACAAGAAGTTCGGGACCCGCGTATTCATCAACACGCTGCTCGGCAAGAACCAGGATCCCAAGGAAGAAGACCTGATATTCATGTTCATCGACATGAAGCATTCCACTGAAATTGCAGAAGAACTGGGACACATCAAGTACAGCAACTTTATCCGCGACTACTACAAGCTACTTTCTAACTGCTGCGAAGAAAACCACGGTGAAATTTACCAGATTGCAGGCGATGGTGTTTTCCTTACCTGGAAGACCAGCGACTGTAAGCGCAGGGCGCGCCCGCTCGATTGCTTCTTCGACTTCACTGAATGCCTGCAGCGTACCGCACCAAAGTTCAAGAAGCGCTACGGAGTTATTCCTGCATTCAAGGCAGCAGCACACTGCGGAAAAGTCATCTCTACCGAAGTCGGAAACTTCGGAAGTGAAATGGCTTACCATGGCGATGTGTTGAACACGACATCGAGGATACAGACACTCTGTTCCAAGCTGGGTCAGGACTTCTTGATCTCGGAAGACCTTTATGCGAAGTTACCGCTACCTCTCCCCCACGGATTTATTAGCGTCAAGGCGGGATTTTTCGAACTCCGCGGCAAAAAAAATGGAATTTTGATTTTTTCTTTGCACCTCCCCTTGACATAGCCGCCTGATTATTCTATAATTGAGCTACCCCGCGGGAATAGCTCAGTTGGTAGAGCACGACCTTGCCAAGGTCGGGGTCGAGGGTCCGAGTCCCTTTTCCCGCTCTAAAAACAAAAGAACCACCTAACAGGTGGTTCTTTTGTTTTTACAAGTAGGTGATGGACACGAACCCTCGAAGAGGGGCCGACTAAATTCTTTCGTGGGCGTAAGCCCGTGGGAAGAATTTAGGACTTTGAGCGCAGCGATAAGCCCGTCAGGGTGAGGAGCTAGCCGGTCGCAGACCGGAAACTAGCGACGAATCAATCCCTTTTCCCGCTCTAAAAAAGAAACGCCACCTTAACGGTGGCGTTCTTTTTTAGAGCGTGAACGGGACTCGGAAACGAGAAGAGGGTGCGACCAAATTCCTTTGTGGGCAAAGCCCGTGAAAGGAATTTGGAGCTTAACGCGAACGAAGTGAGTGTTAAGCCCGAAGGGCGGCAAGCCAGCCGCGAAGCGGGGACTGGCGCAGCCGCAGTCCCTTTTCCTTTGCTTCATCCCTTTTCCCACTAACGACGACACTCGTTTAGCACGCTTTTCCCTCTCTTGAAAACACATTTCGCATGTTCTATAGCTTTCCTCTATACCTTAGGTATAGTCAAACTCTATTAGTAAGAAAATTGTAAGCAAAATTCCTTGGTTAAACGCTATTTTCCTATTGAAAAGGTAGGGTTTAAGTTCTAATTTACCCTCTGTCGAACGGATGAACCGTTCAATTACATTTTAAACCGAGTTTGAAACGATTAAAGCGAGAAAAAGTCGCGAAGGACGGATAGCCTATGAGTTGTACATCTGAAGATCGAATGCTGGTCCAGGCATAACGAGGACACTTTCCGGAAAACGTCCGGAATAAAAAACATCAACCAGTTTTTAAAAAAGGAATTTAACTCATGACGACACAGAACAAACTTCACTTCGAAACTCTTCAGCTCCACGTCGGCCAGGAGACTGCTGACCCCGCAACCGATTCTCGCGCAGTTCCTATTTACCAGACCACCTCTTACGTGTTCCACAATGCCCAGCATGCATCCGACCGTTTCCACCTGAAGGACGCCGGTAACATCTACGGCCGCCTCACTAACACCACGCAGGATGTCTTTGAAAAACGCATCGCTGCTCTCGAAGGCGGTATCGCAGGTCTCGCTGTCGCTTCTGGCGCTGCAGCTCTTACTTATGCCATCACGGCTCTCGCTCGCAAGGGAGACCACGTGGTCGCTCAGCGTTCCATCTACGGTGGTACTTACAACCTCCTTGAACATACGCTCAGCAAGTTCGGCATCGAAACGACCTTCGTCGACATTCACAACCTCAAGGAAGTCGAAGGCGCCATCAAGGACAACACGAAGCTCGTCTTTATTGAAACGCTCGGCAACCCGAATTCCGACATTCCGGATATCGACGCCATCTCTGAACTCGCCCACAAGAACAAGATCCCGGTCGTGATCGACAACACCTTCGGTACTCCGTATCTGATTCGTCCGATTGAACACGGTGCCGACATCGTCGTTCACTCCGCAACGAAGTTCATCGGTGGTCACGGCACGACTCTCGGCGGCGTAATTGTGGACGGCGGCAAGTTCGACTGGGCTGCATCTGGCAAGTTCCCGCAGTTCACCGAAGTGAACCCGAGCTACGGCGTGCCTTTCACGGCAGCCGCTGGCGCCGCAGCCTTCATCGTCTACATCCGTGCCATTCTTCTTCGCGACGAAGGTGCTGCAATTTCCCCGTTCAATGCATTCCTCCTCTTGCAGGGCACTGAAACGCTTTCGCTCCGCCTTGACCGTCACGTGGAAAACACCAAGAAGGTTCTCGAATTCCTCGCCAAGCACCCGAAGGTTGCAAAGGTCAACCACCCGAGCTTCAAGGATCATCCGCAGCATGAACTCTACACCAAGTACTTCCCGAACGGTGGCGGTTCCATCTTCACGTTCGATGTGAAGGGTGGTCAGGCAGAAGCCTTCAAGTTCATCGACAGCCTGAAAATTTTCAGCCTTCTCGCTAACGTCGCCGACGTGAAGAGCCTCGTTGTTCACCCGTACACCACGACCCACTCGGAACTTACTCCGGAAGAACTCGCCGCAGCAGGCATTTCTCCGGCAACGATCCGTCTCTCTATCGGTACGGAACACTACGAAGACATCATCAACGACCTCGACCAGGCACTGAACGCAATCTAGTGAGGGATATTATGTATGGATTTTATCTAAATTCTGTTCGATGTTGACGGAGAACTCTAACAGAAATTTTTAACACCAACTTTTAACAAACCCGTTATCCCGGCAAAAGGCCGGGATAACAACTCACAAAAAAGGAATTTCAAAATGTCTAAAATTTATACCTCTGCCGACCAGCTGATTGGTCACACCCCTCTCCTTGAACTCACCCATGTTGAAGAAGGCCTCGGCGCAAAAATTCTCGCGAAGCTCGAATACTTCAACCCCGCAGGTTCCGTGAAGGACCGTATCGCGAAGGCGATGCTCGACGACGCCGAAAAGAGCGGCAAGCTCAAGAAGGGCGCTGTCATCATCGAACCGACTTCCGGTAACACCGGCATTGGTCTTGCTTCCGTCGCCGCTGCCCGCGGTTACCGCATCATCATCGTGATGCCGGAGACCATGAGCGTGGAACGCCGCCAGCTGATGAAGGCTTACGGTGCCGAACTTGTGCTCACCGAAGGAGCAAAGGGCATGAAGGGCGCTATTGCCAAGGCCGATGAACTTGCTAAGGAAATTCCGAACAGCTTCATCCCGGGCCAGTTCGTGAACCCGGCCAACCCGGCTGCCCACAAGGCTACCACTGGCCCCGAAATCTGGGAAGATACCGATGGCAAGGTGGACATCTTTGTTGCCGGTGTCGGTACGGGTGGTACTGTTTCTGGCGTGGGTGAATACCTCAAGAGCCAGAACCCGAACGTGAAGGTCGTGGCCGTTGAACCTGCCAGCTCTCCGGTGCTCAGCAAGGGCGTCGCAGGTTCCCACAAGATCCAGGGAATCGGCGCAGGATTTGTTCCTGACACCCTGAACACCAAGGTCTACGACGAAGTCATCGCAGTCGAAAACGAAGCCGCCTTCGAGGCCGGCCGCGAAATCGGCAAGAAGGAAGGCGTGCTCGTGGGCATTTCTTCTGGTGCCGCACTCTGGGCCGCCAAGGAACTCGCGAAGCGCCCCGAAAACAAGGGCAAGACGATCGTTGCGCTCCTTCCGGATACCGGCGACCGCTACCTTTCTACGGCTCTCTTCACAGAATAACCTGTTCCATAAAGAGATCTTTGTGTCAAATTAAAAGAAAAGTCACCTCTAGCAGGTGACTTTCTATTTATTTTATACTATTTTATCTAAAAATTAAACTTAGTTTGGAGAGAATATGAAAAAAATTTGGACACTCGTTGCAAGCACCATGTTGGTAGCATCAGTCGCCTTCGCTCAGGACGACTTCGATGACATGGATCAGTCTGCAGAACAGTATACTGAACAGGAACAAGCTGAATTTCAAGCTGAAGACCAAGCCAGCGAAGCTCCGGAAGAAGAATCTAACGAGGCAAGCACTGTTCAAAACAACAATCAGGTTACAAACCAGACCAACATTCAACAAGCAAATCAAGTCTCTATTCAGAACAACTACTACGTACAAGCGAACGAAGCTCCCGCTGAAGATCCGATTCAATCCCGCGCAGCAGAGTCTCGCATCGGTTTCGGTATCCGCGGAGCATTTGACTACGGTATGATGTACGGATTTTCCGAAGAGGATGACGATATCGACCAGACCCCCAGAGGTGTCGGTTTCGAAGGCGGTCTCATGCTGAAGATCATGATGATCAACAATCTTTTCTTCGCACCTGAATTCAACATCGCCTATATTCTCACGAGCCACACCTATCTGAAGGAGTACGACCGCACCTACCATAGCCTCGATTTGGAAATTCCCCTGCTTATCCGTGGCGTGGTCGCAGACAAGTTCTACATCACCGCAGGTCCGCAGGCAAACCTTTCCTTGAGCAGTGGTGCCGACATCGATCCCATTGAAAACAAAGTCCTCGACATCAGGGCTACGACCAAAGAAAAAGTGGAACAAACCGGTTTCACCTTCGGCCTTGCCGCAGGTGCCGGATTTAACATCGTCAAGGGTCTGTTCGTCGACCTTCGCTACTACATGGGTCTCATGGAGCTCTTCCCGGACGTGAAGACGCTCGACGACATCGAAAACTTCGAAGACGAAGACTTCTCCATCGTCAGCATGAAGGGTGCAAAGATGATGAAGTTCAAGGTGGGTCTCAGCTACTTGTTCATGTAACAAGACCGATATATGAAAACGCTTGAATGTTTGACATACGAGGAATGCGCTCCAGTCGTCACGGCAGAAGCCATGCGCTTTTTAGACGGTGACACCAAGAGAAGCCGCGTCACCAACAGCGGATACCAGCCTTTTTGGGGTATGCAGAACGACGCCGGTTCACCGGAAAGCGACGGATTCACTTCCACCATCGACGCCGGATACGCCCTCATGAAGTTGGCGGGCAAGGCGCTTTTCAAAAAGGTTTGCGACTTTCTCGGCGAAGACCGAGAAGGAAAGTCGGTTGCCATAATCATCGGCGGCGGCAACAACGGCGGCGACGGACTTGCTCTTGCATCGAACCTCATCGAGGCGGGCATTCCGTGCACCGTGTATTCGCTCGCGAAACCAGAAACATTCAAGGACGAAGCGTCCCTCGCCTACGACGACTTTTGCAATAACGGCGGAAAGCTCGTCTATATCAGCGGGAACCTTCCCGAAAAGCCTCACTTTTCGCTCATTGTCGACTGCATGCTCGGCAACGGTGCCTCCGGCGAGCTGCGCCCGGCATTTGCGCGCGCCGTCATTGCCATTAGCGACTGGGGCATTCCAATTCTTGCCGCAGACGCCCCTACCGGATACGATTCCGCGGAGCACCACGCAGGACTCCCCTGCATCGAGGCGAACGAAACAGTACTCTTTGGACTTCCGCGACTGGACGCCTTTACGCAGGAAGGCTCCAAGGTTTTCGGCAAGGTAACGATCGAGCCGCTCGACTACCCCGACAACCTAATCGACAAAATTAACAGCGGGATTTTCCTTGCAACCGAAAAGATGATCCCCGCGCTCTTGCCCGACCGAGACGATTTCGGCGACAAGCGCAGCCAAGGAACAGCCCTGATCGTGGCAGGCTCAGGAAACATGACCGGAGCCGCAGCACTTTGCACCAAGGCTTGCCTTAGAAGCGGAGCTGGGCTTGTAACGCTCGCCACCCCTAAAGCACTTTTGCCCGCACTTCAGACGAAACTCGACGAACCCGTCTTCTGCGGCATCGGGGACGCGACGACCGACAAGCTCTCCATTATGCACCTGATGCAGTTGCAAGATGCGACCCAGCACCAAAACGCAATCGCAATCGGTCCCGGGCTTGGCACCGATACCGAAACGCAGGACGCCATCCGCATGTTCCTGACGGGACTCCAGACGCCCGTCGTCGTCGATGCCGATGCGATTAACGCCTGCGGTTCCGCATTCTTCTGCATGGAAGGCGGCCCCGCGAATGCGATTATCACACCGCACAAGCGCGAATGGGAAAGAAACTTTGGGCCGCTCCCATCGAACGAAAGCTATTATCCCGAATACCTGCGACAGTTCGCGACGCAATTCAAGATTACGATTGTCCTAAAGGGATGCCCCACCTACGTCGCCATTCCTGACGGTCGCATCTACATTATCCCCGCGCACAACTCGGGACTGGCAAAGGGCGGCGCAGGTGATGTGCTTACCGGAATCATCGTAGCACTCCTGGCACAAGGTTTGCCGACAGCAGAAGCAGCCGTACTTGGCGTACTCCTGCACCAGAAAGCCGGTCGCCTGACGCGCGAAAAAATGGGAGCATTTGGAATGCTCCCGACGGATGTCATCGAAATGTTACCAGCAGCATTCGGCTGCTAGATCCTTCGACTTCGCCCCATAGGGGCTACGCTCAGGATGACACTCTCTTACATAAGTTCTTGAACGAGTTTGTCCATCGCAGCTTCGGATTCGGCGCTGAGCGTAGACTTCACCGTCACTACCGTTTCGGCAAGCGTCACGTTCTTGAGCGTGGAGAGGATTTCTGTCATCTTCTTTGCGGCCATCGGAGCCCACGTGCCATTTTCGACAACACCCACCTTGCGGTTGCTGTAGTTCTTCGCCTTCAGGTGGTTCAGGAAATCTTCCATCACCGGGAAGAGGCCCGCATCATATGTAGGAGCAGCCACCACCATGCGGTCGTAGCGGAAGGCGTCTTCGATGACTTCGGCCATGTCGCTGCGGGCAAGGTCAGAAACTACCACCTTCTCGACACCGGCGGCCTTGAGTTTTTCACCGAGCAATTCCGCGGCCTTCTTGGTTCCGCCGTAGATCGAGGCGAACGCCACGAGCACGCCCTTGTCTTCGGGAGCGTAGCTGCTCCAAGTGTTGTACTTGTCGATGTAGTAGCCCAGATTTTCGGTGAGCACCGGGCCGTGCAGCGGGCAAATCGTCTTGATGTCGAGTGCAGCCGCCTTCTTGAGAACCGCCTGCACCTGGTTGCCGTACTTGCCCACGATATTGAAGTAGTAGCGGCGGGCTTCGCACGCCCAATCATCCGGGTCGGCATCGTACACGCCGAACTTGCCGAACGCATCGGCCGCAAACAGCACCTTTTCGCTCTGCTCGTAGCTGAACAGCACTTCGGGCCAGTGCACCATCGGGGCACCGATAAACTGGAGCGTATGGCTACCGAGCGCAAGCGTATCACCTTCCTTCACGGTCTGCTTCTTGACCGCTTCAGGGAGCGCCATGAACTGCGGCAGAAGCGCGAAAGCCTTCGCGGATGCCACGAGCGTTGCTTCCGGGTACTTCGCGACAAAATCAGCAATGCCACCGGCATGGTCCGGTTCCAAGTGATGAATCACCAGGTAGTCCGGCTTGCGGCCAGCGAGAGCGGCCTCCAAGTTGGCAAGCCACTCGCCCACCTTGTGCGCATCGACCGTGTCCGTCACGGCAATCTTTTCGTCCACAATCACGTACGAATTGTACGCCATGCCCTCGGGCACCACATACTGACCTTCGAACAAATCGATGTCACGATCATCGACACCGATATACTTGATATTTTCGCTAAAGTTCTTCATGTATTCATCCTTTTGTTTATTGCTGAATTTAATAAATTTAAAGCAGAAAAACATAGGAGGATAATTATGATTTGCCCCAAGTGCGGTAGAAAGTACGAAGACGACATGCCAAAGTGTCTGTGGTGCGACGCGCCCAATCCAAATTACGGAAAGGATCCCACAGCTATTCAAGAAATAAATCAGGTCGACACTCCTGAAGACGAAGAAAAGAGCAAGTCTCACAAGGGAACGTTACTCTTTTGGATGGGAGCCATTCTCGGAGGCTTCGGCGTACATTGTTTCATCAGCGGAAGAACCTTAAGAGGCATTTTATACGCAGTCTTCGGAGGCTTCACCCTCAACTTTCTCATAGGATTCCTAAATCCCTTCGGCGTTAGTTTCCCTGTAGGGGTATACATTTTCACGAATCTCGCAAGCATCGTCATTACGATTCTGGCTAGCATTGACCTCTGGAAAATCGCTCGCGGAAAATACACCCATCAAAAGAAAGGCTTTACTTATGTTGGCGCCACATGGATGATTGTCATAGCCATACTGGTATACTGTGTCGATGGTATATTCATCTTAGCGAGCACCACGAAAAACATTGCCAACGGATTTTTTGACATTAACACATACGAAAGCCAACTCAGTAGCATCCAAGACTGCTACGAAACAACCGCAGCTTCTATAGATGATTACATTGTGAGACAAGAAAAGTTCTTTGCGGCAGAAAAACATCTTGGAAGTTTTGAAGACATCGCCTTCATTGAGAGCGCCTACAAATGTAATAATTCAAGGCATTTCCAAACACAGGACTTGAAAATAGGCATTTCAGTGAGTTACAGAGCCCTTAAAGGTTGCAGTAGAAATTCTATCTGGACCTACTCCGCTTCTGTTCAAGATGACAAACTCGTCTGGTACGCCACCATGCCTAAAGACGAAAAATGCAAGGAAACATTCCCGAAATTTTATGAGTTGAAAGACAAGCTGGAAAAACAACAGACTGAAAGTTCCGCGCAATAATTGTTATCTTTCAAAATATGGCCGAAAAGACTTTACTTTTGCTCGATTCGTACGCACTTGCGTTCCGCATGTTCTACGCCTATTCGCAGAACCCGCTGAAAAACAGCCAGGGCGAAGAGGTTTCGATGATGCACGGCTACTGGGGTGCGGTGCTCCGCATCCTCGCGAAGCACAAGCCGACGCATTTTGCGATTGCGCGCGACGTGGCACATACGAAGACATTCAGGCATGAGCTTTACCCGGACTACAAGGCGAATCGCGGTCCCATGCCCGAAGAGATGGCGGCGCAGATGCCGCTGCTGGGCGAAAGTCTTGAAGCGAGCGGAATCCCGCTCTTGTCGGAGCCGGGCTATGAGGCGGACGACGTGATGGCAAGTACCGCCATGGCCGCCGTGGAAGCAGGCTTTGACCACGTGGTGATTTTAAGTAAAGACAAGGACATGTCGCAAATCGTAAGCGACAAGATTCACCTTTTCCACCTGATGAAGGGTGCCGACGGCATTGACTTCGGTCCGGAACAGGTGCTCGAAAAATACGGGCTCCCACCGGAGAAAATCCGCGACTACCTCGCGCTCATGGGCGACGCAAGCGATAACGTTCCCGGTGTACCCAAGGTGGGCCCGAAGACTGCCATCCAGTTGCTGAACGATTACGGCGACATGGACAACCTTTACGCAAACCTCGACAAGATTACCAAGAAGGGTTTGCACGATAATTTGGCGAACAACCGCGAAAAGGCATTCCTCAGCCGCGAACTGGTGACGCTCCAGACCAAGCGCGCCTTCAGCGGGAATTTAGATGCGCTTGAATACAACGGCCTGCACGTAGACACCTTGGCGCAGATGTTCAGGGATCACGAGATCAACAGTCTGCTGCGCCTTTTGGAAGGCATTCCGAGCAAGACGGGCTTTGTGCGCGAAACCGATGGCTCGGGAAGCACCGATGGTGCAAACGGGGACGCCGTGGTGAGCGCAGACTTCCCGGTCGATGTGCCGCCGACTTATATCTGTGTTGACTCCGATGAGATTTTCGAGCAGATGAAGGCAGAGTTTGCCGCATCGTCGCTCATTGGCGTGGACACCGAAACCGATGGTCTCGACCCGATGCAGTGCAACTTGGTTGGGCTCTGTTTGGCCGCAGCCGACAGCGAAGGCAACGTGGCGAAGGGCTACTACATTCCGCTTGGACATTCCGACGAAATCGGATTCCCGCTGCCGACAGGCAAGGGCGGCAACTTCGACTTCAACAAAGTCAAGGCATGGTTCTGCGAATTTTTCGCCGACAATGCACCTGTCGCTGAAAATGATGGCACCGAGGGCACAGCTTCAAAACGCGCATTCGTTTTCCACAACGCGAAATTCGACCTGCACGTTCTCGCATGCGCCTTCAAGATTCCGCAATCCGTTATCGACAGCGCGAACCTCATCGACACGCTGATTGCCGCCTGGATGCTTTCGCCGGGGCAATCTGGCCTCGGGCTCGACAACCAGGTGATGCAACGCCTGCAGCACGAGATGATTCCCATCGAGAACCTCATCGGACGCGGCAAAAACCAGATTACGTTCAACCGCGCGCCCATCAAGGAAGCCACCGAATACGGCGCCGAAGATGCGGTCTATACGCTTCGCCTGTGGGAACCGCTCCGCCGCGAACTTGAAAAGCTTGACTACGTGAAGTATTTCTTCGAGCAGGAAATGCCGCTGCTGAAGGTACTGTACCAAATGGAATCCGTAGGTGTGGCGATTGATGTTCCCGCACTCAAGACGCTGGAACAGGAACTCGCCCGCCGCATCGAGAACCTGGAAAAAGAAATCTGCGACATGGCGGGCGTCGAATTCAACATCGGTTCGCCAAAGCAGCTGGGCGACGTGCTTTTCGATACGCTCGGGCTTCCTGAAATCAAGAAGCGCAGTACCGATGCCGTGGTTCTCGAAGAACTCAGCTACAAGGCGCCGCATCCGATCGTTTTCGCCGTCATCGAATACCGCGAACTCAAGAAGATGCAGAGCACCTACATCTCGGTGCTCCCCACGCTGGTGAATCCGGATACCAAGCGCATTCACACGAGCTTTATCCAGTGGGGTACCGCGACAGGCCGCCTCTCGAGCCGCGATCCGAACCTGCAGAACATTCCCGTACGCAGCGACCTCGGCAAAAAAATCCGCGCAGCATTTATCCCGCAGAGTAAGGACAACGTAATTCTTGCGGTAGACTACTCGCAGATTGAACTCAGAATGCTTGCCCACTTGAGCGGAGACGAAGCGCTCATCGAAAGCTACAAGGAAGGTATCGATATTCACGCCCGCACCGCCGCCGCGATTTACGGGGTGGATCTAGACGCCGTCACGAGCGACATGAGGCGCGATGCAAAAGTCGTGAATTTCGGCGTGCTCTACGGGATGACGGCCTTCCGCCTCGCCCGTGACCTGAAAATTCCGATGTCGCAGGCAAGGGACTTCATCGATGGTTACTTCGGGATGTACCAGGGTGTACAGCAGTTTATCGAAGACATCAAGGCGGCCGCCCACCGCGACGGCTACGTAGAAACTCTTTCGGGCCGCCGCCGCTATATCGCAGGCATCGACAGTTCAGACCGAATGGAATCGCAGATGGCCGAGCGCATGGCCGTGAATACTCCCGTCCAGGGCTCCGCCGCCGACCTCATCAAGATTGCGATGATACGCATCCAGAAGCGAATCAATGCCGAGAACCTGCCGCTCCGCATGATGCTGCAGGTGCACGACGAACTCGTATTTGAATGCCCCCGCGACCAGGTGGAAGCGATGGCCCAGATGGTGAAATCCGAGATGGAAGGCGCCATGCAGCTGAAGGTCCCCCTTGTCGCAAGCGTCGGCTTCGGCGAGAACTGGTTAGAAGCACACTAAAACATTGTTTTTCCAGATAGAATTTATTAAATTGTGTCCAGTCAGTTGTTGTTGAACAAAATGTTCTTCAACCTGATGATTTTTATATGCTTTTTTAGATGGACTGTATATTCAGTCCCCTCCCTTTAAAATAAAAGCACGAGATGTGCTGCAAACCGGCTGAGTTTTTTTGAAAACTCGGTCTTAAACCATTTTTCTCTACAGAGAAAGGAACATCCTATGGATGAAGAAAAGAACAAAACTATTAAACGTAAGCACGATCCGTTTTTTCGGTGGCTGTTTGCCGATACTAATCACGCAAAGACTCTGCTGGAGCTTTCCGGCAAAGTCAACGCGAAGGTTGACAGGTTTCTCTCGACGGTGAATCTCGATACACTCGTGCGCATTCCCGATTCGTACTCCAATGTCGGCGATACCGGCGAAGGAGACTTGGCGTTCCGCGTAAGCGTCATGTCCGGAGCACCGGTGCTTGTGGGGATTGTACTGGAGCACAAGTCCGGCAACGATCCTGACACGCTCAACCAAGTTGCAAAATATGTAAGCGCCTTAATGAAAATGCATGGTGAGCAACGCGGATATGACCTTATTCCGACAATGGCAATCATTTTCTACAACGGACGCACAAATTGGGATCCGTTCAAGAAACTGGTAGAAGGTTACCCAGAAGATTATCAGCCTTCAATGCTGCCGTTCATGCATGCCTTTGTGAACATGGCAGATATTCCCGACAGCGATTGTCTCGCTTGCGAAGATATCGCTACCGGTATGGGGATTATTGCAATGAAAGCCGCCAAGGGCGAGTGTCGCACGATTTGAACTTGTTCAAAACCGAATGACCGAGCCTCTGCGGATTGTGCGAAGCACAACTACGCGTACAATAAGGACAAGTTGCTTGAGATTCTCCCGCAATTCAACGAAAAATTGCGGAAACTGCCCCGCGACGAGGCGTCTTGCCTTTGGCAGAAAATAAATATATATTTAGCAGAGTACCTCGGCAAGGACATTTTCAAGGAGCTAGACATGGCATTCGTAAGCATTGGACAAAAGTACGGCTTTGAAAGTGCCGGAGACTATTTCCGTAAGCAGATTGCTGAAGCTGAAGAAAAAGGCGAAGCTAAGGGCGAGACCAAAGGTCACGACGATGCAATCAGTGTGTTGCAAGACATGGGCTTTCCGCCAGAAAAAATTGCCGAAGCCAAGGCTAGGCTCGACGCTCTCAAGAAATAGTCCCTTTATACAAACAATTAACGCCCACAGATAATAAATCTGCGGGCAATTTTATTATGATTTTTTTCCTAGTCTCTTTACAAATCCTATTCATCAACCACAAGCAATGTATCTGAATAGGTCTTGATTTCGGCGGTGCCGTTATTTATCATAAACTTTAAATCTAACCACTTGTACCTTTTTCATTCGACTGTTGTAAGCTGCCATTTTTTTGAATCGCACTTATATGTTTTCCCTTTTTCAGCAAATACTATCGTATCCTGCCGATGCACAGTACATGCGACACCCAAAGTACAATCAAACTTATTCTTGTCTACACGCCATAAGCTATCGTCAAATATATAACATGTTGTAGTATTTACAGCACCCCACTTGCAATCTCCATCCTTACCTGCAGACCATGGCTTATTCTTATCATAATCATAGGCATCTTTTTCTACAGTTGTTCTCAGGCGGAAGCATCATGGAGATGTTTTCGCGGGTCATGATAGTGTAATTCTGCTCAGCCGGCAACGCCTTCACAGCCTCGGAACGCAGCACATCTGTCAAGTACGGTTTTTCTTCAAGCGTAATGACATCCTTAGCCGCGGTCGTTTCGAGAATGGCGACATGGGTCGAGAACGCCGGCAGCGCAGAAAGTAAAAATACGGTTACAAAAAATTAAGCGGTTCATGGCTGCATACCAATAATAGTTCTTCTTAAAAATAGCTCAAAATCCGCAATTCGTTGCAACAAATTTATCGTCCAATTTGGAATAATTCAGTGTTGTAAATCATTCAATAATTTTTTTTGGATTTGACATTTTATCAGTCTTTTCTGCAGCCTTTCAATATAAATTATAGGAGAATCAGGAAAAAAGGACCGAAAATGAAGCATATTCTTGCCAAAGCCGCATTCTTCGCTCTCGCAGGAGCCCTTTCCGCGACAGCAGCCACCCTCCCCACCGCTAAGGAAGTCCAGGCCAACATGGGCATGGGTTTCAACATCGGCAACTCGATGGAAGTGCCCAACGACCCGACCGGTTGGGGCAACCCCTTCCCGACGCAGGCCCTGATGGATTCCATCAAAGCTGCCGGCTTCAACACGGTCCGCATTCCCTGCGCCTGGGACAGCCATGCTCCCGGTGGAGTCATCACCGAAACTTGGCTCGACTCCGTGAAAGCCGTGGTCGACTCAGCCATGCGCGCCGGCCTCTACACCATTTTGAACATCCACCACGAAGGTGAAGGCGGCTGGTTCCAGAGCAACATCGGCACGAGCGTGGACAACGGAATCGACACCAAGATGAAGAACTACTGGACGCAGATTGCGAACAAGTTCAAGAACTACAACGAGCGCCTAATGTTTGCAGGCGCGAACGAACCCGGCCCGAACATAAACACCTGGACACAGCAGCACGTGAACACGCTGATGCACTACTACCAGACGTTCATCGACGCAGTGCGCGCCACCGGCGGGAACAACGAAACCCGCACCTTGATTATTCAGGGGCTCAACACCGACATCGACAAGTCCGTGACAAACGCCCCGGTGACCACCTTCCCGAAGGACAAGGTCGAAGGTCGTCTGATGTTCGAAGTGCACTACTATGACCCGTACCAGTACACGCTCATGACAGGGGAACAGGACTGGGGCGCAAGCGAGCCCATTCAGCCACAGTACTACTACGGCGATTACACCAAGGCTAGCGAGCCCAAGCGCAACGCGGGTTACAACGCCTGGGCAGGTTCTGTCGATACCAAGCTCGGAAGCATCATCCACCCGCAGGAACAGTTCGCCAAGATGAAGTCGAACTACGTGGACAAGGGCTACCCGGTCATCGTCGGTGAATTCGGCGCCAACGTCCGCAGCCCGGAATTGAACGGCTCTGACTTGAACCTCCACAAGCAAGGCCGCGTGCAGTGGCACAAGGATGTCGTTTCTGCAGCAAAGCAGTACGGGCTTACGCCGATCCTCTGGGACATGGGTAACGAGAGCAATTCCGAATACGACAACATGGCCTACATCCGCCGTCAATCGGAACCGGTCGGAAAGGTCATCGACACCGAAGTCATCAATGCTCTCCGCAGCGCCTACGGACTTGGCGACTATGTAAACACGGGTGTCACCCACGTGGAAGACTTCATCTCGGGAGGCTCGGCACAGTGCGACGCCATGATTCCTGAATGCGGCTGGCCGGAATCCCTCAACCTATCCGTTCATGCAAGCTTCAAATTCCGCCGCGAAGGGAATACGCTCCAGGGCAAGGGCACAATCAAGCTCTTTGACCTGAAGGGAAACCTGGTCCGCACCGCCGGTAGCGAAACTACCGAAGCGACCACCATGCAGCTGCAGGGAGTCCGCCAGGGCGTCTACATCGCCAAGTGCCAGGGCAAGACCATGCAGGTCCAGGTGAAGTAAAAAACACCCCGATTCTCAACAACACCTTTCACCGAATTTCGGTCCCCGATTCCTTCAAATCGGGGACTTTTTTCATAATTATGGCTTTTTTAGGTAAATTTCGCTAGTTTTTCTACGCAAAACAAGCGTAAAATAATCATTGCAGCTGTTGAGAATTCGTCACCACATATTTCAACGGCAGGGACTTTTTTATGGACGCGAGCCCTTCCAGAATTTAATTTCAATACGAAAATAAATTCCAAGGAGAATACATGACACGTTCAGGAATGTTTGGATTCGTATGCGGAGCCGCGCTCTTGGTTAGCACCAGCGCATTCGCACTCCCCAAAGCCACCGAAATCTACCCCAACATGGGTCTCGGCTGGAACCTCGGCAACACCATGGAAGTGCCGAGCGACCCGACGGCATGGGGCAACATTGTTCCCACCGCTGAAATTATCAACGGCGTGAAGGCCGCCGGTTTCACCACAATCCGCATTCCCTGCGCCTGGGACAGCCACGCAAGCAACGGCACCATCGACGCTTCTTGGCTTGCTACCGTCAAGTCCGTCGTCGACATGGCCATCGCAAACGACATGTACGTGCTGCTCAACAGCCACTGGGACAACGGCTGGCTCGAAGACGAAGTCTTTAGCGGCAAGCATGTCGACCGTAACGGCAACCAAACAACGACCGACAGCTCTGCCGTCCGCAAGAAACAGGAAAGCTACTGGAAACAGATTGCAGACTACTTCAAGGACTACGACGAACACCTGATTTTTGCATCCGCTAACGAACCCGGCGTGAACGACCATCGTAACGGACAACCCGCAAGCGATTACAAGGATAACGGACAGCTCACCTTTACCAATGAGCGCATGATCATCCTAAAGCGTCTCCACGAAGCATGCCTTCGCGCAGTCCGCACCTCCGGCGGCAACAACGCCACCCGCACCGTGATTGTACAGATGCCACGCACCGAAATTGACATGTACCAGTTCCTTGAAAACAACTACCCCGAAGACCCGGCCGGCAAGGGCTACACCATGGCCGAAGCCCACTTCTACCCCTACCAGTTCTCGCTGATGGAAAAAGACGAAAACTGGGGCAAGACCTTATGGTACTGGGAAGACAAGACCAACGGAGTCTCTGACCGCACCTGTTCTGGCGGGACCCTCGGTTCCAAGCAGAGTATCGACAGACAATTCGCCAAGTTGCAGTCCGCTTTCGCCGACGAAGGCATTCCGGTCGTGATCGGCGAAATGGGTGCAAACAAGCGCTACAGTCTGGTCGGAACCGACGGCTTTGATCTCAACACGCACCTTGAAGCAATCGCTGCCTGGTACGGCTACACAGTCGCATCCGCCAAGAGCCACGGCATTGTTCCGGTTATCTGGGACACCGCCTACGAAGGAAAGAACGAAGGCAAGGACGACATGACCATTATCCGCCGCCAGGCATCTAACGGCAGTAATCTCGGTGCAGTCGTCGATGAACTCACCTTGAACGCCATGAAGACGCAGTTTGCGGCAGCCGCGGCATACGAAGGGCCGAAGGAAGGCCCCGCCATTTCCGAAAGCGACAAGGCGCTTTGGGTTACCTACAACACCAAGGTTTCCACCAAGAGCGAAACCGGCACCATCCGTTTCAATTTTACTGGAGGTGCGGACTGGAGCGCCTACAATGCTATTTCTTTTGAAATGCGCACCGAGCCCATTTCCGTGACCGGCTGCGAAGGTGACCCCGACAACGGCTGCAACGGTTACGCATGGACCAGCGTCGACATGTTCGCGATGAGCACTTCTGCCAGCACGTGGAGCGACCACCATCTCGGCAGCATGGAAGACTTCAGCGGACTCCTGAACACCGTCACCGTTCCGCTGGTTGATGAAGGTACAGACGGTCTGAGCTTTGCAGACAAGTCCAATGTGACCGCATGGGGCATCAACATTTACGCAACGCAGCTTGTCGGAACCATCTACCTGAACAACATCCTGTTGCACAAGGCCGACGGCACTGTCGACACACTCGCAAGTTTCGATTCCGCACCCGCAAACATCCAAACTGCCGGAATTGCAAGCAAAGCGACCTATATCCAGGCTAACGCCAAGGGAACAGGCCCAGCATTGACCGCCATCACCCCCACCCGCGTCGCCAGCACCTCCAAGATGCTCGTGAGCGTGCAGCCGGGCATGGTAATTGCCTCGTTCAGCGCAGCCACTGCGGCTCCTGCAAAGGCAGTCTTGATGAACACTATGGGTCAGGTGATTGCCCAGCAGAACTTCACCGCAAGCAAGGGCGCAAACCGCGTGGAACTTTCGAGCGACTACCGTGGTCCCGCCATGCTCATGGTAAAGCAGGGCAGTCAGAAGTTCATCCAGAAGGTGATCCTGAAGTAGGATTTGTGTGGAGATGCCCGCATTCGCGGGCATGACAAAAAAATCCCGGCAAGGTTGGAGTGTCTAAGCCGGGATATGCTTGGGAAAGCAGAAGGACTCGGTCATTTAGACCGAGTCTTTTTCTTCGCTTCGAACTCCGAGCCGAAATCCATCTATAAAACAGAAGCGGAATCGAGCGCAAAAATTTCGCCGAGCTGCTTGTCGTCCATATCGGCAAGCCAGGTCTCGCCGGCGTTCACCGTCATCTGCGCGACAGCCTTTTTCGCTTCGAGCAGCGCATCGATTTTTTCTTCGAAGGTTCCCTTGGTAATGAAACGGTGCACCTGCACATTTTTGGTTTGCCCGATACGGAAGGCACGGTCGGTCGCCTGGGCTTCGATGGCGGGGTTCCACCAGAGATCGTAATGAATCACCTGCGATGCCGCAGTCAAGTTCAAGCCAGTACCCGCCGCCTTGAGCGACAGAATCAGCACCTTCACATCGGAATTTTCCTGGAACTTGCGCACCATTTCGTTGCGCTGATTCTGAGTGCAGCCGCCATGATAGAAGTCCGCATCCACTTCCAGTTCACGCGCAAGCGTTTCCTTCAGGAGCTCACCCATTTCGCGGAACTGCGTAAAGATGATCGCCTTTTCGCCCTGATCGAGAATGGAACGCAGCAAATCGAGAAGCATCCCAAGCTTACCTGAATCTTCGACCTTCACCTCGCCCGCCTTCAAATAGGTGCGCGGATGATTGCAAATCTGCTTGAGTGCAAGAATCATCTGGAGAATCAGTCCCTTGCGCTTGAAGAGACTATGGGAATCGGAGCCTGCAGAAGCATCCATCGTGTCGGAGACTGCCGCCAGCATATCCTCGTTCACATCGATGGACGCGCCTTCTTCAAGCATCTGCAATTCCTTCATGAACTCGTCGAGGGTCCGCTTGTATAGCGCTGCCTGCGAACGCGTGAGTACCGCATACTCGTTCTGCTGAATTTTATCGGGCAGGTCGCTGATGATAGACTTATCCGTTTTCATGCGGCGGAGCATGAAGGGTCCCGTAATTTTCTTAAAGCGATCCGCAACAGCCTGGTTCGCATTCTTCTGGATGGGCGTTTCGTACTTGTCGCGGAATTCCGCAGCCGACGGCAAGAAGCCCCGGTTGCAGAAATCCATAATCGTCCAGAATTCCATGAGGCGATTTTCAACCGGGGTACCACTCATTGCAATTTTCATGGGCGCACGGAACGCGCGAATGCGGCGGCTCTGTTCGCTGTCGGCGTTCTTAATGTTCTGCGCTTCGTCAATGACAACCACCTGCCAATTCAACTTTTCAAGTTTCTTAAAGTCGAGGCGACAAGTGGAATAGGTCGTAATCAGCAAATCCGCATCGAACTTGTCGAGTTTTCGCGATGCACCATGATACGCAAAGACGCTGAGTTCCGGCGCAAACTTTTTAATTTCCATCTGCCAGTTGCACAGAAGACCCGCTGGCACCACAACGAGAGCGCGCCCCTCATTCAGGCGACCGTCCTGTTTCAGCTTCAAGAGGAACGCAATCACCTGGAGCGTCTTGCCAAGGCCCATATCGTCAGCCAAGATGCAGCCGAATCCCATCTGCAGGTTCTTGTACATCCACGAGTAGCCGCGCTCCTGATAAGGGCGCAATTTCGCGTTCAAGTTCTCCGGCAAGGCAACTTCGGTCTCGCCGCGCCAGGCATCCAGCTGTTGCTTCAGCCCGTCGGTCATATCGACGGGGATTTCGTCGCACTTTCCTGTGAGACACGCCTGCAGAAGTTTCGCCGTCGAAGGAATGAAATTTTCTGCAGCCGACTCGTCATCGACAATCTCGGCGCCCTCCGCGTTGCCTTCAGCATTTTCCGTGGAGTCCGTTGCAGCGGCATCCGGCGCACTCTTCTTCTTTTCGTGTTCATCGAGACGCTGCTGCAAAAGCGCAAGGTCGTCTGCGGTATATTCAATGTAGCGGTCCTTGTACTTGAGAAGTCCGCCCGCATCGCGTGCAAGCCGCAAGAACTCTTCGGCAGACACATTCTCGTCGCCGAGCGCTACTTCCCAGTCAAAGTCCAGCAGGTCACCCGCCGTAAACGCGCCAATGCCCAAGCTACCCTTCAGCTTCATCTGTTGCTTGGGGCGCGACATTTCCTTTAGCGAGCGAGGCATCTCGGTCACGATGCCGAACACTTCGAATTTTTTGACTGAATAAGTTACGAATTCCTTGAGTTCTGCGCCATGCATCACTAACGGCTCCACGGCGCGGCGCTCCAGATACGACTTAAGCGGCTTGAAGGTTTCCGCCACGCAGTTGAGCACATTCATCAAGGACAAAAGCCTGGGGTCGCTATTTTCAAAAAGCGCCTTAAGTCCTTCACGACCTGCCGACGATTCTACCAAGACATCGAGGGCAATCTCTTTTCCCAATTCCGAACAGTGGAAAATAATTTTGTGGTTAAATTCCAACGAATTATAGACCGAGAACCACGCCTGGATTTTAGAGGGAATCTTGAGACCGTTTGCAGCAAGGCGCCCCGATTTACAGTCAAAGAAAAAGCCGAGCAGGTTTTCGTGGGTTCCCTTCTTGTAACTCTGCGCCGTACGCGCAAAGCGCAACAGTTTGCCGATAAACACGGACAAGATGTGTTCAGCGGCACTATCCAAATCTTCACGCACCTGATCGCGAACCGTAAAGGCAAAGTCATCGGGAACTGCCTTTTCTAGCTCGTCCACCACATGAAGCACATCGGGGAGCATTTCGGCAGGGAGCCAGCGCACCTGCGCCGTCACATTGTTCAGCCAGAACACCTGCGGATAAATCGCACCGCAGCGAACCAGGTAATAAGACACTTGCAAAAGTTGATGCACAAAGCGCACCGTCACATGATTGTGCCACACACAATCCTGGTTCAAGCGACAAAGCGCCCCCATCACATTTTCAATGGAAAGCCCCGTCGCCACTTCGCGTTCGTCTTCGAGCTGATTGAAAGTCCACTGCCAGCCGCGTGCATGCACCAGCTGCAGGCGCTCCTTTTCCATCAAAAAAGTATGGGCGTGGTAAATACCAAAATCCTGCGCGAACTGTTCGAACTTTTCAAAATGGTTGTAAAAGGCGCGACACCGTTCCAATTCATCGACAAAGCTCTTTTTGAAGTTCCCCGCTGGGCAAAACTCCGGGAAGTTCGCAAGCATCGCAGGCAATATGTGCGAATAGTCGCGCCATTCCGCAAACTTGAACATCGGAATGCGCGGAGACGCCACACGATTATTCACCGGTAGAAACCGCACCAATGTAGGTTCGCTCGGTACATCGGACTCGATCGGTTCCGGCTTGTAATCCTTAAGGTAGGCGATATCGAGCCCATGCAGCTTAAAAAGTACGAACGGGTCGAGAGACATCATCTCGGCAAGCTTCAGGAACACCGAGATCACGTAGCGGCAAGGAAGCGCATCCTTACAGTCGCAATTCATGTTCACACGGTCGCAAGCTTCGAAAAGTTCAAGACCGCTTTTAGCAACGAGCAGCTCAATAGAGGGGTTAAGGGCACCGTTTGCTAGGGCAGCAAGTTCCACCGGTTGCTGCTTCAGGAGCCCCACAAAAACATCGGCACGATCCTTCTCAAACCTGGGGAATACGAGGTAGACATTGTGCAGTCCCCCATTGGGTCCCTTCACCGTAGCCATGACGCGGTTATCGGACAGCGTAAAGGGCTGCACCTGACCGCGTGCTACATACTTAAAGGCGTAATCGATATCGCGTGCGGACGCACCCGAAAGCAAGTGGTCCAGCCACTTCTTGCTCCACCAGGTGCTACCGTAAACGCCGTATTCCATAGTCGCCCAAATATAGCAATTTTCTTTGACAAGAATTGCTCATTTGAGCATTCATTTACCACATTTTATCGAACTTCTTGCGGCTCTTTTCCTCGTCCTTCTTTTCTTGAACAATGGCGTCGATCACGGCGGCAACGGTCAGGTTGAAGATGTCGTGCACAGAAGCGTCGGAGTCGGTGAAGTGCACCGGCTTGTTCAGGCCCATCTGCACAGGACCGATGGATTCGCCCACGCCCATTTCGAGGAGCATCTTGCAAGTGGTATTTGCAGAAGAGAGGCACGGGAAGATGAGCGTATTGACCGTCTGGCCCTTGATCTTGTTGAAGGGGTACTTGGTATCGCGCAGGTCCTTGTCAAGCGCCACGTTCACCTGCATTTCACCGTCGATCACGTAATCCGGGTACTGTTCGTGAATCATGCGCACGGCTTCGCGGGCAGTGTTGGACGTTCCGCGCGGAGCTCCCTTGTCAGAACCGAAGTTAGCGTAGCTGAGCATCGCCATCACAGGTTCGTGAGCGAAGAAGCGCACGGCGTCGTGAGTGAGCTTCACGATATCCACGAGCGTTTCCGCATCGGGGTCGCGGTTCACGAGAGTATCGGCAAGGAAGAAGGTTCCCTTGCGAGTGCTCAAAATGTGCATAGCACCGAAGTGCTTGTATTCTTCGCGGATACCGATGATTTCCTTGGCGAGTTCGATGGTTTCGCTGTACTTGGAGTAACCACCGGAAATGAGGGCGTCGGCGTCGCCGACCTTCACCATCATCATGCCGAAGTGGTTCGGTTCGAACATGTCGTCGCGGGCTTCATCGAGCGTCACGCCGTTACGACCGTTCTCTTCGGCGTAGATTTCGGCATACTTGCGGCGGCGTTCGAATTCTTCCGGAGAACGCGGATTCACAATCTGGATGCCCGTGAGGTCGAGCTGTTCGCGCTGAGCAATAATCTGGATGCGTTCGGGGTTGCCGAGCAAAATCGGGTGTGCAACGCCTTCAACCTTCGCCTGTACGGCGGCCTTGAGCATGTTGAGGTTGCTTTCGGCGAACACCACACGCTTCGGGTTGCTGCGAGCCGTATCGCTGAACTGACGGATGAGCTTGTTGTCGTAGCCCATCATATCGCGGAGCTTGTCGTAGTAAGCGTCCCAGTCGGTAATCGGCTTGCGAGCCACGCCACTTTCGATAGCGGCCTTAGCCACAGCGATAGACACATCGGTCAACAGGCGCGGATCCAGCGGCTTCGGAATCAAGTATTCTTTACCGAAGGTAAAGCGCTGGGCGTTGTAGGCGATATTCACCACATCCGGAACCGGCTTGTGAGCAAGGGCAGCAATGGCGCGCACGGCAGCGTGCTTCATGTGTTCGTTGATGCAAGTAGCGCGAACGTCGAGGGCTCCACGGAAAATGTACGGGAAACCGATCACGTTGTTCACCTGGTTCGGATAGTCGCTGCGGCCCGTTGCAAAAATCAGGTCGCCACGGCTTGCCATGGCTTCTTCGTAGCTGATTTCGGGATTCGGGTTGGCGAGTGCGAAAACGATCGGCTGGTCTGCCATGCTGCGGACCATTTCGCGAGTCAGGACGTTAGCCTTGGAGAGGCCAACGAACACATCTGCGCCCTTCATAGCATCGGCAAGCGTCTCGATATCGGTGCGGTCGGTCGCAAAGAAAGCCTTCGCTTCGGTAAGGCCCTTGCGGTCCTTGCGGATAACGCCCTTACTATCGCACATCACAAGATTTTCTTTCTTGAGACCGAGAGACAGATAAAGTTTCGTGCAGGCGCAAGCGGCTGCACCAGCACCATTCACCACCATCTTCACGTCGCGAATGCTCTTGCCTGCAACTTCGATAGCGTTCAAAAGACCTGCAGAAGAAATGATAGCCGTACCGTGCTGGTCATCGTGCATCACGGGGATGTCAAGTTCAGCCTTCAAGGTATCTTCGATTTCGAAGCATTCCGGAGCCTTGATGTCTTCGAGGTTGATACCGCCGAACGTCGGGGCGATTCCCTTCACGATTTCGATAAACTTCTTCGGATCCTTTTCGTTGATTTCGATGTCGAACACATCGATACCGGCGTAAATCTTGAAGAGCAAGGCCTTGCCTTCCATCACCGGCTTACCTGCGAGGGCGCCAATGTCACCGAGGCCGAGCACTGCCGTACCATTAGAAATCACGGCGACCAGATTTCCCTTGCCGGTGTATTCGTAAGCGAGGTTGTTATCCTTTTCAATTTCAAGGCAGGGAACGGCTACACCCGGAGTGTATGCGAGACCCAAGTCGGTCTGAGTGCTATGCGGCTTGGTCGGCACGATTTCAATCTTGCCAGGCTTACCCATGGAGTGATATTCGAGGGCTTTTTCCTTCAAATCCTTACTCATATTTTCTCCTTTTGGTTCAAACATGGATTGCCGCGCTACGCTCGCAATGACGATGTTTGATTACCAACTAATTTTTTTCGGCGCGCAATATAGAAAAAAGAAAGGGTACTGTAAAGATTTCAATACCCATTTAAGAAAGATGTATTTTTTAGCTGTCCAAAGGGAGCCAAAACGCTCTTTTTAGACCGTATTTTAGTATTATCCGTGAGGCGCGAACGACCTATATTCTCATGGAAATGTCGAGAGCCTTTACACTATGTGTAAGAGCTCCCACCGAAATATAGTCGAGACCGAGTGTCGCGATTTCCTTGGCGCGTTCGAGCGTCATGTTGCCGGAACCTTCGACCAGGCACTTATCGCCACTTTCCTTGATGATTTTCAAGGCTTCCGCCATCATTTCGTTGCTCATGTTATCGAGCATGATG
This sequence comes from Fibrobacter sp., assembly GCA_017526585.1. Classification (GTDB taxonomy): domain Bacteria; phylum Fibrobacterota; class Fibrobacteria; order Fibrobacterales; family Fibrobacteraceae; genus Fibrobacter. The sequence goes on along the minus strand of JAFXRC010000067.1, from coordinate 9,137 downwards.
ACATCCACACCCTTGTTCAAGAGCGCACGCAGCTGGTCAAAATTTTCGACTTCCATTTCGACCATCAAGTTCTGCTTGTTATTCTTCTTCACAACTTCGAGTGCTTCGAGAACGCCACCTGCTGCAGCAATGTGGTTGTCCTTCACAAGCACCATATCAAAGAGACCCATGCGGTGGTTGGAACCGCCACCCACGCGAACGGCGTACTTCTGCAAAGTGCGGAAACCGGGAACCGTCTTGCGCGTATCGAGAACCTTGGTCTTGCCAGCCTTCAAAGCTTCCTGGAAGGTATGAGCAACTGTCGCCACACCGGAAAGCTGCTGGATAAAGTTCAGCAAAGTGCGTTCACCCGTCAAGAGTTCGTGTGTCGTGCCGTCCATTTCAGCAATCAGGTCACCCTTCTTCACGACATCGCCGTCTTTCTTGTGGAGCGTCACCTTCACATTTGCCTTGAGTTCCTGGAACACAAGCTCAATCACCGGAAGACCTGCGAGCACGCCGTCTTCTTTTGCAATCAAGCGGGCATGCTGCTTCTGGTCGGCAGGAATCGTCCATTCGCTCGTCACATCACCCGTGCGCACATCTTCGGCAAGCGCGAGGCGAATCATCGTGAGAGCATCTTCGGTCGGAAAAATCGGGGTGGAATTGTCGCCGTACATTACTGCGCTCCCTTTCCTGTTAGAACAACATAAACTGTGCGCACCAGAATCTGGAAGTCAAGAAGCAAACTCATGTTCTCGAAGTAATACATGTCGTACTGCAGCTTGATTTTCACATCTTCGGTGCTGGTATCGTAATGGTGGCACACCTGAGCCCAACCGGTCAAACCCGGCTTCATCTTCAAGCGGCTAATATAGAACGGAATTTCTTCACGGAGCTTAGCGATAAACACGGCGCGTTCGGGACGCGGTCCCACCATGCTCATATCACCTTTAAGCACACACAAAATCTGCGGAAGTTCATCGATACGGGTCTTGCGCAGAAACTTGCCCACCTTGGTAATACGGGGGTCATCCTTGGTCGCCCACTGGGCCCCGAACTTTTCGGCATCGGTACGCATCGTACGGAACTTGAACACCGTAAACGGCTTACCATACAGGCCAATGCGTTCCTGCGAATAGAACACCGGACCGTGGTCTTCAAGCTTAATCGCAATGGCTGCAATCAAGCAAACCGGAAGCGAGCAAATTCCCAAAAAGGCGCCAAACACGATGTCAATCACGCGCTTCACGCGCACCTGCCAAAGCGGCATGGTAAACGCAAAGAGTTCCTGAAGTTCAAAACCGTAAACCAGGTTCGCCTTGAACTGTCCATGCACTACGCTGTAGAGTTCCGGCACCAGGTAGATATGCACCGGCTGATCGCAAACCCACACGAGCACGCGCATGATTTCTTGCGGAGAAGAACTCTCATGGGCGATGATGATACCCGTAACCTTGTACTTCTTAATCAGAGTCGCCAAGTCGGAATACTTACCGAGCACCGGCACATTCGCAAACTCATGGTCCATCACCTGGTAGCGTTCATCGACAAAGCCAATGACGCGCTGACCGCGTTCAGGAGTCTTCGCGAGCTTTTCGGCAATATCCTTACCCGCTGCAGTGGCACCAAGCACCAGGATGTTGTTAGCACCGTAACCGCGACGCAAAAAGTAGCGCAGGCACTTGTACACAAGCATGCGGAAGAGCACCACCATGAACAGCGCAAAGCCGCCGTAGATAAAAATCCACGGGAAGCGAGAACCATACATATAGCCGCTGCTCAAAGGCTCATTCGCAAGGACCTTGGCAAGGAATTCCAAACCAAACAGAACTGCGATGATGATGACAATGCCAATCAGCACGGCACGCAGCACGCGCAGGATCTGGTGCGTTCTCGACATCAAGAGCCACGAACGGTAGAGTCCGCCGCAGGTAAATAGAATAATCCAGCCAATGTTCAGGAATACGCCCACATGGACATACTCGTCGAAACCCTTGGCGGGGTTATACTTGTCGGCGATCCAGCCGCTATGGTACTGCACCCAGAAGGCGAGCGCAAAACAGATAAAGAGCGCAACGAAGTCCGACAGGACCACGAGGATTCGTTCCAATGTAGCGGCGCGGATCATAACGACACTAAACTACAAAAATGCAGGTCTAAAGACCACCTAGACGATCATCCGTTACGCGAGGAAGCGGATGACCTGGCTCTTTTCCACAATTTCGGGGAGGGCGTCGATGGCATCCACGGCCTTAGATGTCTTGCAGTCTAAAGTCTTTTCTGTGATAACCACAATAGAGACCTTACCCGGATCCTTCACGTTCTTCTGGATAATGGTTTCGATGGAAATGTTATTTTCGGCGAGGATGCTCGTAATTTTGGCGAGCACACCGCAGGCGTCACGAGAGGTGAAGCGCAGGTAGTAGCGGGCCGAAGTTTCCGAAATCGGAACGAGCGTTGCGGAATTGTCGACGTTGAACCAGCCCATGGGGAGCGCCTTGCGGCTGCCCTGGTCCACGGAGCGGGCCAAGGAAACGAGGTCGGCTACCACGGCAGAGGCGGTCGGGAGGCGGCCTGCACCTGCACCCGTCTGAACCGTTTCGCCCAGGTTGTCGCACTTGAGGTACACGGCATTGATCACGCCGTTCACGTTCGAAAGCAGGTTGTCGTTGGAGACAAAGCACGGATGCACACGGGCGTCCACACGGTCGCCGTCGCGGTGATAGATGCCAAGCAGCTTCACGCAGCAGCCAAGTTCCTTGGCAAATGCGATATCCTGGGCGGTAATCTTCGAGATACCCGTCACATGGATCTTTTCGAAGTCCACGCGGTGGCCGCTGCAGAGGCTTGCGAGCAGGGCCGTCTTGTGGGCGGAGTCGATACCTTCGATATCGAAAGTCGGGTCCGCTTCGGCAAAGCCAAGCTTCTGGGCATCCTTCAGCACCACATCGAAGTCGAGGCCTTCGTCGGCCATGCGGCTAAGGATGTAGTTGCAAGTACCGTTGATGATGCAGCTCAGGTGTTCCACCGTAGAGCCGAGCAAGCCTTCCTGGAGGCTACGGATGATAGGAATGCCACCGCCCACGGCTGCTTCGAACAGCACATGCAGGCCCTTGCTTGCAGCAAGCGGGAAAATCTCGTGGCCGTACTTGGCGAGGAGAGCCTTGTTTGCCGTCACCACATGTTTGCCGCTTTCGAGGGCGGCGAGAATCCACTTGCGCGGCATATTGTAGCCACCGGCAAGTTCCACGAGCACGTCGATGTCGTTACCGGCGATCATTTCGTCGGCGTTGGTCGAAACCTTGTAGCCCTTCGCCTTGTAGGGGGCGACTTCTTCTTCAGACTTGGCGCAAATGCAAGCCAGTTCGAGTTCAACACCGAGCTTTTCCTTGTATTCAGCGATTTTCTGTTCCAGAATCTGAATAACACCGCCACCGACGGTTCCAGTACCAATAAGTCCAATACGCAGCATAGGGCGTCTCCATTTTAAATTTTTACGGGCGTAAAGATAGCAATATTTTTTTGCTATATTTCGCCGCATGGAACAAGCATCTGTCAATCCAGCCATCGGCTCCATCCTCGACGAGCAGAAGCTCAAGAACATTGTCTACCCGGCAAAGCTCTTCAGGACTCGCCTGAACGAGGAGTTCATGCGTGCAAACCGCACGCGCAAGCCGTTCCTGTACATCAAGATGTACGCCCACCAGTACGACTTCTTTGGCTGGGGCAGCCCCAACAAGACCGTCGAGAACACCTGGCGCATCAGTATCCTCACCATGTTCTCGCACCTGCGCTTCATCGATGTCCTCGGATTCCTTTCCGACGGAAGCGGTATCGGTCTCATCCTTTTGAATTCCGACCTTGCAACGCTGGAATCCATCCGCAAAGAAATTTTGCACAAGCTTAACGACGCAGGCCTCATCCAGACGCTCCGCATCAAGCCGAAGCGCCCGATTTTCGAAGCCTACATCTACACCGGTCTCCAGGAAAAGGAAAACCTGGAACTCACCGAAAAAATCGACGCCTTTAACGGAGCAAACGGAAGCTTCTTCTCGCTTTCGCGCCTGAACCTGGACAACATCTGGGAACACCCGCACACCATCCGCTTCCGCCACATCATCAAGCGCATCGTGGATGTCAGCTGCACCAGTGCAGCCATCATCCTCTGCTCCCCCATCCTCCTGTTCTGCGCCGCAGCGGTGAAAATCAGCGACCCCAAGGGTCCCATCATCTTCAAGCAGACGCGCGTCGGCAAGAACGGCAAGCTCTTTACCATGTACAAGTTCCGCAGCATGTACGTGGACGCCGAAGAACGCAAGAAGGAACTCATGGCCCAGAACGAGACGGGCGGCAAGACCTTCAAGATGAAGAACGACCCGCGCATCTATCCGTTCGGACGCGTGTTGCGCAAGTTCAGCCTCGACGAACTGCCGCAGTTCTTCAATATCATCAAGGGCGACATGTCCATCGTGGGACCGCGTCCGCCGATTCCTTCCGAAGTGGCGGAATACGAACCGTGGCACCGCATGCGACTGTCCGTGACGCCGGGTCTCACCTGCATCTGGCAGGTCAGCGGCCGCAGCAACATCAGCTTCGAAGGCCAGATGCGCCTCGACAACGACTACATCAAGCGCAACGGAAAGCTCTCCGAAGACTTCTCGCTCATCCTCAAGACCTTCAAGGTCGTGTTCAAGGGCGAAGGCGCCTACTAATCAGTGCGCTGCGCGCAGTGTGAAGTGTGGAATTTAAAAAGAGCAATGAAAAAAATTCATTGCTCTTTTTTGTTAATTAAATTGTCTAGGCTTGATTATCGGTTGTTCAGGTAATCCAGAACTTTCTGGGTCAGGTCGTTTTCCTTTTTCCAGAACACCACGGCGCCGGTCGCGCGGTCCACCACCATGTCGTAGCCTTCTTGCAGGGCGATTTCGTTGATAGCCTTACGAATCAACTGAATGATCGGGCCACTCACCTTCTCGTTTTCAGAAATCAGTTCACCCTTACGGCCGTACACGCGGTCGATAAAGCTCTTGAGCTCGATATCCTTCTTGTTGTATTCGGCTTCGAGTTCACGCTTCTTTTCGTCGCTGAGCATGAGCACCTGCTTGTCGAGCTTTTCCTTGATGGCAGCGAGTTCCTTCTGCAGCAAGTTGCCCTGCTGTTCCCACTTTGCCACCTGGCGGTCGTACTCTTCCTGGGCGCGCTTAGTGCCCTTGTAGCCGTCGAAGATCAGCTTGGAATCCACATGCGCAATGCGAAGCCCGTCTTCCGCAAACGAGACGGTCGCAAAAGCAAGTACCAGAACCATCAGCAGACGTTTAAGCATAGAGCCTCCTTAGAATCCCTGTCCAATGACAAAGTTGAACTGCATGTCGCCCACTTCGGTACGCTGAGTACCGCTGTAGGTTTCACCCACATCAAGCGGCCATGCAAAGTCGAAGCCGATAATACCGAGCATCGGCACAATCACGCGGAAACCGAAACCGATGTCCTTCTTGAGGCTTGTCGGATCCCATTCGCTAAGCGGGTTCCTGGACGGCTTCGGCACCTTGGTGCGCGGGTTGTAGCGTTCACCGAACACGTTACCGGCATCGAAGAAGAACGGCAACAGGTAGAAGGTCTGCGGCACAAGACCAAGCTGGAGTTCAGCCCCCGTGTACTGGTAGCTGCGGCCCAGGCGGCGGTAACCGATGGAGCCCGAGCTGTAACCACGCATCATGCCTTCGTAGCCCATCACGCCGCCCATGGTGTAGAGCGTGCGGTACTGCAGCTGGTCACCCACAATCACGCCGTACTGGTTGGTGAGAGCAATCGCCAAGCGGTCGCGGAACAGCGGGAACCACCACTTAATCGTAAGTTCAGTCTTCACGAAGTTAAAGTCGCTGAACAGCACATCGTCCGCCCACTGGATGTCGAGCACGTAGCGGGAACCGTCGGTCGGGAACTGCGGCAGGTTCTTGTCGTCGCGGAGCAAACGGAAGTTAAGAGCCGATTCCACACCGGTATAGACAACGTAACTATCGTCAATGTTGGGGCCCTGCTTGTTCATGAGCCAGCTGTAACCGATCTGTCCGTAGAAGTAGTCATCGGGCCACTTGAGGCGCTTACCCAGGTAGACCGAGCCACCGTAACGGGTAATGTCGGGGTCGTCGTACTTGGACATATTCCACCAGGAGTAGCTCAGGCTTGTACCCAAGGTAATCGGCTTGTCGAGGAACCACGGTTCCTGGAAGCTTACAGAAGCACTCTTCTTGTCTTCACCGTATTCGACGCTGAACGATGCCGCCTGACCGTCACCCATACAGCAGTTCGGGATAGAAATGCTTGCCGTCCCCACGATACCGTCGCTTTCGCTGTAGGAGACACCCAGACTGAACTGACCGGTGCCCGCTTCCTTTTCCTGCACGGTAAAGTCGAGGTCCACATCCTGCTCGCCCACCACCTTGATGTCGGGGACGACCATGTCGAAGTAGTTGAGCTGCATGATTTCGCGGAAGCTGCGTTCCAACAGGGACTGACGGTACGTGTCGCCCGGATACAGGCGGACTTCGCGGCGGATCACCTTTTCGTTCGTCTTGGTGTTGCCGTGGATATGCACCTTATGGATTTGTGCCGGGAGACCTTCGGTCATCTTGTAGGACAGGTTCACAATCGAGTCGTTCACGAAGGTGCGGGACTCTTCGTACTGGGCGAACAGGTAGCCGTCTTCACGGTAGGCGTCCAGAAGCGCCTTGCGGGAAGCGTCGTACTTGTACTGGTCGAAGACTTCGCCGCTGTCGAGACGGAAGGCATAGGCAAGCATCTTGTCGTTCAACACCTCGTTACCCGAGAAATGCAGGCTGCCCATGTAATACTTGCGGCCTTCGATCATGTGGATATGAACGAGAATGGCGCTCGAAGTCTTGATGTTATCGTACTTGTTGAGAGCCGGGAACATGTCTTCGATCATGTAGCGGACCATGAGCTTTTCTTCATAAGAAGAGCGCTTCTTGATCTTGCGCAACGAGTCGATTTTCGGGTTTTTCCACTTGCGACCGTCCACGATATCGAGCCATTCCTTGCGGGCGCTCTCGTAGCGGATCAGGTCGTTAAGAATTTTCCAGGCGTCTTCTTCGGACTTGACCTTCACCTTCGGTCGAGTCACCCAGGGCATCTCCGCCACTTCGCGGTGCTGGCGGAACACGTGAGTGACCTGCATGGTCGGTTTACCCGCCATCTTGTAAAGCGGCGTCGCAGAGTCCCCCAGGGCAAGGTTCAACTGCTTGTAGAGGACTTCCAGATTTTCGCCCAGCGGAACCATGCGCCCCAGATAGAACAGGCAGGTGGAATCCGGCAGGTATTCGGCACTGTACTCGGTGAGTTCGGCATCCAGGTAACCAAAGTGACGGATAGCGTTCAACACCGTGTCGCGGTCCGCCTCGAAAATATTTTCCTTAAATTCGCCGCCGCCCCACCACTGGTCGAGCTTCGTCACCATGTGTTCCATGATGTCTTCGGCAGGCACATGATCGTTACCCTGGATATCAAACTGGCGCACCTTGACCTTTTCACCCTCGCGGACAATGAAGGTCACCATGTTCTTGTTCTCGTCTACGGGCGTTTCGCGGTAGCCGACTTCGGCAAGCAGGTAGCCTTCGGAACGGTAATAGTCCAAAATGGCCTGACGGTCGCGTTCCAGCTGGCTCTTGCTATAAACCTGCCCCGGAATCAGGCGCGTTTTAAGCTTAAGGTCTTCTTCGGAAACCTCATCCGGTCCTTCAAAAACAGCCGTATCGAGCGCCGGAAGTTCCTTAATCTTGAAAATGAGGTCGACATCGGTACCATCGCCCACATAGTCAATCCAGGCCGTCACATCGTCAAAAAGACCCGATTTATAAAGGGATGTCACCGAGGACTGTACCTTTTCGGTAAGTGCAGTCGGGGAATAGCTTTGCCCATCACGAATACCAATACGGCTCAGGACCGCACGGTCATCCATGTGAACGGTTCCTTCGACCTTGACCTTGTGGATCTTATTTTCGACCATATAGCTATCGGACATTTCGGACATGTCCAAAAGCTGGCCCCACGAAAGAGCTACAAAAACAAATAAAACAAACAGCGAGCGAAAAAGCAGAATAAACCTACCTATAAACAAAATTCGGCACAAAAATACAAAAGTTAAGGGCGGGAGACCTGCCCAAAATTCCAAAAAAGCGACAAAACACCTAAATTAACATTCTAAAGAAGAACTACTCAAAAAAGCACTAACAAGATCCTTCGACTACGCCTAACGGCTTCGCTCAGGATGACACAATCCTACCCACAAACCCCTGCCTATTGTCTACTATTTTTCTATATTTACCCGCGTAAAATTTTAACCTAAAAAAGAGGATTGCTACAATGGCAAAGCTTTCTATCGAAGATCTCGAACTCGCCGGCAAGCGCGTGTTCATCCGTGTTGACTTCAACGTTCCGCAGGACAAGGTGACTGGCGAAATCACCAACACCAAGCGTATCGAAGCCGCCCTCCCGACCATCCAGTACGCTCTCGATCACGGTGCAGCCGTCGTGCTCGCTTCTCACCTCGGCCGTCCGAATGGCGAAAAGAACATGAAGTACACTCTCGCTCCGGTTGCCAAGAAGCTCGAAGAACTCATCAAGAAGCCGGTGAAGTTCCTCTCCGACTGCGTGGGTCCGGAAGTCGAAGCCGCCTGCGCCGCTATCAAGCCGGGTGAAATCATCCTCCTCGAAAACCTCCGCTTCCACATCGAAGAAGAAGGCAAGCGCAAGATCAAGAACGCCGATGGCACCGAAACCAAGGAAAAGGCCGACAAGGAAGCCGTGAAGGCCTTCCGCGCAAGCCTTACCAAGCTCGCTGACGTCTACGTGAACGACGCTTTCGGTACCGCTCACCGCGACCACTCCTCCATGACTGGTGTTGAACTTCCGCAGCGCGCTGCCGGTTTCCTCATGAACAAGGAACTCAAGGCATTCGACCAGGTGCTCAACAATCCTCCGCGTCCGTTCCTCGCCATCCTCGGCGGTGCCAAGGTCGCCGACAAGATCCAGCTCATCAACAACCTCCTCGACAAGGCCGACAAGATCATCATCGGCGGTGGCATGGCTTTCACCTTCAAGAAGGTCCTCAACAACATCGAAATCGGTTCTTCCCTGTT
>JAFXRC010000066.1 GCA_017526585.1 Fibrobacter sp. | reverse complement strand
TGGGCAAGTTCCTGGTTTGCTACACCTTCGGCACGGAGCGTAATCACGGAACCGGCGATGCGTTCAATACGATGGTATGCCACATTATGCATTAGCGGAAACCTCCTTCACGGAAGCGAAAATACTTTGTTCAAGGTCCTTAAATTCCTGGGAATCGAACTTGACGCGGTTCCAGTCCTTCGTCGATTGAGTGAGCTTGAGGAAGAACGTACGGGCGACGTCCTTCTCGCTGAACTTCATCGGGGTCTTGAGAATGGTGTAAACCTTGTCGAACACGTACACCTGGCGCTCGGCGGAGCAGGCGGCGTCAATTTCGTTATAGGCGTCCTGCTGCAGGTAGACGGAGTCGAGGTATTCGGACTTCAGGTAAACCACGAAGTCGTCAATCGAAGTACCTTCTTCGCCCACCACCTTCATCATGTTGTTCACATCCACACCGGATGCAAGAATATGACGAGCTTCGGCAACCTTCTTCACGTCGATAATACCTTCATACTTCGACCAAGAATCCAGCGGATGTATCGCAGGGAAACGCCTCTGGTCAGAACGTTCACGGCTAAGGCCGAGGAACGCGCCCACCACCTTCAGGGTGGCCTGGGTCACGGGTTCTTCGAAGTTACCACCTGCCGGGGAAACAGAACCACAAATCGTCACGGAACCGGTAGAACCGTCCTTCAGGCGAACCACACCGCCGCGTTCATAGAAGGCGGCAATCACGGATTCGAGGTAGGCCGGGAAGGCTTCTTCACCGGGGATTTCTTCCAAGCGGCCGCTCATTTCACGCAGAGCCTGGGCCCAACGGGAAGTGGAGTCAGCGAGGAGGAGCACGTTCAGGCCCATCTGGCGGTAGTATTCCGCGAGGGTCACGCCGGTGTACACGGAAGCTTCACGAGCAGCCACCGGCATCGAGGACGTGTTACAAATAATCAGCGTACGTTCCATGAGGGATTTACCCGTGCGCGGGTCAATCAGTTCAGGGAATTCGCGGAGGGTTTCCACCACTTCACCAGCACGTTCACCGCAAGCGGCCAAGATCACGATATCCACGTCGGCGTAGCGGCTCATGAGCTGCTGGAGCACGGTCTTGCCGGCACCGAACGGGCCCGGCGTACAGAACGTACCGCCCTGCATCACGGGGAAGAACGTATCGATAATGCGCTGCTGCATGGTGAGCGGCTTGGAGGGGCGCAGGCGTTCCTCGAAGGCCTTGATCGGCATCTTCACCGGCCAGGTCTGCACCATGGAGACATTCACTGTTTCGCCCTTAGCGCCCTTGAGCACTGCGACAACATCTTCGACGACGTGTTCGCCGGCAGCCACGACGGATTCAACCGTCCACTTGCCGAGCAGCTTAAACGGCACCATGATGCGGTGCGTGAACACGCCTTCGGGTACGGTACCGAGCGTATCGCCCGCCACCACCACGTCGCCAGCCTTGGCGACCGGGGTAAAGTTCCATTTCTTATCGCGCGGGAGCGCCTTGAGGTACTTACCGCGCTGCAGGAAGAAGCCGCACTCTTCAGCGAGTTTCGGCAGCGGGTTCTGCAGACCGTCAAAGACCTGAGTCAAAAGGCCGGGGCCAAGTTCTACGGACAAAAGTTCGCCGGTGAATTCCACCTCGTCACCCGTCTTGAGCCCCGTGGTGTCTTCGAACACCTGGAGTTCGGCGTAGTCACCGCGGATACGGATGACTTCGCTCTTCAGCGGGATAACTTCGGACTTGCCGTCCTTGTTTTTCTGGGTAAGCTTGGCATATGCCACTTCGTTCTGGGACACGGCGGTTTCGAACTTGACACGAATCAAGTTACCGTTAACGCCTGTGATTTTTCCGATACTAGCCATTGAAAATGGACCTCCGGTCATTCCTGCTCAGCCTGTGCGGCATAGGCAGGATCGTTTGCATTAATAACATTCAACACGGCAGCGTCGCCCGCACTTTCGGAGAGGCGTGCCCAACGTTCACAAATCTTGAGTTTGATCGCATAAGCGTAAACATGCTTGACGGTCCCCTCGCCCACACCGGCGAGGCAGTCCACAAGCCAGAAACGGGCCTTGTCGATATCCTGCTCTTTTTCCATAGGATTCGACTTGGCAAACGCGTCCTGAATCATCTTCGCGAAAGTGACATCGTAGCCCGGGAAGGACTTGTCCGTAAAACGGACATCGGGACCCCACGCAGCCGCGCGGAGCCTACCCGAGACGTTCTTCATCTGTATTTCGTGGGCCTTGTAGGCACGAACGAATTCGTCGTCACATTCTTCGCATTCACCGTCATCGAGAAGGGCGTCCAAAGCGGAGATTTCCGAATCGGACAGCACACCGATGCAGCGGTGACGGAACTCTTCCATGGAGAGAGGCGGAACGTCGCCCATCTCAATCATCGGAAGAGAGGCCATCAGGTAAGAAGGAGAGCTCATCGCTAACCTACTTGGCCTGGGCAGCGGCGTTTACAACGCGGGAAAGTTGCGGACGGAGCAGGGCCGAGAGAGCATCGGCCATGGCCGCTTCAGTAAATTCGTGAGTGACTTTGCCGCCATCGAGCTTGACGCGGAAGCCGAACTTGACACCCTTGTCGCTTTCGACCTTAACGCCGGCGGAAAGCTGCTTGGCAAATTCGCCCATCACAAAGGAGCTGAGCTTGCGGGCATCGGCATCGGAGAAATCCACTTCGATGTCAGAAGAATAGTTCTTAGCAAGGGTCAAAAGCATGGACTTCACGGTGGATTCGTCCAGGGACTTTTCCACCTGGAGGTTCAGCAAATCCATAATCATCTTTTCGAGATTCTTGCCTACCGAAAGCAAAAGGTCGCGGGCGGACTGTTCAAGGGTGCGTTCGCTCCTTTCCGTGAACGCTTCGGCGTCCTTGTCGGCCTTTTCCAGACGGGCGGACGCTTCGGCCTCGGCAGCCTTCACGATATCAGCCGCCTTTTCCTTGGCCTTGGCAATGATTGCCGCCGCCTCGTTTTCTGCTTTATCGACAGCATCTTTCTGGATGCGTTCCATAAGGTATTGCAAGTCTTCTGCCATATTTATTCTCCAATAACAATTCCAAAAGATCCCTATAGCAAAAAACACACCAAAAGGACCTTTTTGGAAAAATTTCGGTAGTAATATACAAGTAATTTTGGCAAAAAGTTCAAAAAATCGGCAAATTTTTTGAAATAATGGATAAAAACCACGTTTTTGGCGATAAAAACGCAAAATTTGCGAAAACTAAAGTTTACAAGAAAAACTTTTGGATTTACAGGATTTGCTTTGGAGCCAAAACGGATTACAGAATTTGTTTTCTACGCAAAATTAGCGGTGTTCGTTTGTCGAGGGTTCAAGGCCACGGAAAAAAGCCAAACCATCAAAATCGTCCTTGAGGGCCTGCACCGTTTCGCCAATCATATAGAGGCTGCCGGTCACTAAAACAGGAATATTTTCGTTATCTGCAGAGGCAATTTCGGCAACTTGGTCCAAAAAATTTCGGCTAAGTTCGCCCTCGCTAGCAACTTTCAAGCCCAAATTCGAGAGTTCCGAGCGCAAATCGTCCAGTTCGCGGAAACGCGGGTAAGGAGTCTTGGTTATATGCCAGTGACTTACAAATGGAGCCATCAACTTGAGCATTTCGCCCACATCTTTATCTTTAAGGGCTCCGAAAACGCAGTGGAACTTGGTACCGGGGTAATATTCCGCCAAGGTTTCAACCAAGCGACGCACCGCATGAGAATTATGCGCCCCATCCAAAATGTAGCGAACCACCCCATTTTTATCGGTCAACTGCTGCATGCGGCCAGCCCAGGAACGGGTTTCAAGCGTTTTTAAGGCGAGAGAATCGTCAAAAACGCGACCCGCACTGTGAACAAAGCTTTCGGCGGCGGCCAAAGAAAGGCTTGCGTTTTCAATGTAATGGTGACCCAGATTCGGGAGTTTGATGTCGGTCCGAATCGCAGGAACGAAACATTCTGCACCAAGTTCGCTTGCATAAGCACGGGCTTCTGCCAGTAATTCTTCGGAAAGGCCTCCAACGACAAAAGTCTTATTGCGGCGATGGTCCGCTTCGACAACAGCCATTTTTTCTTTAAGAATGGCGCTTTCGGTGGGGCCCAGAACTTCGGTGTGTTCAAGTCCGATACTCGTGAGCACCACGATGTTGCCGCATGCAACCGCCGTGCTGTCCAAGCGGCCACCCATGCCCGCTTCCATCGAAACCACATCGACACCTTGTTCGGCATAATAAAGGAACGAAACAAGCGTCAAGACTTCAAAGAAGGTCGGCTCCACCTGCACCTGTTCGGCGGCAGCCTTCACCTGAAGGAGTAAGCGGTCCAAATCCGCATCGCTAATGGGATTGTCGTTTACACGAATGCGCTCGCGAAGGCTTACCAGATGCGGGCTCGTAAAAAGCCCCGTTTTAAAGCCATGCGCCTGCAAGATGCCTGCGAGGTAGTAGCTAGTAGAGCCCTTGCCGTTAGTACCGACGATATGGATGGTCTTGAAAGAGCGTTCTGGATTTCCGAGAGCGTTACAGAGTTTGCGAGTCGATTCTAGCCCCGGCACCATGCCGAACATGAGCCGAGAATTCAAATAATCCATACCGAGCGATTGCATGCGCCAAATATAGCTAATCGTACATACTCCACCATATTGTCATGCCGCACTTGATGACAATAGCCACTTGCAGCTTTGCTGCTTAGTGGATATGATCCTCGGCAACGGGGACAGCATCTCCTTTTCCATTTAAATAAAAAACGCTTTTTTCAAATACAAGAGGAGATTCCCGCCTACGCGGGAATGACATCTTACTATCTTATTTCATATTACTACATGGTTTTTATATGAAAAGTTTTGGATTTATACTGCTCTTGGCGGTTTTTATCGTTATAGCCTGGTCGCGCGTAGACCCGACTGCGGCTCCGCAGCATTACAACTACCGCGATGCTAGCAAGCAACTTAAGCGCGTGTATTACGGCGAACTGCAGGAGACGCTTTATTGCGGCTGCAAATACGACGACAAGAAGAATGTTGACTTTTCGAGTTGCGATTTTAAGCCGCGCGAAAATCCGAAACGCAAGAGCTTTAAACGCGCAGAGCGCATCGAGTGGGAGCACATGGTAACCGCCCACAACATGGGGCAACACCTCCCCTGCTGGCGTGACGGTGGCCGCAAGAACTGCAGCGCAAACGACACTGTTTTCAAGGTCATGGAAGGCGACATGCACAACCTCTACCCCGCTATTGGCGAAGTCAACGGGGACCGCAACAACTTTATGTTCAGCCAGTGGACCAATGACCCCGAACCTATGTACGGCGGATGTAAGACCATTGTCGATTTCAAGTTAAAAAAGGCGCAACCCCGCGAAGAAGCCCGAGGAATCATAGCGCGAGCACACTTCTACATGGAAAAGACCTATGGTGTTAATTTGTCTAAACAGGACCGTAAGCTCTTTGAAGCCTGGGACAAAATGTACCCCGTGACCGAAAAAGAATGCGAACGCGACCGTCGCATTTTTAAGGTACAAGGCGACCACAACCCGTTTGTGTACGATAAGTGCAAGTAAAAAGGCTACTTCGGCAAAACTCCCGTCCTGCTTTTATATATATTTGTTTTCGAGGTTAGTGTATGTACAGAACCCTTTCTCTAGTTGTTGTCTTTTTTGTAGCGATCGTATGTGCCCAAGTGGAATTCCCCATGGGCTCAAAAATTGTTAATGTCACCAAGGACCCCTACTTTGCAAAGGGTGATGGAAAGACCGACGATACAGAAGCCATTCAGAAAGCATTGAACGACCACCCCGATGGAGACTTCATCATCTACTTGCCGCACGGCATTTATAAAATTAGCGATGCATTGGTTTGGCCTACCACCAAAAAACAGGAGACGTCGTCCCGTCGTACCATTTTGCAAGGTCAGAGCATGGGCGGAACGATAATCCAACTTGCAGACAGCACCTATGGATTCGACAATCCCGACTTTCCTAAGGCACTTATCTATACAGGTGACGGACCAAGCCCCAAATACAGAAACTCTATCCGCGATTTGACGCTCCGTACCGGCAAGGCAAACCCCGGCGCCATCGGTATCCAGTTTAACGCTGCGAACCAAGGCACCATCAACAATGTGAAAATTTATTCGGGAGACTCTTCGGGTGTCTACGGCGTTGATATCGGCTTTACCGAAGGTATAGGTCCGTTACTTTTGAAGAATGTCGAAATCCGCGGATTCAATATTGGCGTATACGCCAAAGGCGAAAAGGGAACGGCGACCCTAGAACACGTGACCATGGGTGGTCAAAGAAAATATGGTCTTGAAAACGAGGACATGAACCTCGCCATCCGTTCGCTGCGATTCAAGGGGTATGTTCCCGCCGTTTACAACCACGGTCCCTACGCCATAATGAGCCTTGTCGATGGTTTGTTCGAATTTGACAACGACAAGAAGAAGGTCAAGCCGACAACCGCCATCATCAACGAGAGCCACTTGTTCGCTAGATCCATGAAGGTTTCCCGCTACAAGACCATGATTCAGTCCAAGAAGAAGGCCTATAACGAGGAAATGATCCAAGGCGAAATCATTGAATTTGCAACACAGCCCACGCACCAGCTTTGCCACAGTCCCAAGCAGTCCATGAGGCTCGCCGTCGCAGAAACACCTGTTTTCCCTGAGCAAAAGGCAGACAACTGGATTACGATTGCCGGTGACTACGGTGGAAAATCGAGTACGGGCTCCGACGATTCCAAGGCTATTCAGGAAGCTATTGACGACGGTGCAGAAACCCTTTACTTCCCGCCGGGAGGACGTTGGACCATCAACCGTGACATTTACATCCGCAACCGTATCCGTCAAATCATCGGTATCGAAGGTCGCATCGACGGTAAGGGCAAGTTCATTATCGAAGGGGGCGCCTTCAACGAACTGACCATTGAACGATTCTCCGAATTCGGAAGCGGTATCATTCTTAAATCCAAGCGAAACCTGCTTCTCAAGAATATCATGGTGCGTTCGCTCGAAACAGATGAACTCGGCGGCGGAGATGTTTACCTGGAAGACGTTACCATCGGAACGATCCAGCTGAACTACCAGAAGCTGTGGGGTCGACAAGTGACCATGGCAGGCGATTCCAAGGGACCCAAAATTATGAACAATGGCGGTTCCGTGTGGATTCTTGGTTTGACCGCAAAGAAAGGAAACACCATTATCCAGAACTTTAACAAGGCAAAAGCCGAACTCATCGGTGTTGAAGTGGTCGCAAGTGACAAGTCGAAAGACCGTCCGATGTTCATCAACGACAATTCGGGGCTTTCTGTGATGGGTCTTCGCGAAACGCTCACTCGCGGAAACGCCTTCCCTAAAATTGTCGAAGAATCAAGACAGGCTTCAGCTATCAAGACCTTGTACGGAAAAGACCTGATTCATTCCCCGGGCGAAGGGATATTGATGCCGATTTATGTGGGCTACGCGCCCAGACAAGGCGCCAACGAAAAACCTATCGCCTCAATTCCCAAGGAGATGGTGATTGTGCAGCCCAACCTGCTCCGCATTACAGGAAAGGTCGAAGATGACGGTCGTGGAGACGGACTTTGTGAAGACCCCGTTCGTTGGAAAAAAGGACTAGGTCCGGGTAATGTCGTATTCTCCGATAGCATGGCCTACGAAACAGATGTCTCGTTCACGGCAAGCGGCAGATACAACATCATCTTCACCGCAGACGATGGTTACCAGACAGGTTCCGACACGGGTAAGGTCTTTGTTTTTGACAAGCACTACACCACCCTCGACCATACGGGAGACGGTATTCCCAGCGGCAGGGGTGCATCGACCTGGATTTCCGAATTCGATAACTACAGCCCCCACAACTCCGATCCGGAATTGCACATAGCCAACGTTCAAAACGGTGGCGCAGGAAAGGCGTACTTGCGTTTCGACCTTTCTGCGCTTCCCGGTCCGCTTTTCGATGCAGCCCTCAAATTGGAATTCAACAAAGATTCTATCAAGAAACCGATTCAGCTCAACATTTTCGGTCTCAAGGAAACGAAGAAGGACATGAACTTCGGCGACCAGAAACTCGGCGTGGACTGGGCTGATTACGAACTCACATGGGAAAACGCCCCCGCCAACCTCCCCGACCAGAAGGGCGGACAGTTCAACATTCGCAAGAACTCCGGCGGTGGCATCGACACCAAGTATGCCGACTACCTCGGAATCATTACTCTGAATCCGCAGGCACCTCTCGGCGCGTTCCTCAGGACTCCGACCCTCACGGAATTCTTTAAGCGCAAGCACGAATCCAACCTCTACACGCTCATTCTGACCGCGGTAGAACCGGGCGAAATCATCTTGCCTTCGGCGCCGTCCGGCAAGGATTTCGCACCGACGCTTTATGTTGGCTACTTCGACAACACCCGTTCTGTGGGCGGCGAAGCGATGGACGGCGGCTACACGCTTTCCAAGGTGAATATCGACATCTACAACCTGGAATGCGACTTTGATCTGACCGTGGGTTACCCGCAGTTCGTACAGATTGAAATCGTAAACGAATTTGGCAAACGAATGCTGACTGTTGCGGCACGCGATCTCGACGGCGAAAAGAAGACTCACTTCAAATTCAAGGCAATGGCGTTCCCCACCGGAAAATACATCCTCAGGGTCATTGGCGAAGCATTCACCGCAGAGCAGTCCTTCTACATTTTGAACTAGGATTAAACTATGAAAATAAAGAACATATTTCAACTAGCAATCCTTGCCTCATTTTTCACCGTGTTCTCCGCTTGCGGCGACGACACTAGTTCTTCGGCTTCTGACGAAGACAGCAGTTCTTCCGTAGCTTCGTTCAAGTCCAGCAGCTCTCTTAGCACGCGCGCAGACATCGACTACAAAGACACGGTTAGCCTCGGCGATACGATGCGCATTTATCTGGAACTGTTCAAGGGAGACAGTTCCAAGATGGACGAAAGCGAAACCTACCTGGACAGCGACGCCGTCAGCCTCCCCTTATACCTCGGCGAACTTCCTAAGGGTAGCCGCATCACCGTTTACGCGACGACATCCGATATCAAGAACGAAAAAATCCGCATCAAGAGTGAATTCGGCGAAACGCTTCAGGCTATCTACGCCGCCCCGAAAGACGCGTCCAGAAAAGACTCCGTCTACAGAACCGAACTCATTCCTAGTTTCGGAGAAGACTCCACCGCTACCTTTAGAGACTCGAACACATTCGTCAATTTCAGCGACAATCATTACTTCGTGAACATTGAAGGCAAATTCAGCGACAAGTCCAGCCTGAAGCTCAAAGTGAAAGTCGACACATCTTATTACAGGTATATCGGAGAAAGCGAAGACATTTCGATGAAAATGACCGATACCCTGCGCGGCATTATGCTCATCGACAACGCTCCCGATGAAGTTTCAATTGCATTCTCTGCTTCGGAAGGATACAGCGTTAACCTTAAAACCGTCGGCGAAAACATTGTCCTGTATAAACTGACCGATGGCGACAAGGAACTCGGCTCTTCGAAAACCAACCTCGACACAATGCTCGTTCCTAACGATTCCGTGAACTGGTCTATCAAAATCAAGCCCGAATCATTCTCTAGCGTATGGACAGGTCCATTCGCCCAGTTCGAAGCGAGGACCAAGGCCCGCGCCTTGGAACAGGGCGAATACTTCTCGTTCCCCGACTCCATCAATTACCCCGGTGAAGCTTACGAGCGCACTCGTCCCAAAGACGACATCGGCATCTACAAATACAATTTGCGTCAAGAACAATTTGTGTGGATTGGCGATTACAAGAAAGGCGATTCCATCATCGTCAAGCATTGGATACAGAACTACAACGATGAAAACTTCCAGAACGTTTCCCTTGAAATTTTGGACAAGAAAAAGAAGGTTCAGGGAACCATCAGTAGCGTCTATGGCGGAAGTCTAAAAATAACCAAGGATATGCCCGAAGGTCCTTACTATCTGCATTACCTGCGTTTAAATTCAGATCCGCTTGACCAGGGACTGAAGCATGACAGTCTGCGCTATGTATTGCAGCTATACACCATGGTCCAGCAGCCCGGAATTCTCAAGACGATGGAATTCTATGATTCCGAAAGCGATTCGCCCATGAAGGAAAAGGTTCTTGTCGTCGACGACACGCTTCGCTTTGAAGATTTCGTCTTCTTGATGGAACCGAATTCCAAAACCAAGTGGGACATCATCGGTTCTGACATTGCATGGTTTGTTCCTTGCGAAACGCTCAACTACTTAAACAACAGCAGTAACTACAAGGAATCCAACTGCGAAGACGAACAGGAAATTTCTTCAAATTACCTAATCGCCCTGGAAACTGGCATCGGAGAAACGGCTAAACTGATTGCCCAGAGTGTAGCGGACCCAGCCATGCGAGACACGCTGAAGATATCTATTATCGCAAAAACGAACTAGAAATTATTCTTCCCAGATGTGATTGGGAAGCTTACCAATATCGCGAAAGTCTAAAAGACCTGCCGTCGGAGCATTCACACTCACCAGGCGCGCCAAAGGTTTGCCAGCACGTTCAATGACGATTTCTTCGTCTTTGAGCGAAACCTGGTTCAACATCGAGCCAAAATTCTGGCGGACTTCCATTGCCGAAACTACTTTAGACATGATTAAAAAATAGTATATTCTGCACATGGAAACCGAAAACAAGTCCTACACCGTCACGCAATACATGAGGGCCCTGAAGCAGAAGGTGGAATCGACCCCCGCTGTTTGGGTTCGCGGCGTGATTACCCAGATTAACGAGAAGGCTCGCGTCGTCTATCTGAGCATTGCGGACTTTGAAGAAGGGAATGTGAATCCCCTAGCTACAGTTCCCCTGTACTGTTATTCGGCAAAATTCGCGGCCATTCGAGCCAAGGTCGAGAATTACCCGCAGCCATTCACCCTCAAGGAACAACTCAAGGTCAGCTTTTTAATCAAGGCGGACCTTTATGTGCCTTACGGCAAGTTGCAGGCCCAGATTCTGGACATTGACCCTGTTTACACGCTCGGGGAACTAGCTCTTACCAAAAGCGCCATCTTAAAGAGGCTCGCGCTTGAAGGTTTACTTGAAAAGAACAAGGCACTTACGCTTGCCGATGTCCCGATTCGTGTTGGGCTTATCACCGGCGAAGGCACTGCCGCCTACAAGGACTTCACGACAAAGCTTGCCGAATCGCCCTTTAATTTCAAGGTGAAAACGGCGTATGCCAAAATGCAAGGTTCAGACACTGAGCCAACCGTACTTGCCGCACTCGAAGAACTAGCGAAAGATTCAACGCTTGATGTGGTATGCATTATCCGCGGTGGCGGAAGCAAGACCGACTTGAACTTTTTTGACAGCGAGGCTTTGTGTCGCGCTGTTGCGAACTTTCCGCTACCGGTATTTGTTGGCATAGGGCACGAAATCGACCGCAGTTTGCTGGACGAAGTCGCCTACCAGTCCTGCATTACGCCGACCGATACCGCAAAGCGCCTAATAGACCGCGTATCGGACAGTTGGAATAGGATGCTTAGCCTTGCGCAAAGCATCGCATTACAGACAAAGGAAACACTGGTCACGGTCAACCGAGACTTGACTAACAAGGGCAATCGCCTGCAGCAAAAGGTGAACACACTCATTCAAAAAGAGGCTATGAAACTTTCGCTGTACAAGGGCAACCTGCAAAAAGACTTGCAGTTTATCTTTAGAGGCGAACGCGAACGCATCGCCCGCGACAGCGAAGGTCTGCACCAGGGCTCCCGTAAAATTCTGGACCTTGAAAAATCAAAATTCAACCTCATCGAACTCCGCGTCAAAAACGCCGACCCCGAGACGACGCTTTCAAAAGGCTACACGCTCACTCTAGACGCCAACGGAAAGTTCGTGCGCAATAAGAGCCAACTCAAGCCAGGTGACACACTGACCACTAAGTTTAAGGACGGCAGCGTACAATCCGTTGTAAAATAACTACGCCGTAAATTCCGGCAAATTTTCAATTTTCTGGAACCGTTTCGATATTGCATCTAGCGCAAAGTAGCGCACGGCATCGCCCAGAGACAACATCACGTACTTGGGCGTAAGCACCTTTAGATACTTATTCAATTGCACCTGTAACGCCTCCCACGTGTATTCGCCAGGAGCCTTGCATTCCACCAAAAGCCACGGGTGTTTCAAATCGGCATTATCCTTGAAGCTTTGCACCAGGATGTCCACGCGGTCATCGGTCGAAGGCTCCACCGTCGAAAGCGCAAACTCCACCGCAATCAGGTTCTGCGGCACCTTGACCTCGTCCATCAAGAATTTGATTGTCGCCTGGCGCACCCGCTCCTCGGGGGTGTCGGGCACGTCCTTCTTGCGGATGGGATCGTATATTGTTCCGTGGGTCATGACATTAAAAATACTTTTTAATCAAACGTTCTCGTAATGTCCTTTACACGAAAGGATATCGATAAATTCGCCGTTAATTCGATAAATCAAACGGTTGGCATCGTCAGGTAATCATCCCAGGCTTTATCCGACCAAATCTTCTTCATCAGTCATCCACCTCAATAAGTTCGTGTTCAACGCCCTTGCCGGCATTCAACTGCTCGATGCCTTTCTTGAGGGCTTCGATGTCGTTTGCGTTGTAGCGGATGGAGGGTTCGCGAACTTCGAAGGGGATGCAGCGTTCGTTGATGACGTTTTTCACGAACATGTAGATGGCGGCAGACGTGGACAGCCCCACATTGCTGCAGAACTTGTCGAAACTTTCCTTGTCCTTGCTGTCGATACGTGCGGAAACTGTAGCCTGTGCCATAAGTGACTCCTTTTTATGCAAATATACAATTTTTGCACACATTTTGCAATAATTTTCAATATTTTTTGCAATTTTATGCAAAATTCTGCAAATTGCAAAAATTATCTCAAAATCAATATTCTCACAACAAGCACACTCTTTTTTATAAGTTTTCTATTCCATCGCGGCATTTTTAATTTATTTTTAAATCAGACATATTAGAGAGTTTAGCTCTTGTTCTCTAAGTGAAATCTAGACAATTTCCATTGACTGAGAACGAGGCGAACGCTCACGCAGGTATGCCGTTTTGCGGCGTATCTCGGTTTGCTGTACCAGCCATCAAGGCTGGACGTTGGTCGTATAGGCCAAAAGCAACAGCCCTTTTGGGGCGTGGGTCGTTTGCGTTTATCAGTCAGAGGCAGTCTAGAGCCCCACTTAGGTAAATGCAACGATCTGCGCCTTTTCTTGTATCCACACAAAATTTGGCGAAGTTCTTTGCTAAGCAGGGGCGAACTCCATAGGTGTATACGATGGAGGCTGCGATGGCATACGAAACAAAAGTCAATGATGAAAACATCCCTGCCGGCAAGAAGCAGGTGTTCAGTTCTGAATCAGGAACGTATTGGCGTGTAAATCCTGATGACGACTGCGAAATTCAATATGCAAGTAATCCTAACGGCGAATGGAAAACTTTTCAGAGATTTACAGCTCCCATCATAGAATTAACCGCAGATGACGAACACAAATGTGCCGCTGTGACCATAAAACAGTATCGTAAAATTTATCTGCATTTGGAATACAAATAAGTCTAAAGGAGATGATTATGAAAACAATAGCGTTAATTGCTTGCAGTGGTAGTAAGCATCGTGATATAAAAGAAGTCGAGGCTCAAAATCTTTATACGGGTAAAACATTCCTGCTCGCAAGAGATAAGGGCGTGAAAAAATTTCATTGCGATGATTTCTATATCATCTCGGCAAAGCATCACCTCCTTGAAAAAGAAAAAGAAATTTCTTGGTATGATGCTCAATTAAAATCAAGCGTCATTGATCATGAAAACAATGACAAAAAAATAGAAACAAATTCTCAATGGGCTAATAAAGTTCTTGAGCAACTGAAAGAAAAAGGTTTTGATTTGTGCAAAGACAAGTTCATCATATTTGGAGGGCAAAACTACTATAAAAACTTGATCAAACATTTAAATTGCTGTTTTTACCGATTCAAAACAGGACAATATTCATTGAAGGAAGAAAATCTTAATCTTAAGTATTGGGATGAATTATCAAACGGAGGCAAATGATGAAATTCAATTATAACAAACCTGTTTACGAGATCCGTTCCTCAAAGGAAGGAATCGGAAAAGATGTCGGTATTTATTGCTGGTGGTTTAAAGACGATTGTGTAGAATCTCTGCTCAAAAAGGTTTCTAAGGATATTGAGTGGGATCGTCTTGCAAAAGAACCTCTGCAACACAAAAAATTCGGCAATGTAAAGTATACGGCATTGTATATCGGCATTGCCGCAGATAAGAAGAAAGGTGTTCTAGCACGATTCAAGTGGCACATTGAACAAAAACATTCTGTCTCCAATGTTTCCAAAGGATTTCTTTCTACACTTCGCAGAACTCTTTCGGCGCTTAATGGTTTCAAACTGCTAAAAAGCAGCACTGAGGTGGACTCCAAATCTCAAGAAAAATTGAATGCATTCATCGATGAAAACTGCGTGCTGGAGTGGAACTATTATCCAGGAAAAACAAAGAAAGAGTTGGCAGCAATAGAAGAAGGAATCATAAATTCTGGTTATTATCCCCTAAATATCCAGGGAAATGGACAGGTTTCAAAAGAACTACGAAAAAAATTGGGCGATATGCGGAAAACCGTTTGTTCAGAACCTCAACACTAGGAGAAACACAATGTTTAAGAACCAATGCTTTAAACAGTTTTCTTTGATATTGTCTTTTTTTTGCGTATCATCATTTGCCGATGTTTTGATAGACTCTAGAGATGGTAATAAATATAAAACCTATCGTTTCTGTTCAAATAATTGGATGATTCAAGAGTTAAGATATGTTCCACAAAAAAGCGGTTGTAGAAGTTATCCCATAGACGAAAGTGTTAGAAATGGAGGTTTAAAATACGATAATTTTTCTGCCAAAAACTGCTCTTTA
Source organism: Fibrobacter sp. (assembly GCA_017526585.1). Lineage (GTDB taxonomy): Bacteria > Fibrobacterota > Fibrobacteria > Fibrobacterales > Fibrobacteraceae > Fibrobacter. The sequence continues at coordinate 24,691 of JAFXRC010000066.1, read as the reverse complement.
TGTCCAAATGGTTGGCACATTCCGAATGAATTCGATGTTGAACGATTATCCAAATGCGAAGAGGGCCGTGCTATATGGGATAATGCAAATCCAAGATACAACGGAGATAATTTGATAAGATTTTATTTGGATTACAACGAAGAACATTCGTTTGGGTATTTTTATATGAATAAAAATGGTTTCGGATGGGATGAACGCGGCAACCGCTATCCAGAAGCGGTTCGATGCGTTCAGGATGACAATAAAAAAATACCTTTTACCGAAGAAACTTTTATTGACAGCAGAGATGGAAAAAAATACAAAACGATAAAAGTTGGAAACAAAACATGGTTTGCTCAAAATCTAGATTATTGGACGCGAAACTCTTTTTGTGCAGGAGCTCATGAGTTTAATCAGGGAAAAACGATGATTTTAGCTGAATATCCGTCCAAGGATTTTGTAAGCCATAGATTATGGGGAGCCCCCGATTGCAGAGAACCATTTGAAAAGGAATACTACAAAGAAGAAGAGGTTGGTGAAAAAAAAGTGATAAAAGATTTTCTAGGAAGAAAAGTTGAAACGTATGAACCCATTTACCAAAAAGTAAAAAAGAAATATCAATATAAGCCAAACCCAGATAACCAAATTTATGGAAGATATTATAATAAAGAGGAGGCACTCAAAGTATGTCCCCTTGGATGGCATTTATCAACAAAGCGAGACTGGCTTGATTTAAGAGCTAGTGTGGGAGATGTTGATTTAGAGGACCCTCGATATCGTTATGGTAGTAAAAATCACATTAATTTTTCGGCTCTTCCTTTAGGGTATATTGGTTTGCGAAAAGCAGGAGAACCTACAGAAATGGCATCTGATCCTCGATTAAGTTCTGACCAAGTTATAATAAGAGATTATTATGTAGTGTTTTGGCGATCTGACAGCGATGATGTGGGGCCTTTTGTTATAAACAACGCTTTCAACTATAAAAGCGATGAACAAAGATTATTCTCCCACATTTATGAAAACAAAGATATTTACGCTCCTGTCAGATGCGTAAAAGATGAATAACACAAAGAACTATTTCTCGTCATCCCGAAACATGTATCAAAATGACTAAGATTTTATCATTCGCACCGCAGTGGGATATCCTCAAGGCGTTCTACAGCGACTTTGATAGTGGCCGCAAGTACGGTTGTGTCGAGAAATGGCAAAGGAGAAAGTTTAGTAGCTCGCTCGAAATAAAACTATTCAGAACCAAAATCCATACCGAATTCTTGAATGATCGCCGAGAAAAATTGAACGCTGAATTTCGTTGGACTAAAGCAAACAAAGAAAAACTCGTCGCGCTAGACAGGCATTTCAGGAAACTACACCGGAATGTAGACCGCACTTTCGAGGCTACAAAGAAGGATCTGGCCGTACTCATCGCGCAAAAACATAAATGGTGTAAGGAATATGCTCTTGATGCGAAAATTTGCCTCGCCAACGATTGGGATATCCCTGGAGAGCATGAATACATCAGTGATTTGCTCTTCTGGTATGCAGACTGGGAGGCTATTAACATCGGTGCAAGTACCAACGAGCATTGTTCGGAACATCATAAAGTCAATACTATGCCTGCATGGAAAGAAATGTTGCAGATTAGCGAGTTCACACAAGGCGGTGTAACATGGGAACTAGATTGCCTACTTTATAACAGTCATTCAAGTCTTTACGCTTTCCGTGACATTATTCGTATGAAACCTGATCAGTTTGAAGTGGGATATACATTAACCCTTTAATAAAAATCTTGCATATGCTGTTCTACACAACCTAACAACAAGGAGACACTCATGTCACTGAATCCAAGGAATGATAGATCCAATGCCCCACTGACAGAAGAAGAGTGGCTCAAGTTCTACAGGCTTATGGATAGTCTCGAAAAGAAAGTTTCGTCCGGAGAAAAACTTTCCGAAGATGAAACTGAATTTTTTGAAAAATACCATAAGGTTTACAAACTTCACATGGAACTGGGAAAACGTCTTCCTGAGATTACGGCACTAGCAGAAAAGTTAAAAGTCGCTACAGAAAAGGCTTCCCAAGAATTTGAGAAAATCAACAAGAAACTAGATGAGGGAACTGTTCATGAACATCTTTAGAATCCTTTCTGCCGGCGATGGACATATTTATGAACCATCCATTTCGTCATTTTTGGCGTACTTGTTGGACCCCAAAAACGACCATGGTTTAGGTGATGAATTTCTACGTTCCTTTGTTGCGGACTTTCAGGAATGCATGGAATCTAATTTCTTGAATCTTTATGAGAAGTTATCTGCATACGACGTCAATGTAGAGGTCGAATATCCCGTAATGACCGCAAATGGTTTGAAAAAAGACGTTGATATTGTTGCTGAATTTAGTCAGAACGGCAAAAACAAATTTGTTTTGTGCATAGAAAACAAAATAAGGGAATCGTCCATAGACGAATCTCAATTACCAATGGAGTTGGAAGGTGTCGAAAAGGAATTTACCGATGAAAAACCGGAAATACTCTTTTGCTATTTGACTCTTAAACCATCCCGCAAATCGGCAGAAAGCTTTGATAAAATCAAGAGCAAGTGCAAGTCTTCGATACACCTTTTCTGGATTCCTAGCGAACACAATCATAAATCGGTTTATGAAAAATTGCAAAAATTACTTTGCCTGAGTAACGAAGGGTGTATTGATCCAATAGCAAGCGATATTCGTTTTCTTTTGACGTCGTTTCTTATGTTTGTCAAGAAAGGGTTCAAGGGTGAAAAAGAGATGCAGAAAGAGGCGAACGAGCGGCGTGAGCGCTTGAATTATGGCAAATCTGTAATGGAATATATCCGCGATTATGCAAATACTTTAAATACCAACGAAAGTGTCCGCGTGGCAGACATAAAGAAATTCTTGAGCAAGTCGATAGAAGATGCATGCGGATTAACGCCAAACATGAACACCATAAGTCGTCAGTTGATCGCATCCATTGTGAACAATCCTACCAGAATTCATTATGGGGTATCTCAAAGTAACCAGCAAAACTACAATTGGTTCTATTATCCGAATGTAAATAACCGTTCCGAAGTATGTCGATATCAAGAAGGTGTATCCAAGGTTGACCAAATATACCTAAAGTAAGGTTTTAGTTCGTGGAATGACATCTTTGGATTTACGGGGGCATTCACGAAAAATTGTTTTGGATTGTCCGCAACAGAGTATGCTTCGGAATATTGTGTGCCGATGTACTGATTGTCGGGGCTTTCAGTGCGGGCTTCGGTCGCCCGAATTCCAAGGATGTCGCCTATGGCAACTTGCCGAGTGTGTAGATGAAGGGAGATCCCCGCCTTCGCGGGGATGACAACGAAGGATGCGCGGGGATGACAAGAAGGTCGTGCGGGGATGTGACTCAACGAAGCAAGGCTGCAATCAGGGGGAGACCTCCCCCTCTTGACAAACACCGCATCTGGAACTATATTTCGAGACATGAACAAATTCTTTGGACAGAACATCGCAGCAGCTGCAATCGCAGCAAGCCCGGCAGCAGCCCGAGCTATTGTGGGGCTGTCCAGAGAAACCAAGGTCTGTAAGGCATAACGCCAAAATCCAGATAGCAAGTTTCAAGGGCAGCCCCGTAAAAGGCTGTTTTTTTTATTTACTCCAATTTTAACCACTAACCACAAGGAAACGGAAATTCTCACCTAGATCCTTCGCCCTTTGCAGGGCTCAGGATGACACTGAGTTGAAAATCAAGGCTCTGGATGGCGTTGAAGCAACATTACAGGATATTTATTATTCTATAATTACGCAGTAAAATTTGAGAATTTACGATACCTATATAGGAGCATAAAATGCGCAGAAGACTATTGAGCGAAGGTGCCAAGGAACTTTCTTACGAAATCCGTGAAATCGTGAAGAAGGCAAACCAGCTCAAAGCACTCGGTCTCCCCATCCACTGGGAAAACATCGGTGACCCGATTGAAAAGAAGTGCCAAATCCCTGACTGGATCAAGGATATCGTTGTTGACCTCGCCCGCACCAACCGCAGCTACGGCTACTGCCCCTCCAAGGGCATGCTCGAGACCCGCGAATTCCTGGTAAAAGAGAACAACAAGCTCGGCGGCGCACAGATCAACGTCGACGACATCCTGTTCTTCAACGGCCTCGGTGACGCCATCGCCACCATCTACGGCCTGCTCTCGATGAACACCCGCATTATCGGACCGGCCCCGGCATACTCTACGCATAGCTCTGCCGAAGCGGCTCACGCCCACACGGCCCCGATTACCTATCGCCTGCAGCCGGAAAACCACTGGTATCCGGACCTCGAAGAACTCGAGAACAAGGTGAAGTACAACCCGAGCATCGCGGGCATCCTGATTTTGAACCCGGACAATCCGACGGGCATGGTCTACCCTCTCGACATTCTCCAGAAGATTGTAGACATTGCTAAGCGCTACAACCTGTTCATCATCTGCGACGAAATCTACAACAAGATTACGTACAATGGAGCTCACGCCTACGCTCTCGCCGAATACATCGGCGACGTTCCGGGTATCGCTCTCAAGGGCATTTCCAAGGAATACCCGTGGCCGGGTGCTCGTTGCGGCTGGGCCGAATACTACAACCGTGACAAGGACGAACAGTTCGACGCCTTCTGCCGCGCTATTGATAACGCCAAGATGGTGGAAGTCTGCTCAACCACGCTCCCGCAGATGACGATTCCGCGCGTGCTGGGTGATCCGCGCTTCATGGAACACCGCACGGCCTTGAACGAAAAGATCGGCCGCCGCAGCGCCATCATCAACGAAATTCTTTCGGACATTCCGGAACTGTATTTCAACCCGACCTACGGCGCATTCTACAACACCATCATCTTCCGCGAAGGAACGCTGAACAGCCACCAGACCTTGAAGATTGACAATCCGATTATCAAGAAGAAGGTGGAAGAATGGTGCAGCAAGACCAACAACCTGGACTACCGCTTCGTTTACTACCTGTTGGGTGCGAAGGGCATTTGCGTTGTGCCGAGTACAAGTTTCTGCACTGACCTCAAGGGTTTCCGCGTGACGCTCCTTGAAGAAGACGAAGAAGAACTGCGCGAAGTGTTCACCACGATTCACGACGCGATTGTAGAGTACTTGCACAGCTAGTGTATCATCGAAGGAATCGCAGTGAAAGCCTACGCCTTACATCTGTTCATTGTCGTTTTGTTCGCCAGTCTGCTCTGCAGTTGCGATGAAGAAAAGCAACAGCAGCCCAAGACCGTCAGTGTAATCCTTTACAGCGAATACTTCGACCCCAACATGATAACCGACTTCCAGATGAAGACGGGATACAAGTTGCAGCTTGAACTCTACGAGGCACAGGAAGACATGGTCGGCAAGCTTCAGGCTGCAGGCACCAGCCAGTACGACGTGATTATCGCTTCGGATGTGGTGATTCAGCAAATGATCAAGCTTGGGCTTATTGTTCCCATAGACACAAACAAAATCCCCAATCGAGTCAATGTAGCAGACCAGTTCAAGAACCCAATCTACGACCCCACAAATACCTATACGGTTCCTTACCTGTGGGGAACGACGGGTATCTTGTACCGCGACACCACCATCGACGCGAACAATGTCAGCTACAATATGCTGTTCAATCCCCGAAATACGAAAGGGAATTTTAGTTTGTTAGAAGAAGCTCGTTCCATGCTATCGATGGCGCTTCTTTCAAAAGGCTTCAGCGCAAACAGCATCAATGTGGACGAAATAAACCAAGCTATTGACCAGCTCCTGCAAGTCAAGCAAGACCCCCATTTCCTTGGCTTTGACGGATCTGTTAATGGAGCAGACAAGGTTCTTTCAGGGATGAACTGGGCAGCCATCGTATTCAATGGTGAAGCCATGGACGCCATCGCAGAAGATTCCACACTGCAGTTTGCCATTCCCACCGAAGGAAGCTTCATGTGGGTGGATGCCATGACTCTCAGCAGCAATGCACCTAATCCCAAAGGCGCCTACGCCTTCATGAACTACATCCTGGACGCAAAAATTGGCGCCCAGCTTGCCAAGTCCATCAACTACGCAAGCCCAAACAAAGCGGCGCTTGAAATTGTCGACGACACCTTCAAGAAAAACCGGGTCATCAATCCGTCCAAAGAAGAAATCGCACGCATGGTATTCCTGCGAGATCCAGGAGACGCTGCGGTGCTGTTCGACAACGCCTGGGAAATTGTCAAGAAATAAAAGAGAAGCCCGCCTACGCGGATAACAAGGAAAAGTCTCCTCTAAAAAGGAGACTATTCGTGACTTATCGGAAGCGGAGCGAACGGAGGCTCCAGCTCAATGCTGATCGGACAGTGATCCGAACCCATGACATCGGGATGGATTTCTGCACTGACGATGTTGGGAGTAAGGCCTTCGTCTACAAAAGCGTAGTCAATACGCCAACCCACGTTGCGCTTACGAGCGCCGAAGCGGTTTGACCACCAGGAATAGCGATCGCGTTCTTCGGGATGAAGCTTGCGGAAGGAATCGACAAATCCGTTTTCGACATACTTGTCCATCCAGGCACGTTCAATCGGCAAAAAGCCGCTCACGTCTTCATTTTCCTTGGGACGAGCGATATCGATTTCCTTGTGGCAGGTGTTGTAGTCTCCAAGGGTCACCACATGCTTGCCGTCATTCACCCACCGCTTGCTGTTTTCAAGGAAGGCGTCATAAAAGCGAAGCTTGTAGTCCAGGCGATCATCACCCTGTCCGCCATTGGGGAAATAAATGCTGTTCAGGACCCAGTCGGGGAACACCAGCTGAAGGACACGCCCCTCTTCATCGAACTCCTCAATATCAAAGCCGTAGTTTACACGATCGGGTTCAATCTGAGTATAAATGCCAACACCACTGTAGCCTTTTTTGCGGCGGCACGGATTCCAGTATGCAAAGTAGCCTTCGGGATGAGCCACCTCTTCGGGAATCTGATCCTCTTCGGCTCGAACTTCTTGCAGGCACAGGATATCCGGCTTTGTAGCGGCAAACCAATCCACAAAGCCCTTCTTGAGCGCAGAACGGAGGCCGTTTACATTCCAGCTGTAAATTTTCATAGTCTACCCAATTCTTAATCCGCGCCAAAAATACATTTTTCGTTGCACAAAAGCATGACTTTTTATTTTAAAATGGGCAGCCCTATTCAAACTCGGCTAAATTCGCGCTTAGCGCACAAATTGAAAAATTAAGTTTACACCCATAGTCAGTCCGACAGTGGCAGTCTTCGCTAAAGAAGAGAATTTATCCATTTTTTTTATTTATTCTAAAGAAAAAATATGCCAAACGCAAGAATAAAATTATATTTAGCGTATGAAATCTTCATTTTTGCTCTTCTCTGGTATCGCTTTACTCTCCCTCCTTTCCGCCTGTGCCGGTTCAAATTCGGGCGAAAACCTGGAAGTTCCCACTAATATGCCCCCCATCTGCCGTGAAATCGACTTTGTGGAACAACCTGACATGCGTGAAATGTGTGGCGTCCGCACGGTCCGCAGCTTCGCCTATAAGAACATCCCGCAGCAGCGCTACCTGATCAAGCCGCAAGAAACTTCTATCGTCAAATCCAACGGCCAGTTGGAACTCCGTTTCCAGAACAACCTTCCGCTGTACCTGGACGGCCCGATCATCAACGAAATTGAATTCAGCCAGCAGAAGCGCCTCGAGAAGATTAAGAACACTTACGACTACCACGAGATTTACAACAAGGGCGCAGAACGCATCCGCATCTTCAAGATGGGCATCCCGACCGACAAGGGAACCTCTTACGACTTCTGCTTCCGCATTCCTGAACGCAAGGGTAATGCCCGTACACGTAGCGTCGCCATGGGTAACCACATTGAAGCCTTGAGCTGCGCTGACTTTGACAGACTCGTTGCAGAGAACGCAAAAACGAAGTAGTTTGTTTAGTTACCCACTATCTTGAAAACGCACCTGCTGGTGCGTTTTTTTCTACATTTACCGCTGAATTCATCATGTCAGAAATCAAACGAATCCATAACGCATTAAAACAGGTCCACACCAACACATCGTGCACCTCGGTCTCAGGATTTTCTATCTCGGGTCTTGCGACTTATTTTCAGCTTCCTGAACTGGATTTCGGCATTGACATGGGAGAATGCCCTCTGTCGGCAACATCCATCAACCATATATTCTTGACTCACGCCCACGGCGACCATGCACGCTGTCTGATGCGTCACCACAGCCTTCGCAAGATGATGGGTGTCGAGCGCGAAAGCATCTACTACATGCCAGAAAACATCTGTGACGGAGCCCGCGAATGGATTCGCGCCGAAGCTACGTTCGAAGGCGTGCCCGAAACTAAGTTTCGTTACCCCGAAATTGTTCCGGTCAAGGCCGGAGAGCTCAAATTCCTGGAATACCGCAAAGACCTTGCCATAGAACCATTCGAGGTCAAGCATTCCATTCCCGCCATGGGCGCAACGCTTTACCACTACAAGAAAAAACTTAAGGATGAATATCTGGGAAAGGCTCCCGAAGAAATCATCAAGCTGCGCGAAAGTGGAACAGAGATTACACGCGAAGTGTATAATCCGCTACTCAGCTTCATGGGTGACTGCATGGGCGAAAGCCTGCTTGAGAACAGCCGAGTGTTCCAGTCCAAGGTGTTGATTACCGAATGCACGTTTATCGCACCCGAAGACTTCGCCATGAGCCACAAGAAAGGACATACGCACCTAAGCCAGATTGCGGATGCTCTCAAGGAACTAGGCGACCAGGTGAAATGCGAAAAAATCATTCTCTCTCATTTTTCGATGAAGTACCCCGACAAGTACATTCACGAAATGATTGAAAAGGAAATCCCAGAAGAATTCAGGGACAGAGTGGTTGTGTTTATTTAGACAAAAGACAAAAAATATGAGCGAAGAAGTTTTGGACAACAACGAAGAAAAAATCGAAAAGGAAGTGGTTATACCTGAATTTTACCGCGACCTGAAAGAAGACCCGGAATCCAAGGGACTGTGGCACTATGTGTTCCGCACCCACGGAGACCGAAAGCCCATCGCCACGCCGGATGGACTCCCCCACAAAATTGACTTCAACTGGAAAGACATGTTCCCGCAGATTGGTAACGATGCCCATGTGGAAGTCGAAATCGGAAGTGGCAAAGGAGGTTTCCTTTCGGAATACGCCCCGAAGCACCCCGACATCGTCATCATGGGTAGCGAATGGGACTACACCTGGGCAAAGTTCGCTCAACGCAAAATGGACAAGGCCGGCGCCCTCGCTAACGCCACCATGCTCCGCGGTGATGTCTACTTCTTCTTGCGCGACTGCGTCAAGGACAACACCGTAGACGCATTTCACATGTACTTCCCAGACCCGTGGCCGAAAGAACGTCACCACAAGAACAGGCTGCTGCGCCCCGATTTCTTAGTTGAAGTCGCCCGCGTGCTCAAGCCCGGCAAGCGTATCTTCTACTGGGGCACGGACCACAAGGAATACAACGAAGTCGCCCTCGAAGTTTTCGACAACTTTAAGGGTTGCAAAATTCTGGAGCGCAACACGGCGGAACCCACCGAAGGCATCATGACCGGTTTCGAGAAGAAGTACCGCAAGGAAGGCCGCCCCATTTATAGAAGTGTTGTCGAATTCGAAAAATGACACTCTTTGTCAAGCGTTTTTGCTAATTTTTTGTCACCATGTTAAAGCACCTTTCGATTAACGGATTTACTCTCATTGCACAGGCGGAAGTTCCCTTCCGTGAAGGTTTTACGGCGATTACCGGTGAGACGGGTGCGGGAAAATCCGTCTTGCTGAAATCGCTACGCATTGTTTGCGGCGACAAGGCTCAGGCAACGATGGTGCGTACCGGCGAAGAAAAGGCCGTTGTCGAAGCGACATTTGACATTGCAAATGAACCTCAAGTCAAGAAGGTTCTTGAAGAACTGGAACTCGACAGCGATGACGAGCTGATTATCCGCCGCGAAATCCAAGAGAACGGCAAGAGTCGCGCACGCGTGAACGGAGCCGTCGTGGCTCTCCCCGACTTGCAGCGACTGGGCGAAGAGCTTATCCAGATGCACGGACAGAGCGAGCAGATTCTGCTGCGCGACACCCGCACGCACACCAAGATGCTCGACGACTATGCCGGAAACGCGGAGCTTCTGAACGAGTATTCGAAGCAATGGACGACCTGGAACGATATCCAGAATAAAATAGTCGCTACCGAAGAACGCGCAAAGAACCTCGCCGCGCAAAAAGACTTTCTGAAATTCCAGTTCGAGGAATTGTCGAAGGCAAATCTGAAAGAAGGTGAAGAAGAAGCCCTCGAAGAAAAGGTGAATAGCGCAAGCAAGCAAGAAGCGGAGACCCGCTACCTGAATGAGATTCAGGGAATGCTTGGCGGCGAAAGTGGACTTTTGGACCAGGTGCAAATTTTGCTTTCCAAGATGCGTTCGCTTTCGATGAAAATTTCGGACTACGCCGACTACCAAAAGTCCCTCGAAGAGGTCGCAGACCCCTTCGAAAGCGTATGTAAGGACTTGCTCCGCATACGCCCTTCCGCCGCCATGAGTGCAGCGGACATCGACCGCGCCAACGCGCGCATTGCCCAGATACAGAAGCTCAAGCGCAAGTACCGCACCGATGTTCCGGGGCTTATCGCCTTGACGGAACAGCGCAAAGAAGAGCTCTCTAGCCTCGAAAATCTGGACGCCGACCTAGAAGAACTCGAAAGGCAGTCCAAGAAGGCGCTTTCAGCTTTGCAAGCAACGGCAGCCTCGCTTACGAACAGCCGCACCGATGCAGCATTGCGCTATGACCAGGCGGTTAGCGCCATTCTGCATACGCTCGGCATGGAGAAGGCCGTATTCACGACTTCGATTACCAGTCAGCAGCTATCTCCGAACGGTGCGGACAAAATCGAATTCATGCTCGCCCCGAATCCCGGCGAGGGATTCAAGAGTCTGCAAAAGGCCGTTTCGGGCGGAGAACTTTCACGCGTGCTCCTTGCCATCAAGAGCGTCATGGCAGAACTCGACCAGGTTCCGCTGCTCATCTTCGATGAAGTCGATTCCGGAATCAGCGGAGAAGTCGGCAACAGTATCGGTGAAGCACTCAAGAACCTAGGAAAACACCACCAGGTGCTGACGATTACGCACCTGCACCAGGTTGCAAGCCGCGCCGTAAACCAGCTTGCAGTCCGCAAGGATGAAATTGACGGACGCACCTACACGCATGTAGAGGAACTCGACCGCGACGGTCGTATCAAGGAACTTTCGCGTATGCTCGGCGGCGAATCCGAAACGATTCGTGAACACGCAAAGCAACTTCTAGAAGCTTAACAGAGGCATTCATGACAGAAGAACAGACATCCGACATTAGACTGCGTTCCCGCATCTGGAGCGTATTGCGGGCAATGGTCTTTATCGCCGTCATCGTGTTTATTTGGATGGGCATGGCAAAGACTGCCTGCGCCCTTGTCGCAGTGGCGCTCATTATGGGTTGGGTCAACCTGTACCAGCTGCGTTCCCAGGAAATTGAAAAACCCTACTACAGACTTTGGCTGAACGTGGTTGACGGATTCCTCTCGTTCGCCGTGATGACAAGCATCTTTGTTCGCGACCTGATGCAAAACGACCAGACCGAAAAGTTGCTCGCCGTCGGTTGCGTATTCCTGCTCGCACGCCTCGTGGCTCACACCCTGTTTAGCCTCGGAGTTCTCCGCGAAGGAAAATCGCTCCCCCGCAAGCGCCGTTGGAGCAAGATGTCGAATATCGCCATCACCATCACGATGGGCGTGTACCTTTTGAATCTGGAAGACTACCAGCAGATTTGCATGGTATCTTCGATCCTTTTGATTATCGCATCGACCGTTGCCTACGCCTACTGGTACTACCGCGACCCCGCACACCGCAAACCGCTTTCGATTGCAAGCCAGCTCACCATGAGCCGCATCGTGCTCACCCCGTTCTTCCTGTGGGTGTTCTTCTACGATAACGACCTGGACTACAGCAATAACAGCCTCGTTTTCAAGAGCCTTTCTTTGGTGATGGTACTCGGATTCATGCTCACCGACTTCCTGGACGGTTACCTCGCCCGCAAAATGGGTGAAGTGAGCACCCTCGGCAAGTACCTGGACCCGTTCAGCGACAAAATTTCGAACATGACGATTTTCATGTGCTTTATCGCTACGGGGTATGCCCCGGTGTGGATGGTCGCCCTGATTTACTTCCGCGAATCCAGCGTCGAGACTCTCCGCACACTCGCCGCAAGCGAAGGACTCATCATGCCGGCTCGCCGAAGCGGCAAATGGAAAACGGCATTGCAGGGTATCGGAATCGTCGCCATCCTGGTGGGAGCGCTTGATCCCCTTGCCTCCATTATCCCCAATTATCACGCATTCTGGAACGTTTTCCCGCAAGCCGTCATGGGCGTAATCACGGCGATTACCATCATTAGCGGCATCGATTATTTCGTTGCAAGCAAGCATATCCTGAAAAAATTCGTGTAAAAAGCCCTTGACAAAGCTATCGAATTTTACTATATATGGTGCAACCTCGACGCGGGGTGGAGCAGTTGGTAGCTCGTCGGGCTCATAACCCGAAGGTCGCAGCGTTCAAGTCCTGCCCCCGCTACTAAAAAGAATCCGGTTCATCAAGAACGGATTCTTTTTTTGTGCTTTTGACAAAATTTTGACGGTGTTTTCTTGCTAAATTTGGCTTGTGGCGTTCTATTCTAACGAAATCATTCAGCAACTCAAGGCCCATGCCAATATCGCGGAGGTCATTGAGAACTTCGTTCCGCTGAAACGGTCTGGAAATGGTCGATATTTGGGAATTTGCCCTTTCCATAACGACCGCAGTCCATCCATGAACGTGAACCCCACCTTGGGCATCTACAAATGCTTTGCCTGCGGCGCCGCGGGAGATGTCTTCAAATTCGTCCAGGAACACGAAAAGCTCGACTTTAGAGGGGCAATCGAATGGGTTGCCAACTTTACAGGCTACGCCCTCCCCCATCTAGGTGCGCCTGAAGACGCCGAAAAGACCGAAGAACGAGCCATGGTCCGGCGCCTAAACGAAATCGCCTGCGAATGGTTCGAACAGCAGCTGACGCGTTCGGCCAAGGCGCTAAAGTATCTTTCTGACCGCCACATCACAGACGAGACCCGCAAGCTTTTCCATATCGGTTACGCCCCCGAAGGCAGAGAAGGCTTTATCAGCTACGCCGTGAAGAACGGTTTTTCGCCGCTAGACTGTGTGAAAGCAGGGCTTGCCGTCGAAAAGGAAAACGGGGGCATTTCCGACAAGTTCCGCGACCGCCTGATGATCGCCATCCAGAACCTGTCCGGCGTTATAGTCGCCTTCGGTGGACGCGACCTGAGCGAAAACAAGGAATTTAAGCGCGCCAAATACATGAACAGCCCTGAATCGGCGCTGTACCACAAGAGCGACATCCTTTACGGGCTCCACCAGAGCCGCCAAAGTATCGCCAACGAACAAGCCGTCATCATCGTGGAAGGCTACTTCGACATGATCAGTCTCTTCCAGAGTGGCGTAACCAATGTGGTTGCCGCCTGCGGAACTGCGCTCACCGATACGCACGCGAACATCCTTTCTCGCTACGCACATACCGCCTACCTCGTTTTCGACGGTGACGCCGCCGGGAAACAGGCAACACTTAGAAGTCTAGAAGTCGTTCTACCGCAGGGAATCACCACCAAAATTTTCGCGCTGTCGCGCCCCGACGGAACAAAAATCGACCCCGACAACTTTGTCAATGAACGGGGACCGGAAGCCTTCCGTGAAGAACTCAAAAAAGCGGACGACTGGCTCCTCTATTTTGCTCGTCAGCACGATTTGCAAAATCCAGAAGACCGAGCGCGCCTTGTCACCTACACAAAATCACTCGTAAAAAGCATCAAGGACAAGGAACTACAAAATCAGTATACAAAGCTGATTGCAGAACGATTCGACACGGACCGTTCCTTAGCCCGTGTTAAGCCGCTTAAACCACAGAAGAACTTTGAAGAGCAGCGCGCGGCTAATGCCACTGGCAATGAAGCGATTCCGCAGCTAGAACCCGAAGCGACTCTCAACTGGTCGATGCTCCCGCCCATGGAGATCCGTTTCGCGAACTTGCTCCTCAGAAATCCGACGCTGATGGACCGGGCTTTGGAGTACTTCGACATGGACTGGGCGGCAAGCGGAATTCGCATGTTCGAATCCCCCATTATCGAGGAGTTCGTCAATTCGGCAATCGCACTTTACGCCGAGACCGGAGCGATATCCCCGCAGCTAATGTACGAGAGCTTTTCTCCAACGCTGAGACTATTCCTGGAAGGGCTTCCCGAAGAAAAGTGGAGACCGCCGCAGGAAATCGTAGAATTCTACCAGACTCTCACCGTTTTTTCAACCAAGCTTTGCGACCGACAAAAGCGCCAAATTCCGCTGAATAGCAACGAGGCTGTAACCGTCCGCATGCAAATGTCGAAGTTCACGCAGGGCATGCAAACGCTGAACAAGCTGTTCAACGCCGAAAAAATCAACATAGACGCCTTTGCCGACCAAATCGTCCGCAGCAAGGCTCAGCTGATCCAGTTCCAGGCAGCCATTTCCGGAGCAGCCCTTCCGGAAAATGCGGTCGCGGAAATGCCAGCCGCAATCCCCCAAACGGCCCCTTCGACAGCGCCCCACGCTCCTGAAGCCCCCAGACAGGCTCCCCAGCCGCCGCAGAATTTCGCCGCACAGGAAGTCCCTGATGCCACAGAGAACCTTGAGCCCCCGGAAGGATTCGACCCCCCTCCACCAGAGGATGACGAAGAATACTCCTATGGTGCCGACGAAAATCAAGACGGCAATGACGATTTTTACGACAGCGGCTACTAAAATTTGCTTTTTTCGCGTAAAAAACGGGATTTAGGCGTTATCTAGCCTGTTGAGAATCCATAAACATAAATATCAACGCTAAGCGGCTTTTTGGGTCGCTTTTTCTTTTTTAAAGGTATTTTTCTGACAAAGAGATGCCGGGACAAACTCGGCAAAATGGAGATGGTATGCTTGGTAAAGTAAAGTTTTTAGTCGTCGCATCGGCTTTGGGCATCGGAACCCTCGTTTCGACGGCAAGTGCAGAAAAATACACCTGGGGCAATGTCCGCTTTGACGGAGGCGGATTCGTCTCGGCAGTCTTATTCCACCCCAAAGCCGAAAATTTGCTTTACGCACGCACAGACGTTGGCGGCATCTACCGTTTCGATTTCAAGAATAAAACCTGGATTCCGCTGATGGACTGGATTTCCGAAAACGACAAGGGGCTTTACGGCACCGAAGCGTTCGCGCTCGACCCCACCGACCCGAAGCGCATCTACGTGCTTGCGGGAACCGGTTACTTTAGCAAGGGGCGTACCGCGGTCCTTCGTAGCGAAGACTATGGTAACACTTGGGACACGAGCTATGTCGAAATGCACGCCCATGGTAACGGCATGGGTCGCCAAACCGGCGAAAAGCTCGTCGTAGACCCCAACATGCCGAACATTCTTTTCTGCGGAAGCCGCACCAAAGGTCTCCACAAGAGTACCGACTATGGCAAAACATGGACAAGCGCCTACGAAGTCGCTCTCTCCAGTGCCACAGAATCGGCACTCAACAACGTGAACGGCATCAGCTTCGTGATGTTCGACGAATCTCAGGGCAAGAATGCCGATGGTTCTACCAAGACCATCTACCTCGGCATTTCTGAAACCAAGGACAACCTTCAGGTGAGTAACGACGGCGGCAAGACTTGGAAAGCTATTTCTGGAGGTCCCGCAAACTTGATGCCGCATCGCGCAAAAATTGCCGATGGCAACATGTATATCACCTACGCCGACGGTCCGGGTCCGCACAGCATCACCAGTGGAGCCGTCTACAAGTACAACATTGCCGGCGGAACCTGGGAAGACATCACCCCGAGCGATTCCGTTGAACACGAAGGCAGCACCACCAAGACCTACGAAAAGGACAAAAGCTCCTATGGTGGTATCGCCATCGACCCGAAAGATTCAAAGCACATTGTCGTAACGACCGTAGGCAAGTACACCGGACGTCATGTCACCAAAGAAGGCAAGGACAACTACGGCGACCGCATTTACGTCACTACCGACGGCGGCAAGACTTGGAATCACGGTCAGCACTATAATGATGTTCCCAATATCGACCCCAATGGAACCTCCTGGATTCCGGGCAACGCCATCCATTGGGCTGGCTCCCTGGAAATCAACCCCTTCAACAACAAGCAGGCATGGGTCACCAGCGGAAACGGCATTTTCCAGACGGACGACATTACCGCCAAGGTTCCCGTTTGGAAATTCCAGTCCAAGGGCATCGAAGAAACCGTACCCCTCGATATCGTGAGCGTTCCTGGAGGACCTCTCGTGACCGCCATCGGTGACTACGACGGTGCAGCCTACAGCAACATCAACGAAAGCACCCCGCGCCACACGCCTACCATCGGCACCACGCAGAGCATGGCCTACGCACCGCTCTCGGGAACGTTCCTGCGTACAGGAACCATCACCGTCTACGGGCAATACGAAGCGATTAACTACAACGTGATGTACAGAAGCGACGATGCACTCGCCGCCAAATGGGATACCGTCAAGACCAATTTGAAAGGCGCCCTAGGACTTGTCGTGCTTTCTGCAGACGGAAAGGTGATGCTCCACCGCCCCGACCAGAGCGCAACCGTTTACCGCAGCGACGACAATGGCGCCTCCTGGACCGCCGTCGAGACGGGAACGCAAACTCAATACGCACGCATCGTTGCGGACCCCGTCAACGCAGACGTGTTCTATGTGATGAACGCCATGGGGACCCTCTACAAGTCGACCGATAAGGGAAAGTCCTTCGAAGCTCAATCCGCAAGACTCCAGAATGAAGGTGCTGGCGAATACTACAATGGCGGCGGCCTTATCCGCACAGTCTATGGTCGCGAAGGACACCTATGGGTACCGCTTGACCAGTCCCAGATGTGGCTCACCAAGGGCTACAGCGAAAACGGTCTCGCCTACACCGAAGATGGCGGCAAGACCTGGAACAAGTGCGAAGGCGTGAACACGGCAATCGCCGTCGGCATCGGCAAGGCCAAGGAAGGAGCCGACTACGAAACGATATTCATCTGGGGTATCGCCGGCGGCGCCGAGAACCCGCTCGGAATTTACCGCAGCACAGACAAGGGCAAGACCTGGGAACAGGTGAACGACAATGCGCACATGTTCGGTGGTCCGGGTAACGGAAACTTTGTGCAAGGCGACATGAACACCTTCGGCGTCGTCTACATGAGCACTGTGGGTCGCGGACTCATCGTCGGAGCCCCCGAAGGCACCATCTTGACCGGACTCAAGCGGGTGAATGTTTCCAGCACAACCTTCATGCAGCTTGAGAAGCGTACGCTCCATGTGAATGCTCCGGCAAACAGCACCGTCGAAATCTATAGCGTGAACGGCAAGCTCGCCATGAGCTCCGTCATCGACAACCAAACTGCAATCAGTTTAAATAAGCTCCCCGTGGGCAAGTACCTGGCTCGCCTCGTAGATGCTAGCGGAAAGACGCTGAACCAGAAATCCCTAGTCATCCGCTAAAACAAGTTCCAAATACACACAAAAAAGTCCTCGGTTTTGCCGAGGACTTTTTCTGTTGAACAAATCGATGAATTATCAATCGGTGATAGAGAAGACTTCAGCACTTCCCATCTTTGTTTCTTCGTCGTCAAATTCCGTCTTCATGAACCAGAGTTTCTGGAGGGAGAGTTCAACAACATTGCCCTTGATTTTCAGAGTAGGATTGAAGGTCATGCTCCTTTCTCCAAACTGGAGGCAGCCCATCGTAAACTTGCCCAATTCCATCGTGAGCGTGTTCTGCGCAACGCTCCATGTACCAAACAGCGGAGTACAGTCAGGCTGCATCGCATTTACGCTGGCTGCAGGGAGATGGAATTCAAAGGAATCGGCGGGAGTCGTCGACTTAAGAATCAGCTTTCCCGGAGCGTTCGAGAAATTGTAATCCGGACGGATAGCTCCAGCCGTATCGAGCAAGTTAGAAATGCCGATAAAGCTCCATTCGCCTTCCAGGCATTCCTTTGTAAGACCCGCGGCACAGTCTTCTACCTTAGAAGACTTGGCGCTAGTGGAAGAATCACCGCATGCCGTCAGGGATGCCGCAAGAAGGGCAGCCGCTGCAACAGAAAGAAAAATTTTCTTATTCATAAAGAACCTCGAGTTTTTTCTTGAATATAAGAAATTCTTGTTGTAAAAATCAACAACATAATAAAGTTTACAATCAAATTCTATCCATAATATTGGATTATTTTCAGAAGCAGGGAACTTTTTCCCGTTGTTTGGAGTATATTATGAAGAAAATTCTTTTAGGAGCAGCATTCGCAATGGCTCTCTCTCAAGTAAACGCAGCCCCCGACCCTAATTTTCACATCTATCTCGCTTTCGGCCAGTCCAACATGGAAGGCCAGGGCGATATCGGTGATCAGGACAGGTCTGTTGATGAGCGTTTCCAGTTGCTCTGGTCCGCAGATGGAGGATCCTGTAACCAGGGTGCGTCCAAGGGAAAATGGATCAAGGCAACCCCGCCGCTGGCACACTGCCAGGGGGCAAAGCTTGGCCCGGCCGACTACTTCGGCCGCACGATGGTCGAAAAGGCCGATTCCCAGATCAAGGTGGGTATCATCTCTGTCGCGGTTGCTGGCTGCAGCATCAAGCTGTTCGACAAGGATAACTATAAAAGTTATGTCAGTTCGCAGCAGGGCCAGAGCTGGATGATCCAGCGTATCAACGCCTACGGCGGAAACCCCTACGGACGCTTGATTGAAATGGCCAAGAAGGCTCAAGAAGACGGAGTCATCAAGGGCATTATCTTCCACCAAGGCGAAACGGACGCCGGTGACGGCCAGTGGCCTTCTGCGGTCAAGAAGGTCTACGACAACATTATCAAGGATTTGGACCTCGGTAACGACATTCCGTTCCTTGCGGGCGAGGTCCTGCGCACGGGCGTAAGCAAAGGTGCAAACAACAACATTGCCAAGCTTCCGCAGCAGTCCAAGAACTTCTACGTGGTGTCTTCCGAAGGGTTCAACCAGGCCTTAGGCGATGGCCAGAACGTGCACTTCACCTCGCAGGAATACCGCGACTTCGGTAAGCGCTACGCCGAAAAGATGATCGAGGTGTTGGGCGACAAGCTCAAGCCCGCTGCTGAATCGAGTAGCAGCGTAGCCGAATCCAGCAGCAGCGTAGCCGAATCGAGCAGCAGCGAAGTTGCATCGAGTTCTAGCGAGACCTCCGTCGAAGGATCTTCTTCGTCTGAAAACGGAATGGGCTTCACCCAGGTGGAAAATTTTGCAGGCGGTTCGCTCTCAATTACCAAGACTGGCGATATACAGCTGAGCGTTGCAAAGGCTGGACTGCTCACCGTCAAGGTTTACTCTAGCCTCGGCAAGGAAGTACTTGACTTGAGCGGAAACTACGCCGGAGCCAACACCCTAATGCTTGCAGGCAGACTCCCGGCCGGACGCTACGTAGTGAGTGCCCTGGGCGAAGGATTCAAGGCCACTAAGGCTGTAATGGTAAAATAGCGACGACCGTCAGGTGGTCGCCCTGCACTTGAAACTTGATTTCAAAGCCGGCGAACCTGATGCCGTAAATGCGGTCGGCGGACCTCTGGTACGCGGGCCGCGGATCTTCGGAAAGCAGCTCCACAAGAGCTGCCTTTTTTTCTTCGGGGAAATGCGCATCCAGCGCGACCTGCGCCTCGTCAGAGAAATCCACGACGAGCTTGTTGAAGCGAACGGCTTCGGCAAAGCCACCGAGCGCATCGGGAACAGAATCGGTGTAAGGCAGATACGGCTTGATGTCGACAATAGGCGTTCCGTCCATCAGATCGGCTCCGCTGACCGTAATGGTCGGGGCGCCTTCCCCATCCAAGTCAATGCGCTCAATTTTTACGCAGCTCATGGCAAGCGGATTCGGCCTAAAACTGCTGCGGGTCGCAAACACTCCCAGCCGAGTATTACCGCCAAGCCTGGGCGGGCGCACCGTCGGCTTCCAGGAGTCACGCACGTTCTCCGAAAAAATCCACAGCAGCCACAAGTGACTAAAGCCCTCTAGACCGCGCAGAGCATCGACATTTCTGTATTCCGGTTCAAAAACGATTGTCGAACGCAAGTTCTTCAGGAGCCCACTCTGTCGAGGAATTCCAAACTTATCGTGGAAATCGCTCCGGATACGGGCCACCACCTTGAAGGTAATTTCGTCTAACTGATTCACGCTGGATTATATAGAAAAAATGGACAGCCCCCAAACATACCGCCTTTTATACGGTTCGTTTTTTGAATGCAATATTTCTATATTACGGTCCATGGATATGATTGAATCTTTGAACGCAGCAGGTCAGCAGGAGCTGGCAAAACACCTTGAAACATTAATGGGAGACGCCCGAAAAAAATTGGAACGGGACATCCAGAGCCAGGACTGGGCGGAGCTCAAGGCTCTCTATACCGAAAAGTCGAACGCGTCGCTCGAAGACAACGTTTCCAAGGACCTGAAGCCGATGCCGTTCAAGATTGCCGTAGACGACCTTCGCTACGACTTCTGGAAAGAAACCGGAGAGATTCTACTCGGAAAAGGTCAAGTCGCAGCATTCCTCGTTGCTGGCGGACAGGGTTCGCGCCTGGGTTTTGAAGGACCCAAGGGAATGTTCGACATCGGGCTGCCCAGCCACAAGAGTCTGTTCCAGCTGCAGGCGGAAAGACTGCAAAACCTCGCCGCGCAAGTCGGTCACCCGATTCCGTGGTGCATCATGACAAGCCCTCTGAACCACGAGGCTACCGTCAACTTTTTCACCGAGCATAACTTCTTCGGCTACGCCCGCGAAAACATCCGATTCTTTGAACAGGGAACCATCTGCGCATTGACTCCAGAGGGCAAAGCCGTCATCGACAACGACCGTCTAGCTCTTGTCCCCGATGGCAACGGCGGCTGCTTCAGGGCACTCGCCCAGAGTGGCACCCTCGCCTGGCTAATCGAGAAAGGTGTGCGCTATGTATTCCTTTACAGCGTCGACAATGCCCTTTGCCGCATTTGCGACCCCGCATTTATCGGGGCACTTGCCAGCGAAGGCCGCAGCATGTCCGCATCGAAAGTGGTCCACAAAGCTGGTCCGAACGAGAAGGTGGGCATCTTTGCGCTGCAGAACAACAAGCCGGGCGTCGTCGAATACAGCGACCTTCCCGAAAGCTACCGCGACATGACCAACGCCGACGGCAGCCTCACCTTTGACGGCGGGAACATCGCCATTCACTTGTTCAAAATTGAAGGGCTCCGCAAGTTGCAGACGAGTAAGCTTCCGTGGCACACCGCCAGAAAGACCGTCTGCGGCATCGAAAAGTGCTGGAAGTTCGAGCAGTTCCTGTTCGACGCCTTCCCGCAGCTGGGCACGATGATGCCGTTCGGCGTTATCCGCGAAGAAGAATTCGCCCCGGTCAAGAATGCCGACGGAAACGACTCCCCGAAAACCGCCCGCGAAATGATTGGAAAGCTGCACCGCGATTGGCTCCGCAAGGCTCATGTCGAAGTAAAGCCGGGCAAGCTCTACGAAGTCTCCCCCACGCTGAGCTACGCCGGCGAAGGACTCAGCCGCCGCGTATTCGAGCGCGAACTCGGCAGGAACATCCTGGAATTCGACGAATAATCCTAGATTCGGAATTCTATGCGAGTAAAAATCATCGCATACAAGACAATGATGAACATCCTGCTGCGAACGCCGGATGTTTTCTATTCGGCGCTTTTCAAAATCGCGTTCCCGGTATACAAGGCTCTGCATACCAGACGCGCCTACGGACGCGTCGTGGAGCACCTTGAAAAAGCTCGACTTTACAAAGAACATTTCGCAAACGGTGAACCATTCCCGCTGCAAAAAACAACGCCGTGCGATGTATTCAAGGGCATCTTCTGGAATGCGCTAGATTCGTACCGTGGACTCGCCCGCTTCAAAAGTGTCGAGCAGCGAATCGTCTTCGAAAACGAGGACATCATCCGAGATGCACTCCGGCAGGGTCCCATCGCCGCCATCAGCATCCACCAAGGGGCGTTCGAGCTTTTGCACCGTAGCCTCTGCCGCTATAGCGAGAATGTTCACCTGATTACAGACTCCGTCGGCGATCCGGCTTTTCGCAAAGTGTTACAGGATCTCCGCAGCGACCCACACCTAACCGAATACCACCCCGAAGAAACAGGACGGCTCATCCGCAACCTGTTTTCGAAAAAAGGCAACTCGAATGGGATTCTGGCGATGGTCGTAGACCAGGGGCGAAACACCAAAGGAAACACTGTTGAGCTCTTCGGACGCAAGAGCACCCTTTACCTGAGGCTCCCCCAAAAAATAAACCAGATGGGAGCCGGAATCGTCACCTTCCGGACATGGACCGAATGCGGTCCCAAGCATCGCATCGTCATCCGATTCGAAAATTATTACGCACCCAAGTCAGAATCACTTGTTGAGAACATTTCCAAAAAAATCGAGACATGGATAGCCGACCACCCGGAACAGTGGAGCTGGAACTATCACCAGAATTTTAGAGGTTAGGCTAATTTTCACCCGAAAAAGTTAATCGCCGAACAGCGTATCCTTAATGCGCTGCAAAGTCGATTCAGTCTCGCCACTACGAACTACCACCACGATTTTGGATGTGGCATAATTGTCCGTAAAATTGACTATTTTTCCGCGTTCTTCAGTCACAGAAAAAGCCGCAAGACCGATATCAGCCTTACCCGAATCCACCGCACCAATCACTTCGTCAAAGTCGATGTCGATGATTTCTAGCGGACGTTCCATGAAGTCCGCAATGTAGCGCGCAATTTCAATATCAATGCCCTGCGCGCCCTTTTCGGTACGGAATTCATAAGGAGGAAATTCCGCATTGGTCGCCACTTTGAGGGCGGGACCCTTCACTTTTCCAGTCTTGATATGATAGGAGCCATCACCGCCGATATAGGAATTGAAAATGGAATCGTAGACGCCCATGGCACGCATCTGGATAAGCGCCATGTTCACCGTATCGAGAAGAGCCCAATTCTGCTTTGCGATAATCCCTGCGTAGGATTCTTCCTTGAAAACTTCATTCAGAATGCGAAGGGTCGGATTTTTTGCCACATAGACCGCAGCGGGAGCATCGTCGCAAAGGACCGCATCCAGCTCTCCACGGCGCAAAGCCTGAATCGACTGTTCCAGGGTTTCAAAAGAAACTGTTTCTATCTTGGCGGTATCGGAGCCATACTCGGCTGCATAAATTTCAGCCGTCGTGGCAGTCTGAACACCCACTTTCTTATGAAGTAGGTCATTAATCGAAAAAACGCGATTTTCCGGAACCTCGGAATTTTCACACGCCGAGAAAAATACTAGGAGCGCCCCCAGCACCCAAAGCTTTTTCATCTTTACAAATACCTCATAAAACACTTACCTTTTTCTCAATATAGTAAAAAGAAATGGTTTTCCAATTAAGGATTTTGAGCAAAATACGCAAAATTATCTAAAAATTCTATCTTTTTACAAAAAAGAGCACACGATGCCATTGAATCAAGAAGAAGAATTCCAGCTGCAGTGGATTAACAGCCACCACATGGAAGACAAGGACAAGGAAATGCAGCAGCAAGCCGAGGCCGCCGCCGTCCACCCGGCGCGGTCCCCGCGCGGGCGGAAAATGCGCCGCAATCCCAGCGCCTGGGAGCTTCCTGTTCCCGAAGACGAAATCGACCTGCACGGCATGACCTCGGACGAAGCCGCGGAAGCCGTGGAACGGCGCATTGATGACCTGATGATCGCGGGACTCAAGATACTCAGGGTCATCCACGGCGGCGGGAACCCCAGCTACGGCAACGTGAAGCGCATTATCGACCGCAAGGTGCGTTCCGAATGGAGCAACCGCATCCAGCTGTACAAAGTCGAACCCGACAACGCCGGTTCGAGCATCATGATCCTCGGAAAACCGCGCCCCGCCCCGACAAAAGCCCCCAGAAAGCCCGCCAAGAAATAAAAATTCGACTTTTTTCACTTTTTTGCGCCTTTCCCCTTTAAATTCTTTCCATTTTTTTCTATTATTGGACCACCGAACCGGAATATAGCTCAGCCTGGTAGAGCGCTTGCTTCGGGAGCAAGAGGTCGTGAGTTCGAATCTCGCTATTCCGATAAAAACGAAAAGGACACCATTTGGGTGTCCTTTCGTTTTTTTATTGCAACTAGCGCGAGATGAGAACTCACGAAGTGAGTTCGACTAACTTGCCCCATGAGCAAAGCGAATATCGGGCAAGTTAGAGATTTTGGCGCAAGCCAAAACCCGGAGGGCAAAAGTTGAAACGAAGTGAAACTTTTGTCTAATCTCGCTATTCCGATAAAAAGAAAAACCACCCAACAGGGTGGTTTTCTTTTTATTCCCGGAAATAGCGAGATCAGGAACGAGCGACGAAGTCGTGAGTTCGACTAAATCACGCCATGAGCGAAGCGAATTTTGCGTGATTTAGAGATTTTGGCGAAGCCAAAACCCGGAGGGTGACCATCACTGAAAAAGGTTGACACTTTTTAGGTGATTTTACTGACCGGGTTGACAGTTTCTCTGACTCGGTTTACACCTTTTCCCCGGTATATCGATCCCGGTTGACAGTTCAACCGACTTGGTTGTCACTGCCGACT
>JAFXRC010000065.1 GCA_017526585.1 Fibrobacter sp. | reverse complement strand
GGGCGTCGCAATACCGACTTTCAATACGACAGAACCCGTGGTCCCTTTAAAGATCAACAAGCAGAACAATTTGTTCAAGCTGTTCCTTTCGGATGTGGGGCTATTGACAACAAGCTACGGGCGGGCTTCGCAGATGCAGCTGCTACAGGGCGGACACGATATGAACTGCGGTGCCATCTTCGAAAACGCCGTCGCCCAAGAACTGCGCGCCCATGGTTACGACGGCTACTATTTCAACAGCAAAAAACTCGGCGAACTCGACTTTGTCATCGAATACGAGGGCAAGTGCCTCCCCATTGAAGTCAAGAGCGGCAAGGACTACACCAAGCATTCCGCCTTGAACAATGTGCTGCAAATAGAAAACTACGACATTCCGCAGGCTTTCGTATTCGCAAACACAAACGTCTCTGTCCGGGGGAACATCACCTATTTCCCCATCTACATGATTATGTTCTTAAACGAAACCGCCACGCCATTGCCGACAATGCCGCGACTGAACTTGTCAGATTTGTAAATCTAGAAGACTTTGCCGAAAGGGTGAAGCGCCACCCCCGCAGAAATCTAGACATTCTCTATGTATCTGCATTTGGGGAAACCGCTGCATCCGTAAAATTGATTTCCCGCTTTGTCGCCTTTTTTTGCAGTCCGTAAAATTAGAGGCTTTCCGCATTTAGGACAAATCTTTTCTGCAGTTGTTTCAGCGACCTTTTCATCTACAGAAGGCGAACCGGCTTCAGAAACAGTTTCTTCCTGTTTCACGTTGTCATCTGCCTTGCAACCATTCAGGAGTTCTTCGTATTTTTTTGCATAATCAGATTTGCAGGGCTTACTACATTTGATGAAGGAATCCAGGAGTTCGTGCATTTCTTTTTCGGAAGATTTATACAGATCATCTTCTTCCTCAATCCTCTTGATATACGAAACAAGTTGATCCGCTCGAATGACAATTTTACGAATGCTATCAGGCGCATTTTTGTCGTTTAAGATGGTCTTGGGATTGGCAAGCACCACGATGGAACGGTAAATTTGTGGAAAAAACTTTTCAAAAACGCCCTGCGTATAGAAATTGGTCTTGTATTCTTTGCGAATTTCCTTGATGACGTTCAAGTGTCTCTCGTTTTGCGAAACAGGAGATACAAAACCCTCTTTGTGATAAAATTTTCCATGACCAATATGACGAATAAAATTACCCTTATCGTCGATTTCAATATTGCCATAAAGATTTTTGCATTCTATGATAAACGTATGCTTTCTCGTCATTACCAAAAAATCAATCTGCGCAGACAGCCCATTCTTTTCCAGGTATAGATCATGCATAATCAACATATCCATGCCGCTGTTTCTTAGTTCATAGGCAATCTGTTTTTCACCGTACAATCCCGATTCAGCAGCACTAATTTGCTGGTCGATTTTATCTTTTACTTTACCAGAGGCTTTTGATGAAAGGGCCTTCATTTTTTCAATAAAGGATTCGGCATCACTATTTTCCTTAATAAAGACAGGACCGAACGATTTATAAAGCAAAGCATCTAATATAGACATATAAAACTCCTACAATTTTTATTTTGCCAATAGATTCATCAACAAGGCGACAAGTCCACCAAAAAGCAGAACCGCAATAATGACCAATACGACAAAAGTCCATTTAGCAAACTTCAGGACTTGAACCAGCTTGGAATCCTGATTTGCCGTAAATTGTTGGACTAGGTTCAACAATGCCGCACTGGTGAGCCCAAGATTATCAAAGGGAAGCATGGGCATCAAGTCAACAGGCAAAAAATCATATAAGGCTGTCGCGATTGTAAAAACGATTGCCAAGGTCTTTTTCCATTGAGCGTTAGCCGATTTGTCTAAACTCTCTTTTGGTATGTCAAGAATTTCCGGTTCATTAACATTTTTCATATTAAATCCTCTAACATTCATCCATACGTAGAGGTCCTTATTATCCATACTCCCGAACCACAAACACAAAAAGCGTGGTGTCGAATGCACTTACCGTCTTGAGGTAACGACCAAGAAACCTTTCACAAGATAAGTACAAACGACCCACGCCCATTTCTGGACGTGAGCGTTCGCCTTATTCTCTTGTGAGGAAATTTTGGTCGTTTTCCAAGACGAGAATAAGAGCTAACTCTACGTTAAACTCGTCGCCCTTCACCTTGCAGTTCAGGGCTATGTCAATGAAAAATATACATAATTAGGAATAAAAAAAGGAGATGCCGGGTCAAGCCCGGCATGACAATTCGCACAAGCACGAATGGCGATTTTCACCTGAAAACGCCCACTTTTTCAAAACTCCCTTGAAAAAGTGCATTCGGGGGTGTTAGGGGGCGGAGCCACCTAGGAGAGAGGGTAGCGGCCCTTCGACAGGCTCAGGGACCTTTGTCACTGGGACTGGCGATGGAAGCGAGGGGGAAGCCTCCCCCTTTCATAATAAAAAGATTCTATCGCTGCGCTCCAGAATGACTTTTCTAAGCTCTAAGTTCTAAGTTCTGCCAACTAAAAATGCTATCTTTGGTCGCATGAAAAAATACCACTTGGCCACATACGGCTGCCAGATGAACGAGTATGACTCGGCGATGATTGCCCAGGAGCTCGACATGTGCGGTTGCGTCGAGACGAGCAACCAGGAAGATGCCGACTTTATCATCGTGAACACCTGCAGCGTGCGCGAGAAGGCCGAGGAAACCGCCATCGTCAACATCAGCAAGCTCAAGTACTTGCGCAAAAAGAATCCCGATGTGAAAGTCGTGGTATGCGGTTGCATGGCGAAGAATCGCGGGCCGGAACTTTTGAAGAGGCTCCCGAACGTGAGCTACATCGTGGGCCCGGACCAGTACAAGAAAATTCCGGAACTGCTGCTGGGCGACGCCAAAAGTCCGCTGCACCAGACACACCACAAGATGTTCATCGACGAGGACCTGAGCGAGAACTACCTGGGCGAATACGCGAAACTCCAGAACGACTTCACCACCTTCGTCGCCATCCAGCGCGGTTGCAACAAGCGCTGCAGCTACTGTATTGTGCCGTACCTGCGCGGGCCGGAAAAATACCGCGACATGGAAGACGTCCTTGCCGAAGTGCGCAAGGCGGCCGACAAGGGCATTACCGAGGTGACGCTCCTTGGCCAGACGGTGAACGCCTACAAGACGGAAGGCGGCAATTTTGCGGACCTGCTTACGAAGGTTTCTGAAATCGGTGGCATCCGCCGCATCCGCTTTACGAGCCCGCACCCGAGGCATTACACGAACGAGCTCATCGACGTGCTGCTGAACAACCCGAAGGTCTGCCACTATGCGCACATTCCTATCCAGAGCGGCTCCGACGCGATGCTCAAGAAGATGCGTCGCCAGCACAACATGGAGCAGTACCTCTCGATTATCGAGCAGCTGCGAAGCAAGGACCCGTTCTACGGGATTTCGACGGACGTGATTTGCGGTTTCGTGGGCGAAACGGAAGAGGATTTCGAGCAGACGCTCAAGGCTTTTGAAACGTGCCAGTTCGATAGCGCCTTCATGTTCATCTACAGCCCGCGCAAGGGAACGGAATCGTACAAGGAAGCGGAGACTCTCACCGAGACTGAAAAGAACGAGCGCCACACGCGCCTGGTGGAACTGCAGAACGCCATCACGCTCAAGCGCAACCAGATGATGCTCGGCCGCACCGAGGAACTGCTGGTGGAAAAGAACTCCGTGCGCGACGAGACGGAACTGCGGGGCCGCACCGACAACTTCAAGAAGGTGGTGTTCAAGCCGGAAGTTGGCCGCATCGTGAAGCCCGGCGACTACGTGAAGGTGAAGCTGGACGACATTCGCGGGTGGACGATTAGAGGAAGCTTAATAGACAGTAAACAATAAACAGGTGGAAGTGTCATCCTGAGCGCAACGAAGTGGAGTCGAAGGATCCATCCTTAGATTCTTCGACTTCGGCCCTTCGACAAGCTCAGGGACCTTCGCTCAGAATGACAAAAGAAATGAAGACGAAACTACTTACTATTCTACTTGCAGTTTGCAGCATTAGCTCCTTTGCGCAGACGATGGCGGATGCACAGAAGGCATATGTAACGGGCAACTGGAAAGAAGCCGCAGCCGCTTATGAAGCGGCGTGCCCGAAGGAACCGGATTCCCTGCGAGCCGAATGCTACCTGTGGAACGTTCTCGCCCTTTCACAGACCGGAGACGTTCAGGCATTCAAGACCGCCGGCAAACGGCTCGACTCCCTGATTCAGAATGTAAGTCCGCAGAACACCATCTACGCAGACCTCATGATGACGAGCGCCCAGTTCAGGCTGTACCTTGGCAAATACGAAAAGGCCGCCGAAGACTTGATTCACGCCATCGAGACCTCACATCCGCACCAGGCAGTCGTGCTTCAGAAGGTATGCTCCGCCGTCAAGGCAAAGGTTCATTCGGACGCACTCAATGAACGCTGCGACCTGTTGAGCAAGCCGGATTCGCTTAGCGCGATGCAGGCAAAGCTCCAGCAGCCCACAGTGCAACCCACGCCAACCGCCACCGACACAACCAAAGCGAAGGACCCCCAACAGGCGGTGGCAGACAGCGTTAAAACCGCCAAACCGGCACCTGCAGTCGAACAAGCTAAAGAACAGCCCAAGGCGGTCCCCGCACCCGCCGCAACAGCGGCCCCGGCAACAACCGCACCTGCGGCAGCCCCGACCTCCGAATATTGGACACTTCAGCTGGGCGCCTTTGGAACCAAAGCCAACGCCGATTTGCTCGTGACCAACCTTAAAAAGCAGAAAATCACCTGCACCATCATAGAACAGCCTCGCGGCGAAAGAATCCTCTACCTGGTGCAGACCGGCAAATTTGAAACCAAGGACCAGGCGGTCGACTTCGCTGCAAGCAAACTTGCCCCCCTGAAAATTGAGTACCAGCCGCTCCTGAAAAGATAAATTTGCACATAATATGCACAAAATGGGTATTTTTCGCTTATTTACCCTGCAAAAAAGCGAAAAGTGTTCTATATTTGTGCAAACCCCGAGCCGGGGTGGTGAAATTGGTAGACGCGCCGGACTCAAAATCCGGTACTCGCGAGAGTGTGAGGGTTCGATTCCCTCCCCCGGCATTACAAATTGAAGGATGAAATTAATGGCGAATTGGTGCAAGATTCTCTCTACAGTGTTGCTGTGCGGCTCCATTGCGTTCGCCCAGTTCGACGACGAATCTTCCGAAGATTCCTATTCCTACGGGGCATCTGCCGAATCAGATGACGCCTTTGCCGACAATAATGGCGAAGAAGAAGCCAGCGTTGGTGAAGCTACCGCTTCTGGTGATGAATGGCAGGGGTTCAACTACGAAGAAATGGGTCTTACCCAGTGGGAATTCCAGCAGGCAAAGCAAGAAGGTCTCTCTAGGGACAAGCTGACACACCTTGTTGAAATGGGTGTGCGTCCTTCCGAATACTTGCAGAAGCCCTGGGAAAAACTCGGTGTTTCCGAAGACGAATGGCTCGCCCAGCGCTCTGGCGGATTTGAAGACGCCGACATCGACCGTTCTTACCGCAACAACGCTGGCGAACAGGGCTACGCTTACCTTTCTTTGCTAGTTCCGTCGCTCTACCAGTGGCACAAGGATCAGTCCATGAAGGCCATCTGGATTGACGCCCTCTGGGTAGGCAGCGTCGGTGCAACCGTTTACCTGGCCGTTGACGGCAACAGCGCCTGGTGGTATGGCTTGCTCTTTGTGGCAGGCGCACACATCTGGTCCTTTGCAGATGCATTCTTCAGCACTCAATGGGACAGCAACCCCGACGCAAACCGCTTCAGCTATGGCATTCTCCCGACCCCGGAAAAGGGTGTTGCGGGATTCTTCAATGTCAAGTTCTAAGCGCAACATGCAGCTAGAATTACTCAAAAGCAAAATTCATCGCGCAACCGTAACCGACGCAAACCTCAACTACGAGGGGTCGATTACTATTGCCCGCGATTTGATGGATGCTGCAAACATCCTCCCCTTCGAAAAAGTCGGCGTACTTGATGTGAACAACGGTTCTCGTCTGGACACCTATGTGATCGAAGGTCCTGCAGGTTCCGGCGTGATTTGCCTGAACGGTGCTGCTGCCCGCCTGGTTCAGCCGGGCGACCTCGTGATTATCGTGGCCTATGCGACCATGAGCGAGGAAGAGGCAAAATCGTGGAAACCCACCGTGGTCCACGTGAACGCCAAGAACGAAATCGTTTAATTCGATTCCCCATAATTGCTATATTCTAAGCATGCGGTTAATGCCGTTTTTGATGATGTTATTGGCAACGATTGCCTTCGCGGAAAGCCCTGCGAAGACGGATTCGGTTATTGCCACGACTGCGACAAAATCCGCGGCAGCGGCCGTTTCTGCAACGGCAAGCGCAGCGCCAAAAGACACGATTGTCGATACAGTCTACGTGATTCCCGACGACGGCATTCCCTGGAACCGCGAACACTTTGACCCCGAACGCCTAGTGCGGCACGAGACTTTCGACCCCTCACTCAAAGTCGCCTACACTTACTCGGTGAGTTTTATGGGCGGAAGCTTCGGAACGTTCGCCCACCAGAGCTACATGGCGCATCTCGCCTACGAATTCTCCCCAGAGCTTCATTTGTATGCAAACATGGGACTCTGGATGCCACTGTATTCAAATTTCCGATTCGGCACGCCGATTGCCAAAGAGGATGTACGCCAGGGCAATGTCGATGTAGTCATTCCGGACATAACTCTTGAATACAAGCCCAACGACAACATGACTTTCAGGCTGATGCTCGTGAACGAAAACGACGCTTTCAAGGCATACGGACCTTACCGCCATTTTTACGGCGGATGCCCTTGGAGAACGCCGTATTATTGTAGGTAAGGGATCCGCGGATGCAGCGGAAAATTTTTCAAAAAAAACGGTTTTACCTATTGACAATGCCCTCCGCAGAATCTATATTAGGAATTGGCTGATAAAGCCAGCTAGTCTCACAGCTCTTTTAGTTATTTTAGGTGAGACCACCTTACGGCCAAAACTACCGCGGAGCCGGCAAGGGATGATACGCGGATTATTATGATTAAATTACAGTGTTCCCCTCAAGGAACCTGATTATTATTAAGATACGATTCTTTGCAGTCTCCCGGGACTCAGGGAATCCATTATTTAAGTTAAATGATCGTCTTCCCAACCCTTCGGGGTCGCGGCGGACTTTAGATAGACTGACGTCAGCGCCTTCGACGAGTCCCTGGTGGTCCGGCATGCAGAACTCCCAGGACTCCGGCGAAGGTCTTCGACGAAGGTCACCCAAAATTCAACCAAACCAACCACACCAAAAAGGAGTCTAATATGCAAGAACACTTTTGGGTCGTAAATGAAGATGAAGATGAGGTCTACGGTTACGAGGACTTTCTCACGGAACAGGAAGCTGAAGATCTCCTTGAAAGTCTTTATGATCAAAACCCCTACGCATCGTGGGACATTGATTCCTCATATTTTTAGATAAAGTCATCTGCAGCAATGCGGTGAATTAAATGCAGAGTAATTACAAATTATATAAGTAGCTCAGGCTCCACAAAACTGGAACTGAAAATAGTGATGATGACATAAATAGCATCGCTGTCCCTCCCTAGGGCTCCAGCGATGCACCTTTTGATAACCATTTGCAACCATCATCGGCCGCCACGCGGCAAAGGGATTTACTCCATGCATTTCACAATAACAATGCCAAACACTCTTTTTGAAGCCGTCTACATTCCTGATCTCGACAAGAAGCTTGACCTCCTTAAACGGATTCTTCACAACAGGGGCTCAAATGAAGACTGCTTCCACCTTTTGCATTACGCCTACACGCGCTCCGTTCACGAAAAGCAATTTCACATCACTCCCCAAGGAGATTTGCTATTCCCACTTTACAACAAAGGCGCGCCCCTATTTGTCAAATGCAAGCCCTATCGGAGTGCCATGAGCAAGCCAAATCAACGGTTCAAATTCGATTCTTTTCTCCAAGAAGAACCGGCTGTGCAAAGCAAAAACATAACGTCCCCGATTATCGAGCAGTTTTTGAAATTAAACTCCTTGCCCCAAGTAGGCTCGTTTCATACGCTTTGTCAACGGAACCGCACCCGCATTAGCGGCGACAGCTACCAAGGAATGAACGAGATTCTCGCCACCTGCATAAGCCGAAGCATCCGATACGCCCAAGCGAATCCGTCTGTGATTCAGGTGGATTACTACCAAGGCAATCAACAGTTGGAAATTCCATTCCTTGATTCAGCATGCAGAATACAGACCCATCTGGTTCTGATTATGCGCTTTGAAAACGGGACTTGGTTTATGCCAACGGTCCTTCGACGAAAGTACCTTGATTCCAACAAAAAACTAAGGCAGAACTAATCATGACTGACGATATTTTTGACAAAATACAAGATTGTATCGATAATTTAGAAGCTATACATGGTGCGGATTTAGGCAACATGTGGTTTAAAATCGCTGAAGAAGATGACGACCTAGAAAGGAGGTTTCAGAAAAAACCATACCGTTGGACAAAGAAAAATCCCTCCGATTAAAGAGCCATATTTTTGATTGTGTCTTGTGTTGTGGTAGGGAGCCTCGGCTTATGCCGAGGCTCTTTTTCCCGGAACAAGAATCTTGAAATATCCATTTAAACCACGAGATAGAATAAACCGTCTTTTCAGGATTTTACTAAATTTGTACTACCGAATGAAATACACCTTTTCGAAAGCACGCTCGTTTGCATCTGCCGCCGCGATGGTGGCTACGCTGTTGTTTGTGGCAACGGCGTTTTTAGGGTGCGAAGAGGAGCAGAAGAAGGCGCCGGTAGAAAAGGTGGTACGCACCTACAAGGGCGATGTCGAGGTGCTGAACAGCTGCGGAATGCAGGGGGCAGCCGCCAAGATGCGCTCCTATCTGCGCGAAAACGGATTTGACGTCGTGAGTTCTAGAAACGATAGATTACAGAACTACGATGAAACCGTGTTGGTGCTCAGGAACCCCGAATGGGAAGGCGCCAACGCGCTCGCCCGCGCACTCAAGACGAAGAACGTGCTCGTGGTCCACAGCAGCCGAGCCGTCGTAGATGCCGCCGTGTACATCGGCAAAGACTTTGAACAAATAGTAGAACCCGAACAGGGAGAAACAGATGACAACGAATAAGCAAGAACTTCCCCAGTCCGTCCAAATGGGCGCAAGCATTCTCTTTGAACTGCGCGCCCAGAACGTGCAGCTGATTGACCTGCGCGGCATCAAGGATGTCACGGATTATTTCCTCGTGGCAACCTGCGAAAGCGAAGCCCAGATGCAGGCGATTTTGAACGAACTCCGCAAGGAATTCAAGGCGAACAAGCTCCCCTCCGTGGGCGTGGAATACAAGGAAGGCGTTCGCTGGGCCGTGTTCGACGCGGGCCTCGACCTGATGGTTCACCTGTTCGAAGAAGAAAAGCGTAACGAGATTTCACTCGACCGTCTGTATGCCGACGGCAAGATTGTGGAACTCGATGAAAATGACTTTGTAAAGACCACCGACAAAAAGGCCGACGACAATGAACTCGTTTGAGCAAGAAATCGCAGAAGCGCTCGCCGCTACCGGTTCCTTCGAAAAGGAAGCCGCCCTCAAGCTTATCTCCGTGCCGCCTGACACCACCCACGGCAACTTCACCATTCCGTGCTTTTCGCTCGCGAAGGTGATGCGCAAGGCCCCGAAGATGATCGCCGAAGACCTGGCCGCACAGGTGAAGCTCCCGGCAGGTCTTTCGAAGGTCGAAGCCGTGAACGGTTACCTGAACTTTTTTATCGACCGTAGTTTCCTCGCGAAGTCTACGCTCGAAGAAATCGCCGCGAAGGGTCTCGAATACGGCCACGCCGCATCGAACGGCAAGGTGGTCTGCATTGACTTCAGCTCCCCGAACATCGGTAAGGAACTCGCCTTCCACCACCTGCGCTCCACGATGATCGGAAACTCGCTTTCCCGCATCTATAAGGCAGCAGGCTACAAGGTGGAACGCATCAACCACCTCGGCGACTGGGGCACCGCTTTCGGCAAGCTCATCGTGATGTACCTCCGCGAAAAGCGCCCCACCGACGACGCTACGCTCGACAGCCTGACCGTGAAGGAACTCAACATCCTTTACGCCGCCTTCTCCAAGGCATCTAAGGAAGAGCCGGGCCTCGAAGACGAAGCGCGCGCCGCATTCACCAAGCTCGAACAGGGCGACGAATTCTACCGCAAGCTTTGGACCGCCTTCCGCGCCGCAACGCTCAAGGAACTCATGCGCATCTACGACATGATGGGCGTGGGCTTTGACCACTACACCGGCGAATCCTTCTTCGAAGACAAGATTCCCGCCATTCTCGACGAACTCCGCGAAAAGAACCTGATGGTCAAGAGCCAGGATCTAGACGTGGTGATGCTGGACGAATTCGACCTGAACCCCTGTCTGATCCGCAAGAGCGACGGCTCCACGCTGTACGCTACCCGCGACTTGGCTGCCGCCTGCTACCGCAAGAAGGAATACAACTTCGACAAGTGCCTCTATGTGGTGGACCTCGGACAGGCTCTCCACTTCAAGCAGGTGTTCCACGTGCTCAAGAAGATGGGCCGCGAATGGTACAAGGACATGTATCACATTCCGTTCGGCGTGATTCTGCAGTTGGTGGACGGCAAGTGGGAAAAGGGCAAGACCCGCACGGGTACTGCAAGTCTGCTTCGCGACGTGATTGAAGCCGCCCAGAAGAAGATTCTCGAATTCATCGACGAGAAGAATCCGGATCTCGAAAACAAGGAACTTATCGCTCGCCAGATCGGTATTTCCGCGCTCACCTTCAACGACTTGAAGAACAGCCGCCTGAAGGACGTGCGTTTCGATTGGGACGCCGTGATGAGTTTCGAAGGCGATACCGGTCCGTATGTGCAGAATGCCCACGTGCGCCTCTGCAGCATTATGCGCAAAGCCGGCATTGAACGCGCGGACCTCGCCGCCGCAATCAAGGACGTGAACTTCGCCGAACTCAGTGACGATGCGGCCTACAGCCTCATCAACATTCTGTCGAAGAAGGGCAAGAAGATTCTGGATGCAGTCGCCGGTGATGAACCGAGCGTTCTCGCCCAGTACGCCCTGGAAATCGCAGAAGCCGCGCACAAGTTCATCCACGAAGACCGCGTGCTCGGTTCTGCCGAAGAAAAGTCCCGCCTGTTCTTGGTACAGGCCACGCAGATTGTGCTCGAAAACGTACTCGACCTGCTCGGACTCTTCCCGATTCGCCAGATGTAAAATACGCAGCGCCTTAGTTAGACCTTAGGCGCGACGATTTTTTGAAGCATATAAAAAAGAGAGCTTTTTAAGCTCTCTTTTTTTCAACCAACCTACGGTCTACTAGTTTCCGTTGATGCAGCGGACGGAATAGGCGTTGGTCTTGCTCGGCACCAGCTGGCGAACCATCTGATCGCTCATGCGACCCA
Source organism: Fibrobacter sp. (assembly GCA_017526585.1). Classification (GTDB taxonomy): domain Bacteria; phylum Fibrobacterota; class Fibrobacteria; order Fibrobacterales; family Fibrobacteraceae; genus Fibrobacter. The sequence goes on along the minus strand of JAFXRC010000065.1, from coordinate 11,141 downwards.
TGGCCCAAATCCAAATGGTTTCGTTGCGGCCGTTCTGTGCAGACCAGAAGCCGGCATATTCACCCATGTCTTCGTAACGAACGATAGACTTACCCACCATCTTACGGTAGCCCGAAGAGAAAATGGAGAAACCGTATTCGTCGGTACCGCCACCGCCCTGCCAACCGGTGGTAGCCTTCATCTTGTTCGCAAACTTTTCGCACTTGTCCACACCGTCATAGCACTTGGTGAGGCCGGTCAGCAAATCCATCCATTCGCGGTCGCGCGGCAGATGCCAGCCTTCGGGACATGCCTTGCGGGCACCTTCCAGGTCATAGAGACGGCCACCGCGGGCACAGTAGGAATCCTTGTCTTCGTAGCACCAGGAATGACCTTCCACATTGTAGTTCACGTTCTGGGCGAACCATTCGCGGCCTTCGACCTTGATGGTGCGGTACACCTGGCCATCACGCGGATCCTTGACCATACCGGACACGTCGCGAAGCGATGCACGATGTTCCTGCTCGGCTCGGCGGTACTCCACCACCTTTTCGCGGCGGTACTTTTCACGACCTTCTATGCTGTTCACCCAAGATTCCTGAGCCTTAGCGTTTGCAAACTTGATTCTCAAGTCGCCCACGGCATAGAGTTCATCGCCACAGGCCAGGTCGACACCGGCGATATTGATGATGAGGGATTCTCCACCATAGTCGCGCGGCTTGTTGAAATAGGAAATCCACGCTTCCATGGTCTCGTTGCACTTGGCGTAGAAGTTTTCCTTTTCGATCTTGTCGGCAGGAACCGTCATGTTGCCCGCCACCGAGAATACGAACAAGCTATCTTTCACCTTGAACGATACCGGCTGAACTTCCTTGTAATGGGTGTACTTTCCAAAACGGATGTTGCCTTCAATTTTTGCGGCAGCATAATCGCCTTCTCCTTCGGCATTGTATATGGCGTCCCAAGTTTTCTGGGGCACCGCAACAGCATAGGCAACCGCCAAGCCGCAAAGAGCCACAAAAAAAGATTTAAGAGAGAACATTTGCATTATCTTTCCCTTCTTGAAAAAACTAACGACGAAAAGGTAGCATTTTTTTCTTTTATTCGGGATAAGGTCGGACTAGATTTTATAATTTTGGGCTATGGCTATTACCCGTTATATTTTGCAGATTCATTGCCCCGACCAAAAGGGGCTTATTGCCGGAACCACCCAGGTGCTCGCCAAGGCGGGCGCAAACATCGTGGACTTGCAGCAGCATACGGCAAAAGATATTGAAACATTCTTCCTGAGAGCCGTTTTTGAAGCCGATTCCGAAAACATCGAAGAAGTTCGCAAACATTTGGAAACGCTCGAAGGGCACCTGCACCTGAACTGGAAACTATTCGACACCACCAAGATCGAGCGCGTCGCCATCTTCGTATCGAAGACGGACCACTGCCTTTACGACCTGTTGCTTAAGAGACGCGACGGAGACCTCCCCTGCGAATTCAGTTGCATCGTGGGAAACCATCCCGACCTGGGTCCTGTGGGCGGCACCTTTGGAGTCCCGTTCTACTATGTACCGAGCAACCCGGACAAGAGCATTCCTGAAAACCGATTTAGGGAAATTATCGCAGAAACCAGAACCGATACCGTGGTACTTGCCCGCTACATGCAGATTCTGAGCGAAGCGTTTACCGAAGAATTCAAGTACAAAATCATCAATATCCACCACGGTTTCTTGCCCGCTTTCAAGGGCGCCAAGCCCTACCACCAAGCATGGCACAAGGGTGTAAAAATCATCGGCGCCACGGCACACTTCGCTACCGAAGACCTGGACCAGGGTCCCATCATCTGCCAGGATATCCAACGCGTGCCCGAAACGGCAAGCATCGACGAGCTCGTCGAACTCGGCAAGGATATCGAAAAGCGTACCCTTTCCGCAGCCCTGAAACTTTGGCTGGAACACCGTGTATTCGTTTACGCCGGAAGAACATTTATCCTGTAGGAGCACCATATGTCCGAAGAAAACCTGAACAATCCAAACCCCGTTGAACCTGAAGTTCCGGTGAATACCACTCCCGCTGCCGACACCCCCACCGAAGGCGTCGCCCCGGTAGAACCCGCTGTTGCCGAACCAGCCCCGCAAGCCACCACGCAGGCACAGGTAATCGTTCAGCAGGAAAGAGGATTCGCCCACTATGTAGGCTTTGCACTTCTTTGCGTTCTCTGCATCGCCTTCTTCTTCATTCCGGGCATTGCGCTTACCTTTGCCGTAAGCCTCATTCCGGGAATTTCCCTCGGCGCCATTGCCGCATGGACTTTCAGCGCCATTTTGAGCGTTATTGCATGGGTCATCTTCAAGCTGAAGATCAAGGGATTTAAGAAATCGTTCTACTTCTACATCGGACTCTGCGTGCTGGTGACGATTCTCCTGATTGTCATCGAAGTCCTCACTGAAGAAACGAACGTATTCGCTAACATCTTTGCACTTCTCTGCGGAGCAAACGCATAATTATGAATATCAAAGACACCTTTGTCCATTTTCTTGTCGAAGCCGGCGCCCTCAAGTTCGGCGATTTCGTGACCAAGAGTGGTCGTAACACTCCGTACTTCATCAACACCGGAGAGTTCCGTACCGGTGCCACGCTCTCTAAGCTTGCCGAGTACTACGCGAGCACCTACATGGTGCACTTTGACGGTAAGGCACAGAACCTTTACGGACCTGCCTACAAGGGCATTCCCCTGTGCGCAGCTACCGCCATGAAGCTTTCTGATGTTTACGCTCAAAACCTCACCTTTACCTACAACCGCAAAGAAGCGAAGGACCACGGTGAAGGCGGCATGCTCGTCGGTTACAAGTACACCGAAAAGACGAACGTCGTGATTATCGAAGACGTGATTACCGCAGGCACCAGCGTGAACGAGACGATGCAGGCTCTTTCGAAGATTGAAAACGCCAATGTCATCGGTCTTTTGATCTCTGTGGACCGCAAGGAAAAGCTTGATAACGGCAAGTCCGCACTCCAGACCGTGCAGGACGAATACGGTATCGAAGCTCACTCCATCGTGAACATCAACGATATCATTGCCTTCCTCGAAAGCGAAGAAAATCGCAAGAAGATCAACGCTCCCGAAGGAATCCTCGACAAGGTGTACGCCTACCGCGAAAAGTGGGGCGCACCGTAACCAGCAAGGATTAATGGCACGCCTTTGGGGAACATTGTTTGTGCTGGTGGCGCTACTCTTTACGGGTTGCGCCGAATCTTACCATTGGTCCGCGAGCCACCCCGCCTACAAGCAAGCCCCCTATGCAGAGATATCCCTCACAGGGCTTCAAAAGGCTTTTGTGCTTACCCGCACCAAGTGGTTCGCCAACCGGCTTGGCTATGGCGATTCCACCCAAATCAAGGCGACTGAATTTTGCTCCAAGGCGATGGAACGGGAATTCCGTGGCGTCTACAGCAAAATTACAGTGTTGCCCGATTCATTGTTAGACAGCGCTCCCGAAGAAAGTCAGAAGCTCGATGAGCGCATCTTCATGAAAGGGAAGCTCCCAGAGCAGGGCATTGTCGTCAAGGCCCCCGACGGCACCACGCCACCGCAAATCCTGATTATCCACGAAGTCATTGTCGGCACAGACCTGAAGCGGGAAAACTTCTTCGACTACGCGCTGATCCACAACGAGTCCGAAGAAAAACGCGAAGTCCAGAACATCAGCGCCATCGTCTCGTACACGCTCTGGGACAACCTGAAGCAGCGTGCGCTCTTTAGCGCGGTCGACGAAATTCAGCACCCGGTCAAGGCCCTGAGCGAACAGGATCTTGAACAGCTGATGCGGCAGACGGTGCAGCAGATACGCAAGAACCTGTACCTGGGGGTGAGCCGATGAAGCGTCATTCCCTAGGACTATTTGCATTCGTACTCTTGCTTCAGCTGCTTTTCGCAAACACCCTATGCGCAAAGGATGTCTACTTTGATTCCAAGTGGACGCTGTGGCAGAATGCTGACATTCTGATATGGACTCCAGAAAAGGAACCGCCTATTGACCCCAAGGAATTTTGCCTGTCGCTCAAGCGAAATAATTCTGGTATTGGCAACCCCAAATGCAGACTCTTTGGCGAATGGGAAAGAGACTCGCTTGCCGTGCGTTACGCCAACTGGCTAGCAAACAACATGGAGCCGGGACTCGATGCCCATTACCTGAAGGCGCGTCACTCTTCGATGGCGGCAAAGATTCAGGCTGTCGAAGACAAGATCGTTCTCTTTATCGCCGACAAGGGAAGCTCGCTCCAAATTGCCATTTTCGACGAGAAGTCTTCTGAACCGAGAGCCGCAGGAAGCGTTCCCAAGATTGCCGACAAAATTGCACAGGGCGACGAAATCGCCTCCACCTTCTTTGACCGCCACACCAAGCGCCGCTTGAGCAAGGAAGAACGCCTGAAGATGGAAACCGAACCCGACGACCTTTACAAGGAAACGCCCAATTTTAGAACATGGGTCGGAGTTTCAGCAGGGTACGCCCAGGCGCAGATTCCGCTGACACCCAGCAACTGGTACAAGCGCCGCGTCAGAAGCCATGTGGGCAACTACCGCGTGACCCGCGACTCCGTAAGCCTCTGGAATTTCATTGATGATTCCACCCCCCTATTCACATTGTATGCAGGCGGCATCTGGTTCGGCTTTATCGGCGGAGAAATTTTCTACCGCTACTCCAACCACGATGTCAAAATAGACGAGAAGGACCCCGTCTACGAAGAGCTCGACCACTGGGATTTCACGCAGAATGAAATCGGCTTGAACGTAATGCTTTCTAGAACCTACTCGCCACTCAAGTGGATGGATTTGCACTTGTTCGCCTTTCTCGGTTTTCAATACAGCTTCTACAGCGAAGACATCGAGCTCAAGGACAGCAAGAAGAAACCCTCCAAGGAATACGAGACCCGCTTCAAGACCGAAGACCCCTACAAGGGAGCTCTTTTCGGATTCGGAACTCAATGCGTGCTCCTAGAACATTACGGTCTGAGCGTACGCACCGGTATTTCAAGCCGAGGCAAGGACATCTACACCGAGCCTTCGCCTGAAGCAGCTGCAGAGCCCACCACAATTGGAGCATCCACCGTCGACTGGTTCATAAGCGTCGGATTGGAATATCACTGGACGCCGTTTAGGTAATATCAAAATACCGTGATTAAAATCCTATTCGCCCCACTACAAGGTTATACAACAGGCATCTACCGTAAGGCGCATGCCGAAATTTTTGGCGGAATCGATGCCTACTACGCTCCGTTTTTACGAATTGAAAATGGACTGCCACGCGAAAAGGACTTACGGGATTTAGAAAACAACGAGAAATGCACAAACGCGACGCGCACAAACATTAAGGTCATTCCGCAAATTATCGCGAACAGCGCTCAAGAATTCAAGACGCTTTCCGACGCTCTTTTCCAAAAGGGATTCACGGAAATCGACTTCAATATGGGATGCCCCTTCCCAATGCAAGTCAATCGCCACCGTGGCGCAGGCATTCTGAGTGATATTAATGCGGTCCAAGAAATCATGGACGAAATCGGAAAGTTGTCCAGCGCAAAATCCGGCACAGCGGTCGAAACGGCATCGATCAAATTTTCCGTCAAAATGCGACTGGGGCAAGAAACCCCCAACGATGCATTTGCGTTACTCCCGATTTTAAATGACACGCCACTCACCCACATCACGCTCCACCCGCGACTCGGCAAGCAACAATACAAAGGGGCCATAGACTTCAATTCATTTGAACGATTCTACAACGAATGCAGGCTCCCACTCGTTTACAACGGCGACATTACCACCGTTTCTCAAATTAACGAACTTGAACGCAAATATCCAAAACTTGCAGGGGTTATGATTGGTCGTGGGCTACTCGCCCGTCCAAGCCTCGCCGCGGAATACAAGGATGCCACCCCGCAGGACCTTCTCGGTAAAATTCAGCAAATGCATCAAGTGATCTTCGATAACGCGTGCAAAACATACCAAGGCGACAGCCAGATTCTCTCGCATGTTCAAAGCTTCTGGGATTATCTGGAGTCGAGTCTTCCTAAAAAGATTTTCAAGAAAATCAAAAAAGCGGGTAAGCTGGACGAATACAAAGAAGCTGTTGCACTACTGAAATAACAATGGGGGAAAACACCTAGCTCCGAATTTTTCTACATTTGCTCGCACTATGAGTGAAGAAGTAAAAGAAGAAAAGAAAGAAGAGAAAGTTAATCCGTTTCTGACTCCCGTTAAAATTATCGAGCCCGAACACAAGCTCCCCGACTACACTTTTGACATGCTGCCCGAAGAACAGAAGGCTGTTCTCGCACAGCACGGCTGGACCGACCTGATGCCGGTGCAGCGCAAGACGATTCCTTATATGCTGGCCGCCCGCGATATGCTGGTGCAGTCCAAGACCGGTTCGGGAAAGACCGGTGCCTACGTACTCCCGCTTTTGCAGGTGATTGTGCGCGACCATGTTTTCCCGCAGGCACTGATTCTCGTGCCGACGCGTGAACTCTGCTTGCAGGTTCAAGACGAAATCGAGAAGCTTTCTGCCGGTACGGGCATCCGCTCTGTCGCGATTTTTGGCGGTGTGAGTTACGAACCGCAGCTGAAGGCCCTCAAGAACGGTGTGCACATCATCGTGGCTACCCCAGGTCGACTGATGGACCATGTGCAGCGCGGCAACGTGGACTTCCTCGACATCCGCGACTTGATTCTGGACGAAGCCGACGAAATGCTCTCGATGGGTTTCTACCCCGACATGCAGAAGATTCGCCGCTACCTGCCCAAGCAGATTGCCTGCACCATGTTCAGCGCCACCATCCCGCAGACGGTGAAGAGCCTCGCCCGCGAATTCCAGCGTCCGAGCGCCGAGTTCCTTTCGCTCAGCTACGACAAGGTGATTGCGAACAATCTGGAACACCGCTGGTACCCCTGCGATGTGATGGACAAGGATTCCATGACTATCAAGGTGTTGGAATACTACAACCCCGAAAGTTGCATGATTTTCTGCAACAAGAAGAGCGACGTGAGCTACCTGGAACAGGTGCTTTCGGGCTACGGATTCAACGTGGGCGCTCTGAGTGGCGATGTCGCCCAGAACATGCGCGAAAAGACCCTGAACGCCTTCCGCGACAAGAAGCTCCGCATTCTCATCTGCACCGACGTGGCCGCCCGCGGCATCGACGTGGACCACGTGACGCACGTGATTGTGTACGACCACCCCGACGACCACGAAGTTTATGTACACCGTAGCGGACGCACCGCCCGTGCGGGCCGCAGCGGACTTTGCATTTCGCTAATTACACCGGTCGAAGAAATCGACATGAAGCAGACTGCCGCCGACTTCGGCATCAACTTCATCAAGATGGAAGTACCAACAAACGAAGAAATTGCGAAGAAAGTAAGCGAACGCGTCCGCATGAAGCTCGAACAGGAAAAGAACCACTTCGGTGGTCAGAAAGCCCGCGAACGCATCAGCCGCGTGATTCCGCTGGTGAAGGAACTCGCAGGCGGCACCGAAGAAGACCAGATGCTGCTCGCCTACCTGGTTGACCGCTACGCATGGAAGAAGGCATAAAAAATGGCTAAAATTAAAATCAAATCCGCAAAAGAAATTGAACTAATCCGCGATGCCGGCGCCCTTGCCGCAGAGACCTTGATTCGCGCCGGCGAAATGTGCAAGCCGGGCGTATCTACACTCGAAATCGACGAATTCATTGGCGACTTCACCCGCAAAAACAAGGGAATCTCCGCCTGCATGGGCTACCACGGTTACCCGCGCTACGCCTGCATCAGCATCAACGAAGTCGTGTGCCACGGCATTCCGAGTGCAAAGACAATCTTGAAAGACGGCGACATCGTGAACATCGACATCACGACGATTCTTTCGGGCTACCACGGCGATACTTCGGCAATGTTCTGCGTCGGTCGCGTAAGCAACCTCGCCAAGGAACTCGTCGAGACCGCCAAGTTCTGCATGGAAGAAGGCATCCGCGCCGCAGGCGAACAGGGCGCCCGCTACTATGATATCGGTAACGCAATCCAGGATATCGCCGACGAACACGGCTTCAGCGTCGTCGAAGACTACTGCGGACACGGTATCGGTCGCGGTTTCCACGAAGAACCGACCCTGTACCACTTCCGCAACAACGTGCTCAAGCAGTTCATCGAAGTCGGCAACGTGTTCACCGTAGAACCCATGATCAACGTGGGTCGTCCGGGCACCAAGACGCTCACCGACGGATGGACCGCAGTGACCCGCGACGGCTCTTTGAGCGCCCAGTGGGAACACACCGTGGCACGCACCAAGAACGGCATCGAAATTCTGACGCTCCCGCGCTAAGCCATGTCGCTACTTGGAAACTTACGCAACAAGGCGGTAGAAGCCTTCGTGAAAAACCACGAACTGGTCAAGCGATTCGGCGATGTCCAGTCCGTTTCTATTGATTCGGACAACGGCACCGCCGATGTGAGTGTACTTCTGCACGGCGAAATTTTTCCAATCAAATTCCGCGGATACTATTATTTTGACGATACCGACACCGGCACAGACATCGTCATCCGCAAAATTACCAGCGAACGAGAGTGGATTGACCAGGCGCTTTCGTACTGGCTAGAAGGCAAAACGCTCCGCTACAATTTGCCCGGACTTGCCGGCGGCCTCGCTAAGATTATATTCTGATGTGAAATGTGCGCATTTCACATTTAATAATGTATATTAGTCTCATAAGGAGATGCTTATGAGCGATTGCACCGACGAAAAGATGGAAAATTTCAAGGAAAAAATCAGTTCGCTGCTGTTCGAGCTGATTACCGACATTCCCGAATCTCTCTATACGCCATCGGAAAATTCCGACGACAAGATTAAAAAGCTGATTCGCCAAGCATCCATCAAGGCGGCAACGGTAAGTGCCACGCTTTCGGTACCGGCGGGACTCACCGGCGTCCTGACGTCGATTCCCGACATTGCCGCGATCTGGCGCATCCAGGCGCAGCTCGTCTCCGACATCGCGGCGACCTATGGCAAGTTTGCGCAGCTCAGCCGCGAAGCCATGGTCTGGTGCCTATTCCGCCACAGTGCCGCCCAGCTGGTACGCGACATCGCCGTCCGCACCGGGAGCCGCATCGTAGTACAGAAGCTTTCCCTTGCTGCACTCGAAACGCTCCTCACCAAGATTGGCATCAAAATTTCAACCAAGTTCTTAGGTAAAGTCGCGCTCCGCGCCATTCCCGCCATAGGCGCTATCGGAAACGGAGCCTACTCCTTCTACGACACCACCGAAGTCGGCAAGACGGCGGCTGCCTATTTCAAGGCCATCGCCGACCAGGACCAGGAAGCGGATGTCATTTCCTAAGAGTCCCGTCAAGGGGAACACCCTGCTCTACGCAGCTCTTTCCCTGACCGTCCTAATCATCTTCTCCTTTTCATTTTTCTTCGAGACCATCCCATACCACGACGGGGCTGGTTTCGACGGGACATTCTACCAGGAAGTCTTCCGCAGCTTTTCGACGGATTTTTTTTCCACAGGCTACGACAGTTTTCGTATCCAACGCATTTTCCCGTTCTGCCTGTTGCACTATGTCTACAAGGCGTTTTCGATTCCCCTAGACAACATACACATGACAATGGGCGTTATGTTGGCCCAGTTCGTCAACCTGCTGCTGCAGATTTTCCTTTTCTTTCGGCTCGCACGACAGCAACAATGGAAGACGGCGACGACCACGATTCTCTTTGCTCTGTTCTTTTACAATTTTGGCACCCTAAAGAACTGTGGCTACGACCCTTACCAGACGGATTCCTTCGCAGTCACCATCGCTCTCGCCTCGTACACCCTGCTGCTACAAAAAAAATGGGTCGCCTCCAACGCCGTTTCTCTCTTAGGACTTATCACCTGGCCTATCATTCCTGCGATAAACGCCCTGCTAACCCTGTTTCACCAACAACCCACAGCACCAAACACCCCGAATAAACTCGGACCGTTCATTTACAGGTATTCCCCGTTGGCATACCTTCTTGCGGTCGCAGGCATTGTCGTGGCGCTCACCGTGGCAAACAAGGCGCATGTTTTCGAGATTCTTCTCATGGCAGAGCCTACCCCGTGGTGCGTCACCCTTTCGCTTGCGGTCATGTTCGTCTTGCTCAAGGTCCTTTTCTCTAAGGCTTCGCCATTTCCCTGGAGTATCAGACAATTGCTTTCCGCATTTTCTTTCAAGAGGGCGATTCTCCTTGCTATTCCGATAGTCGCCATCAAAGTCGTCCTATGGTTCCACACGAACGACGAATTTTTCTTCGACGGAAAGCTGTTCCTGCTGCAGACCCTCATTCGCCCCCTGAAATACCCCGCCATCACCCTGGCTGGACATGTGGCTTACTGGGGCATTCTCCCCCTACTCATCCTTGTCTTTTTCCGCAGGGTCAGCCAGAAATTCACCAACACATCTCCGGGGCACGCCTTGGCGTTCCTTGCGCTCGCCATTTTTGCACTCGACAGCGAAGCAAGGCACATCGCGACCTTCATCCCACTCATCCTGGTCGCTTTAGGGGATGTCCTCGACGAAATGCACCTCGGAGCAAGAAATGTCGCCACTCTGGTTGCCCTGCAACTGTTTTTAAGCCACTTCTACATCCCCCTCAACGGCGAAGGAATGGCACTAGCGCTCGAAAAAGAGGAATTTTCTGTATTTCCCGCCCAAATGCTCCTGATGAATTTTGGCGCCTGGATGACCCCGGAAACCTACATTTTCTGGATAATTGCCGCATTGGGCACACTTTTTGCTCTTTTAAAGCTGCTTAAACCCGCCGAATAGCCCCCCGAGGCAAATGTGCCCTTGAAAGGGGGCTTTTTTTTTCTATCTTTGGGCGCAACTCAAACAAACATCAACTCCATTTGTGGAATAAAATATGAAAAACATTGAAAAGCACAGAAATATTGGTATTTCTGCCCACATCGACTCCGGTAAGACCACCCTTACCGAACGTATCCTCTACTTCACAAAGCGTATCCACGCTATCCACGAAGTTCGTGGTAAAGACGGCGTCGGTGCCACGATGGACTCCATGGAACTTGAACGCGAACGCGGCATCACGATTCAGTCTGCAGCCACGTTTGCAAACTGGACCCACACCAAGAGCGGTGAACAGGACTCCATCAACATCATC
>JAFXRC010000064.1 GCA_017526585.1 Fibrobacter sp. | reverse complement strand
TGCAGCGCCAAGATGGCGGTGCAGTACCAGCATTCGCTCTCGCGCCCGGAGCGTTGCAAACTGGTTGCCTTGAAGGGCGGCTACCACGGCGACACCGCGGGTGCGATGGCGCTTTCTGATCCTGACGGAATGCATACGCTTTTCCGCGGAATCATGCCGCACCATTATTTTGCGGAACGCCCGAATTGCCGCTTTGACGAGGCTTGGAATCCGGCGGATTTTGCTTCGATGGAACGCGTTGTCGAGGAGCATAAGGATGAAATCGCTGCCGTGATTTGCGAGCCCGTGTTCCAGGGTGGAAACGGCATGTGGCTTTATAACGCGGGGTACCTGAAGGCTCTCCGCGAACTTTGCGACCGTTACGGCATCCTGTTGATTCTGGATGAAATTGCTTCGGGATTTTACCGCACGGGTCCGCGTTTTGCGATGATGCATACCGCTACACAGGACGGCGCCGGCTTCGTGAAACCGGATATCATGTGTATCGGCAAGGCGCTTACGGGCGGAAGCATTACGATGGCGGCTTGCGTTGCATCCGAGAAGGTTGCTGAAACGATTACGAACAGCAAGATTCCGGCATTTATGCATGGCCCCACTTACATGGCGAACCCGCTGGCATGTGCCGCGGGAATCGCTTCACTTTCGCTGTTTGAAAGTCGCGATTATGCCACGAGCGTTGCTCGGATTGAAAAACGCCTGAAGCAGAATTTGAAACCGCTGCGTACGCTTGAGAATGCAGCGGATGTGCGTGTTCTCGGTGCGATTGGCGTTTTGGAACTGAAGGCGAAACCTTCTGCGGATGATGTTCTGCGCGTGATTCGCGAAACAGGCGTGTGGCTCAGGCCGTTCTGCAATTACGTTTACACGATGCCTCCGCTCATTACGACCGATTCTGAAGTTGACCGCATTTGCGAAGCCATCAAGATGATTGGTGAATGTGAACCCGTGCCTGTCGTAGAAGGTGAAGACGAATTTCACGAATAAGGAGATGCCCGGTCATGCCGGGCATGACAAAGTGAATGGAATACTATAGCTTGAAAATGCGAGCCTCGCAGCAGGTGGGCGAAGGCGAACAGAAACACGAACAGCATATTTCCGGTGCAGAACGCATTGTAGGCCGGGATTCTGTAGAGGCAGTATGTTCGGCGATGGTGCGACGCGCCATGAACCATTCCAAGGGCGACCCGGATTTTATCAATATGAAAATTGAAAAGGTTCACGAGAATGATATCCGAGTTTTGAAGGCTTTGCCTGTGACGCGTATCGATGTGGATTCGTGGCAGGAGGGGCTAGAGAAGGCTTTTGGACTGATTACTCCGCTAATGGGTTCTGGTTGTGGGCTTCGCGAAAAGTTGCAGGAACTTTTGCGGGCGACTTTCCCGATGCGCGGAGCGATGCTTTACGATATTGCGACAGGCGAGCGCCTGGAACCTGACCACGAACGCGGCGTCCGTGCGACCTACATGGATGCGTTGCATTCCAGCGAAGTGGATGGTGGCAAAAATCATTTTAACGAAGCGATTGTGCTTGCGACCAAGGTGGCGAATGCTCCCGGAATGGTGGCTGAATTTTGCGTGAGTGATGACCCGAATTATGTGACGGGCTATGTCGCGAGCAAGGAACTCGGCTATGTGCGCATCATGAAGATGAAGGAAATGGGCGACGAAAACGGAGGCCGCATTTTCTTGTTTGATTCGCGTAAGGCCTCTGCCGAAGAATGCATTGAGTACTTGCAGAAGAAGAAAGTGTTAGTAGATGTTACTCCGTGTCATCCTGAGTCCTTCGACAAGCTCAGGATAAACTCCGTCGAAGGATCCAGGGCAGAATAGTATGAACGAACGAATCATAGACTTATTCACGAAAGACGCTTTGGAAACGGCACGGGCGAACAACACTTACCGCTCGATGCGCTTGATGGAAACGCCTGAATCGTCGCGTGTGAAGATCCGTATGCCCAACGGCGCATCGCAGGAACAGATTCTCTTGGCGTCCAATTCTTATTTGGACTTGGCAAACATTGATGAGCTCAAGCAGGCGATGGCCCTGGCGGTTTTGGAGTGGGGTACGGGTAGCGGCGGCGCTCGCCTTACGACGGGCAACAAGACTCCGCATCAGAAACTGGAAGAATTTATTGCAAAATTCAAGGGCGAAGAATCCGCCATTACGTTCAATACGGGCTACATGGCGAACGTCGGCACGATTTCGGCTTTGTGCGGCAAGAACGACTTTATCTTTAGCGATGAACTGAACCACGCCAGCATTATTGATGGTATTCGCCTTTCCCGTGCCAAGTGCTTTGTCTATAAGCATAATGATATGGCCGATTTGCAGCGGGTGATTCAAGAAGCGGATAAGTCTAGAGCGGGCGAGTCCGCGTTGCCGGCACCTCGCAAGCTTATTGTGACCGACGCTGTTTTCAGCATGGATGGCGACATCGCGAAGCTGCCGGAACTCTTGCGTATCGCGAAAGAAAATGATTGCCTCTTGATGATTGATGAAGCCCACGCCACGGGCGTGCTCGGCAAGACCGGGCGCGGACTTGCCGAGCACTACGGCTGTGCTCACGCCGATGTAACCGTCGGGACATTGAGCAAAGCCGTCGCCGCCGAAGGCGGCTTCGTGGCGGGTCCGAAGCAGTTGACTGAATTTCTGAAAAATAAATCTCGCAGCTTTATCTTTACGACGGCGATGGCTCCTGCCGTTGCCGCGGCTGCCTGCAACAACTTGCGCTACATTGATGCGCATCCTGAACGCGTTCAAAATCTGCGTGATAACGTAAAATTTTTCTGCGAAGCATTGCAACGCGAAGGCGTGAACGTTGAATTGTCACCGTCGGCGATTGTTCCGATTGTCATCGGTGACGAAGCGAAAGCAATGCAGATTTCTGCGAAACTTCAGGAACAGGGAATCTTGATTCCCGCAATTCGCTATCCGACAGTCGCCAAGGGGCAAGCCCGCCTGCGTGCAAGCCTGATGGCCACGCATACGCGGAAACAACTTCAAATTGCCGCAACGGTCATTGCGCGGGCGGTAAAAGAGGGTATATGAACAAAGGTTATTTCATTACAGCCACCGGGACCGATGTCGGCAAAACATTCATCACCGCCCTTCTCGTTAAAAAGTGGCGTGATTCTGGTATTGATGCGGGCTACTACAAGGCTGCCCTCAGCGGTGCTGAACTCCGCGACGGCAAATGGGTTGCCGGTGACGCCGACTACGTGAAACGTATTGCAAATCTTTCCGATACGCAAGAACAGCTGGTGAGCTATGTCTATAAAGAAGCAGTCTCTCCGCATCTCGCGGCACGCAAAGAAGGGAATCCCGTGGAGTTGACGAAGGTCAAAGCCGATTTTGATGCTGCCTGCGCTCGCCACGAATTCATTTTTGCCGAAGGCAGCGGGGGAATCATTTGCCCCATCCGCTATGAAGACCAGAAGATTTTTCTTGAAGACATTATCAAGACCGTGAATCTTCCGATTCTCGTGGTGACGACGGCGGCGCTCGGCTCCATTAACGCCTGCGTGCTCACGGTAGAATATGCTCGTAGCCGCGGCCTAGACATCCGCGGGCTCATCGTGAATCGCTACGGCTCTAGCGGAAACCTGGAAATGGAAGACGATAACATCCGTATGATGCAAGACCTGACGGACCTTGAAATCCTTATGAAAATCAAAGACGGCGACACTGACTTAGGCGTGCAACCGTTTTAAAGCTCGATATAGTGCGGAATGATATCTTCGTAATTCCCGTCTTTGAGCAAGAAACCTTTGGGAATTACGCCGAGCTGCGTAAAGCCAAGCTTCTTGTAGAGCTTGAGCGCAGACGTATTTGTCGCGACAACCGCGTTGAACTGCAAAATCCTGAAGCCGATTTCCTTGGCCTTCGCGAGGCAATCCTTCACGAGAAATTCACCGATGTGCTGGCCGCGTTTGTTCTTCTTGACCGCATAGCTCGCATTCGAAATGTGCCCGCAGCGCCCGACGTTATTCGGGTGGAGAATGTAGAGCCCGACCACTTCGCCGGAGTCCGCATCGATAGCGATGCCCGTGAATGACTGCGACTTGAAAAACTCATCTCCAGTTTGCGGGTTCAACAATTCCATTTGCGGAAACGCGATTCCGTCTTCGACAATGTCGTTCCAGATTTCAATCGCGTCGTTGATATACTTTGTATTATATTGTTCAATTTTAAGCATGAGAATAATCTCCTTTTTTTATTCCCCCAGCACGTGCCGGAGCGTGTCGAGGAAAAGTTCCCCCGCCCGCGTGAACTGCTGGCCCCGCCGCCAAATGATGTACATGTTGGTGGTGAGCTCGGGCATGAGCGGCCTGAAGCACAGGCGCGAACTGCGGCTCGTATCCACAAGGCCGTCGAAAGTGAGCAGGTAGCCCGTGCCCTCTTTGGCAAGCACCGAACCGTTGTACGAAAGATCCAGCCCCACAATCACGTTCAGCTTCGAAATATCGTCGCCGAACCATTTCGGCAAATCCGCCACCATCGCCTGGCGCGACGCCAACAGCGGCTTGTCGAGCAAGTCCTTCGGCTCAATGAAATCCCGCCTGGCCAAAGGGTCGTCGCGACGCATCACCACTCCCCAGCGATCGACAGAACGCACCGCAAGGCAGTTGTACTTTTCCAAATCGACGTTATCTACAACCACCGCGAAATCAAAAATGCCCTTGTCCAGCTTTTCCAGGGCGCGCTCGCTGTCGCCCGAATATAAGTTGTACTTAATCTTCGGATAGTCGTCCCGGAGAATCCCGATGCACTTCGAAAGAAAATTCACGTTCCGCGATTCCGCGCAGGCAATGGCGATTTCACCCACCACCTCGTCTTCCTTCAGCGACTTGAAATCCTGCACCGTCCTGTCCGCCATCGAAAGGATATCCTCCGCACGCTCCCGCAAGAGTTCCCCCGCAGGCGTCAGCCGAATCGCGTAATTCGTGCGCTCGAAAAGCTTCTCGCCCAGTTCCTCCTCCAGCTCCTTGAGCTGGCGACTCACCGTCGGCTGCGTCACGCAAAGATTATCCGCCGCGCGCGAGACATTCCCCAACCGCGCCGCCTCCAGAAAATACCGCAAAACTCGAAGTTCCATACCCGAAAACTAATAAAATTCAAGCCCCGCAGGTATGAATTTGCAAAAATAATGCCCGAAAGGAATAACTGATTGATTTGATGGTGGGGGAGGTGTCCCCCTGCTTGCAGCCGCCTTGTCCGCGTGTCCTGCTGATTGTCATCCCCGCGTCTTTTCTCGTCATCCTCGCAATTTCTCTCGTCATCCTCGCGTAGGCGAGGATCCCTTTCACGCATATTTACTTATATTATCCGTATAAAGAGTTTTGTCTCTTGTTCTCAACCTGAAATCGCCAAATTTCAATAACCCGAGAACAAGGCGAACGCTCACGCATGCATTGGCGGAAGCCCGTGCATCGCTATGCCCATACCCAGATTCTATCTGGGTCTTTGGTGCATTGTGCCCTTTATGGGGCGTGGGTCGTGCGTTTATCGGGTTAAGGCTTTGGCGAGCCTCAGGTTGGTAAACGTTTCGACTCACGCCTTTTTCTATTGCATAAAAAGCGTGGATTGAACGTCAGGCAAGAGCATGCTGATGTTTAACCTTTTACCGGTATGGCTGCATGTCCACGCTTAACGAACTGATTGAACAGGTTGAAAACCCGGAACTCAAGGCGAGAATCCGAACCGAGGTCGCCCGACTTAGCAAGCAGAAAAAATTTGGACTCGTGTTTGAGGAGCACCTACCGGAATGCACTCCGCTTTATGAGATTCCCGTGAAGAAGGGTGCGACTGTTGCACTTAAAGCGGGCAAGGCAAACGAGACTTACACGGTTCTTTGCATCGATGATGGTATGGCAACCTGCGAACGGCAGGACAATCATGAGCACGCGCAGTTCTCGGTAGCGGATTTGGTATGCGTGGCAAAGTTCGGCGAAGCGATTTACCCATACCTTAAGCCGATTGATTCCGTTTGCAATGCACCGGATTCATCCCTTTGGCATGCGCTTATCGAAGCGGACAATTATCATGCGTTACAACTGCTGGTTTACCTGTATGGTGGCATGGTGGACTGCATTTACATTGATCCGCCGTACAATACCGGAGCAAAGGACTGGAAATACAACAACGATTACGTGGATAGCAACGACAGCTACAGGCATAGCAAGTGGCTTTCCATGATGCAAAAGCGCCTGAAACTCGCGAAGCAGTTGCTGAACACGAAAGATTCCGTCCTAATTGTGACAATCGATGAAAAGGAATACTTACACCTAGGCTGCTTATTGGAGGAAATGTTCCCAGAAGCTAGAATTCAGATGGTGAGCAGTGTGATTAATCCTGGAGGAGCAAGTCGATTTAATGCTTTCAACCGCACAAATGAATTCATCTATTTCGTAATGTTTGGTAATGCTGCTCCCATGGCTTTACCATTGAATGATGAATGGAAGGGGAATATTAAAGGAGGTTCGCGTGATACGCTTCGATGGCGAGAACTACGTCGAGCTAGTACTAATGCGCGAAGAATTGATAGACCAAATCTTTTTTATCCCATTTACCTATCTAATGATGGAAGCCGTATTTTAGGATGTGGGGAATCTCCCTCTTTTTCGGATGATTACAAAAAATGGAAGTCGCCTTATGAAAATTCGATTATCATATTTCCAATAAGGCCAAATGGTGAAGAGGGTAATTGGCAATTATCGCAAGTAAAATTGATGGAAATGTATAAAAAGGGTTTTGTAAAAATTGGAAATTATCGTTCAGAAAACACGGCTTTTTCTTATCTAGCAGAGGGTGAAAGAGAAAAAATAGAAAAGGGTTTGTTCCCGATTATTGGCAGAAAAGAAGACGGATCAATAATTGTTGATGATAGTAATTATCAAGCAAAATTTATCCCTGGAACTCAATGGTGGATTGGATCTCATGACGCTACGCAACAAGGCTCTAAAATTATTAATAATATCGTTGGTCGTGGCAGGTTTGATTTTCCCAAATCCCTTTACGCGGTTCATGACACAATTCGTTTTTTTGTCGCCAATAAACCAAATGCCTTAATTGTTGACTTTTTCGCAGGCTCAGGCACAACACTCCATGCAGTAAATCTGCTAAATGCAGAAGATGGCGGCAATCGTCGCTGCATTATGGTCACCAACAACGAGGTCTCTGCTGACGAATCCAAGGAATTTCTCGCAAAAGGAATACATCCCGGTGATGACGAGTGGAATGCAAAAGGCATCGCACGTTACGTTACTTGGCCACGCACTGTTTGCTCCATCGAAGGTCACGATGTGAATGGTAAACCGCTCCAGGGAAAGTATCTTGGTTCCGATCTTGAAATGTCCGCCGGTTTCAAGGCGAATGCTGCTTTCTTCCATTTGGGTTTCTTGGACAAAAATGCGGTGGCGATTGGTAGGCAGTTCAAGGAATTGCTTCCGCTATTGTGGATGAAGGCGGGTGCCATCGGCCCATGCCCCAAACTTCCCATGAACAAGCCCTTGCCGGAATACATTATTCTCCCCGAAAATAGGTTTGCCGTTCTAATTGACGAAAATGCGTTCCATCCGTTCTCCAAGGAACTTGCAAAAGCGCCCGAAATTGACGTTGCCTACATAGTCACCGATTCTGAACGCGGATATCGGCAGATGATTTCCAAATTGAACATTGAAACTACCTTCCAGCTCTATCGCGACTATCTGGATAATTTCCGCATCAATAAGGCCCGCTAATTATGAAAGTCGAACTTTTCTCATTCCAGAAAGAAGCTGTTGAAAATTTGCGCATGTGGGTCTATGAATCCCAGGGGGCATTTCGCCGCACGCATGTTTCGCAGGTTATCTCTTTTACCGCTCCTACCGGGGCCGGTAAGACCATTGTCATGGCGTCGCTTATCGAAGAAATCTTCAATGGCGACGACTCTCACGCCGATGAACGTGATGCCGTATTCGTGTGGCTGTCCGATTCTCCGGAATTGAATCTGCAATCTAAGGCGAAAATTGACCTCAAGGCAGATCGGATTAAACTTGATCAGTGCGTGGTGATTGAAGACGAATCTTTTGATAGGGAAGAACTGGAAGACGGCCATGTGTATTTCTTGAATACGCAGAAATTGGGCAAGTCTTCCAATTTGACCAAGCATTCTGACGGCAGGCAATACACTATTTGGGAAACGCTTCAGAATACGATTGTGAACAAGCCCGACCGCCTATATTTTATTATTGACGAGGCGCATCGCGGTGCTTCCGGGAATGCTGCCGCAACAGCAACTACAATCATGCAGAAGTTCATCAAGGGTAGTCCCGAAAATGGGCTTTCTTCAATGCCGATTGTTATTGGCATGTCTGCAACACCGGAGCGATTCAATGCCCTTGTCAAGGGGTACACAAATTCGTCTATCCATAATGTAGTCGTAACGCCCGATGATGTTCGTAAGTCAGGTTTGCTGAAGGATCGGATTATCATCACGCATCCGGAAGACGACAAGGTAACCAACGAGATGAGCATCTTGCAGGCTGCCGTTGACGAATGGCAGCACAAGTGTGCCCACTGGCACCAGTATCTTGTGGAACAGCATTATGCTGTCTTTAATCCGGTTCTTGTTATACAGGTTCTGGATGGAACTGCAGGCAAGGTTTCCGAGACTCCGCTGGAAGATTATCTTCGCAAAATCGAGGAGCGCGTCGGCCGCACATTCGATGCCGGCGAAGTGGTGCAGACATTTGATACCAAATCTGCAATCGATGTTGGCGGATACCAGATGCAGTACATAGAACCGTCAAGAATTGCAGAAACAAAGAATGTCAAGGTTGTATTCTTTAAGCAGAATTTGAGCACAGGTTGGGACTGTCCCCGTGCAGAAACCATGATGTCTGTCCGCCGTGCAAAAGATTCTACGCATATCGCGCAGTTGCTTGGCCGTATGGTCCGTACACCCACCCAACAGCGGATTCAGGTGGATGATTCGTTGAATGATGTCCATTTGTATTTGCCGTATTTTGATTCTGAAACGGTCAAGGCGATTGTAAAGGATTTGCAGGACCGTGAAGGCGGTGAACTCCCTACCGAAATTGAATCTGAAAGGTTCGATGACGGCCCTGCACAAATACTGCAAATCAAGCCCAAACGTATTGTGCAGAAACCTGTGGTAATACCTGTTGTAATTGAAGAAAAATCTTCTCCGAAACAGCCTGCTGCTCCGGAAGTAAAAATGCCTGTACAGGAAACATCTGTAAAGGAGTCAACCGCTGAATATAATGCTGCAAAAGATGCCGCTGCAAAGAATGCTCCTAAAGAGGCAACTAGTAAAAAAGAAGAATCAGTCTTTGTCCCGGTTGAAGAGGAGGTTGTTTTAGAAGATGGCATAGATCGCGAGTCTATAGTCAAGTTTATTAACGATTCAGAGTTTGATACTTTCGACGTACGTTCCGTCCGCATCAGTAAAAATCATGTTTCGTCACTGTTTGCCTTGGTTCAGGTTCTGGTAATGACGGATATATGGCGTGATGGGTTGCGGACAGTCAAAACGGAAATTGTGGACTTGATTCGTGATTATGCCGATGGACTCCGCAAGTCCGGGAAATATGAACAACTTTCCAAGGACATCACCGAATTCAAGTTGTCGTCTGAAATATTCGACGTGTATGGAATTTCCATTCAAGACGAAGTTCAAGGCTCAATTGCGACAGCGCAGTCTGATATAGATCGAATCTTTAAACTTGCTGATAAAAAACTAGGTGAAACAGGAATCGGAAACTTCTATATCACCAGTTCGTCCAAGACAGATGCCGATTGGGAAAATCCGGAATTCAAGGTGGATGTCATCTTGTTTGCAGCCGACAGCGAATGCTTGCGAAAGTTGGATGGCTACGCGTCCAAGCGATTCAATGAAATTGATGATGCTTATCGCCGTAAGGTGAACTTGCTCAAGGGCGCCGATGAAAAATTCAAGAAGGAATACAACGATATCGTTAGTAATTCTGCCGAGGTTACCAAGCATGTATTCGGTTTGCCGGAAACGATTATGGGCACGGACCGTGATGGCGAAAAGTTTGAAAAGCATCTTTTCGTCGATGATCATGGTTTTGCAAAATTTAAACTGAATAATTGGGAAAAGAAAACTCTTGCTGAGGAATTTGCTCGCGAAGATTTTGTTACATGGTATAGAAATCCTCCTCGGAAATCGTTCTCGCTCGCAATTCCGTATGAAAAGGATAATCAGATAAAGGCGATGTATCCGGACTTTATCATAGTGCGCAAGGATGGTGATTCTTACGTGGCGGATATGTTAGAACCGCACAACCCTGAATTGGGCGATAATCTAGGCAAGGCGAAGGCGTTTGCAAAGTACGCCGAAGAATGCGCCTTGTTCGGGAGAATCCAGCTCATTCGTGTGAACGGAGAACATGTAAAACGACTGGAATTTACCAAGCGCGATATTCGCGAAAGGGTTATGCTTTGCAATAATCTTGAAGACCTAAACCGAGTCTTTGGTGATTGCGCCGTAGAAGAGTGAGTCTAGAAAAAAAATTAAAACCTCTTGACAATCGCCATCTAGTAATTTATATTTAGTGCACAAGTGTGTAGAAAACTATTTTTTGCGCATGGTGTAAAACAATCAAAGCCCCGCCTTTTTATGCATGTAGGCGGAGGGAGGAAAGATGAATACTAGCCAAACAAGGCCTGAAAATGTTATATTGCCATCAAGCAATATGATGTACCCCTTCATGACACTTGACGACAACGCTGAAATTGTCCATTCCGAAATGGGCAAGGACGGCCGCGTTAAGGTGTACATCGAAAAGCCCGACGCAAAAGACGGCTTCCATCGGGCGACATG
>JAFXRC010000063.1 GCA_017526585.1 Fibrobacter sp. | reverse complement strand
GCTACCCTTTTCGTCCTGCCACACGGTGCTCATGCTCATGGAGTCCTTACCGACCGGAATCGTAATGCCAAGTTCCGGGCAGAGTTCCATACCGATAGACTTCACGGCTTCGTACAAGTCAGCGCCATCGCCTTCGTAGTTCGGCGTCGCCATCCAGTTAGCAGACAAGTTTACGCGGCCCATATCCGGGACGCAAGCGGCAGCCATGTTCGTGAGAGATTCAGCGACCGTCATGCGGGCAGCGGCAGCCGGAGAAATAAGAGCGATTGGAGCGCGTTCGCCCATGCTCATGACTTCACCTTCGTACGTGTCGAGCGTTGCACTCGTCACGGCGCAGTCAGCCACCGGAACCTGCCACGGGCCAACCATTTGGTCACGGCAAATCATACCCGTCACGGAACGGTCACCGATAGAAATGAGGAACGTCTTATCTGCAACGGTCGGGTTTGCGAGCACGCGGTGTGCCACATCCTTGATCGTCACACCAGCCGGCACCACCTGAGAAGAGAGCGGGCGCTTCTGAGACTTTTCATTGCGGATCATGCGCGGCGGCTTACCGAGGAGCACGCCGAGCGGCATGTCAATCGGAGTCGTACCGAAGTGCTTGTCCGTAAGGGTCAAGTGCTTTTCAGGGATAGCCTCGCCCACAACGGCGTACGGGCAGCGTTCACGCTTACAGATAGCGTCGAACACATCGAGCTTGTCACCAGCAATGGCGATAACATAACGTTCCTGGGATTCGTTACTCCAGATTTCGAACGGGCTCATGCCCGGTTCGTCGTTCGGCACATTGCGGAGTTCAAACTTACCGCCGAGACCGCCATCGTTCACGAGTTCCGGGAAGGCGTTAGAAAGTCCACCTGCACCCACGTCATGAATAAACGTAATCGGGTTTTCTTCGTTCATCGCCCAGCAGCGGTCGATGACTTCCTGGCAGCGGCGTTCCATTTCGGGGTTCTCGCGCTGCACAGACGCAAAGTCCAAAGACTCATTACCGGCACCGTTAGCCACAGAGCTTGCGGCACCGCCACCGAGACCGATGAGCATCGCCGGACCACCGAGAACGATCAAGTGGTCACCCGGATCGATGTGGCCCTTTTCGATGTGCTGGTGCTTGATGTTGCCGAGACCGCCAGCCAGCATAATCGGCTTGTGGTAACCGCGGACTTCCTTGCCGTTCTGGGCATCGACTTCCTGTTCGAAAGTACGGAAGTAACCCAGGATGTTCGGACGGCCATATTCGTTGTTGAACGCGGCACCGCCGAGTGGGCCTTCAATCATAATGTCAAGAGCAGATGCAATGCGGGACGGGCTACCAAAGTCCTTTTCCCACGGCTGAACTGCACCCGGAAGCTTGAGGTTCGAAACGCTGAAGCCCGTAAGGCCAGCCTTCGGCTTGGAACCCTTACCCGTTGCACCTTCGTCACGGATTTCACCACCACTACCCGTAGCGGCACCCGGGAACGGAGAAATTGCCGTCGGATGGTTGTGGGTTTCAACCTTCATCAAGATGTCGACTTCTTCGTTGTGGAAGTCGTACTTGTTCGTGCGCGGGTCGGCATAGAAGCGGCCAGCAACGGCACCCTTCATCACGGCAGCGTTATCCTTGTAAGCGCTGAAAATGTTGGAGTTGTGGAGCTGGTAGGTGTTCTTGATCATCTGGAAAAGCGACTTGTCCTGCTTTTCGCCATCGATGGTCCATTCAGCACCGAACACCTTGTGACGGCAATGTTCCGAGTTGGCCTGAGCGAACATGTAAAGTTCAACGTCGGTCGGGTTGCGCTTGAGTTCAGTGAAGTTCTTGACGAGATAATCGATTTCGTCGGCGGAGAGGGCAAGACCCATTTCCTTGTCTGCCTTCACGAGAGCGTCGCGACCTTCGGTAAGCACCGGAATCACGTTGAGCGGACGCGGTTCTTCCTTGCTGAAGAGCACTTCGAGAGATGCAGTATCGGCAAACACGGCCTGAGTCATGCGGTCGTGGATCTTGGCAGAAATCTTTTCGCGAGCGCCAGCAGGAGCAGCACCTTCAAACTTCACGTAGTAAGCAATGGCGCGTTCGATACGCTTGATTGCCGGGAGGCCGCAAATGTGAGCGATATCGGTTGCCTTCGAGCTCCACGGGCTAATCGTACCCGGACGCGGGCAGACCACAAAGAGTTCACCTTCGAGAGCCTTGACTTCGCGCATCGGGCCGTAATGAAGGACCTTTTCGAGCGTTTCCTTTTCGGAAGCGGTCAGGTCGGCGGACAGATCCACCACATGGAGGAATTCGGCATACACAGATTCAACCGGAATCCCAGCGGCCTTAAAATCAGATGAAAGCTTTTGCAGACGGAAATCCGACAGAGCCGGAGTACCACGAAGAATGAGCATTTTGACCTCTTTTAGCCTAAATATTTTACGCCGCAAATATAGCAATTTAGAGGAGAGATTAAAGAGCGGTTCGTTGGCAGTAGAAAGAAGGATGACGAGAAAACGCAGCAAAGAGCTACGAGCCATAGAACATGTTTTGAACCGTCGAAAAGTCGTTTTTCGCGATTTTTTGATACCAAATCAATCATTTTCGGCATTTTGGTATCACTTTTTTTACTTTATTCAACAAAAAACGAGCCAATCGTGCAAAACGAATGTTACCAAACATGGCATTTTTTGTATTTTGGTATCATTTTTCAGAAAAAAAAGCCCAAACTCGTGCAAAAACGCTTAATTTATATAAAGAAAATGATACCAAACTGGAGATTTAGTCTCATTTGGTATCATTTTTTCGCATTTTCGGCCCATTCAGCGAGCGAAAATGCAGCGAAAACGGTGTCGTTTACTGTTTCGGAAACAGCCCTCGGCGAATAGTCTCGACTTTACGCCCCAGCAAATCGAAGAAACGGTCCGAGACAGACGTGTTCGCCTTGTTCACCACTTTGCGTGAAGGCTTCAACAGCGTCTTATCCGACTTGCCTGTGTCGGCAACAGCTTCCTCTCGCAACTGCCAAATGAAATCGTCTGAATTTTTTTTCGGATTCTGCACCACCGTAGTGCCTACCGCTTGCAAGTAATGGCCACTCTTGAAATTCTTGAGGTATAACGCATTCGGCGTATTCACCGGAGCCCCTTCGAACACGTACCGCTGATGAGCTCCACCGTTGTAGCCGTAAGTCGCTGCACGCACACCCGCCGCCGTCGATTCGTTCGGAATATCGATGACTCGCGTTCCAAGCTCAATGCGGTAAGTAACCGGATTGTCGCCCACCGAGAAAATCCTCACAAAAGTTGCAGAATCGGCGCAATCCATCAGTTCCAGAGCATTGTCCGCAGTTATCCCCATGCACTTGGAATTGCCAAGAGACTTGATTCGCCCCTGCTTGTAAAATGCTTCCTTGAAAATGTCCTGGTACATGGCCTCGACAATCCGTGCATGGTTAATGAGGTCCTGCTCGGACTTGACTTCGCTTGCGTAATTTAGACCGTACGGCCAAAAATGCTGGCTGTCGCCGTGGAGTTCGGCGTTCGGGCCGTCAATTTCCTTGAGGAGAGCCTGAGCCTTTTTCCCCTTGAACACGCCCCCATCTATCATCGCCTTGTATTCAGAAGTCGTGCCCATGCCCATCGTATGCGCCATTTCGTGCATGGCAGTCCCTACGAACATGTAGCTGCGTTCTTTGCCAAAACGCAAATCGCCGTTGCTGCTCGCCTCAGCGGTTGGAACACCTGGAGAATAATAAACATTGATGTACTTGGAGAGATTCGTGTATTTATTATAAATATAGACAGCGGAATCCATGACCGTCGTGATTCGCTTGTAAGCATCCAGTTCGTCATCGGTCGGGTTCGCGGACTTGTGGAGCGTATAAGAAACACGGCCCTCGGCAAAGCTATAGGCCAATGGCATCAAGACCAGAATCGACATCAAAAACAGGCTGTGAAAATTCATAAGACCCCCATAAATCCAACACCCGCTCCTAAAAATATTCTCTAAGAGCCAAATATGCAAGTAAAAATTTTGCCGTAGCACTCAACTTTTACTAAATTTAGGCCCGTAACTTTTAACCGGCGGCGCAAGTCGCCAATCAAATCAAGAGGTAAAACAAATGGCAGTTTCTTACAAGGAACTCGGCCTGGTGAACACCAGGGAAATGTTTGCAAAGGCTGTTAAGGGTGGCTACGCTATCCCGGCTTTCAACTTCAACACCATGGAACAGATGCAGGCTATC